>NZ_NRRV01000028.1 GCF_016583825.1 Thiohalocapsa halophila | reverse complement strand
GCTACTTCGACGTCGGTATCGCCGAGCAGCACGCCGTCACCCTCGCCGCCGGCATGGCCTGCGAAGGCTTAAAGCCCGTCGTCGCCATCTACAGCACCTTCCTGCAGCGCGCCTATGATCAACTGGTGCACGACGTCTGCCTGCAAGGGCTCGACGTCACCTTCGCCGTCGACCGCGCCGGCCTGGTGGGCGCCGACGGCGCCACCCACGCCGGCAGCTTTGATCTCAGCTACGCCCGCCCCCTGCCGAACCTCATCATCGCCGCCCCGGCGGACGAGCAGGAATGCCGCCGGCTGCTCACCACCGCCTACGACTACCCCGGCCCGGCCATGATCCGCTACCCCCGCGGCACCGGCCCCGGCCGCAAGCTCGACAGGAGCGCCGGCCCCCTGACCATCGGCGAAGGCGAGCTGCGCCAACAGGGCCAAGACGCCGCCCTGCTCGCCTTCGGCAGCCGCCTGCAGGCGGCCGAGCAGGTCGGGCGCAAGCTCGGGCTCACCGTGGCCAACATGCGCTTCGTCAAGCCGCTGGACGAGGCGCTGATCCTCGAGCTCGCCGACCGCCATCGGCTCTTGGTGACCATCGAAGAGAACACCGTCGCCGGCGGCGCCGGCTCGGCGGTCTCGGAGCTGCTGGCCGAGCACGGCGTGACCGTGCACGTGCTGCATCTCGGGCTGCCCGACGCCTGTGTCGAGCAGGGCGGCCATGACGAGCAGATGGGCGTCTGCGGCCTGGACGCCGCCGGCATCGAGCAGGCGGTGCGCACGGAGATGGCGGCGCTGGACGTGGAGCCGGACCGGCTCAAGCGCCGCGGCATGCAGGCGGTCTAGGGGCTAGGGGCTAGGGGCTAGGGCCGTAGGTCTGGCCGACGCTGGGACACCCGGCAATCAAGCCGGCCCGGAGCTCCCCGGCTGGCAGCTGCACAGCCGAACGACGCGCTACACTGCGGCCATTGCCACCGCCGCTTTTGCCGCCGCCATGCCCCGCAAGCGCCTGCCCATCGGCATCCAGACCTTCCGCGAAATCCGTGAGGAGGATTGCTATTACGTCGACAAGAGCGGCTTCGCGCTGCGCCTCGTCGATGAAGGCAAATACTACTTCCTGTCCCGGCCGCGGCGCTTCGGCAAGTCCTTGTTCTTGGATACGCTGGCGGAGCTGTTCAGCGGTACGGAGGAGCTGTTTCGGGGCCTAGAAGCCCACGGGCGCTGGGACTGGGGCCGGCGCTTTCCGGTGATCCGGCTCAGCTTCGCCGAGGGCGTGCTCACGGGGCGCGCCGAGCTGGATGCGCGCATTCGCGACCTGCTGCGCATCAACGCCGAGGGCCTGGACGTGGAAGTCCCGGCGGACCTCGACATCGCCGGCGCCTTCGGCGAGCTGATCCGCCAGGCGCACCGGCGGCATGGCGAGCGTGTCGTCGTGCTGGTGGACGAGTACGACAAGCCCATTCTCGACAACCTGACTCGCCCCGACATTGCCCGTGCGAACCGCGACGGTCTGCGTAACCTCTACTCGGTCATCAAGGGTGCCGACGCCCATATCCGTTTCGCGTTCCTGACCGGGGTGAGCAAGTTCAGCAAGGTGAGCCTGTTCTCGGGGCTGAATAACCTCAACGACATCACCGTCGATGCCAGGTATTCGGCCATCTGCGGCTACACCGAGGCCGATCTGGACCAGATTTTCGCCGCGGAGCTCGACGGCCTCGATCGCGACCTGATCCGCACCTGGTACAACGGCTACAACTGGACCGGCGACGCGGTCTACAACCCCTTCGACGTGCTGCTGCTGTTCGACAAGCGCCGATTCCGTGCGTGGTGGTTCGAGACCGCGACGCCGACCTTCCTGATCGACGTGCTCACCGAGCGCCAGGCCTGGCTGCCGCAGCTTGGCCAGCTTCAGGCGGACTCCGCCATGCTGTCCGCCTTCGACGTCGGCCACATCAGCACCGAGGCGCTGCTGTGGCAGACCGGTTATTTGACCATCGCGCGCGAAGAAGAGGTCTTCGGCGAATATCGCTACCGGCTGCGCTATCCCAACCGCGAGGTCTACCAGAGCTTGAGCAACAGCCTGCTCAAGGCCTGGACTGCCGACGCCCAGGCCGTACTGCGCCAGAAACAGCGCCTGGGCGAGCTGCTGCAGGCCAACGACTTCGCCGGCATGGAGGCCCTGTTCACCGCTTTCTTCGCCAGCATCCCCCACGACTGGTACCGGAACAACCCGATCGCCAAGTACGAAGGCTATTACGCCAGCGTCTTCTATGCCTACTTCGCGAGCCTCGGGCTGGATCTGACTCCGGAAGAATCCAGCAACGCCGGTCGCCTGGACATGGCGCTGCGCTTCAACGCGCAGATCTACCTGTTCGAATTCAAGGTCGTGGAGCTGGCAGCGGAGGGCGGCGCGCTGGCGCAGCTCAAGGCACGCGGCTATGCCGATCATTACCGCGGCAGCGGCCAGCCGATTCACCTGATCGGCGTCGAATTCAGCCGCGAGCAGCGCCGCGTCGTCGGCTTCGAGGTGGAGACCCTCGCCGGCTGACCCCTACCCTGGGGGCTTGCACCGGCGGCGCCCGCGCACGCCGCCGGCGTCATGCGCGCCGGTGAATATGCCGCACCGGCTTGGGAAATCCCCCATTCCCGGGCGGCCGGTCGAAACCACCGAGTCTTCGGGTAGGCGCACCGAGACCGGCACCGATCAGGCTCGCGAGCGGCACGCGCACAGCGGGTATGCCCTTTGCTTCCTGCTGTGCGTGATCGTGCCAAGTCCTCATAGAGCCCGTTACATGCTGCGGCAGCCCGGGGCAGCCGATGGTCGGCCGAGTATCGCCGGCGGGCGGGGTGCGTCGACTGCATTGCTGCTCGCCAGCCTGGTCGCGGTCACTGGCGTGCCGGCGGGCGCTGCTGGCGGTGACGGGGACGAGCAGGCCGAGTATGTGGTGACAACGGAACGGGTGGCGGTGACCCGCGTCGTGCAGGCCGAGGTCCAGCCGGTGGAGCGGCCCGAGGCGCGCACGCGCATCGCCGGCTTGCTGCGCGAGCTGGACGTCGACGAGGGTGACAGCGTCGAAGATGGCCAGGTCATCGCCAGGGTGGAGCCCGCCAAGCTGGCGGCCCGCATCGATGCCGCCAAGGCCGAGCTGGGCCGGGCCGAAAGTCGGCAGCGTCGCACCCGCCGCGCCCTCGCCCGCGCTGAAGAGCTGCGCGATCAGGAGGTCATGAGTCAGTCCCAGCTCGACGATGCGCGCCAGGCGGCCGTGTCTGCCGAGAATGCCGTTGCAGCGGCGGAATCCGAGATCGACACGCTCCGCGCACGCCGTCGCCGCGGCGAGGTGCCGGCGCCCGCCGCAGGCTGGGTCATCGAGGTCCTGCCCGCCAACGGCAGCCCGTTACAGCCCGGCGGGCTGGTTGCGCGCATCGCCGCGGCACCGGCGGTGATCCGCGTCGCGGCACCGGAGCGCCACCTGCGCCGGTTCCGACGCGCCAGCGCGCTGACTTTGCGAACGCCGGCCGGCGCGCAACCCGCCGAGCTCCTGAAGCTCTATCCGGACGTCCGGCAAGGGCGGATCGAGGCGGATCTGCGCTTGCCCGAGGACCAACCGGCGCTGCCGGTGGGGCGCCGGGTGTCGGTGCAGCTGACCCTGGACGAGGTCGAGCGCTTGCTGGTGCCCGAGCGGCTGATCGCCCAGCGCCACGGCCTCACCTTCGTGCGACGCGTCGCTGGTGGCCGCACCCTCGTGCAGCTCGGCGCCCGCCGTGGCGATCGGGTGACCGTCCTGTCCGGCCTGCGCGCCGGTGACCGCCTGATCCAGCCATGACCGACCAGGACGACGGCGCAGCGGCGGCTCCACTGGGCTTGGCCGGGCGCATCAGCGCAGGCTTCATCGACAACCCAGTGACGCCGATCCTGATCCTGATCGCCATGGTGCTGGGCGTGATCGGCATCAGCCAGGTGCCAAGGGAAGAAGAGCCGCAGATTCCGGTGCCGCTGGTGGAGGTCATCGTGCCGGCGCCGGGCCTGTCGGCACAGGATGTGCTCGAGACGGTCACGCGGCCGGTGGAGGACATCGTCACCGGCATCGAAGGCGTCGACCACGTCTACTCCCGAAGCCGCGAAGACCAGGCCGTGGTGTCGGCCCGCTTCTATCCCGGCACCAGCAGTGACGATGCCGCGCTGCGCGTGATCGAGCGCATCGGCGCCAACGGTGAGCGCCGGCCCCCCGGCATCCCGGAGCCGCTGATCGTCGCCCGCGGTATCGAGGACGTCGCCGTGGTCACGCTGACCGTGGCACCCACCGCAGCGGCGGCAGACCGCTACAGCCGCGCCGATGCTTGGGATGTGGCCGAGGAGCTGCGCTGGCGTATGGCCAGCATCGACCGCGCCGGCCTGACTTATCTGGTGGGCGCCGGCGGGACACAGGTCCGCGTCGAGCCGGACCCGCGTGCCCTGGCACGCTGGGGCGTCAGCGCCAGCGCCCTCGCCGAGCGGGTGGCCGCCGCCAACGAGAACCTCTCCGCCGGGGACCTGCTGTCGCCGCAGGCGGGGCGTCAAGCGCTGAAGCTCGGCGGCGGGCTGCGCGACCCCGCCAGCATCGGCAATCTGGTGGTCACCAGCCGCGACGGCCGGCCGGTCTATGTGCGCGACCTGGCACGCACGCTGGTCGCCCCGCCGCAGCCGGGGCCGCTGGTGTGGCACCGGGATACGGGCAGCGACGGCTCGTCGCAGGCGCGACCGGCGGCGGTGCTGGCCGTGGGTAAGCGCCCGGGGGCCAACGGCGTCGAGGTGGCGGAGGCGGCGCTCAAGGTCTTGGCGTCGGCGCGTGATCAGGTGATCCCGGACGGAATGACCGTGACCGTCACGCGCAACTATGGCAAGAGCGCCAACGACAACGCGCGGGCACTGCTGTGGCAGCTCATCGGCGCGACCCTGACCATTGTCCTGCTCATCGCGGTCGCCGTCGGCCTGCGCGAAGCCATCGTCGTCGGCCTGGTGATCCCGACCACCATTTTGCTCACCTTCTTCGCCCTCTGGGCCTTCGGCTACACCATCAATCGCGTCAGCCTGTTCGCGCTCATCTTCGCCATCGGCATCCTGGTGGACGATGCCATCGTGGTGGTCGAGAACATCACCCGCCATTGGGCCGGGGCGCCGCCCGAGGACAGCGCCCGGGCCGCGGCCAGCGCCGTGCGAGCCGTTGACGAGGTCGGCAACCCCACCATCATCTCCACGCTCACCATCATCGCGGCCCTGCTGCCGATGCTGGCAGTGACGGGTCTGATGGGCCCTTACATGGCGCCGATTCCGGCCAATGCGTCGGCGGCGGTGATCTTCTCCACGGCCGTGGCGCTGAGCGCCACCCCCTGGCTGCTGCTGCGCCTGCGCCGTCTGCGCGCGCCCTGGCCGCGGCTGCTGGGGCGCCGGGGCGACGGCGGCGGCGAGAGCAGCAGCGGCGGGCCCCTCGGGACACTGTATCGGCGCGTCGCCGAGCCCGTGCTGCGCACCCGCCGCCGGGCGGCGCTGTTCCTGCTGGCGGTGCTGTTGGCGACGCTCGGGTCCCTTGCCCTGTTCGCCGTCTCCGCGGTGACGGTCAAGCTGCTGCCGTTCGATGACAAGCGCGAGATTCAGGTCGTCGTCGACCTGCCCGAGACCGCCACGGTGGAGCAGACCGACCGTGTCCTGGGGGCCATCGCCGAGCGCCTGGCGCCGGTGCCGGAGATCACCAGCCTGCAGCGCTATGCCGGCACCTCGGCGCCGTTCAATTTCAACGGCCTGATTCGGCAGTACTATCTGCGCGAGCTGCCGTTTCAGGGCGACATCAAGGTCAACCTGCTGCCGGCGGCTGATCGCGCACGCAGCAGCCACGCCATCGCGCTTGCCATCCGCGAGCGCATCGACGGCGTGTCGGCGCCGGCGGGCACGGCGATGCGGGTGGTGGAGGTGCCGCCGGGGCCGCCGGTGCTCGCGACCCTGCTGGCGGAGGTCTATGGGCCGAACGCCGAAAGCCGGCGCGCGGCCGCCCGGGATGTGCGCGCGGCCTTTACCGAGGTCGACTTCGTCGTCGACGTCGACGACAGCATCGGCGTGCGCCGCGAGCGCTTGCAGCTGAGCCCCGACCAAGCGGCGCTGACGCGCCTCGGCGTCTCCGAAGGCGCCGTGCTGCGCGAGCTCGGCGTCCTGCTGGGCGGCCGTGTCCTGGAGCCGACTACGGATCGCCCGGCCCAAGGTGCCTGGCCCGTGGTCATCGAGCTGGCGCGCCGCGACCGCGGCGAGCTGGACGCGCTGCTGTCGGCGCCGGTCCCGGCGGCGGAGGGCTTGGTGGAGCTCGGGCAGGTGGTGGACGTCGCGAGGCGGCACACCGAGCGGCCCGTGTTCCGGCGCAACGGCCGCAGCCTGGTCATGGTGCAGGCGACGCTGGCGGGCGAGCGCGAGGCCCCCATCTACGGCATGCTCCAGGTCCAGGACGCGCTGCAGGCGGCGGGCGCGGAGCTGGACGTGCGCCTGCGCGGCCAGCCGCTGGCGCCCGAGGGGCCCGTGCTGCTCTGGCATGGGGAGTGGGAGATTACCTATACCACCTTCCGGGACATGGGCCTCGCCTTCATCGGCGCCTTCCTGCTGATCTACGCCCTGGTGGTGGGCCGCTCCGGCCGGCTGAAGCTGCCATTGGCGATTATGCTGCCCGTGCCGCTGACCCTGCTCGGCATCATCGTCGGGCATTGGGCCATCGGCGCCAAGTTCACAGCGACCTCGATGATCGGCTTCATCGCCCTGGCCGGCATCGTGGTGCGTAACTCGGTGCTGCTGATCGAATTCATCGAGGCGCGCCGGGCCGCCGGCGCCAGCGTGCGCGACGCGGTCATCGAGGCCGGTGCGGTGCGCTTCCGGCCGATCCTGCTCACCGCCGTGACGGCCATGATCGGGGCGCTGTTCATCATCGTCGACCCGATCTTCAAAGGGCTGGCGACCTCGCTGTTCTTCGGCCTGATCTCCTCGACCCTGCTCACGACCCTCGCCATCCCGGCGCTCTATATCTGGCGCCGCGGCGACGACCGTGACCCCGTCGCCCGCGCCGCGGGCTGAGGGGCCACGGCCGCGGCCGGGTCAGGCCGCTGCACGCTCCAGGTCCGGTGTGTATTCCCCGCGGCTGGCCAGCGCGTTCAGCTTGGCCCGATGCAGCAGGGCCTGGCTCGCCTGCTCCGCCTTGGCGGCATCGCCGCGCCAGGTCTCCAGCACTTGGTTCTGCAGCGCCCGCGCGTAGGAGAAGGTCAGCTGCCAGGGCAGGGACAGCTCCCGCGCCATCTGATTCATGGTGTTCAGGTGCTGGGTCGCTTCCTCATCGCTCTGGCCGCCGGAGAGGAAGGCGATGCCCGGCACCACCGCCGGCACCGTCTGCTGCAGGCAGCGCAGGGTCTGCTCGGCCACCTGCTCGACGCCCGCGCGCTGCGGGCAATCGGTGCCGGAGATCACCATGCTGGGCTTCAGGATCATGCCCTCGAAGTGGACGCCCTGGCGGTAGAGCTGCTCGAACACCTGGCGCTGGGTCTCGACGGTGACATCGAAGCTGGTCTCGATGGTATGCGCGCCGTTGATCAGCACCTCCGGCTCGACGATGGGCACCAGTCCGGCCTCCTGGCACAGGGCCGCATAGCGCGCCAGCGCATGGGCGTTCGCCTCCAGGCAGGCGCGGCTCGGTTTTTCCTCGTCGATGGCGATGACGGCGCGCCACTTGCAGAACTTGGCGCCGAAGCCGACGTACTCCGCGAGCCGGTCGCGCAGGCCGTCCAGGCCTTCGGTGACCTTCTCGCCGCCGCTCAGCGCCAGGTCTTTGGCGCCGGTGTCCACCTTGATGCCGGGCATAATCCCCTGGCGCTGCATCAGCTCGGGGAAGGGCTCGCCGTCGGTCGTCGACTGGCGGATGGTCTCGTCGTAGAGGATCGCCCCGCTGATGTAGTCGCCGAGGCCCGGCGTGCCGAGCAGGATGGTGCGGTAGGCGACGCGGTTGTCTTCGGTGTTGTCGACGCCCACAGCCTTGAGGCGCTTGCCGACTGTGGGTGTGCTCTCGTCCATGGCGAGGATGCCCTGGCCGGGCTCGACCATGGTTTTGGCGGTGTGGCGCAGCGTGCTCAGAGTCATGTGGGACCTCCGGATGGGTTGGGCTCGACGGCTTGAAAACTGCTCGTTTCCAACCCGACCGACCCTGAGGAAACCGCCCGGCGAATTCAACCGTCTCAGTCCGCCGAGCGCGCAGCGGTCGGACTGCCGGCCCGGGGCAACTGGCTCGTCAAAGGCCGTGACGCGCCCATCGGTGCTGATCTGCGACCGCGTGCGGCGGCATTGTCAAAACCCGGCCTGGTATTACCATTAAGACTGTATGGGATAAGGCCCGGGCGCGGCATGTTGCGCCCGCGCCTTGGGCATGGACCGACGGAGGGTCGTATGAGAACCTCGATCGCCGCCACCCGGGACGCCCGAGCCGGCCATATTCCCGGCGCCGTGAACATCCCCGGCGAGGACCTGGCCGCGAGCAGGGAGCGCTTTCCGCCCGTCCCCAAGGCCCCCATCGTGCTCTACGGCGACGACGCCCCGCAGGTCGCGCGGCAGCTAGTGGATTGGGGCTATCGCGCGGTGCGGTTGCTGCCCATGCGCTACGCGGACTGGGCCGCCGCCGGCAACCCTGTGGCCAGCGGGCCCGGCGCCGAGGCCATCGTCTACGACCCGAATCCCAAGCCCAGGGCCATCGTGGATGCCGAGGGCAAGGTGCGCCTCGTGGGCCGATAACGGGATCCTGTCGCCACGCACGACCCGAAAAGGACAAAGCTCCGGGCTTGGACCAAGCGAAGCGCAGGCCGTAGGGTGGACAAGCGCAGCGCAGTCCACCAAGCGGTGAGCCTACATCCGGTCTTTGAACGACTTTCGCGTGTGGCTTAGTACCGCTGAAGAGGACGATGCAACGGCGTCGACGGCGGCCATCCGTCTTCCCCGGCATCCGTCTCCGAATGGATGCCGTGCTGGGCTACGAGGGGCCGGAGCGCCCGCGCAGCACCAGATCCAGCACGTGCGACAACCCCGCCAGGGCCAGCAGCAGCGCGATCCAGGCCCACCCGGCCCCGGTGAGCGCGGCGCGCGCCACCAACAGCAGCAGCACGCCGGAGACCAGCGTCGGCCAGACGGCGCCGAGGCCCGGCCCGCGCCGGAAGCGGCGCCCGAGCCACCACAGCAGCGCCGCCTCGGCGAGCACCAGTAGGAGGATCAGGTCGATGACCAGCCCGGAGCGCAGGGCCCCGGCAAACAGGGGCCCGAGCACGTCTGCCATGTCCTGCATGAGGTCGGGCCTGGGTCAGCGCCGCATCACCGCCGCCGCCGCGGCATTCGGTACGGCAGCATGTGCTGCACGATGGGGGAGCGAAAGCGGTTCAGGGACAGGCTTTCGTGCACTGCGGTGATCGGCCGCCCCAACAGATGGGTGTCGATGACCGAGCGCGAGTAGAAGGGCGTGTCCTCCAGCGTCTTGGTCACCTTGGGCGGGCGCTCGGCATCCGCCTGGCTGCCGCGGGGCACCTGCCAGATGGGGGTGCGCGGCAGGCGGTGGTTCGGCGGCGGCTCGAATTCATCGACCCCCTGCGGCGAGAACCGCAGCGCCATCTGCTTCGGCCCGCCCTGGCGGCGGTCCATGTTGTAGAGGATGGCGCTCTCTTCCTCGGCGAATTCGCCGCGGGACCAGTCCCAGTAGACGAAGCCGTCCTCGATGGGCTCGTCGCCCCAGTTGCGGTCGAAGTAGGCGTGGCCGCTCCAGCGCAGCTCGGGCTTCTGGAGCTCCACCTCCACCCGTGCGCTCGGGGCCACCGGGCGCCAGCGGTGGCGGCCGGCCTCGTCCAGCGTGAAGACGCGCTCGTTGATGAAATGCGGGGTCACATGCACCCGCCCGCGCACGCGCTGGGGGATGGGCGTGCCGATCTCGTCGATGGCCACGGTGAGCCCCTGGTCCCAGTCCCAGTGCAGGCGGCTCGGACCGATGCCGAGCGTCGATGCACTCTGCTCGAGCGAGCCGGCGCGGCGCTCGGTCATGGTCCAGCGCCGCTCCTCGCCGTACAGGCAGACGTTGAGGGAGACATAGTCCCGCGGGTCTTCGGCGCCGCGCTTGCGGCCCTTGAAATAGTAGGGCGAGAAGACGCTGCCGATGAAAGCGATGAGGGTCAGCCCGTGCTTGCCGTCGTCGCTCAGGGCGTCGACATACCACCAGGCATAGCCGCGGGGCGGGACGCTCAGGTCGAGCTCAGGTCCTCGAGCACTGCCTCCGCCGCCAGGCGCCCGGAGATCGCCGCCATCGGCACCCCCGGACCCGGATGCACGCTGCCCCCCGCCAGATATAGTCGCGGCACCTTCGAGCGCGCCCCCGAGCGGCTGAACGGACCCTGCCAGCCATGGGACGTGCGCCCGTACAGCGCGCCCCCGGTGGCCGGGAACAGGTGCTCGAACTCCGTCGGCGTGGTGATGACCCGGCGCTCCGGCGCCAGGTCCACCTGCAGGCCGCAACGGGCCAGGAGGTTGAAGGTGTGCTCCTCGCATTGCTCGATTTCTCCGGCGTCGAAGGGTTGAATGTCGCCGCGCGGCGGGGCGTTCACCAGGCAAAACAGCCGCTCGGGGCCGCCGGGGTCGGTGCCGGCGTCGTTGCGGTCCTGGGCGCAGACGTAGACCGTGGGCTCGTCCGGAATGCGGCCCTGCTCGAAGATGGCCGAGAATTCGCCCGCGTAGTCCCGGCTGAAGAAGACATTGTGCCGCACCAGCGGGAAGCCGGACGTGGGCGCGTTGATGCTGAAGGTCACCGCCGACAGCGAGCGCGCCTTGACGCCGTGCCGGCGCACGGCACGCTTTGGCTTGCGCCCGAACAGGCCGGCCGCCAGGGCGGCGCTGTCGGCGTTGCACAGTACTGCATCCGCGGCCAGCTCTTCGCCGTTGGCGAGGCGCACGCCGGCGGCACGGCCGTGCTGTACCAGCACCTCGCTGACGGCGCTACCGAAGCGCAGGCTCACGCCGCGCTCGGCGGCCAGGGCCGCCAGCGCCGCGGGCAGCCGGTGGATGCCGCCCTCCACCAGCCAGACGCCGCCCAGCTCCACATGCGCGACGATGCCGAGCGTCGGCGGCGCCCGGAAGGGCGAGGAGCCGACATAGGTGGCATAGCGCCCAAAGAGCTGGCGCAGGCGCTCATCCGGAAAGAACCGCCCCAGGTCCTGCCACAGGGTCGAGTAGGGCTTGAGCCGCGCGACCGGGATGAGCCCCGAGTCCAGCACCAGCGATAGCGGTGTCGGTGCCGCTTCGTTGATGAAGGCCCGCTCCAGGGTACGGAACATGTCGTCCGCGCGGGCGCAGAAATCGCGGAAGAGCCGTGCCTGCCGGCTGCCGGCGAAGTCGCCGATGGCCTCCACCGAGCGCTCGATGTCGGCGTACAGGTCCAGGCGCTCGTCGGCGCTCCAGGCGTGGCGGGCGAGGACATCCGCCTGGCGCAGGTCGAGATGATCCCCGAGGCTCGCGCCGGCGGCGTCGAAGAGGTCCTCGAACACCTCACGCATGGTGACCACCGTGGGCCCGGAGTCCACCAGGGCGCCGTCGACGGCCACCTCACGCATCTTGCCGCCGGGCTTGGATGCGCGCTCCAGCAAGGTGACCCGCACCCCGCGGGTGGCGAGGCGCAGCGCGGCGGCAAGGCCGCCCATGCCCGCGCCGATGATGACGACGTGGTGCTCAGCCATGGCAATGTGCCGGTTGTCGGTACCGGCATGGGCCGGCGCCTGCGCCGCCGCAATCGGCGGCGGCGGTGCGGGAGAGAAGCGCCGGCGAAGGGGCGCGCTGGTCCTCGGGCATCGGCGTGTGGGCGGCGTCGCGCAGCCTGATGCTCAGCTCGCGCTGCGCCCGCTGCCGGCACCGAGGTCCAACAGCACCCGGTCCGCCGCCAGACGCCCGGAAATGGACGCCATCGGGATGCCTGGACCAGGATGGGCGCTGCCGCCGGCGGTGTAGAGACCGGAGATTTTGGTGACGGCGCCGGGACGGTCGAAGGAGCCCCACCAGCCGTGATTGACCCGCCCGAACACGGCCCCGCCCGAGGCGGGATAGGCCTGCTCGAAATGGGTGGGCGTGGTGACGGCCACCTCTTCGCTGTCGGCCAGGGTCAGGCCGCAGTGCTCCAGCAAGTGCATGACGCTCGCCTCGCAGCGGCGGATCTCGGCCTCCGGGATGGTCTCGGTGTCGCCGCGGGCCGGGGCATTCACCACCAGCAGCAGGCGCTCCGGCGCTGTCGGCGCCGGCGCGTCCGGGTCGCCGCGGTCTTGGGCGCAGATATACACCGTCGGGTCCCGGGGCAGATGCAGCTCGTCGAAGACCGCCTTGAACTCCGCCTTGTAGTCCGGCGGGAAGAAGACGTTGTGGTAGTGCATCGGGAAGCCTTGCGGGCGCGCCACCAGGTTCCAGGTCACCACGGAGTGCGAGCGCTTGGCGGCCGGGATCGGCGCCACCGCCGCGCGCGCCTCCTCGCCGAACAGGCCGGCGCCGAGCGCCGCCGCATCGGCATTGCAGATGACGGCGTCGGCGTCCAAGCGCTCGCCGTCGTCCAGCAGCACGCCGCATGCCTTGCCGTTGTCCACCAGGATCTCTGCCACCTTGGCGCCGTAGCGGACGCTCGCGCCGTTTTCCTCGGCGAGGGCCGCCAGGGCCTCCGGCAGCTGGTGGATGCCGCCGTCCACGGCAAAGACGCCGCGGCTTTCCACATCCGCCACCAGCATCAGCGTCGCCGGCGCCCGATAGGGCGAGGCGCCGACATAGGTGGCATAGCGGCCGAAGAGCTGCTTCAGGCGTGGGTCCTTGAAGTACTGCCCGAGCGCCTGCCAGAGGGTGAACACCGCCTTGATGCGCATGAGCTCGCTCAGGCCGTTCCAGCCGAAGCGCCCGAAGATGCTGATGGGCGTGGGCTGGGACGAGCGGATGAAGGGCTCGTCCAGCGCCTCGTAGACGCGCTTGGCATGGGCGGCGAAGCGGCGGAAGCCGTCCGCCTCGGCGGCGCCGGCGAACTCGGCGATGGCTTCGGCGGAGCGCTCGTGGTCGCCGTAGAGGTCCAGGCGCTCGTCGCGGCTCCAGGCGTGGCGGGCGAGCACGTCGGAGCAATGCAGCTTGACCCGCTCGCGGAAGTCGGCGCCGGCCTCTGCGAAGATTTCTTCGAACACCCAGGGCATGGTCAGCACCGTGGGGCCGGTGTAGAAGGACTTGTCGCCCTTGTGCTGCTCGCGCAGCTTGCCGCCGGGACGGTGGCCGCCCTCCAGGACGGTGACGTCCACGCCGGCCAGCGCCAGTTTGAGGGCGGCAGCGAGGCCGCCCATGCCGGCGCCGATGATGATCACACGTTTATTGAGCCCGGGCATGCCGTCTTGACCCTGTTTTGCTGTAGTCTTCACTCAAGTGTCTATCCTTCTAGACACCTAGTCGTGTCCAGTCTACACGACAGCCGTCGGGGGCCCCAAGTGACGGGGCGCAAGCAACCATGCGGAGACCCCCCTGCCGAGATCCCCCGAGCAGCCGGGGTATGCTCGAGCACGGGCCGCGAGGGCTTGGGGAGCCGCCGGCGCTTTCTGTGCGACAAGGGTTTCCATCGAGAGAGGAGCGAGCCATGCGATACGCAGCAAGACGAACCTGGCCCGAGAAGATCAAGGCATGGGAATACATCAGCGAAGCCGAGGACATGGAGGCCTTCGCGCTGATGTTCGCCGAAGACAAGCAGCTGGCGGCGGACACCGAGTTCGTCGTCATCGAGAAGGCGGGCGCCGAGTCAGAGATCGAGTTCTTCAAGGTGTCCCGTACCGAGCCCTACGCGCTCATCGCCGCCGAGCCGCGGGTGGAGAGCGCCTCCAATCCGGCGCCGGCGCCGGCCCAGGCGCAGAAGACCAGCAGCGGTGGGGGCTTGGGCTTCGGTCGGCAGGGCCAGCCCATGGACGGCGGCGCTGAGGCCATCGCCGGCGTCTGGCGCGCCATGTTCAGCAACGCGCTGTTCTTTGGCAAGGTTGGCGCAACGGCCATGCTGATCTTCGTCAGTGCCGTCTTCATGGCGAAGTGGTGGTTCAACGCCTGGTAACGGCCGGCCCCGCTCTGCCCGGCGCATGCCGCCGGGCGCCAGCGCCGGTCTCCGTGCACGAGGTCTCGGCAGCGACGGACGAGTCAGGGGCGGCGCTCTCGCGAGCTAGGCGGCCATCGTCCTTGTTGTCGGCCTTGGCAGGTCCTGCCTTTTTCGGCCGCAGCGGTTTCCCCGACGGCTTCGCCGACACCCCCAATCGCCATTTCTCCACCGCTGCACGCCGTCCGTCATCAGGGCGGCGCGGCTCCTGCGCGCGTGATACCCGGCCAGCCCGCGCGCCGGTCCCCGGCCGATGCCAGGGGCTCCCTGAGCCCGTCGAGCGCATTGCGCCGCGCAAGCCCGCATGCGCATGCGAGATCGGCCAGTCATTGCTTGCCGCCGGCCGGGGCCCGCAAAGCTGTAGGCCGGCTCGACGTCGGTAGGCCCGACACGCAGGCGGCTACAGTCGGCGCGGTGTCAGGGCAGCACTCATCTGCTCGCCGCGCTGCGGCTGCTTGCCGAGCCTCATGCGTCGCGACCTGCGGCAGCGCTACAGGAGCCGTGCGGACGGCGCAGTGGCGGCGCCGGACATGCCGGTCGGTTCCCGCGCGCGAGCGTCGACGTTCAACCCCAAAATTTTGTGTAAATCGACCTTGACACATCTGGATGTCAGGTTAGACTAACACCTGTGCCACGTCGTCGTGGCCGGCCCACCGCTCAAGCCCACGGCTTTTGGCAGGCGGGCGGCCTCAACGCCGGCGGGCCTTGGCGGCACCTTCAAGTGCCGATAGTGACGTAACGTTCCGGAGGTTATTTCGATGGCCGACCCCAAGAACCTGTCGGGTCTCACCGACGAGCAAGCAAAAGAATTCCACGAGCACTGGAAGCACGGCGTGTGGAGCTGGGTCATGATCGCGACCGTGGTCCACGTGGTCACCTGGGTCTACCAGCCCTGGTTCTGATTTCTGAACGACGAGGAGAATATTGATGAAAGTTCCCTATTTGATGGCTGACCCGTCCGTCGCCGAGCCTGATCATCCAGAAGAAGACTGGAAAATCTGGACCGTGATCAACCCCGCGACCTGGATGGTGCCGTTCTTCTTCATCCTGTTCGTCCAAATGTGGATGGTGCATTGGTACGCGCTCGGCCTGCCGGGCTACGGCTTCAAGGACAGCGTGCGGGTGAACGAGACCGCCGCCGTCGTGCAGCCGGCGCCGGAGCAGAAGGTCGCGCAGGTTCAGGTCCAATAAGGACCGCGCGCCGTCTACCGGCCGCGTTGGGCGCGTCCGCGCAATACGGACAGCCCACGAACAACGACGCGACCGGCGGGGCCTGCGGCAGCAAGAGCGCCGAAGCGCCGCGCCGCAGGCCGCAAGGAACTTGGCGACATGGATGTTGCGGTGACGGCCGTCACCGCGTCTCTATCTCCCCTCTGCGGATTCACTCAACCGCGCTGAGCCTGATGGCTGCGACTCGTTCCGCTATGCGGATGTCGGGACGCGGTGGGCCTCCGCGTTTTTGCGCGAGCCTTCTGTTGCGAAGGGCGCCCGTCACTCCGCTGATGAGGCGGCCGTTTGGACCTCCACCGGCCGCTCCGCGCGCTTGGCCCAGCCCTTCGGCGTCCAGGGCGCACCGACGTACATGATCCGCCACATGTCGATGGGGTTGTTGCGCATGGCGAAGAAGCGGTGGATCACCGGGTCCGAGACCATGTAGAAGCGCTCCATCAGGCGCCGGCGCTTGGCGCCGTGGAAGAAGCCGAACATCAGCAGGTTCAGGAAGGCCAGGAAATGCGACTGGATGCGCATGCCGCGGGTGAGCCGATGCCATTCGGGGCCGAAGGTGTCCGCGACGGGCACCGCCGACAAATGCTCGGCGAGCCGCGCCGCCGCCGCCAGTGAATAGCCGGTGCCCGGATTGAACCAGCCGCCGGCATAGCCGCCGGTGACGGGGCTCGCGTCCGGGGCCCGAAAATGGCTCCAGGCGGGCATGGGCAGTACGCCGACCTCCGTGCGCAGGACCTCGGCGACTTGCAGGCCCAGCCGTGGGGCCTCGGCGACGATGTCCCGGCGCAGGGCGTCCACGTCCAGGTCCGGTGCGTTGGAGAAGTAGGTGTCCTCGATGAGCACCCGGTCCGGCGCGAAAGGCAGCACATAGTGGAACCGAAAGCCGTCGCGCTGAGTACAGCGGCTGTCCATCAGTATCGGCGCGGTGAGATGCGTCGGCGTCGTGAGTCGGCACTCCAAGCCGACGAATTTTTGATAGCCGCCGCTGAAGCGCCCCCCGCCCATGGGCCGGGCCGCCTCGGGACCGCGGGCATCCACTACCACCCGGGCGCGCAGCCGGGTCCCGTCCGCGAGTCCGACGCTGTGGCCGTCCACTCCGGACACAGCGGTGCCGAGCCGCACGTCGATGCGCTCCGATCCGGCGGCGGCGTCCATAACCAGCCGGTGCAGGTGCTCGGAGCTCAGTGACCGATAGGCCCCCTGCACCCAGCGCGCCGAGTCGTCGAAGTAGAGCTGATAGCCGGGCCACTCGTACTCGATGATCGGCCGGGCCCAGTCCAGCGCGGTTTCGGGCAGGTCCTGCGCCTGGAAGGACCAGATGTGGTTGCCGCCGATAACCTCCCCCTGCTCCAGCAGCAGCACCGAGGCGTTCGGCTTGCGTGCCGCTAGCGCCAGCAGGATCAGCCCGTTCTGGAGCCCGCCACCTACCAAGAGATAGTCCGCATCGAAGGCGTTGGGCGTCGGTTGGGCCATGCTGGGCTCCTGCTTAGTTGAAACTGGCGGCGCACCTGCGTCTGCACGGGTGCGGGTGGGGCCGGGGTGGCGGCAGCTCGGGTTACCCTATCGCCAACCCGACTGCGGCTACGCCCTTGACGGGGTTGCAGGAAGCACACGCGCGTCTTACCGGCGGACGGCGATGGATTCGGCCGCGCACCACCGGGTTGATCCCGCAAGCCTAGCATGGACATGGCCTGCGCCTGCCTCGGCCCAGGGACTGCGGCGGCGCCTTCAGCGACCTTTCTTGCGGCGGGTCAACGCAGCGCCGCCGCAGTCTGCACAACGCCCGTGCTGAGCCAAGGAGGTTGATGGTCGTCAGCGCGGGGCGGCGATGCCGCACCCTAGACTCGCGTCTGATCAGCAGGCGCCGCAGCATCCCTCGGCGGCGCCCGGCTCCCGTCCCCCGCGCGCTGCCTGTGAGCGCCGCCCCTCGTCGTCAGGAAGTCCAAGCCCATGCAACGTCGTCGCTTCATCCGCAATGCCGGCATCGCCGCCGCGGCCGGCACAGCCTTCGGGGCCGCCGGCCTCTACGCCATCCAGCCCCGCCGCACGGTGCTGCCCTATGCCGCCGACAACAACGCCGAGCTGCCCATGGCGCCGGCGGAAAACAAGCGCGTGGTGGTGGTGGGCGGCGGGCTCGCCGGCATGGCGGCGGCCTACGAGCTCCTAAAGCGCGGCTTCCAGGTCACCCTGGTGGAGCGGGCGGACAACTTGGGCGGGCGCCTCACCGGCTGGAATGTGGATGTGAACGGCGAGACCATGGCTATGGAGCACGGCTTCCACGGATTCTTCAATCAGTACTACAACCTGAACGGTCTGCTGGACGAGATGGGCCTGCGCGGCAACTTCAAGCCCGTGCTGGACTATCCCGTCATCTTCAAAGATCCGGCCAAGGGCACCGAGAGCTTCACCAACACCACGACGCTGTTTCCGTTCAACTTGTTCGCAGTGGTGAACCAGGCCAAGTCGGTGTCGATCCTGGACTTCAACAACCCCTTCGGCAAGCTCTACGAGCTGATGCGCTACGACCCCGAGCGCACCTTCGCGAAGTTCGACGACATCGACTTCAAGACCTTCTGCGAGCGTGTCAATCAGCCGATGGTGGACACCATCATCGAGCCCTTCGCGCACACCTCCTTCAATCAGTTCGACCAGTACTCGGCCGCCGAGGGCATGAAGTTCTTCCACTTCTTCTTCCTCGGCAACCCCGATGGCATGGGCTACGACCAGACCATCGACGACGCCATGACCTCGGTCGTTACGCCCATGACCCAGCAGCTGAGCGAGCTGGGCGGGCGGGTGATCACCGGCGTGGAAGCGGACCGGCTGGTGGCGGGCGAGGGCGGCGTGCGCAAGCTCGTCATGAAGCGCCCCGGGGACATCCTCGACGGCCCGCACAGCGTGCCGGCGGCAGACATCGGCACGCAGTGGACCCCCTTCTGGCAGGGCGCGAACCTTTACTACGCCAAGCGCGAGGCGGACGGCGGTTACCGGGCGCTGTCCGGGCGCTGCACCCACATGGGCTGTCCAGTGGGGCTGGATGCGGCCACCGGCGGCTTCGCCTGCCCCTGCCATGGCGCCAAGTACGACGCCGAAGGCAAGCCCACCGAGGGCCCGACGGTGGTGCCGCTGGTGGCCTTGGACGCCGTGGCGGACGCGAGCGAGCAGGTCACCTTTCAGCCGCGGGCGGAGCACAAGACGCCGGAGCTGGAGGCCGATTATTTCGTGCTCGCCTGCGATGTACCGGGGCTCCAGGGTATCGTCGCCCGCTCCGAGCTGCCCCAGCGCGGCTTCGTGCAGAGTGTCGCGGGGCTCGGCGTCGCCGACCCCTACATCGTCTGGCGCCTGTGGCTGGACCGCGAATGCCCGCCCATGGCCGTGCCCTTCTACACCGTGAGCGGCTGGCGCTACACCGACAGCATCGCCATCTACTCCCAGATGCAGCCCGAGTACGAGGACTGGGCGCGGCGCCACCGGGGCTCGGTGCTGGAGCTGCACGCCTACGCCGTGGAGCCCGAGAACGTCATCGACGAGGCCGAGATCAAGCGCATCATGCGCGCGGAGCTGGACGAGCTGATCCCCCAGCTCAAGGGCGCCAAGGTGCTCTATGACGTCTACGCCATGCAGCAGAACTTCCCGCGCTGGGCCCCCGGCGACTACCAGGACCGCCCCGGCATCGAGACCCAGGTGCCGAACCTCTTCCTAGCCGGCGATTTCGTGCGGCTCGAGGTCCCCGCCAACCTCATGGAGGCCGCGACCATGACCGGGCGCATCGCCGCCAACCGCATCCTCGCCGCCGAGGGCCTGCGCGAGAATCCCATCCCGACCGTCGACCTCGAGGGTCCGCTCGTCCTCTGATCACCGGGCTTGCCGGCTGCTAGCCGGCCGCGCCCGCCACGGGCGCTCGCCAGCGCCGATTCTGCTCACAGCAGTAGCCTGCGAGTGCAGCAGCGTAAAAGCAGCGCTGCCAAGGACCCAAGGCGCGCTGGCACTCCCGCCAGGCAATCAGCCTGATCCCCCGTGGGAGCGGCCTCTGGCCGCGACAAGATCCCCTGCGGCAACAGTCGCGGCAAGGATGCCGCTCCCACGCGCGCGCTCACCGTGCACAGCGGCCTCTGGCCGCGACAACAGCCTCTGCCGCATCGCGGCAGGGAAGCCGCTCCCATGCGCGCGGTCACTGTGGGAGCGGCCTCTGGCCGCGAGGACTTCCAGAGGCGCCGGAGCCGGTCGCGGCAGGGATGTCGCTCCCAGCGGGTTGCAGCGCGGTCGTGCGAATCGCCTCCTGGCCGTCTTCGAACATCAACCGTAAAAAAAATCTGTAAATCGACCTTGACACATAGAGCTGTCAGGTTAAACTAACACTCGTGGATCGCGACAAACGCCCTGGATGCCCGGCATCCCCAGTGAGCGCAGCCGTCATCCGCACATCGGAGTGTCCCGTTCGGATCCGCCGGGCGGCACTCGAATCAAATCCCTCACCGGAGGTTATTTCGATGGCCGAATCCAAGAACCTGTCGGGCCTCACCGACGAGCAAGCAAAAGAATTCCACGAGCACTGGAAGCATGGCGTGTGGAGCTGGGTCATGATCGCGACCGTCGTCCACGTGGTCACTTGGGTCTATCAGCCCTGGTTCTGAGCAAAGCTCCTGACCACCGGTTCTGAACCCTGTTTCTGAGCCAGCCCTGGCTCTGACTGACACCGACCAACGCGCTCAGCGCGCCAAGGTTTCGCAACGAGGAGATCCCGATGAAAGTCCCGTATTTGATGGCCGACCCCAAGATCGCCGAGCCTGATCATCCAGAAGAAGACTGGAAGATCTGGACCGTGATCAACCCCGCCACCTGGATGGTCCCCTTCTTCTTCATCCTGTTCGTGCAGATGTGGATGATCCACACCTACGCGCTGGCTCTGCCGGGCTACGGCTTCAAGGACAGCGTGCAGGTCGCTGAGGCTCCGGCGGCTGTGGAAGCGCCGGCCGCTCCGGCTGCTCCGGCCCAATAAGCCAGGCCCAATAAGCCAGGCCCAGCAAGCAAGCAGCCGCTTCGGCTCTGCGGAGCCGACCCTGCGGCGGCCTGAAGGCAGTCCATCGGACCAAAGCCCCAGGCCGCCGGCTGCGCATCTCAGCTGATGCGCCGCACAAGGCCCGGTGTCGACCGGGCGCCGCTCCCAACGCTTCGGGAGCAGCGCCCGCGTCGGCACCGGGCCGATACTTTGTGCGCTCAGGAAATCTCCACCCACTGAGGCTCGGCGGCCTGCATTGTGAGGAGCCAAGGATTGGTGCAATCCGAGCAGCTAGCCGTCATGCACCGGCGGCTTCGATGCCGATGCCGTCGCTTGACGGGCGGCGCCGCGCCGGCGGAGATGCTGGCGGCTCGCGGGCGCGGAGGGTGCGCGGGCGGGGTGTGCCCCCACGGCCTCGCGGATGCTCGGCCGGGGGTCGCTGGGGGCTGACGCCTAGGCTAGGGCATCTGATCGAGTCCGAACTGGCCCTCGGCGGGGCGGGCCTGCTGTCGGTCGCGGCGGGCGCGCAGCACCAAGGGCAGCAGCACGATGAACGCCGCCGCGAGGAGCACCACCTCGATGATGTAGACGAAGCGGTAGCCGACGGAGATCTCGGTGAGGTCGGGCCCGAGGGAGCCGCCCACCGCGAGCCCGGTGGTGACGTCCCGCAGCGCGCCACCCAGTGCAATGGCCACGCCCTGCGAGGTGGCCTGCACCGCGCCCCAGGCGCCGAGCGCGAGGCCCGCATGGCCACGCTCGGCCAAGCCCATGGCGGCGGTCAGCGTGCCGACGCCGAGCAGTCCGTTGCCGAAGCCGATGAAGCCGGTGCCGATGCGAAACACCAACGGTGACTCCACCGTGGCTGCGGAGATCACCAGCAGAAAGCCGCCGATGCCGACGACAGTACCGAAGGCTGCAAGGCGGTAGGCGTCGCCGCCGCGGCTCAGCACGAAGCCTGCCAGCACGAAGGCCAGGAAGGTGCCGCCGGCGAGGATGGCGGTGAGCCTGGTGGTTTCGCTGACGGTGAGCCCCAGCACCTGGGCGCCATAGGGCTCCAGCAGGATCTCCTGCATGCTGAACCCGGCGGTGCCGAGCCCGACGGCGATGAGCAGCCCCGCCGAGCGCCCACCCTTCATGAAGGCCTGCCAGGTCTCCTTGAACGGCGGGCGCGGAATCTGCGCCACTGCGCGCTTGAGATCGATGGACTCCTGCTTCCAGGCGGCGATGAAATTGAGCACCAGCGTGGCCAGTGCCGCGGCGTGCACCACCTCCACCAGGCGCTTGTGGGAGAAGTCCTCCAGCAGGTGGCCAAAGAGCAGCGCACTCGCGCCCATGCCGAGCAGCAGCGTGGCGTAGAGCAGGGCGACCACACGAGGGCGCTTGTCTTGCGGCGCCAGGTCCGTGGCCAGCGCCAGGCCCGCGGTCTGCACCGTGTGCAGGCCGGCACCCACCAGCAGGAAGGAGACGGCGGCGAAGAACTGGCCGACGAAAATGAGCTGGTTGGTCTCGTCCGACAGGATCAGGATGCTGTACGGCATGATGGCGAAGCCCCCGTACTGGAGCATGCTGCCGAGCGCGATGTAGGGCACCCGTCGCCAGCCGAAGGCGGAATGATGATAGTCCGAGCGATGGCCGATGAGGGCGCGGAAGGGCGCGAACACCAAGGGCAAGGCCACCATCAGCGACACCAGCCAGGCGGAGACGCCGAGCTCCACCACCATGACGCGGTTCAGGGTGCCGTAGAGCAGCACCATGGCCATACCCACGGACACCTGGAACAACGACAGCCGGAGCAGCTTGGGTAGCGGCAATTGCTCGGTGCCGGCGTCCGCGAATGGCAGGCGGACGATCCAGTTCATCACGCTCTTCATGTCTGGACTCTCTTCGGTGCTTCTGGACAGGTTGGGCTTGCGGGGCGGGTTGCTCGGTGGCGCGGGCGCCGGGCTGGCTGAGATGCTGACAGTCGCGTCTCGAGTGACGTGGTCGCCTACCCGACCTGCCGCCGTGGTCGCAGCTTGAGCGGGCAGGCCGTTCCGGGCGCTGGCGGTCATGCCCTAGCCGCCGTGGGGATACTAGGGTATCCGGGCGCTCGGACAAAACGCGAATCCGCAGGGCTCCCTGTGGGAGCGGCGCCCCGCCGCGACGGCTGCGCTCGCGCGCGTGTCGCGGCCACAGGCCGCTTCCACAGGCGCACAGGTTGTCGCTCGGCGCTCTGCTACACTCGGGCGCTGGAGTCACCTCAGGCACCGAAGCGCGCTCGGGCCTGTCGAACAACACAGGCTCAGCCGTGCCCGGGCGCCCGGCTGTTTTCATTCTCATTTACCACGGAGTACAAACCCCATGGCCTTGCCCAAGAACGTCGGTCAGCGAGACAGCACCATCCGCCTCATCGCCGCCGCGGTGATCATGATCCTGAGCTTTTTCGTGCCCGGTATGGGCCTGCAGATGCTGCTGGTCGCCGTGGCGCTGATCCTGCTTTTCACCAGTTGGCGGCGCACCTGCTTCGCCTACCTACCGCTCAACATCGACACCACCAAGAAGGACCAGGGCTGAGCGCGCCCCGGGCCCGCCACGCGCGGGCCCGCCAACTGCGGCCGCCGGGCTGTCCCGCGCGCAGCGGGCGCGTCAGGATGAGGGCAGCCGCGTGGCTTCGCTATCGGCGGCTGCGGCCTTCTTGCGCCAGGGCGACACCACGCCCAGCAGGTGCGCCATGTCCTTGAAGAAGATGCGCACGTGCGCCGCCGGCTTGGCCTTCACCAGCTTCTTGTGCATGTAGGCCTGCCAGGTGAGGTGCTGGATGTCCGGATCGTCGCAGAGGCTGACGAAGCGTTCACGGCGCTTATCGCTCTTGTACCAGAACTTCTGCATGATCCCGAGGATCCAGAACACCCGCCCGTGCTGCTTCATGAAGCGCTTGCGCGCCATGGCCAGCGCCTTGGCTTGGCCTGTCACCAGTAGCTCCTCCACCGCCTCCCCGGCGAGCCGTCCGCCCACCAGCGCGTAGTAGATGCCTTCGCCGGAGGCCGGTGCGACCACGCCGGCGGCATCACCGGCCAGCACCACGTCTTGGCCGTTGTCCCATTTGGGCAGCGGATGCAGCGGGATGGGGGCGCCCTCGCGGCGCAGCGTCTCGCACTGATCGAGCCCGGTCTCCTTGCGCAGCTGGTCCACCGCGTCGTGCAGGGAGAATCCCTTCAGCTCCGTGCCGACGCCGATGCTGGTGGTCTCCCCATGCGGGAAGATCCAGGCGTAGAAGTCCGGCGAGAGCTTGCCCTGATAGTAAACGTCGCAGCGGCTCGGCTCGAAATCGTGCAGGCCCTTGCCCGAGGTGGGCGCCGGCGAGCGCACGATCTCGTGGTAGGCCGCCACGTGGGGTAGCTCCTTGGCGCCGGGAATGCACTGCTTGGCCACCGCGGACATGGCGCCGTCGGCACCGATGACGGCCTTGGCGCGCACCGCGATGTCTTCGTTTCGGTCCGCAGACTCGGCTGGGCGATAATGGATCAGCGCCGTGCCGTCTGTATCGCGGGTCAGCTTGGTGAAGGTGCCATGGCGCCGCTCGGCGCCGGCGCCCGCCGCGCGCTCGCGCAGCCACTCGTCGAAGGGCTCGCGGTCCACCATGCCGACGAAGCCGCCGTCGATCGGCATGTCCACGTGCCGGTCGCTCGGCGCCACCATGCGCGCGGAGCTGATCTTGGCCACCAGCTGCGAGTCCGGGATCTCGAACTCCTCGATGGCCTTCGGCGGAATGGCGCCGCCGCAGGGCTTGATGCGCCCGGGGCGGTCCAGCAGCAGCACCCGGCGCCCGCGCCGGGCCAGATCGGTCGCCGCGGTGGCGCCGGCGGGGCCGCCGCCGACGACGACGGCATCGAAGGTGTCTGAGTTCGTCATAGCTGTCACCTGATGTTCGTCTTGGCCGTTACCTTCGCGGCTTCAAGTGTCTAGGGCTGAGGGCTGAGGGCTGAGGGCTGAGGGCTGAGGCGGAAAGATCGCCGAGAGCGCCCCTCAGCCCTCAGCCCTCAGCCCTTCCTTAAAGAGGTGTATTGCCAGCAACCGCCGCCCGCACCGCGAAGGCACTGACCATCATGCCGGTCACGTAGACCGTCACGCCGAGTCCACTGAGCCAGGTCGCGCGCTTCAGCGGGTTCTCCAGGAAGCGCAGCATCAGCACCCCCTGCACCATCACCAGGCCGGCGACGGCGGCGGCGTGTACCGGTTGGATCCAGGCGAACAACAGCCCCACGACGATGAACTGCGGCGTCATCATCACCACGCAGGCCACCCAGGCCGCGGCCTTGACGCCGAGCTGCACCGGGAGGGTGCGCACGCCGAGCTGGCGGTCGCCCTCGATGGCCTTGAAGTCGTTCAGGGTCATGATGCCGTGGGCGCCGAGGCCGTAGAGGAAGGCGAGCCAGAGGATGCGCTCGTCCGGCATGGCGCCCCCCAGCATGACCGCGGCGCCGGTGATCCAGGCCAAAGTTTCATAAGAGAAGCCAACGGCGGCGTTGCCGAGCCAGCCGTTGTTCTTGAGCCGCAGCGGCGGCGCCGAATAGATCCAGGCGAAGATCAGCCCGACCACGGTGGCCAGGAAGACCCAAAGACCCAGGGCCGCCCCGAGTATCAGCGACAGCACCGTGCCCGTCACCGCCATCTTGTAGCCCCAAAGCCCCGGCAGCCGCCCGGAGGGAATGGGCCGGCCCGGCTCGTTGATGGCGTCGACGTCCCGGTCGTACCAGTCGTTGACCACCTGGCTGGTGGCGCACACCAGCGGGCCGGTGAGGATGACGCCGGCGATGAGCAGGCCCCAATGCTCCAGCACATCCACACCCGAGGACACCACGCCGCAGGTGAAGGCCCACATGGGCGGGAACCAGGTGATGGGGTGCAGCACCTCCAGCATGGCCTTGGGCTGGGGGCGGGCGGGGATAGCTTGCTCGGAGGCCGTCTCTGTCATGCGCGGTGCTCGATTCGGTGGAACGCGGGCGGCTCGGCACGGCGCGCTGGGCACCTAGGCCCGTCGCCGGCGGCGCGCGAACGGAAGCGGCAGTCTAGCCCGAAGGTCCCTGCCGTTGGCCGCAGCCTGCGACTCGGCTGACCCGCGTCAACACCGCTTGACGTCAATCTGACCAACGCCCCCACTGAAAGGCAGCGTCCCCCGCTGTCCCCCGGGGCTGGGAGCCGAAGGCGCACTCGGGATGCAAGCGTGGCGCCCGCTCGTGTACGCTAGGGGCTTGCCTGCACGCCTTGGCCAGACGCTATGCCCCCAGAGGACGCCGCCGCAAATGTGAGCCCGGACTCGGGTCCGGACACTATAGACGCCTTCATCGCCCGCTGGCAGCAGGCGGATGGCTCCGAGCTGGCCAACTACCAGCTCTTCGTCACCGAGCTCACGGCTCTGCTCCGCCTGCCGCCGCCGAACCCGGCGCAGGCGGACCAGGCGCAGAACGCCTATGTCTTCGAGCGCCGCGTCACCTTCCACCAACCCGACGGTAGCCAGAGCATCGGGCGCATCGACTGCTACCGTCGCAGCTGCTTCGTGCTGGAGTCCAAGCAGTCGGGCCTGCGCATGCAGTCCACCGCCTGGGACGCGGCCATGCTCAAGGCCCACGCCCAGGGCAGCAGCTACGCCCGCGCCCTGCCGCCGGAGGAGGGCCGCCCGCCCTTCCTGCTGGTGACCGACGTCGGCCGCCACATCGGCGTCTACGTCGACTTCACCCGCTCCGGTGCCAACTACATCCCCTATCCGGACGCGCTCTCGCACCGGATCTATCTGCAAGACTTGCGCCGGCCCGAGATCCGCGAGCGCCTGCGTGCCATCTGGCTGGACCCGCTCTCCCTGGACCCCGCCCGGCGCAGCGCGCGGGTCACCCGCGCCATCTCCGCCAAGCTCGCCGGGCTCGCCAAGTCCCTCGAGACCGCAGGAGCGCCATCCCCGCCGCGACCGGACGCACAGGAAGACCCCACGCCGGAGACACCCCGCCCACAACCGGCACGCGGCACCGACCCGGAGCAGGTGGCAGGCTTCCTGATGCGCTGCCTGTTCACCATGTTCGCAGAAGACGTCGGCCTGCTGCCCGAGCGCGCCTTCAGCCAGCTGCTTGCGGACATGCGCGACGACCCCGACCACCTGCCGCACCTGCTGCGCCAGCTCTGGGCGGACATGAATGCGGGCAGCGCCTTCTCCGGCGTGCTGCGCGCGCCGATCCCGCACTTCAACGGCGGCCTGTTCGCGGAGCCCGAGGCCCTGCCCCTGACCCGGGCGCAGATCGACGGCCTCATCGATGCCGCCCGCGCCGACTGGAAGGAGGTGGAGCCCGCCATCTTCGGCACCCTGCTGGAGCGCGCCCTGGACCCGGTGGAGCGCCACAAGCTCGGCGCCCACTACACCCCGCGCGCCTATGTGGAGCGCCTGGTGCTGCCCACCGTCATCGAGCCCCTGCGCGCCGAATGGGCCAATGTCCAGGCCAGCGCCTACCGGCTGGACCAGGACGGCAAGCGCGCGCAGGCCATCGAGCAGGTGCGCGCCTTCCACCGCCGCCTCTGCACCCTGCGCGTGCTGGACCCGGCCTGCGGCAGCGGCAATTTTCTCTATGTGACGCTTGAGCACCTGAAACGCCTGGAAGGCGAGGTCCTGGAGGCCCAGGCCGACCTCGGCTTCACCCAGCAGGGCCTGGAGCTGGAGGGCGCCACCGTGAGCCCCGAGCAGATGCTGGGCCTGGAGACCAACCCCCGCGCCGCGCGCATCGCCGAGACCGTGCTCTGGATCGGCTACCTCCAGTGGCACTTTCGCACCTACGCCAAGACCCCGCCCCGCGAGCCCCTGCTCAAAGACGCCCACAACATCCAATGCCGCGACGCCGTCCTCGCCTGGGACGACATCGCCTTCGAGACCGACGCCCAGGGCCGCCCCGTCACCCGCTGGGACGGGCGCACCACCAAGCCCCACCCCGTCACCGGCGAGCCCGTGCCGGACGAGGGCGCCCGGGTGGCGGTGGAGCGCTACATCAACCCGCGCCCGGCCGCGTGGCCGGAGGCCGATTTTGTGGTGGGGAATCCGCCGTTCATCGGCGCCAGCACCATGCGCCGGGCCCTGGGCGACGGCTATGTCGAGGCCCTGCGCGGCGCCTACCTGCAGGTGCCCGAATCCGCCGACTACGTCATGCACTGGTGGCACAAGGCCGCCGGCCTCGCCCGCACCGGCCACATCCAGCGCTTCGGCCTCATCACCACCAACAGCCTGCGCCAGACCTTCAACCGACGGGTCATCGCCCACCACATGGAACAGAAGCAGCCGCTGTCGCTCGCCTTTGCCATTCCGGATCATCCCTGGGTGGACAGCGCCGACGGCGCACAGGTGCGCATTGCCATGACCGTCGGCCAGCCCGGCAGCGAGCCCGGTGAGCTGCGCACCGTCGTCGCGGAGCGGTCGGTGGGTGGGGAGGGGTTGGATGTCACTCTCGATAAGCGCCTGGCGATGATCTTTTCAGACCTTAGTGTGGGAGCTGATGTGACGTCTACTGTTCCGTTGGCAGCAAACTCGTCATTGTGTTTTCGCGGCGTTCAGCCAATAGGAATGGGTTTTGTGATCAACGATGCCGAAGCCAAAGACTTGGGTCTGGGCCGTGTTAAAGGTCTACAGAAGTACATTCGCCGCTACCGGAACGGTAAAGATCTCACGCATTCACCCAGGAATGTACTGATCATCGATCTGTTTGGCTTGGACATTGGTACGGTGCGATCCGAATTTCCGGAGGTGTATCAGTGGATATTGCACCGAGTTAAGCCCGCGCGAGACCAAAACACGCGCAAGAGCTATCGGCAAAATTGGTGGACCTTTGGAGAGCCGGTAGTGGAAACGCGCCGATCCTTGAAAGGTCTTAAGCGCTACATTGCTACAGTGATGACTGCCAGACACCGCTTTTTTCAGTTCCTCGAAAGCGATGTATTGCCTGATCAGAAAATCGTCACCGTAGCACTGGAAGATGCATTTTCGCTTGGTATTATCTCTTCCAGGACGCACTGTCTATGGGCTATGAGGACAGGCGGATGGCTCGGGGTAGGCAATGATTCTGTTTACTCGAAGTCGCGGAGTTTTGCGCCGTTTCCGTTTCCGTTTCCGCATTCCGATACCTCGGTGGAAACATATGACTCGCATACTGCGCAGCGTAACAACGGCGCAAACCAAAGCCTACAGCGGCATGACGCGCCGGATGGACTTGACTCGCAGGCAGGCGGTGCTGATGTTGCGGCAGCGCGCCCGTTGCGTGAAACAGTTCCGCCCGCGGACGCCACCGGCACGCCAGACCGAGCGGTGGCAGCGAGCGGCCGTGTTGATGCCGATTTCGATGTCGATTTCGATGCCGATACCGATGGACTCGACTCCACCGCTGAACTCGCGCGCAGCCACCTCAGCGCAGAGCCCAGTGCGGCGCCGGAGTGGTCGGATGCGCCCCGTATTTCGTACTCCGTACCCCGTACTGCATCCGCAATCGCAAACCTCGCGGAACAGATCGATACGCACCGCAAACGCCAACAGGCGCTGCACCCCGACCTCACCCTGACCAACGTCTACAACGTTCCTGGAGCGCCTGCGCCGCATCGCCCACGTGCCGGACGAGCCGCCGCTGACGCCCAAGGAGCGCAAGGTCCACGACCAGGGCCTGGTGTCCGTGCTCGCCCAGCTCCACGACGAGCTGGACGCCGCCGTGCTCGCCGCCTACGGTTGGGCCGACCTCGCCCCGGCCCTGGTGGGCCGCCCCGGTGGCACCACGCCCTGGCCGGACAAGCCCGCCGAGCAGGCCGCGGCGGAAGAGGACCTGCTCACCCGCCTAGTCGCGCTGAACCGCGAGCGCGCCGCCGAAGAGGCCCGCGGACGGGTCGCGTGGCTCCGGCCCGACTTCCAGAACCCCACCGGCGCCGGCACCGAGCAGGCCGCCGCCGAGATCGCCGTCGCCGCCGTGGAGCCGGCCGCCGCCGCCAAGGCCCCCTGGCCCAAGACTCTGCCCGCCCAGTTCCAGGCCGTGCGCGCCATGCTCGCGGACCAGCCCGCCCCCGCCGACGCCGAGCACATTGCCCGCCAGTTCAAGCGCGCCCGCACCAAGCAGGTCGCCGAGCTCCTGGAGACC
Source organism: Thiohalocapsa halophila (assembly GCF_016583825.1). GTDB lineage: Bacteria > Pseudomonadota > Gammaproteobacteria > Chromatiales > Chromatiaceae > Thiohalocapsa > Thiohalocapsa halophila. The sequence goes on along the minus strand of NZ_NRRV01000028.1, from coordinate 38,372 downwards.
TTGGAAGCCCTCGGCCAGGTCCAGCAGCCCGAGCCCGGTCGCTACGCCGCCTGAGCCCCGGGAGCGCCGAGTTTCACTCGGCGACGCCACGCACAGCCTGCTACCCTGTGTACAAACTGGGGTCACCCATGGCAGGCTCGTGCCCACCTTGGGGGCGCCGAGCTCCACTTGGCGACGACGCGCGTGCAGTATCCCGTTGCGGGGGCGGTGAAAGTTGTTTGGGCTGGGGGCATTTGCCGTCTCGCGGCGGGTTTGCCGAGTGAAACTCGGCGCCCCCAGGGTTGGGCCGAGTGAAACTCGGCGCCCCCAGGCGGCGGCGTCGGGGCGGCGGTTGGTCGGGTGTCTGCCGCTGGGTGGTTACTGGGCTTGGAGGAGGATGCCATGAGTGAGCCGAAGGGCTGGTACTCCCGCGGCTATCTGCCGCACCTGGATTGCCCGGGGCTGTTGCAGTTCATCACCTTTCGGCTGGGGGACTCGCTGCCGGCGGCGGTTTTGGGGCGCATCCGCGCGGAGACGCGCGGCGACGAGGCGGCGCGGCGCAAGCGCATCGAGCAGTATCTGGACCAGGGTCGCGGCGCCTGCTGGCTGCGGCGCCCGGACGTCGCGCGCCTGGTGGAGGCGGCGCTGCTGCATTTCGATGGGACGCGCTACCGGCTGCTCAGCTGGGTGGTGATGCCGAATCACGTGCACGTCCTCATCGAGACCTTTCCGGATCATCCGCTGGCCAAGGTCGTCCAGAGCTGGAAGGCCTTCACCGCCCGCGAGGCAAACCAATTGCTCCACCGGGCGGGCGAGTTTTGGGACCGCGAGTACTTCGACCGCTACATCAGAGACGACAGGCACCTCGCCGCCGTGCACCGCTACATTGCGCAGAACCCGGTCAAGGCGGGGCTGGCGGCGCGGGCGGAGGATTGGCCCTTCGGCAGTGCGGCGCGGGGCGATTGAGCGGCAGCGGAGGGGATCGCCGAGTGAAACTCGGCGGCCCCGGGCTGCTCCCTTCTGGGGGCGCCGAGTTGTACTCGGCGACACCGCGCCAAGGCTGGCCGACACGTACCGCGCCCCGGCGGGATATCCGGCCGATGGCGCAGGGCAATGGCACGCCGGGCATGCGCTGTGGCTGGGCGAAGTCCAGAGTCCAGCTCTGCAACAACGGTGCGCGAGCACGCTGTCGCGTGCATGAGTGGGCCTAAGAGGACAGCGGTGCGGCCATCAAGGTCGGCGATATCGGTGCCGCCGTGCCTACGCCGCCACCCCGCTGCTGACCCTGCTCGGCCTCGGCGCCATGGGCGTGTCGGCCTACCGCCGCCGGCGGGAGGAGGGCCTGAAGCGTTTGGCCGACGAGCCGGCCTGAATGGCGGAGGACGACTGAAGTCGGCGAAGCCAGGGCGTCGTCGCCGGGTCCGCTGGCTTCAACCAGACGGCGCTCGGCACTGGCGTCGCCGCTGGGCGTCGGACGCACCCCGGCGTGCGGTATGGCTTTGCTAGTATGGCGCCATCACTCGGCACGGAGCACCTATCCATGCACAGAACCACCGTGATGTTGCCGGAGGCGCTCAAACGCGCCGCCCAGGCCCATGCCTGCCAGCGCGGCATCTCGCTCGGCGAGTTGCTGCGGGAGTCTCTGGAATATCGCCTGCGACAGCAGCCGGTCGCACGCTCGCACGACCCCTTGTTCGGCGACCAGACGGTCCATGCGGACGACGGCCCCCAGGATGCCGCTGAGGGTCACGATGCGTTGCTCTACGACGACTCCGCGGCGTGATCTTCATCGATACCGGGGCCTTCCTGGCGCGCCACCTGAGCCGCGATCAGCACCATGCCGAGGCCGTTGCCGGCTGGCGGGCCTTGGCGCAAGCCGAGGTGGAATGCTGCACCAGCCATTTCGTGCTGGATGAATTGTTCACGCTGCTTGGGCGCCGCGCCGGCTACGCCTTCGCGGTCGAGCGCGCCCGCGCCATCTATGCATCGTCGGTCTTGACCATCCTGCGGCCCGATCGCGACTGCGAGATGGCCGCCATCGACTGGATGGCGCGCTTCGCGGATCAGTCCGTCAGCTTTACCGACTGCATCTCGTTCCAGTTGATGCGGCTCAATCGAATCGATACCGCCTTCACCTGTGATCGGCACTTTGAGCTGGCCGGATTTCGGTGTTGGCGAGGCTAGGGCAGCGCTGAGCGGCTCCACCTTCCGCCGCTCGGAGGCATTCCGTATCGCGTTGAATGGAGGCGTCAATGTTCCGGCCTCTGGTGGGTCCGCTTCGCTTGACCCACCCTACAACCGGCAACCGGCGATGCGCTGCACGATTTGCGAACACTTGCCCGTTGGGGGCGCCGTGACGAGCAACGGGCGGTCCCCGGCCTGTCCTCGTCTGCCGCCCGATGGCGCACCCCGCTGTAAAGTCTTCCGACAGCGCGCCGCGGATGCGCTGGAGGCCTATAAAGCATTGATGAAAAAGGGCATGATTGCCTAGATCACCCGCTCCGGGGGCGCTGCGTCGGCGGTTCGGGCCACTGCCCCCTAAGCGAGGCGTAAAGCAAACTTTACAACCCCGGTGCCGAGCCTCGGCGCAGAGGCGATGGGCGCGCCTCAAGTCCCTGAAAAAAAGCGATAAGAGTTGGTATGAATTGTGTGTAAGGGTTGCCCCTGAATACTGACCAGGTTTACAACCATGCCCGCCTCGGGGCCGCCAATCCGAGACGGCAACCGACCACACCGCATCCCCAGGGGGACCCCATGCAGCACAGCACCGCTCAGCCGACCGAAGACCTGCTCGACAGCCAGCTCGCCACCTATGCCGAGCGCGCCGCCCGCCGCCGTGTCCGCCCGTCCACCGCCGAGGTGCTCGGCTGCACCGCCGCCGCGGGCGGGCTGGCCTTTGCCGGCGGGGATGCGCTGGGGGCTATCGTGCACAACAGCACGGGCACGACTTTTTCGGTGGAGAGCGACACTGCCTACTTTACGTGGGATGTAGATGGCGCCGGCGGCACGCTGTCCCTGTGGTTGAGCGCCGGGAGCGCTACCGCAACCGCTAACGTCGCCGTCGCAGCCGGGCCTCTGGCAACCACAGCGTCCTACGGTCTTGTCAACGCGCTGCCCAAGGGTTTCGTGGTGGGCCCGAGTCCGGCCTCCGGGACCTTTGCAACGTCCTGGCCCTATCTGCTGGCTTCCTTCGATACTGGTTTCGTGGACTTCAAGAGCACGACTGCTTACTTCGGCTTCCAGTTCAGCGGCGCTGCGGGCACGCCGGACCCGCAGTACGGCTGGGCGAAGGCCAGAGTCGACCTCTTCAACAGCGGTGCGGGAACACGCTTTCGCGTCTATGAATGGGCCTATGACGACAGCGGTGCGGCCATCAAGGTCGGCGATACCGGTACCGCCGTGCCCGCCCCCGCCACTCCGCTGCTCACCCTGCTCGGCCTCGGCGCCCTGGGCGTGGCGGCCTACCGCCGCCGGCGCGAGGAAGGCCTGAAGCGCCTGGCCGACGAGCAGGACCAGGCTACGGCCTGAGCGGCCACTGGGAGCGCCGGCTTCCAGCCGGCTCCCTGGGGCCGTCGGCTTTCAGCCGGCCCGCCCTCGGCGCGGCTCGATGCCGCGGCGAGGGCGTCGCGGCTCGGTCTTGGTATTACGCAGGATGCGCAAAGGCCGCCAACCGCAAACGCGGGGACGCTACGGCAAAAAGGCGGCAAGGCCCGCCCCGGCGATCAGGCCATCAATCGCCGCGAAGTGTCGGTCGCGGGTGACCAGTGCCAGACCATGTTGCAGGCTGCTCGCCGCGATCCAGAGGTCGTTGGTCGGGATCGGCCGTCCCGCGGCGCGCAGCTCAGCATAGGCATTGGTGTCGAGCGCGACGCGGATCACTCCCAAAGCCCTGCATCGATACGCTCGAAATCGGCCTGGACGCCGGCGAAGGCATCGAACTCCTCGACGCTCCAGGTGCCGGCGAGGGCGTCCAGATCGTCATAGCGGGGCCGGGCACGCCCGCCCGCCAGCCCCGCATCGCGGTTGATCAGGCCGACCAGGTAGGCGTTGAGGCTCAAGCCCTCGCGGCTCGCCGCGGCGCGCAGTCGCTCCAATGCCTGCTCATCGACGCCCCGGATGGACACATTCGCCATGGATGACCTCCAACTCGGCTGCGATGCATGCCCCTGATGCTAGCATCTGCACTCGGCATCTACATACGCCCTTCGCCCGTTGGCGCGACCCTCTCATCGAGCCCCTGTCATGACCAAGAGACTTCTCCTCATCGGTTGGGACGCAGCCGACTGGAAAACCATCGACCGCCTCGTCGATCAAGGCGATATGCCTGTCATGAAGGGCCTGATGGAGCGCGGCACCCGCGGCAACGTGACCACGCTGCATCCGGTGCTCTCGCCCATGCTCTGGACCAGCATCGCCACCGGCAAGCGGCCGTTCAAGCACGGCATCCACGGCTTTGCGGAGCCGGACCCCAAGGGCGGCGCTCGGGCCATCAGCAACCTGGGGCGCACGACCAAGGCGGTCTGGAACATCCTCAATCAACAGGGCCTGCGCTCCAATGTGGTGGGTTGGTGGCCGAGCCATCCGGTGGAGCGCATCCATGGCGTCATGGTCTCGGACATGTTCCAGAAGGCGCCGAAGCTCGACCAAGGCCCCGGCCAGCCGTGGCCGATGAAGCCGGAGACGGTCTGGCCCGAGCGCCTGGCGGAGACCCTGGCCGAGTACCGCATGCGCCCGGAGGAGATGGGCGCCGATGTGCTGGAGCCCTTCATCCCGAAGCTCCAGGAGATCGACCTGGAGAAGGACAAGCGCCCCATCGGCGTGGCCAAGATCCTGGCCGAGACGGCGAGCATCCAGGCCGCCGCGGATTGGGTGATGGATAATGAGCCGTGGGACTTCATGGCTGTCTATCACGATGCCATCGACCACTTCGGCCACGGCTTCATGAAGTACCACCACCCGCGGCAGGATTGGGTTCCGGAGCGGGACTTCGAACTCTACTCCAACATCATCGACATGGGCTACAGGTTCCATGACCTGATGCTCGGGCAGACGCTGAGCAAGATCGACCTGAACCAGACGACCGTCGTCATCTGCTCCGACCACGGCTTCCATCCAGACCACCTGCGCCCGCGCGCCATCCCCAAGGAGCCCGCCGGCCCCGCCGCCGAGCACCGCGAGCATGGGGTGTTCCTGATCGCCGGCCCCGGCATCAAGCGCGATGCCCTGGTGCACGGCGCGACCCTGCTGGACGTGACGCCGACCATCCTCACGGTCTTCGGCCTGCTCGTCGGCGAGGACATGGACGGCGAGCCGCTGACCGACTGCTTCGAGCAGCCGCCGGATCTGCAATGGGTGGAGAGCTGGGATGCCATCGACGGCGACGACGGCCGCCACCCGCCGGACAAGCAGATGCCCGGCGGCGACGACGCCGAGACCATGCAGCAGCTGGTGGACCTGGGCTACATCGAGCGCCCGGACGTGGACAAATCCCAGGCCCAGCGCCAGACCCAGCGCGAGCTGGACTACAACCTGGCCGAGTCCCTGATGGACGCCGGGCGCTTTGCGCACGCCATCGACATCCTGGAGCGGCTGTGGACCGACTGGCCCATGGAGCACCGCTTCGGGGTCAGATTGGCCTACTGCGCGCAGATGCTCGGCCAGACCGGCTTCCAGCGGCAGATCGTCGAGGCCCTGTTGCAGCGCCGCCGGCAAGAATCCGAGGCCGCCCGCGCGGAGCTCAAGGCCTTCCACGCCGTGCTCAAGCAGCGCAAGGCCGAGCGCGGCGAGGCGGACACCGACGAGGCCGCGCTGGAGCAGGCCGCCGCCAACGAGGCCGAGGCGGAGCGGGTGCGCCAGTCCCTGGAGACGCCGGAGGCGCCGGACGCGGAGAAGCCGCCACTGATGAGCGTCAAGGAGCGCGAGCAGTACCTGAACCTGCGCTCCAAGGCCCAGTTCAGCCCGTACTTCATGCACTACCTGCTGGGCAATGTGCTGTTCGACGAGGGCCAGTACGACGAGGCGCTGCGGGTACTCGCCAAGGCCGAGCAGGCGAGCCCCAAGTCCGTGCGCCTGCTGACGCTGATCGGGCGGGTGTATCTGGAGATGCAGCGCCCGGCCGACGCCGAGGCCAGTTTCGGCAAGGTCATCGGCTTCGACCCGCTGCACCCGGACGCACACCTGGGGCTCACCCGCGTTGCGCTGGCCCGCGGACAGTTTCAGCGTGCCGCGCAGCTCGCGCTCAAGACCGTGGGGCTGCGCTACCACTTCCCGTGGGCGCACCATTACCTGGGCGTCGCGCTGGAGGGGCTGAAGCGCTACGGGCAAGCCGCGCAGGCCTTCGAGGTGGCGGTGAGCCAGAACCCGAACTTGCTTACCGCCCACCGGCGGCTGGAGCACCTCTACAGCCATGTGCTCGGCCGCTCGCCGCACCATCGCGCCAAGGCGGAGGAGCACACCCGCGCCATCGCCGAGATCGGCCGGCGCATGGAGCAGCACCGCGCGCGGCGCGCCGCCGGGGTGGCCAAGGTCGACGGCGGTGCGGATGTGAAGCCCATCGCGCTGGATGACCCCAATGCGCCGCGGCCCGAAGATCCGGTGATGCAGCAGGCGCTCTGCGACATCGTCGTCGTCTCTGGCCTGCCGCGCGCCGGCACCAGCATGATGATGCAGATGCTGAACGCAGGTGGCATCGCGCCGCTCACCGACGGCGAGCGCGCCGCCGACGGCGACAACCCCAAGGGCTACTACGAGTACGAGCCCGCCAAGCGCCTGATGACCGACCGCACCTGGCTGCCGGCGGCGGACGGCAAGGCAGTGAAGGTCATCGCACAGCTGCTGCCCTACCTACCCCCGAAGCCGCACCGGTTCAAGGTCATCTTCATGGAGCGGGACCTGGACGAAGTGGCCGCGTCCCAGGCGACGATGCTCGCCAACCTGGACAAGCCCGGCGCGCGGCTGCCCGAGGACAAGCTCAAGCAGACCTACGCGGCGCAGATCGCGGGGCTGAAGCGCCTGCTCGGCCAGCATGGCAGCGTCACCACCCTGTGGCTGGACCATGCCGAGGTGCTGGCAGCGCCCGCGAAGATGGCCCGGCGCGTGGCCCTATTCCTCGGCGATGTCGGCGGCCCGGCGCGCAACCAGCGGCTCGACGAGCGGGGTATGGCCGCGGTGGTGGACCCGAGCCTGCACCGGCAGCGGTTGGCGCGGGGCTGATCCTATTCGAATGGGCCTGGGACGACAGGGGCGCGCCCATCGCCGTCGGTGAGACGCCGGCGCCGACGACGACGCTGCTGACGCTGCTCGGACTCGGTGCCCTGCGTGTCGCGGCCGACCGGCGCCGGCGTGAGGCGGGGTTGGCGTCCGGCGCCGCTCAGGCTGGCGCCGGTGGGCGTTGCAAGGGGGGCGCCTGAGCGCCGGTGCGGCCAAGAATTCAGGTTACCGTCCCCGTTTTTGGCCTGCTTTTTGGAGAGTCGATTGCGAGTGCGGCGGCGCTCGGCTAGTGTTTGCAGGTACGGCAAGGCACCGGCAGGCAAGGCATCTTGGCTTCGATCCCCGATCCGTTGGAGACCACCGTCTATCCGGACACGGACGGCCGGCCGGTGGCGGAGAGTGACTTCCAGCGCGAGCCGCTGCTGTATGCGGTGAGCGCGCTGCGGCACTGGTACCGCGCGCGGGAGGACGTCTACGTCTCCGGTAACATCCTGCTCTACTACGAGGAGGGCAACCCTAAGGCCGCGGTGGCGCCGGACGTGCTGGTGGTGCTCGGCGCGCCCAAGCATGATCGGCGCACCTACAAGCTGTGGGAGGAGCCAAAAGCGCCGGACTTCGTGCTGGAGGTCACGTCCAAGACCACGGTCAGCGAAGACCAAGGCGTCAAGCGCGGGCTCTACGCCTACCTCGGCGTCAGCGAGTACTGGCAATACGACCCCACCGGCGATTACCTGAAGCCTCCGCTGGCGGGCTTCCGGTTGGTGGAGCGCAATTACTGGCCCATGCCCGTCAGGGCCGAGCCCGACGGCACCCTGATCGGTGACAGCGCCGTGCTGGGGCTGGCGTTGCGGGTGCAGGCGGGGCGCTTCCACCTGGTGGACCCCGCCACCGGCACGCCGTTGCCCACCTATGCGGAATCCGAGCAGGCACGGCTGGCCGCAGAGCAGGCGCTGCAGGAGGCCGAGGCCAGAGCCGCAGCCGAAGCGCGCCTGCGCCGCGAGGCCGAGCAGCGCATCCAGGCGCTGGAGGCGCAGCTGCGCGGCAAGGGTTGAGAGGCCACGGTAATACGAGGACGGTATATCGATCTCGACCGATCTTCGGTACAACGGCGGATGATTTGGCGGCGCAGCTAGGGTCGGGTCTTCGAAACAGGATGCATCGAGACCGTTGCGTAGGGCAAAGATCGATGCAACACCATTCTTGATGCGGTCGATGATCAAGGGATGCCCTCGCGGATGCTGCCGACGGCCAGGCAGCGCGCTTTTGCAAACCGGTGACGGCATACCGGTCTTGTGGGGCTTCGCTCCGACCGGGGGCGGGGGCTCTGCGCCCGCCTCCAGGAAATCAAAGTGATTCCCCCGGTCGTGCTCGGTTTCTTCGGCTGGGGGCGGCGTGCGGGGCGTTATTCGCCTTCGTGCCCGGGCTCGCTGAGGTCGTAGCGGCGCAGCTTGACGTAGAGGCTCTGGCGGCTCAGGCCCAGCAGCTCCGCGGCGCTGGCGCGATTGTCTCCGGTCAGCTCCAGCGCCGCCTCGATGCACAGGCGCTCGATCATGTCCGTGGACTCGCGGACGACCTCTTTCAGCGGTACCCGGCCCACCAGCTCTGTGAGGTGCTCGATGGAGCTCGGCAGCGCGCGCTCGCCGCCGCCGTCGGCGGACACGCGTCGGTCCACGTTGCGGATGATGAAGCCGAAGCTCGGCTGGTCGCCGTTGTGGATGGAGACGGCGGAGATCTCCACCTCGCTGCTGGCACCGAATTCGGAGCGGATCTGGGTGGCGAACAGGCGCACCGCGCCGTGCTGGCGCAGGTTGGCGATGAGCACGTTGAGGTCCACGCCGGGGCGCCCGAGCCAGCGGTCTAGGGACTCGCCGCGGGCCTGGTCTTCGGTGGTGAGCTGCGCCAGGTCAAGAAAGGCGCTGTTGGCGCTCAGGATGCGACCGTCCTGGCCGGTGAGCACGATGCCGTCGGGCGCCTTCTCCACCATCCGGCTCAGGCGTGAGCGCGGCTCGGGCGTGGGTTGGCGCTCGCCGTCGGTGTCTATGGGTGACAGCCGCAGCAGGATCAGCGATGCGCTCTCCTGGCGCACGGGCGCGCCGCTGACCTGGAACTCCGTGCCGGCGCGCAGGCGCGCGCGCACGTCGTTCGCGCGCCCGGCGGCGCGAATGCCGGCGACCAGGGATTGGATGGCGCGGGTGCCTTCGTCGTCGAAGCCCTCCGGGAAGGGGCGCCCGACCAGGCGCCTAGAGTCCGCGGCCAACAGCAGCGCGGCCGCCGGGTTGGCCTCCACCACCTTGCCGGTGTCCGGGTCCATAATCAGGATGGCGTCGCTGGCGGAGCGGAACAGCAGCCGATAGCGTGTCTCCAGCTGGCGCAGGCGCCAGTAGTCGCGCTCCAGCGATTGCTGCGCATCCACCAGCCGCTGTTGCAGCGCCGCGATGCCCTGGAGGTTGCGGCCGACGGCGATGAGATGGCGGGCGTCGAGGCGGGCGACCAGGTAGCGCACCGGCAGCTCGGCGCCGGAGCGGGAGATGTGGTCGACCTGCTCCCAGTTGGCGGCGGTGGCATCTGTGCTGGCTTCCGCCAACAGCTCCTGGACGCGCGGGCGACTCTCGGCGGTGACGGTGTCCGCCCAGGGCTTGCCGATCCAATCCTCCCCGACCTCCGATGACAGCTCGTCGCTGCCATAGGCGAGGTCGCGGATATTGCCCTCGCCGTCGAGGATGATGGCGATGTCGGACGCCGCGGCGAGCAGGGCCGCCATCGTGTCATTGCCGATGCCGCCAAGGGCCGCCTGCGGCGCGTCGAAGGGCTTCACGAGTACTCTCGACCCCGTACTTGTCGCCGGCGGGCGTCGCTGTCGGGCATTCGAGCCCACGGCCCCCTGGCGGGATACCGCCGGTTGGCCGATTCCGTGTCAGCGGGCCGACGGTGCGGCACGTGCGCGGCGTCCATAACCGCGCATTTATTAAGGTAAAACGGCCGCAGACACGCGCAAATGTCGGTGTGCTCCAACGCCCGGCGTTGGGCGGTGCGCGGACATCGCAGGCGCAGGTGCGCTCGGGTGCGGCGACACCCTCTATTAGTTAGACGTCATGGGAGGGAATGTCAAGTTCGGTTTACGTTAAGCCGAGTTGACAGGGGCGGGGAAGGGGACTAGATTCCTGGATACACCGAGGCACGCTCAGTCAATGAGAGGGGAGGGTAATGCGTCAGCGCCCGGCGCGGCATGACCGGTATCAACCGCTGTATACGCCAGCGGAGCGCGAGCGCCGCGACAAGACGTCGTGGACGCTCGTGCAAGGCGTGCTCGCGCCGGTGCAGTTCCTGGTGTTCCTGGTGAGCCTGGTGCTGGTGCTGCGCTACCTGGTCACCGGCGGCGGCGAGCTGGCGGCGACGGTGTCCATCGTCGTCAAGACCTTGATCCTATACGCCATCATGATCACCGGCTCCGTCTGGGAGAAGGTGGTCTTCGGCAAGTGGCTGTTCGCTCGCCCCTTCTTCTGGGAAGACGTGTTCAGCATGCTGGTGCTGGCGCTGCACACGGCCTACCTGGTGGTGCTCTTCACCGGCTGGCTGGACGTGCGCGGGCAGATGCTGCTGGCGCTCGCGGCCTACGCGGCTTATGTCATCAACGCGACGCAGTTCCTGCTCAAGCTGCGCGCCGCGCGCCTGCAGCAGGAGCGCGCCGATGCCGCTGCGGCCGGCGGGACACCGGCAGAGGCGCCGGCGCCGGCCGTCGGGGGGAGCGCCGAGTGACCAACGCGGGCGCCCTCTCCAGCAATGCCGACGCCGAGCGCTGCCAGCCAGCGGCCGGCGTCGCGCGCACCGGTGATGCCGTGGCGGTGCTGCGCGAGCGCGGCCAGCGCGAGGTCTTCTGCGGCTTGGCCGGTATCGTCTGGCTGCACCGCAAGATCCAGGACGCCTTCTTCCTAGTGGTCGGCTCGCGCACTTGCGCCCATCTGCTGCAATCCGCAGCCGGGGTGATGATCTTCGCCGAGCCGCGCTTCGCCACGGCCATCCTGCAAGACCGCGACCTCGCCGGCATGGCGGATTGCAACGAGGAGCTGGACCGTGTAGTGCACGAGCTGCTGGCGCGCCGCCCGGACATCGGCACGCTGTTTTTGGTGGGCTCCTGCCCGTCCGAGGTCATCAAGCTGGACCTGGATACCGCCGCCGAGCGCCTGACGCGCGAGCAGCAGGGGCGGGTGCGCATCCTGGCCTACAGCGGCAGCGGCATCGAGACCACCTTCACCCAGGGCGAGGACACCTGCCTGACCGCCCTGGTGCCGGAAATGCCGGCGGCCGACGACCCGGCGCTGCTGGTGGTCGGCACCCTGCCCGATATCGTCGAGGATCAATTCCGGCGCCTGTTCAGTGCGATGGGCTTCGATGCCATCGACGCGCCCGTGCACTTCCTGCCCTCGCGCACCGCCGCCGAGCTGCCGCCGGTAGGTGCCGCGACCAAGGTCCTGGCAGCCCAGCCCTTCGTCGGCGACACGGTCGCTGCGCTGGTCGCGCGCGGTGCCGAGCTCATCGAAGCGCCTTACCCCTTCGGCGTCGAAGGCACCCGGGCCTGGCTCGGGGCGGCGGCGGCCGCCTTCGATATCCCCGACGTGCAGGTGGACGCCGCCTGCGCCGGGCCCATAGCGCGAGCCGAGCGCGGGCTGGAGCGCTACCGCGAGCAGCTCGCCGGCAAGCGCATCAGCTTCCTGCCTGACTCCCAGCTGGAGCTGCCCTTGGGGCGCTTCCTGGCCCGCGAATGCGGCATGACGCTGGTGGAGGTCGGTGTGCCCTACCTGGACCGCCGCATGATGGACGCGGAGCTGGCTCTGCTGCCGACCCCGGAGCGCCTGAGCGAAGGGCAGGACCTGGAGGCGCAGCTGGACCGGCTGCGCGCCGACCGCCCCGACCTCACCGTCTGCGGCCTTGGGCTCGCCAACCCGCTGGAGGCCGAGGGCCTGACCACCAAGTGGTCCATCGAGCTGGTGTTCTCGCCGGTGCACGGCTTCGACCAGGCGCCGGACCTGGCGGAGCTCTTCGCCCGTCCACTCAACCGCCGCGCGCGGCTCGCGTTCTGAGGGTCGGCGCATGCAGCTCACCGTCTGGACCTACGAAGGACCCCCGCACATGGGCGCCATGCGTATCGCCGCCTCCATGCGCGATGTGCACTGTGTACTGCACGCCCCGCAGGGCGACACCTACGCCGACCTGCTCTTTACGATGATCGCGCGCAACGCAAAGCGCCCGCCGGTGACCTATACCACCTTCCAGGCTCGCGACCTCGGCGGCGATACGGCGGAATTGGTGCGGCATACCCTGCGCGATACGGTGGAGCGTTTCCAGCCCCAGGCCCTGCTGGTGGGCGAGGCCTGCACGGCCGAGCTGCTGCAGGACCAGCCCGGCGCCCTGGCGGAGGGCATGGGCTTCGACATCCCCGTCGTGCCGCTGGAGCTGCCCGCCTATACCCGCAAAGAGAACTGGGGCGCCGCCGAGACCTTCTTCACCCTGGTGCGCGCGCTGCTGCGCGGGCGCCCGCTGCCGCAGCGCGGGGCCGAGAAGCCGAAGGCCAATCTGCTCGGGCCCACGGCGCTCGGCTTTCGCTGCCGCGACGACATCACCGAGGTCACCAAGCTGCTGAGCGCGGCCGGTGTCGACGTCAATGTCGTTGCCCCGGCTGGCGCCGCACCCGCTGACCTGCTGCGCATCCCGGAGGCGGACTTCAACGTTTGCCTGTACCCGGAGATCGCCCACGATACCTGCGCCTGGCTGGAGCGGATGTTCAAGCAGCCCTTCACGCACACCGTGCCCATCGGCGTCGGTGCCACGGTGGATTTCCTGCGCGAGGTGGGCGAGCTCGCCGGCATCGACGTCGGGCCGGCCCTGGCCGCGGCGCAGACGCGCCTGCCGTGGTACTCCCGCTCGGTGGATTCGACCTACCTCACGGGCAAGCGCGTGTTCATCTTTGGTGATGCGACGCACGCCATCGCCGCTGCGCGGGTCGCCACCGAAGAGCTCGGCTTCGACGTGGTCGGCCTGGGCACCTATGCCCGCGAATTCGCCCGCGAGATCCGGGCCGCAGCGGAGAGGTTTTGTGTGGGCCAGGGGGGCATCGAGCCGCTCATCACCGACGACTATCTGGAAGTCGAGGCCAAGGTGCTGGAGCTGGCACCGGAGCTGGTGCTCGGCACGCAGATGGAGCGCCACATCGCCAAGCGCGCGGGCATCCCCTGCGCCGTGATCTCGGCGCCGGTGCACGTCCAGGACTTTCCGGCGCGCTATGCCCCGCAGATGGGGCTCGAGGGCGCCAATGTGCTCTTCGACACCTGGGTCCATCCGCTGATGATGGGCCTCGAAGAGCACCTGATCACGATGTTCCGCGAGGACAGTGAATTTCACGACGAGGCGGCACCGTCGCATCTGGGGCCCGCCGCGAGGCGGGACGGTGCCGAAGCTAGGGCCGACGCGCCCGCCGATGATGCGCCGGCGGACGCCCGCGACGACGCGCTTACCTGGGAGACGGACGCGGAGCAGGAGCTACGCAAGATTCCGTTCTTCGTCCGCGGCAAGGCCCGCCGAAACACAGAGCGCTATGCCCGGGAGCAGGGCGTAGCGACCATAACGATCGAGACCCTGTACGATGCCAAAGCCCACTTCGGCCGCTGACACCACCCCCGTCAACGTCGTCATCGTCACGCTGGACAGTCATTTGGCCGGTGCCGTCGAGCGCGCCCGCCCGGCGCTGCGCCAAGAGATGCCGGGCCTCAACCTGACGCTGCACGCTGCGGCGGAATGGGACGACGACCCGCGCCTGCTCGAGGAATGCAAGGCGGACATCGCGCAAGGCGACATCGTCATCGCCAGCATGCTGTTCATGGATGATCACATCAAAGCCGTGCTGCCGGCGCTGCAGGCGCGCCGTGACCACTGCGACGCCATGGTGGGCTGCATGTCCGCGGGCGAGGTCATGCGTCTGACGCGCATGGGCAAGTTCACCATGGACGGCTCCCAGAGCGGGCCGATGGCCATCCTGAAGCGCCTTCGGGGAAGCAAGGGGGGCAACAAGAGCAGCAAGGAGAAGAACGCCAGCGACGGCGCTCGGCAAATGGCCATGCTGCGGCGGATTCCGAAGATCCTGCGCTTCATCCCAGGCACGGCCCAGGACGTGCGCAGCTACTTCATGGTGCTGCAGTACTGGCTCGCGGGCTCGGACGAGAACGTCGCCAACCTGGTGCGCCACCTGGTGAGCCGCTTCGCCGACGGACCCCGCGCCGAGCTGCGCGGACAGATCAAGGCCGAGTCGCCGGTGGAGTACCCGGAGGTGGGCGTCTTCCACCCGCGCATGAAGGGCCGCATCACCGATCAGCCGAGCCGCTTGCCGGCCAAGAAAAACGCTCGCGGCAGCGTCGGCCTGCTGGTGATGCGCTCCTATGTGCTCGCCGGCAACACCGGCCACTACGACGGCGTCATCGAGGCGTTGGAGTCGCGCGGCTTCCGGGTCATTCCGGCCTTCGCGAGCGGTCTCGACGCCCGTCCCGCGGTGGAGGAGTTCTTCTTCAAGAACGGCAAGCCCTGTGTGGACGCCGTCGTCTCCCTGACCGGCTTCTCGCTGGTGGGCGGTCCCGCCTACAACGACGCCGCCGCCGCGCAAGAGGTGCTCGCCGACCTGGATGTGCCCTACCTCGCCGCCCATCCGGTGGAGTTCCAGACCCTGGAGCAATGGCAGTCCTCCGACCGCGGCCTGATGCCCGTCGAGGCGACCATGATGGTGGCGATTCCGGAGCTGGACGGCTCCACCGGCCCCATGGTGTTCGGCGGGCGCTCCGCGGAGGCGCCGGCTGACCATTCCCGCGACATGCAGCCGCATCCCGAGCGGGCCAACGCGCTTGCCGCCCGCGTCGACCGGCTCATCACCCTGCGCCACACGGACATCGCCGAGCGCAAGGTGGCGCTGGTACTGTTCAACTTCCCGCCCAATGCCGGCAACACCGGCACCGCCGCGTATCTGGCCGTCTTCGCGTCCGTCTACAACACGCTCAAGGCGATGCAGCGCGAGGGCTACCACGTGGACCTGCCCGAGGACGTGGACGAGCTGCGCGAGCGCATCGTCAATGGCAACGGCGCTCAGTTCGGCGCTCATGCCAATGTGTTCACGCGCATCCCGACGGACGATCACGTCCAGCGCGAGCCCTATCTCGCCGAGATCGAAGGCCAATGGGGTCCGGCGCCGGGCAAGCAGCTCTCCGACGGGGCGTCGCTGTTCGTGCTCGGTGAGCAGTTCGGCAATGTCTTCGTCGGCGTGCAGCCGAGCTTCGGCTACGAGGGCGACCCGATGCGGCTGTTGTTCGACAAGGGCTTCACGCCGACCCATGCCTTCAGCGCCTTCTACCGCTTCCTGCGCGACGATTTCGGCGCCAATGCCGTGCTGCATTTCGGCACCCATGGGGCGCTGGAATTCATGCCCGGTAAGCAGGCGGGCTTGTCCGGTGCCTGCTGGCCGGACCGCCTCATCGGCGACCTGCCGAACATGTACCTCTACGCCTCCAACAATCCCTCCGAGGGCACCATCGCCAAGCGCCGCGCCGCGGCCACCCTGGTGAGCTACCTGACGCCGCCCATCGCCAACGCCGGACTCTACCGCGGTCTGTCCGATCTCAAGGCGTCGCTGGAGCGCTGGCGCAAGCTGGACCCGGACGCGCCCATGGACGAGCGCAACGAGCTGGCCGCGCTGATCCAGGCCCAGGCCGCCGAGGTGGACTTGGCGCCAGTCGCCTCGGATGAAGAGCCGGAGTGGGATGCGAGCGCCGAAGACCGCATCGCCAAGCTCACCGACGAGCTGCTGGAGCTGGAGTACACCCTGATCCCCCACGGCCTGCATGTGGTGGGCGAGCCGCCCAACGCCGAGGAGCGCACCGACTTGCTGATGGCCGTCGCCGAGGGCATGACCGAGGGCTGCACCCAGCAGGAAGTGAGTCGGGATGCCATCGCGACCCTCGTGGACGGCGGCGCACCCGCGCTGGCGCTGCAGAAGGGCGGCATGGACGTCACCGACGAGAACCTCAAGCTCATGTCGGACCTCGCCGGCTACGACCGGCTGATGTCCGAAGACCACGAGCTGCCGGCCATCCTGCGGGCGCTGGAAGGCCGCTTCGTGCGCCCGGCGCCGGGGGGCGACCTGCTGCGCTCGCCGGAGATCCTGCCCACCGGGCGCAACCTGCACGGATTCGACCCCTTCCGGCTGCCGAGCGTCTATGCCGTGCAGGACGGGGTGAAGCAGGCGCAGGTGCTGCTGGATCGCCATCTCCAGGACGGCAACGCGCTGCCCGAGTCCGTAGCCATGGTGCTCTGGGGCACCGACAACCTCAAGACCGAGGGCGGCCCCATCGCCCAGTGCCTGGCGTTGATCGGCGCCAAGCCGAGACTCGACAGCTACGGGCGCATCTGCGGCGCGGAACTGAAGCCGCTGTCCGAGCTGGGCCGCCCGCGCATCGACGTGGTCATGACCCTCTCGGGCATCTTCCGCGACCTGCTGCCGCTGCAGACCAAGATGCTGGCCGAGGCGTCCTACCTAGCGGCCACCGCCGACGAGCCCGTCGAGCAGAATTTCGTGCGCAAGCACGCCCTGGCCTACCAAGAGGCCAACGGCTGCGACATGGAGACCGCGGCGCTGCGGGTGTTCAGCAACGCCGACGGCGCCTACGGCTCCAACGTCAACCACCTCATCGACAACAGCGGCTGGGATGACGAGGACGAGCTCGCCGAGACCTACACCCGGCGCAAGTGCTTCGCCTACGGGCGCGCCGGCGTACCGGTGAAGCACTCCGATCTGCTCAAGTCCGTACTCGGCGACGTGCAGCTGGCGTATCAGAATCTGGACTCCGTCGAGCTCGGCGTCACCACCGTGGATCACTACTTCGACACCCTGGGCGGCATCAGCCGTGCCGTGAGCTCCTCGCAAGGCAAGGACGTGCCGGTGTACATCGGCGATCAGACCCGCGGCGACGGCAAGGTCCGCACCCTGGCCGAGCAGGTGGCGCTGGAGACCCGCACCCGCATGCTCAATCCCAAGTGGTACGAGGGCATGCTCAAGCACGGCTACGAGGGCGTGCGCGAGATCGAGGTCCACGTCACCAACACCATGGGCTGGTCCGCCACCACAGGCCAGGTAGCGCCCTGGGTCTATCAGCGCATGACCGAGACCTTCGTGCTGGACGAGGAGATGCGCGAGCGCCTCGCGGCACTGAATCCCACGGCGTCCGCCAAGGTCGCCAACCGCCTCCTGGAGGCACACGAGCGCAACTACTGGCAGCCCGACGACGCGACGCTGGAGGCCCTGCGCCGCGCCGGCGAAGAGCTGGAAGACCGACTCGAAGGCATCACCGAAGGGGTGGCGGCATGAATCTAGACGATCTCCCGACGACCATCTTCGGCGGCGGTGGCGGTGGCCCGGCCGTCGGCAAGGCCAAGCCCACCAAGCCGAATCCGCGCCTCGACGGCGAGGGCAGCCTGCAGGTGCAGCTCGACCCGGACGTGAAGATCGGCAAGGCCCAGGTCTTCGCCGTCTACGGCAAGGGCGGCATCGGCAAGAGCACCACCAGCTCCAACCTGTCCGTCGCCTTCTCGAAGCTCGGCAAGCGGGTGGTGCAGATCGGCTGCGACCCCAAGCACGACAGCACCTTCACCTTGACCAAGCGCCTGGTACCGACGGTCATCGACGTGCTGGAGTCCGTGGACTTCCACCCCGAGGAGCTGCGCCTCGATGACTTCGTCTACGAAGGCACCAACGGCGTCATGTGCGTGGAGGCGGGCGGACCGCCCGCCGGCACCGGCTGCGGCGGCTACGTGGTCGGCCAGACGGTGAAGCTCCTGAAGCAGCATCACCTGCTGGAGGACACCGATGTCGTCGTCTTCGACGTGCTGGGTGACGTGGTCTGCGGCGGCTTCGCGGCACCGCTCCAGCACGCCGAGCGCGCGCTGATCGTCACCGCCAACGACTTCGATTCCATCTTCGCGATGAACCGCATCGCCTCGGCCATCCTCGCCAAGGCGAAGAACTACAAGGTCCGCATCGGCGGCGTCATCGCCAACCGCAGCGCCGAGACCGACCAGATCGACCGCTTCAACGAGGCGGTCGGGCTCAAGACCATGGCCCATCTGCCCAACCTCGACGTGATCCGCCGCTCGCGGCTGCGCAAGGCCACGCTGTTCGAGATGGAGCCGGACCCGGAGGTGGAGCTGGCCCAGCAGCGCTATTTGGACCTCGCGGCGGCGCTGCTGGCGGGCACCGACCCGCTGGAGGTCACGCCCATGCGCGATCGCGACCTGTTCGACTTCCTCGGCTTCGACTAGGAGCGTCCACCGAGCACGCGTCAATCTTCAGCACCGAGCGAAACCTAGATGCCGAGCCCGTCCTACCAAGAGCGCCGCAGCCAGGTGGAGGCCTATTTCGACCGCACGGCGGCCGAGACCTGGAAGCGCCTCACCTCGGATGCCCCCGTCAGCGGCATCCGGGCCACCGTGCGCGCGGGCCGCGATGAGATGCGCGCCACGCTGCTCGGCTGGCTGCCGGAGGACCTCACGGGCAAGCGGCTGCTGGACGCCGGCTGCGGCACCGGCATGCTGGCACTGGCGGCGGCCCGCCGCGGCGCCGAGGTGCATGCGGTGGACCTCTCGCCGACGCTGATCGAGAACGCCCGCGAGCGTGTGCCGCCGGAGCTGGCCGGGCGCATCGTCTTCGCGGTGGGCGATATGCTCGCCCCCAATGAAGCAGCGAAGGATGCGCCAGCCAAGGGCGAGGCCTTCGACTATGTTGTCTCCATGGACAGCGTGATCCATTACGAGCGCGATGACGCCCTGGGCGTCATCGCCGGCCTCGCCGGGCGCGCGCGTGAGCGGCTGCTGTTCACCTTCGCGCCGCGCACCCTGCTGCTGTCGCTGATGCACGGCGTCGGCCAATTCTTCCCGCGCAGCGACCGCTCCCCGGCCATCGTGCCGGTGGCCGAGCGCCGGCTGCGCCGAGGTATTGCGGCCGACCCGGCCCTGGCGGGCTGGCAGATCGGGCGCACGCGGCTCATCCAGCGCGGCTTCTATACCTCCCAAGCGATGGAGCTCAGGGCCTCATGATCATGCAGCCGGCCGAGATCCGCCGCTGGCTCCTGCGGGAGATCGTGCCGCGGATTCTGCCGTTCGCCGATGCCGCCACCACGGAGCTGCCGCTGTCGCGGCTGCTGCGCTTGGCCCTGTTCCAGGGCTCCGTCGGCATGACCATGGTGCTGCTCTACGGCACCCTGAACCGGGTCATGGTGGTGGAGATGGCGGTGCCGGCCTGGCTGGTGTCGCTGATGGTGGCGCTGCCGGTGCTGTTCGCGCCGCTGCGGGCGCTGATCGGCTTCAGGTCCGACGTGCACCGCTCGGCCTTCGGCCTGCGCCGGGTGCCTTATATCTGGTTCGGCAGCCTGATGCAGTTCGGCGGGCTAGCCATTATGCCCTTCGCGCTGCTGCTGCTGGCCGAGGGGGGCAATGTGCACCCCATCGTCGGCCAGCTCGGCGCGGCGGTGGCCTTCCTGCTGGCCGGCGCCGGCCTCCACACCACCCAGACAGCGGGGCTGGCACTGGCGACGGACATCGCGCCCAAGGCGAGCCGGCCGCGGGTGGTGGCGCTGCTGTTCGTGGCCCTTCAGCTCAGCATGCTCGGCAGCGCCCTGCTGTTCGGCCTTCTGCTGACGGACTTCAGCCAGCTGCGGCTGATCCAGGTGATCCAGGGCGCGGCGGTGGCGGCCATGGTGCTCAATGTGGTGGCGCTGTGGAAGCAGGAGGCTGTGAACCGCGAGCGCGCGGCGCAGTGCCGGCGCGAGCGCGAAGCCGGTGTGCCGCTGCCGCCGTTCCGCGAGACCTGGCGGCGCTTCATCGAGGCCGGGCGCACCCTGCGCCTGCTGGTGGCGCTGGGACTCGGTACCGCCGGCTTCACCATGCAGGAGATTCTGCTGGAGCCCTATGGCGCCGAGGTGCTGGGCCTGACCGTGGCCGAGACCACCCGGCTCACCGCCATCTGGGCCTTCGGCACCCTCACGGCCTTCGCGCTGGCAGCCAGAGCCCTCAGCCGCGGCGCGGATACCTATCGACTCTCGGCCACGGGGGTGCTGGTCGGCATCGTCGCCTTCACTGCCGTGGTCTTCTCGGACCCGTTGCAATCGCCCTGGCTGTTCCGGGCGGGAGCCTTGCTCATCGGCTTCGGCGGCGGCCTTTTTGCCGTCGGCACGCTGACGGCGGCCATGAACATGGCCGGCGACGGCGCGCACAGCGGCCTGGCGCTGGGCGCCTGGGGCGCTGTTCAGGCCACTGCCTACGGGGTCGGCATCGCCTTCGGCGGGGCGCTGCGCGACGTCATCGCAATGTTCGCCGCCGAAGGGGTTTTTGGGCCCGTGCTCATGGGTCCCGCCGTGGGCTATGCCGTGGTCTACCACCTGGAGATCCTTTTACTGTTCGCTACCCTGATCGCAATCGGGCCGCTGGTGACCCACGGCGGCGGCAATAGTGCGCGGTCCTCAACGCAGTTCGGCATCGCCGAGCTGCCCTAGTCATCCGGCCAATGGAGGTATCCAATGCCTGTCGGTGCCATTACCAACTACATCGATGTCGCACAGCTGACGCTGTACGTTTTCTGGTTCTTCTTTTTCGCGCTGATCTTCTATATCCGCACCGAAGACAAGCGCGAAGGCTATCCTGTGGAGTCCCAGCGCATGGGTGGGCGCAAGAAGATGATGGAAGGCTTCCCGCCGCTGCCGAAGCCGAAGACCTTCAAGATGCCGCATACCGGCGCCGAGATCCAGAAGCCGGGACCGGAGCGTCCGCAGCCGAAGCTCAATGCCGCGCCCATCGCCGACTTCCCCGGCGCGCCGCTGGCCCCCACCGGCAATCCCATGCTCGCCGGCGTCGGCCCAGGCTCCTATGCCGTGCGCGCCGAGGAGCCGGATCTGACCGAAACCGGCGAGCCGCGGGTGCGGCCGATGCGCGTCGCGAAGCACTTCAGTGTCGCCAAAGGTGATCCAGACCCGCGCGGCATGCCCGCGCTCGGCTGCGATGGTGAGCAGGGCGGCGTCTGCAAAGAGATCTGGGTGGACACCGCCGAGCCTTGCGTGCGCTATCTCGAGATCGACGCCGGCGGCAAGCGTATGCTTGCCCCGATGCCGCTGTGCAATGTGCGCGGCAAGAAGGGCGTGATCGAGATCGATAGCCTCACCGGTGCCCAGTTCAAGGACGCGCCGACCCTGAAGAGCTACGATCAGATCACGCTCGCCGAAGAGGACAAGGTGGTCGCCTACCTCGGCGCCGGTAAGATGTACGCGACGCCGGACCGGGCGGAGCCCTACCTGTGAGCGAGTTCGACATCGAGCCGGTTCCCGGCTTGCCGGAGAATCTCCCCGAGGGGGAGACGCTCCGGTGGCAGGGCGCGCCCCAGTGGGGCGCGCTTGCCGTGCGGGCGTTCTACGTCCGCACGGTCGCCATCTACTTCGGGCTGCTCATCGCCTTCCGCGTCGTCTATGTCTTCGCGGCCGGTGAATCCCTGAAGGCGGCGCTGCTCTCGGGGCTGTGGCTGCTGCTGCTCTGCCTGATGGCCGTGGCTATCCTGGCGCTCATGGCCTGGGCCTTCGCGCGCTCTACCATCTACAGCATCACCGACAGGCGCGTGGTGATTCGCTTCGGCGTGGCGCTGCCCATGGCCGTGAACATCCCGTTCAAGGCCATTCAAAGCGCTGGGCTGAGACGCTACAAGGACGGCATCGGCGATATCCCGATGGTGCTCGGCGACGGCCACAAGGTGAACTTCCTGATTCTGTGGCCGAATGTGCGGCCCTGGCGCTTCTTCGACGCCCAGCCCATGCTGCGCTGCGTGCCCGATGTGGATCGGGTGGCGGAGATCCTCGCCGATGCGCTGCGCGAGGCGGCGGCGGAGCAGGACGGGGCGGCAGACGCCGCCGCGGAATCGCGCAACAACAATCCGGGCGGCTCGCCGCAGCTCGGCACGGCGCCGGCGACGGGCCGGTGAGTGAGGACATAGCGCAGTGAGTGACCCGTTTGAGGGCCGACCTTTCCCGCGTGCCGTGCTCATCGGTGCGGCGCTGCTGATCGGCTTCGTCATCCTGTCCGCGGCCATGGTACAAATCACCGGCGTGGGTGGCACCCAGACGCCACTGCCGCCGGTGGTGGAGAGCCGTGAGCTCGTCTTTGTGGATGACGGCACGGGCACCACGACGGTGCGCATCGCCGGCGAAGACGCCAAGCTCGCGGAGCTCGAGTCCGGCATCGACGGTTTTGTGCTGGGTGTGATGCGCGGCATGGTGCGCGAGCGCAAGGCCTATGACGTGCCGCTGGATGCGCCCTATGTCATCTCCCTGCGCGGCGGCGGCATCCTGTTGTTCGAAGATCCCCAGACCGGACGGCAGATCGATCTGCGCGCCTTCGGTCCCACCAATACCGCCGACTTTGCGCGTCTGCTGCGCGCGGAGCCCCAGTCTCAGTGACGGGCTCAGTGACGGCCTCAGTGAGGGCCGCAGTGACGGTCGCCCGCCGCGTGCCGCCGCAACCGGATGGGATGCAGCCACCATGCTGAGCTACGGGCTCGCCGTCGCTTACGCCCTGTTCCTGTGGTGGTTCAGCACCGGCGTCATCCTGTATCTGGACAAGCGCCCGGAGCACACCTATCCCTGGAGCCTGGCGGGGGCAACGCTCGCCCTCGTCGCGGCCTTCGGCGTGCTGGTCTGGAGTCGTGACCTGGTCACGGTGCTCGGCGCCTATGCGGGCTTCACCGCCGGCGTGGTCATCTGGGGCTGGATGGAGATGAGCTATTTCATGGGCTTCATCACCGGTCCGCGCAAGTCGCCCTGCCCCGAGGGCTGCCGTGGCTGGCAGCGGTTTCGCTTGGCGCTGTCCACCAGCATCTACCACGAGCTGGTCATCGTCGCCGCCGCGAGCCTTATGATCTGGCTCACCTGGGGCGCTGTGAACACCGTTGGCACCTGGACCTTTGTGATCCTGTGGCTGATGCGCTGGAGCGCCAAGCTGAACCTGTTTCTGGGCGTGCCCAACCTGAACGAAGACTGGCTGCCCGAGCGCATCCGCTTCCTCACCACCTATCTGGCCAAGCGCCCGATGAACCTGTTGTTTCCGGTATCCGTGAGTGTCGCGACGGTGATCATGTGCCTGTTGGTGGACACCGCGGTGGAGCTGCCGGCCGGCAGCTTTGCCGGGGTTGCGCTAATCTTGGCGGCCACCCTATTGGCATTGGCCATCCTGGAGCATTGGTTCCTGGTGCTGCCGCTCGCCGACGGCGCACTCTGGCGCTGGGCGCTGGAGCCCGAGGTCGACACGGCGATGGACGCCGGGACCAGCACACGCGGCCCGCAGGAAGCACTGTCCGCCGCCGGCAGCCGGCAGCCGGTGGCGGCGGCCCGGAGCTCGACGCAGCGGATGGTGACACCGCCGACGGGGTCTGTTCGGGCGCTGCCGTTCGCGCCACGCGGGCGTTGATGGCGCAGGCCAGCGAGCGGGCGTCGCCAAGCGGCTGGGATTCGTTCGCAGGCAGCTTGATGTCGGTCAACGACGCTCTGGCGGACCTTGTCTAACTTTACAAAGCCAGCGCAGGGGCCTTAGGGTCTGCGCTGGCAGGCGCCCAAACCGCCGCATCGGTGTTGCCGTTGCGGCGTCTTTTCACCGCAAGACAGGCTGACGGAGCAGCGCTTCGGGAAAGGTGACACAATCAAAGCGGTCCGACGGCACCGGCAAGCGCCACCGGCACTGACGGCGGCCGCCGAAGCTCAAGCCCAGGCTCGAGACGGCGGCAGCCGGCCGTGACAGCACCGCATGGACAGGGATGTGAACGACAGGATTCAGACACCCGGCTTCAGACTCCGGGCCCCGTACCAGCCGACGGCCTGCGTGATGCGGGCACGGCGGCGCAGTTCGGTACGCGGTCTCCGTGGAGCCCGTCGGCGCGTCGTTTTTGGGTCAGGGAGGTCCGGACTTTGCTCGGGGAGATGCTGTGGTCCGCCAGATGCGGCGGGGCTCGGCTCGGAAGTCGCCACTGGCGCTCTCCAGCTCCCTGCGCCTGTGCCCGAATTCGGCGTCCAGGCGGTGGGGCGTTGCCCCGCAGGGATGGTGTCGAGGTGCGCTCGACATCGCCTTTGTCACCCGGAAACTACAGAGGCCGCTCAACCATGTCCACCGCTACCCCCGCCGAGATCACGCCGGACTATGTTCAACGGTTGACGGGACGGGGGAGGCGCTTCGAATCGACGGTGCGCTCCCCCTGCTGGGGCGGCGAGTACAGCGCCGAGGACTACGCCCAAGACCTCGCCGCCGTTGCGCAGCGCCCGAGCGAGACCCTGTCGCTGTACGTGCACATCCCCTTTTGCGCCGGTCGCTGCCTCTATTGCGGCTGCAACACCACCGTGACCCATGACAGCGAGCGCATGGACGCCTACCTGGATACCCTGGATCGGGAAATGGCCATGGTGGCCGAGCGCATCAACGGCGACCGCGATGTGCTACAGGTGCACCTCGCCGGTGGCACGCCGAACTACCTGAGCGAGGCCCAGCTGACACGCCTGACGGAGATGCTGGAGCGGCGCTTTCACATCGTCCCGGATACCGAGTGCTCCATGGAGTGTGATCCGCGGCGCACCTCGGCCGGCCAGCTGGAGCTTTTGCACGCGCTCGGCTTCCGCAGCATCGGCTTCGGCGTGCAGGACCTCGACCCCGATGTGCAG
Organism: Thiohalocapsa halophila; assembly: GCF_016583825.1. Lineage (GTDB taxonomy): Bacteria > Pseudomonadota > Gammaproteobacteria > Chromatiales > Chromatiaceae > Thiohalocapsa > Thiohalocapsa halophila. Next base: position 13,422 of record NZ_NRRV01000028.1, on the reverse strand, counting down.
CGCGCCATCGGCCGCATCCAGTCCGAAGAGCTCATTCGCGATGTCTATTGGATGGCCCGGGATATCGGCTTCGACAGCATCGGCTTCGATCTGATCTACGGCCTCCCGCAGCAGAGCGCCGCCACCTTTGAGCGCACCCTCGATACCGTGCTGGAGCTGGCCCCGGATCGGGTGGCCTGCTTCGGCTATGCACGCAAGACGCTGGATGGGCCGCATCAGCACGCCATCGACGTGCACGAGCTCCCCGACAATGCCGAGCGCGAGCGGCTCTTCCGTGCCGCCGTTGCCGCCTTCACCCAGGCCGGCTATACCTGGATCGGGCTGGATACCTTCGCGCTGGAAACCGACGACCTCGCGCTCGCCCAGGCCGAGGGCCGCCTGCATCGTAACTGCATCGGCTACACGGCCACCCCCAGCGCGCATCTGGCCGGGCTCGGCGCCGGCGCCATCGGCGAGCTGCGCGGGACCTGCGTGCAGAACCAGCCGGACCTTCAGACCTGGCAGCAGGAAGTCGATGCCGGGCGCATCCCTGTGGATCGCGGGCACAAGCTGAGCGATCTGGATCGTCGGCGGCGGGACGCCATCTCCCACCTGATCTGCAACCTGGAGCTGCCGCACGAGATGGCGGACGGCTGCCTAGACGACGAATATCGCCGCCTCGCGGCCTACGCCGGTGACGGTCTGGTGGAGGCGCTGCCGCACGGCCTGCGTGTCACCGAGGCCGGACGCTTTTTCCTGCGCGAGCTTTGCACCGAGCACGACGCCTACTTCCACTGGGACCGCGCACGTTGGCATTTCTCTCCTTCCGAGTAAGGCGCGCCAGCTCGCGGCGTCGCAGCGGCCAGCCGCCCGGTGCCGGCCGCCGGCGTGCTGCGTGCCGTGCGGTCGTGGCCCGGCACCGCGCACACTTGAGCAGGCGCCGCCGGCGTTGAGCGACGCCGGCCGGTCAGCTCGGGCCGCCGCCACGCGCGTGCACTCCCATTCGGAGTCTGCGGCGCAGACGCCGGCGCGCATCGGGCCCAACGCCGTCACTCGCGTGGCAGAGGCGCTGGACGCCTTTGGTGCGCAGACGGCGGCGGTGTTTGCCGAGGCCGGGCTTGAGCACCACCTGGCGCAGCCGCCGCAGCAGATGGTGGACGAGGATGACGTGATCGCCCTGCAACAGGCGCTGCGCCGGCGGCTCGGCATCACCGAGGCCAGACGGATCTCCTTCGATGCGGGGCTGCGCACCGGCGACTATCTGCTCGCCCACCGTATTCCACGCCCGGCGCAGCGCGTGCTGCGGCTACTGCCTCCGGGGCCCGCCAGCCGCATGCTGCTGAAGGCCGTGGGTCAGCATGCCTGGACCTTCTCCGGCAGCGGGGCCTTCGGCTTCAGCCCGCGCAGCGTCCTGGGGCGCCGCCCGGTGCAGGTGCGCATCGCCGGCTGTCCCATCTGTCGCGGCAGTCATGCCGAGGTTCCCGTCTGCGACTTCTACACCGGCGCCTTCGAGCGGCTCTTTCGCACCCTAGTCAACGCCCGCACCGAGGTGGCGGAGGTCCAGTGCCAGGCGCAGGGGGCGGACGCCTGCGTGTTCGAGATGCGTTGGTGACGACGCCCATCGGCGCAGCCGCCAGCGATCTCGGCCTGATCCGTCAGTGCAGGCGATCGCCGCTGGTGGGCGCCCGGGATGGTGGGGCCGGCGACTCCTGCTGTGACTCCACCAGCGGCAGGGTGGCGTGATGCAGCACCATACGCCAGCCGTCCGTGGTCTGCCGGTAGACATTGGTGGCCAGGATGCGGGTCAGGCCGCGCTCGGGATCGTCGCCCGGGCCGATCTGCTCCTCCACCAAGTGGATGCTGAGCCCGCCGGCTCCGGTGCGGTGTAGGAGCCGATGACGCACCGTCGGCGCGGCGGCACCGGCGAAGATCTGCCGCCAGCTGTCCAGTACGGCGCCGGCGCCGCTGAGCAGACCGCCGCCCGGGTGGATGCAGCGGGCCTCGTCGCCGTCATGCCAAACCCTGGCCATGGCGGTCAGGTCGGTGCCGGCGAAGGCCCTGTAGAAGGCGTTTTCGGCCGCGTCGGCAGTGCTGAAGGGTGCGTCGGACATGGTGGTGGCTCCACGGGCATGGCGGCGCCGAAGCGGGCGGGCTTCGCTGCCGGTTGCGTCAGCGCAGGAAATCCATCAGGTGACCCTCTGGGTTTAAATCCAGGCCCAGGAAGCTCTTCAGGGCGTAGCCTACCAGTAGCAATAAGGCGGTCAGGGGCACGAGCACCGCGCCGGCCAGCAAGACCGCACCCACCCCAGAGGTGATCAGGTACTGCAAGCGGTGCTCTTCGCTGCGGGTGTCGGCGCGCCGGTCGCGGCCCGCCAGCAGCACGAAATACCAGCGCGCAAAGCCGAGCGGAATGATGCCGCGCAGATCCACGCTGTGGCGGCTGATGGGGCGGCTCGCGTCGATGGCGTCGCGGATGCTGCGGAACTGATGCTCGGTCAGGGACGCGAGCACGTCCGGGTCGATCTTGGCCAGTACGCCGCGGGTGTAGGGGGCGAGATGCGGATCGTCCAGGGCGCGCTGCTTCATCGCCGAAACCGTGGCGTTGCGTTGCCCGCCGCGGCCGGACCCGTGACTGTGCGGGCCGCGCTCGGGCATCCATTGGGAAATGGTACCGGGGACGAGACTCGAACTCGTAAGGTGTTGCCACCGGTGGATTTTGAGTCCACTGCGTCTACCAATTCCGCCACCCCGGCAGCCGATCCGTCATAATACCGCGAGCCGCGGGCCGAGCGGAACTCCCCAATGCAACGCAGTGACTTCCATTTCGACCTGCCGCCACAGCTGATTGCGCAGCGACCGCTGCCGGAGCGCGCCGCGAGCCGTCTGTTGGTGCTCGACGGCGCCAGCGGCCGGCACCAGGACCGGATGTTCGCGGACCTGCCGGCGCTGCTGGACCCGCGCGACCTTTTGGTCTTCAACGACACCCGGGTGCTGCCGGCGCGGCTGTACGCCCGCAAGGAGACGGGCGGTCAGGCGGAGATCCTGGTGGAGCGGCTGGTGGACGCGCGCCGGGTTACCGCGCACGTGCGCGCGAGCAAGTCGCCCCGGCCCGGAAGCCGGCTGGTGCTGCCGGGCGGCGAGGTGCTGACCATGGCCGGCCGTGAGGACGAGCTCTTCGTGCTGGTCAGCGAGTCGGAGGAGATCGCAGCGCTGTTGACGCGCCACGGTCACACCCCGCTACCCCCTTACATCGATCGCCCGGATGACACGAGCGACCGCGAGCGCTACCAGACCATTTATGGCCGACGCGACGGCGCGGTGGCCGCGCCCACGGCCGGCCTGCATTTCGACGCCGCGATGCTCGCGCGGCTCAGGGCCATTGGCGTCGAGCAGGCACAGGTGACCCTGCACGTGGGGGCCGGCACTTTCCAGCCGGTGCGCGAGGACGATCTCGCCAAGCACCATATGCACGCGGAATGGCTGGAGGTCAGCGAGCAGGTGTGCGCCCAGGTGGCGGCGGCGCGCGCGCGCGGCGGGCGGGTGGTGGCCGTGGGCACCACCACGGTGCGCAGCCTTGAGACCGCTGCGGCATCCGGTGAGCTCAGGGCCTTTCGGGGCGACAGCCGCCTGTTCATACGGCCTGGTTATCGGTTCCGGGTCATCGACGCGATGCTGACCAACTTCCACCTACCGGAGTCGACGCTGTTGATGTTGGTCTGTGCCTTTGCGGGCTACGCGCCGGTGATGGCCGCCTATCGGCACGCGGTGGCGGAGCGCTACCGCTTCTTCTCCTACGGCGATGCGATGTTCCTGACCCACGCGAACAACCCGGACCTTTGAGGGGTTGATCACGGCGTTGCAGGCGCTGCCACAAGTCGGCGACGATGCCTGTAACGTTTTGATTAGGCAAAAAAAAGCGCGGCGGGCGCCGCGCTATAAGATTACCACCAAAGGAGGATGGAGGAGTGCACTGAAGAACTGCAAATCTTCAGTACATCAATAGTTTCTTAAATACCGATGGAGTTGTCAACCCCGATTCCTGTATTTGCGACACGTCGCTGTCGGCCCGAAACGGACGATTCTGTGTGTTTGTCCATCGGTTGACGAGTACGGCTACAGTATCGTCCACGCCTTGCCCGGATTGCGTTGCGAATTCGCAATGGCGTGGGGGCAACACGCCGGCGTGGCTCACCACCCGAAGCGTCGGCTCCAGTGCAACGCAGCGGAAGCTCGCAGACGGTTTTGTCCCTGATCGGGAACGGCTGTGCACTAGCCGGCTTCGCGCGCCGGGGGCTCGATGTCCCCGGCGCGCAATCTGTGGCGTGTAGCGCCGCAGTCGGGCGCCGATGCAGATCCCCTGGCTTGCAGCCGGGTTGATCGATGCGCGCCGGCGGGGCGCTAGGCGGCGGCCGGATAGCGCACGCCGCAGCCGCCGTGGCCGCAGTAGCCGCCCGGGTTCTTGGCGAGGTACTGCTGATGGTAGTCCTCGGCGTAGTAGAAGGTAGGCGCCGGCAGGATCTCCGTGGTGATGGCGGCATTGCGCCCGGCCGCCGCCAGCGCCTCCTGGTAGCGGGCGAGGCTGCCGCGGGCGGCGGCGAGCTGGTCGTCGTCGCTACAGTAGATGCCGGAGCGGTACTGGGTGCCGACATCGTTGCCCTGGCGCATGCCCTGGGTGGGGTCGTGCCCCTCCCAGAAGGCGGCCAAGAGCTGCTCGTAGTCGATGGCGTCCGGGTCATAGGCCACGCGCACCACCTCGTTGTGGCCGGTCATGCCGGAGCAGACCTCCTCGTAGGTGGGATTCGGCGTGTGGCCGCCGGCGTAGCCGACGGCCGTGCTGTAGACGCCGGGCAGTTCCCAGAACAGGCGCTCGACGCCCCAGAAGCAGCCCATGCCGAACATCGCGAGCCGCATGCCCGCCGGAAACGGCGGCTGGATGGGGTTGCCGTTGACGTAGTGGCGGTTGGTCACCGGCATGGGCGTGTCGCGCCCGGGCAGCGCCTGCTCGGCGCTCGGCATCTCGGTCTTTTTGCGGAACATGAACATGGCTGGCCTCCGGCAGAGGGGTCGGGTGGCGGCGGGCGTTGGCTGGGCACGCCGGCGATGCGTCCGAGCGCCGACTTCCCGCCCACCTGCGCTCGCGTGCAGAATTGGGCGCCGTCCCCTGGTTACCAAGCACAGGTCAGTAGATGCCAGCGCAGACCCCGGCGAGCGACCGACTCGCCCCCAGTCCGGACCCGAGCCCCGTGCGGCTCATCACCATCGACCTCGATGACACCGTCTGGCCCTGCGCGCCGGTGATTCAGGCGGCGGAGGAGGCCCTGCTCGCCTGGCTCGGGGCGCAGGCGCCGCGCCTCACCGAGCGCTTCGACGCCGCAGCCCTGCGCGAGCATCGCCGCGCCCTAATCAGCGAGCGCCCCGACATCGCCCACGACGTCACCCAAGTGCGGCTGCTGTCCCTGCGCGCCCTGCTGGCGGAGCTGGACTACGACATCGCGCTGGCGGATGCCGCCATGGACCTGTTCCGGCGCCAGCGCAATCGCGTGGAGCCCTATGCCGATGTCCCGCCGGTGCTGGCGCGCTTGCGCGAGCGCCACCGCCTGGTGGCGGTCACCAACGGCAACGCCGACGTGCACGAGACGCCGCTGCGCGATGCCTTCCACCGCGCGCTCACCGCCGCGGAGGCCGGCGCCGCCAAGCCGGACCCGGCCCTGTTCCAGCTGGCCATGGACTGGGCCGGCGTCGGTCCCGCCGAGACCCTGCACGTCGGCGACGACCCGGTGCGGGACGTGGAGGCGGCGCGCCGGCTCGGGATCAAAGCCGTCTGGGTCAACCGCGCCAACCAGCCCTGGCCCGAAGACTTGGCGCCGCCGCAGCTCGCGGTGGACGACCTGCACGGCCTCGCCCGCTGGCTGGACACATTACCCCCACTGGCCGGGGAGGCCACGCCCGACCATGCGCTTTGACCTGCTCGCCACCGACGGCGCCGCCCGCCGCGGCCGGCTCAGCTTCCCCCGCGGCAGCGTCGAGACGCCGGCCTTCATGCCCGTGGGCACCTACGGCACCGTCAAGGGCATGACGCCGGAGGAGCTGGAAGGCTTGGGCGCGGAGATCGTCCTCGGCAACACCTTTCACCTCATGGGCCGCCCCGGCACCGCCGTCATCGAGGCCCACGGCGGTCTGCACGGCTTCATGCACTGGCGGCGGCCCATTCTCACGGACTCCGGCGGCTTTCAGGTCTACAGCCTGGGGGACCTGCGCAGGATCACCGAGGACGGCGTGCACTTTCGCTCGCCGGTGGACGGCAGCCCGGTGTTCATGGGCCCGGAGGAATCCATGGCCGTGCAACGCGCGCTGGGCTCGGACATCGTTATGATCTTCGACGAGTGCACACCGTATCCGGCCGACGAAGACACCGCGCGCACGTCCATGGAGCTCTCGCTGCGCTGGGCCGCCCGCAGCCGCGAGGCCCACGGCGACAGCCCGGCGGCGCTGTTCGGCATCGTCCAGGGCGGCATGTATCCGCACCTGCGCAGCCGCTCCCTGGCAGGGCTGATGGGCATCGGCTTCGACGGCTACGCCGTGGGCGGGCTCTCGGTGGGCGAGCCGGAGGCGGACCGGCTGATGGTGCTGGATCACCTGCGGGACCAACTGCCGGCGGACAAGCCGCGCTACCTGATGGGCGTCGGCACGCCGGCGGACATCGTCAAGGCCGTGCTGCGCGGCATCGACATGTTCGACTGCGTCATGCCCACGCGCCATGCCCGCAACGGCTACCTCTTCACCAGCCAAGGCACGGTGCGTATCAGAAACGCCGCGCACAAGGCCGACACCGGCCCGCTGGACCCCGCCTGCGGCTGCACCACCTGCCGCAACTACAGCCGCGCCTATCTGCACCACCTGGACAAGTGCAACGAGATCCTGGGCGCCCGGCTCAACACCATCCACAACCTGACCTTCTATCAGGACCTGATGCGGCGACTGCGCGACGCCATCGAGACGGGCAGCGCGGGCGCGCTGGCCGCCGCTGTGTCAACGGATTGAAAACGCGTCATCGGCCGGCGCACGAATTCGCCGCCGATCAGCTCAGCTCCCGGCCCCGCTCAGCGCTTGCGTTCGGCCATCTCGGCGCGCAGCCGGGCCAGCTCCTGCTCGGCTTGGCGTCGGCTCGCGGCCTCGGCGTCCGCGCGGCGCGCTTCCGTCTCCGCCCGGCTCATCTCGGCGTCCGCGCGGCGCGCCTCCGCCTCGGCCCGCCGCTCGGCCGCGGTCCAGCCGGGCAGCACGAAGCCGGCGTAGACCGGGTCGGCACGCATGCTGTCCCAGTCGGGCTGCGCGCAGAGGTCGCGGCGGCGGAACTGGAAGCCGGGCAGGACCCGCGAGCGGACGATATCGTCAGTGGCGGGCAGGGGCACGTACAGGCCGTCGGCGTCGCGGGTGTAGAAGGCCTGGTGCTCGGCGCGATGGGAGAGGATGTAGTACTCCGGCACGCCGCCCGCGGCATATTCGGCGCGCTTGGCGACGGTGTCGCGGTGGATGTCCTGCCGAGCGCGGTCCGACAGGGCCTCGATGCAGAGGTCGAACACGCCGGGATAGGACGCCATGCCGGGGCGCAGCGGGTGTGGGTTGTCGCGGCGCACCACGGCGAGGTCGGGCCGGCGGATGACGGTGCCGGTGGCCAGCGCCAGGCGAAAGCCCATCTCCAGCGTGACCCAGTCGGCGATGGGATGGACCCTGAGGAAGTGCTCCAGCAGCCCGAGCAGCCACTTGTAGACGGCGATGGTCTCGTAGTCCGACACCGGCTTCTCCTCCAGGCGGCCGTCGTGCCATTCGTAGCAGGTGTCTGCCGCGTGGTAGTACTCGGCCCAGTAGGTCTCTTCCGAAACCGGGAGACCGTCATCGGAGGCTGGGCGGGCGGGTTCGCCGGGAGTCGGACGGCGCGCGGCGCGGTCCGCTGCGGGCTCGGGGACGCGCTGGCTCATGGCTGCTCGAAAGGCTGGGCGGGCTTGTCCGGAAGGCTAGCACACGCTCACGCCGCGGGCCGGCGGCCTGAGGCCCGCGGCAGGACCTGTTGCCGCGAGGTTTCGGCGGCCTGGGGTTGAAGGAGTGCAAGCTGCGCCCGCGCCGGCTGGCGCAGGAGCATCGGGTCGTCTATCGGTTGGCCCATGACCGGATCGACTTCCTTCAGGCGCGCCATCGCTCCTGACCGACCCCCTCAGGCGTCGGGCGAGAAGCTCCGTCGCAAGGACCTCCCTCGCGGCGGAATAGAGCGGGCGCAGCCTCCCATCCGTTCTGGGCGCCCCGGAGTTGGACGATATGCGATAATGCGCGGCTCGATTTCGTCCGACCCCGTTCAGATATCCGCGCAAGGCGCGGCAGCGAGGACCTAGACATGAGCTTTTTCATCTCCGACGCCATGGCCCAGGCCGAGGGTGCGCCCGCGGGCGATCCGTTGCTGGGCTTGCTCTTTCCGGTCGGCCTGATCGTCATCCTCTACTTCCTGATGATCCGCCCGCAGATCAAACGCCAGAAGGAGCACAAGAAGCTCGTCGAGGGACTGAGCAAGGGCGACGAGGTGGTCACCATGGGCGGCGTCGCCGGGCGCATCGTCGAGCTCGGCGAGAACTTCGCCCAGCTGGAAGTCGCCGATAATGTGCGCATCAAGATTCGCCGCTCCGCCGTGGAAGTGCTGCTGCCCAAGGGCCAGCTGAAGGAGCTCTGAGCGCCCCGGCCCCCGGCCCTCAGCCTCAACCCTCAGCCCTCCCGGGCCGCGCCCCAACGGCGTCGGCCGCCCGGTGTCCCGCACTCCGGCCATCATAGCCGGCGGCGGCATGACCGAGCGGCCGGCGCGGGCGCCAGCGCACCACGCAGCCCCCAAGGAAGCCTTCGAGAAGCCCCAGCCATGAACCGCTATCCACTGTGGAAGAACCTGCTCATCCTGGCCGTGGTGCTGGTCGGGCTGCTGTATGCGCTCCCGAACCTGTTCCCGCAGGACCCGTCCATTCAGGTGACGGGCACCCGTGACAACCCCGTCACCGAGGCCAGCGCCGCGGAGATCGCCGCTGCCATGGAGAACGCCGCTGTCCCGGTGAAGGACATCGAGCGGCTACCGGGCGACAAGCTACTGGTGCGCTTCACGACGCCAAGCGAGCAACTGCGCGGGGCGGAGGTCATGGAGCAGACCCTCTCGGACCGCTACAACAGCGCGCTCACCACCTCCCCGGACCTGCCGGGCTGGCTGGAGGCGCTGAACGCCCAGCCCATGTTCCTGGGCCTCGATCTGCGCGGCGGCATCCACGTGCTCATCGACGTGGACATGGAAGCCGCGGTGGACCAGGCGCTGGAGCGCTACACCGGCGACATCCGCACCGAGCTGCGCAAGCAGAAGGTGCGCTATCTCACCATCACCCGCGACGCAGGCCGCATCGCCGTGCGCTTCCGCGACGAGGCGGCGCGTGACGAGGCGCAGCAGATCATCCGCAAGGAGTTCCGCGACCTGACGGTGGACACCGGCGCGGAGGGGGCCAACTACTTCGTCTACGCCGCTCTGCCGCCCCAGATACAGGAAGAGGTCAAGGACTTCGCGCTGGAGCAGAACATCACCACGCTGCGCAACCGCGTCAATGCGCTGGGCGTCGCCGAGCCCATCATCGCCCGCCAGGGCGAGCGGCGCATCGTGGTGCAGCTGCCGGGCGCGCAGGACCCGGCGCGCTTGAAGGAGCTGCTGGGCGCCACGGCGACGCTGGAGTACCGGCTGGTGGACACCGAGCACGACGTGCGCGACGCCCTCGACGGGCGCGTGCCCGTGGGCTCTGCCCTGTACCGCGAGCGCAACGGTCAGCCCATTCTGCTCAGCCGCCGGGTCATCGTCACCGGCGACCAGATCACCGACGCCTCCGCCGGCTTCGACCAGCAGTCCGGCTCGCCGGCGGTGTTCGTGAACCTCGACGGCCAGGGCGCCCGGCGCATGCGCAATGTCACGACGGAGAACGTCGGCAAGCCCATGGCCGTGGTCTTCATCGAGAGTCGCACGGTCACGCGCATGGTGGACGGCGAGCCGGTGAAAGAGCGCGAGCGCACCGAGGAGGTCATCAGCGTCGCCAACATCCTGGAGCCCTTCGGCCGGCGCTTCCAGACCACCGGCCTCGACAGCTCCGACGAGGCGCACAACCTGGCGCTGCTGCTGCGCGCCGGCGCCCTGGCGGCGCCCATCGAGATCGTCGAGGAGCGCACCATCGGCCCCAGCCTCGGGCAGGACAACATCGACCAGGGCTTCCGCTCGGTGATGATCGGCCTGGCGCTGGTGGTGGTCTTCATGGCGCTGTATTACCGGGTGTTCGGTCTGGTGGCGGACCTGGTGCTGATCGTGAATCTGGTGCTCATCGTCGCCGTGCTCTCGGCGCTACAGGCGACGCTCACCATGCCCGGCATCGCCGGCATCGTGCTGACCGTGGGTATGGCGGTGGACGCCAATGTGCTGATCTTCGAGCGCATCCGCGAGGAGATACGCAACGGCAGCTCACCGCAGGCCAGCATCCACGCCGGCTACGACAAGGCCCTGTCCACCATCGTGGATGCCAACATCACGACGCTGATTGCGGCCACCGTGCTGTTCAGCTTCGGCACCGGGCCCATCAAGGGCTTTGCGGTGACGCTGTTCATCGGCATCCTGACCTCGATGTTCACGGCCATCCTCGGCTCGCGCGCGGTGATCAACCTGATCTACGGCGGCCGTCGGGTGCCCCGACTCGCCATCTGATCCAGCTCGCTCTTTGACGGAGATACGGCCATGGCCCCTGCACAGATCCTGACGGATCTCGACATCGACTTCATGGGCAAGCGCTACATCGCCGCGGTGCTCTCCGCGGCGGTGCTGGTGCTCTTCCTGGGCGCCATGCTCTTCCGCGGCTTCGAATTCGGGCTGGACTTCACCGGCGGCACCGTCATCGAGCTGGGCTATGAGGAGCCGGTGGCGATCGCCGAGATCACCGGCACCCTGCGCGACAACGGCTTCCCGGATGCCATCGTCCAGTACTTCGGCTCGCGTACGGACATCCTGATCCGCCTGCCGCCCGTGGAGGAGGGTGAGGACGCCAGCGCCCGGCGCAGCGACCAGGTGGTGCGCATTCTGAGCGAAGCCGCCGGCAGCGGCGTCGAGCTGCGGCGGGTGGAGTTCGTCGGCCCGCAGGTGGGCGAGCAGCTGCGCGAGCAGGGCGGGCTCGCCGTGCTCTTTGCGCTCATCGGCATCCTGATCTATGTCGCCGTGCGCTTCGAGTGGCGCTTCGCCCTGGGCGCTGTCGCGGCGCTGGTGCACGACGTCATCTTCACCGTCGGCATCTTCTCCATCTTCCATATCGAGTTCGACCTGACCGTGCTCGCGGCGGTGCTGGCGGTCATCGGCTACTCGCTGAACGACACCATCGTCATCTTCGATCGCATCCGCGAGAACTTCCGCAAGATGCGTAAGGGCTCGGTCATCGAGATCTGCAACCGCTCCATCAACCAGACCCTGTCGCGTACCATCATCACCTCCGGCACGACGCTGTTGGTGCTGCTGGCGCTGTATTTCCTGGGGGGTGCGGCCATCGAGGGCTTCTCGCTGGCGTTGATCATCGGCGTGCTGGTGGGCACCTACTCCACCATCTACATCGCCACCGCCATGGCCGTCTGGCTCGGGGTCAGCAAGCAGGATCTGCTGCCGACCCCGGCGGTGAAAGAGGGCGAGGTGGTTGACGATAGACCTTGATGAAGAAGGGCTGAGGGCTGGGGGCTGAGGCTCTATCCGGCCCTCAGCCCTCGACCCTCAGCCCTCAGCCCTCAGCCCTCTCCGCTATGTGCACTGTCGTCATCCTCCGACGCCCCGATCACGACTGGCCGCTGTTGCTGGCAGCCAATCGCGACGAGCTGCGCTCGCGCCCGTCGCAGCCGCCCGGACGGCACTGGCCGGACCGCCCGGAGGTGGTCGCCGGCCTGGATGAGCTCGCCGACGGCAGCTGGCTCGGCGTCAACGACCACGGCATGGTCGCCGCGGTACTGAACCGCACCGGCACCCTGGGGCCCGAGCCCGGCCGGCGCAGCCGCGGCGAGCTGGTGCTGGAGGCGCTGGACCACGCCGAGGCCAAGGAGGCCGCCGGCGCCTTGGCGGACCTCCACCCAGGCGCCTACCGCCCCTTCAATCTGCTCATCGCGGACCCCAGGGATTGCTACTGGGTGCGCCATGGTGGTGACGACGAAATCCGCGTGCATCCAGTTCCGCCGGGCCTGCACATGCTTACCGCCGGTGACCTCGATGACACTAGCGAGCCGCGGATCGCTGGCTTCCTGCGCGCATTTCGCGCCGCGGCCGAGCCCGCACCCGCTGCCGACGGCGGCGACTGGCGGGCCTGGATCGAGCTGTTGGGCCGGCGCGCACCGGACGATGCACCGCGTGAGGCACGCTTGGCGGCCATGAGCCTAGACGGCATCCGGCTCGACGGCGGCGACTACGGCACCGTCGCCAGCAGCCTGGTGGCGCTCCCGGCCTACCCGGGCTTCGACGCGCTGCCGGTGTTCCTGCACGCGGAGGGACCGCCTGATCGCACGCCTTACCAGCCTGTGGCCATGGCGGCATCCGACGCGACCGAGACCGAAGACGACGCATGAGCCAGCTCGACCCCGAACGCCCCATTCCGCCCCTGCCGACCCTGCGTGAGCTCGCGCCCGGCAGCTTCGTCTTCGAGCGCCCGGGCGCCCTGCCGCCCAGCTTCTGCGACGAGGTGGTGAGCCGCTTCGAGGCCAACCCCGAGCAGCAGTACGCCGGCCGGGTCGGTCAGCTGCGGGAGGAAATGGCCTCCATCAAGCAGACCACGGACCTGGTGGTGAGCAACAAGGACGACTGGAAGGACGCGGACCAAATGTTCTTCCGCTCCCTGGCCGCCGCCATGCAGGAATTCCGCGAGACCTATCCCTACTTCAAGGGGCCGTTCAAGGACCTCGGCTACCAGGTGCAGCGCTACCTGCCGGGGCAGTATTACCACTGGCACGTCGACGGCGGCAGCCACGAGCTGAGCCAGCGCCAGCTGGTGGCCATCTGGTACCTGAACGACGTGCCCGGCCCCGGCGGCGAAACCCAGTTTCTATACCAGAACCTGAGCGTCCGACCCGAGCGCGGCAAGCTGATTCTCTTCCCGCCCTTCTGGACCCACGAGCACCGCGCCAATCGGCTGGAGGCCGGTGTGAAGTATATTGCGACGACTTGGGTTGTGTTTGCGTGAGGAAGTACGTAGTACGGGGCGCGAACACTGCGTCGCACGCGCCGTGCTAAGGACTGGCGCGAAGAGGCGTGTTGTGATCGAAGGTCGGGCGCACGCCAGTAGGCCCGACAGGGAATCCGCTCCGGAGGACCGACTGTGCAAGAAGCTGCGGGGGATGAACACTGGTTGCCGTACCCCGTACCCCGTACCCCGTACT
>NZ_NRRV01000027.1 GCF_016583825.1 Thiohalocapsa halophila | reverse complement strand
GCTCCTGGTCCGAAACAGGCACGGAAGCCGCAGCGCAGCGGGGCATGGCAACAAACCTCTGATCATCGAAAATTCACGAGATCAGAATGATAACGAACATACCTCGAAACGGTCTCAGGACTTTCATACGGCTGCACTAGATCGTCACTCATGTCGGATCTCGATCGCTGGCTCGCGGCCTCAGTCGGGATCATGCAAACGTACGCCGATGCCGCCTTGCATGTCGATCACCGCGCGGCAAGGATTCCGTTCCTACGGGGGGCAGTGGCTGTGGGAGCGGCGTCTCGCCGCGATGGGTGCTGGCTGTGGCTTTGGAAGGCGTCGCGGCAGGGATGCTGCTCCCACAGCGCGGTGTTCTGTGGGAGCGGCGTCTCGCCGCGACGGATGCTGGCTGTGGCTCTGGAAGACGTCGCGGCAAGGATGCCGCTCCCACGGGCGCGGTGTTGGCTGTGGGAGCGGCGTCTCGCCGCGATGGATGCTGGCTGTGGCGCTGGAAGTCGTCGCGGCAAGGATGCCGCTCCCACGGGCGCGGTGTTGGCTGTGGGAGCGGCGTCTCGCCGCGACGGATACTGGCTCATGGCGCTGGAAGGCGTCGCGGCAGGGATGCCGCTCCCACGGTGCGCGGTGTTCTGTGGGAGCGGCGTCCCGCCGCGACGGATGCTGGCTGTGGCGCTGGAAGTCGTCGCGGCAAGGATGCCGCTCCCACGGAGGCGCGTTGGCCTGTGGGAGCGGCGTTTCGCCGCGATGGATGCTGGCGTTGGCTCTGGAAGTCTTCGCGGCAGGGATAGCGTGCTCACCGCTTGGTGGGTGGGGTCAAGGGCGTTATTGCCATCCCCTGTGCGCGATCTCTGCGGTCATGGCTTGGCTGGCGGTGACAAGGTCGGCGACGGCTGCGTGGGCTGATTCGAGGGCGTCGGCGAGGACTTTGGGGTCTTCCACGTACTCGTGGATCATTTGATTGCGAAGCCGGCGTATCTGCATCCAATGCTCACTGGAAGCGATGAGGCCGAGGCGCTCTGCGCGGTCCAGCATGTCGATCTTGGGCGCGGGGTTCTCGCCGAGCGCAGACAGCAGCGTGGGCAGCAGCTTGTCCCCGAGTGTGTCCTGAAGCCGACCGAAGCGACTCACGAAGGCATCGACGCGCTCGGCGAGTTCGGCATCATGCTGGAGGGCGGCGGCGCGCTCGGCTGTGAACGTTGTGCTGAAAAGGCGTTCGCTGGTTTCGCTTAGGTGCTTCGCCTCTTTCGTGACGACCCGGGTCAGGAAGCGCAGGCGCTCGCGGGTGTGCTCCGGGATGGTCACAGCAGTCGGCCCTCCTTCAGCGCGATGTCGTGGATCGGCAGCCGGCGGAGGTTTGGGGCCGACAAGACGACATCGACCTGGCGACCATGCATCGAGCGGGAGATGCGAGCGGATAGGTGCGCGCTCAGGCGGGCGGGCTGCTCGACGGGCTCCGGTAGGGTTACGAGCAAGTCTACGTCGCCGCCGCGGGCATCGTCCTGGAGGCGCGAGCCGAAGACGCGTACCTGAGCGCTTGGGCCGGCGATGGCGTTGACGCTGTCGCGAATGGCTTGGACTTGCTCGTCGGTGAGGCGCATTGGTGAGCTGGCGGCGCTGCGTTGGGTGCTGGCGTGCTGTGAGTTTTGCGTTGGCTGGGGATGGCTCACGGGGCGCTCGGGTGGATTTCGCTGCGCTCATCCACCCTACGGCTTGCTCGTCGGTGGGGCGCATTGCAATCCACGGACGATTCGCTATTCCTTTTTGTGGACGGCGTCGGAGCCGAGTGTGGCGTCGGTGCGGAAGTGGTCGAGCTCCATGCGGCGGACGCGCTCGAGGGTCATTTCCATGAGCTGGCGGTTGAATGAGATGAGGTCCGCCACGAGACCGATCATGAAGGTGATGAAGCCCAGGATGACCAGAACGCTGCCGAGCAGCAAGGATTGGAGGTGGCCGTCGCCACTGCCGGCCAAGTAGAAGAACAGGAAGCGGATGATGGGGAGTATTCCGATGATGGTGAGCACCGAGCCCAGATAGAAAAACACCCGCAGCGGCTGGTACATGGCGTACATCCGCACCATGGTGCCCAGGGAGTTCTGGACGAAGTGCGGGATGCTTTTGAACAGCCGTGAGTCCCGGGTCTTGGGGTTCGTGCGCACGGCCACCGATTGCACCGTCAAGTGGCGCTTGCCGGCCTGGATGACGGTCTCGATGGTGTAGCTGAAGGACGAGACGACGTTGATGCGGATGGCGGCTTCGCGAGAGAAGGCGCGGAAGCCGCTGACGGTGTCCGGCACCCAGATGCCGGCGAGCTTGCGTACGACGCCGCTGCCCAGGTATTGCAGGAACTTCTTGAGCGGCGAGAAGTGCGGGATCTTGTTGGTCTCGCGGTCGCCGATGACCATGTCCGCCTGGCCTTCCAGTATCGGCTGGACCAGCTTGGGGATGTCGGCGCCGGCGTATTGGTTGTCGCCGTCGGTGTTGACGATGATGTCGGCGCCGCGGACGAGGCAGGCGTCGAGGCCTTTGCGGAAGCTGCGCGCAAGGCCGATGTTGCGCTTGTTGCGGATGACGTGGTCGACGCCGATGTCGCGCGCGACTTGAACGGTGTTGTCGCGGCTGCCGTCGTCGATGACCAGCACTTCGACCTGGTCGATGCCGTCGATTTGGCGCGGAATGTCCGCGACCGTCTCCGGCAGCGTCTGCTCTTCGTTATAGCAGGGGATTTGGACGATGAGCTTCACGGTGCTGGTGCGCGGCGGGTGCGGGCTGGGAATTTCGTGGTCGCGCTTGAGCGCTGGGCATTATAGCGCGCGGGCGGTGGGAGCGGCGTCTCGCTGCGATGGGGGCTGGCTGTGGCGCTGGAAGTCGTCGCGGCAGGGATGCCGCTCCCGCGGGGCGCGCTGGTTTGTGGGAGCGGCGTCTTGCCGCGATGGATGCTGGCTGTGGCTCTGGAAGTCGTCGCGGCAAGGATGCCGCTCCCACGGGGCGCGGTGGTGTGTGGGAGCGGCGTCTCGCCGCGACGGATACTGGCGTTGACTCTGGAAGTCGTCGCGGCAGGGATGCCGCTCCCACGGTGCGCGGTGTGGCTGTGGGAGCGGCGTCTCGCCGCGACGGATGCTGGCTCTGACTCTGGAAGACGTCGCGGCAGGGATGCCGCTCCCACGGGGCGCACTGTAGCTGTGGGAGCGGCGTCTCGCCGCGATGGATGCTGGCTGTGGCTCTGGAAATCGTCGCGGCAGGGATGCCGCTCCCACGGGGCGCGCTGTAGCTGTGGGAGCGGCGTCTCGCCGCGACGGATACTGGCTCATGGCTCTGGAAGTCGTCGCGGCAAGGATGCCGCTCCCACGGGGCGCGCTGGTTTGTGGGAGCGGCGTCTCGCCGCGATGGATGCTGGCTCTGACTCTGGAAGTCGTCGCGGCAGGGATGCCGCTCCCACGGGGCGCGGTGGTGTGTGGGAGCGGCGTCTCGCCGCGACTATTCGTTGCGGTCCAACACCCGATAGCCTTCGCGGGCGCAGAGGGCGTCGCGCTGGGCTTCGGCGAGGTCGCTGCGCATCATGTCCTGGACCAGCTCTTGGAAGGAGACCTGGGGCGACCAGCCGAGCTTCTCGCGGGCCTTGGTGGCGTCGCCGAGGAGGGTTTCGACCTCCGTGGGCCGGAAGTAGCGCGGGTCGACGGAGACGATGCAGTTGCCGGTGGCGGTGTCGTAGCCTTTCTCGTCCACGCCGTCGCCTTCCCAGCGAATAGAAAGGTCGACTGCTTGGGCGGCGGCGTCGACGAAGTCGCGCACCGAGTACTGCCGGCCGGTGGCGATGACGAAGTCCTCCGGCTGCTCCTGCTGGAGCATCAGCCATTGCATGAGCACATAGTCCCGGGCGTGGCCCCAGTCGCGCTTGGCGTCGAGGTTGCCGAGGTAGAGGCGCTCTTGCAGGCCGAGCTTGATGCGGGCAATGGCGCGGGTGATCTTGCGGGTGACGAAGGTCTCGCCGCGGATGGGGCTCTCGTGGTTGAAGAGGATGCCGTTACAGGCGTAGATGCCGTAGGCCTCGCGGTAATTGACCGTGATCCAATAGGCATAGAGCTTGGCTGCCGCGTAGGGGGAGCGCGGGTAGAAGGGCGTCGTCTCCGACTGCGGGATCTCCTGCACCTTGCCGTAGAGCTCCGACGTGGAGGCCTGGTAGAAGCGGGTCTTGTCCTCCAGCCCGAGGATGCGGATGGCCTCAAGCAGGCGCAGCGTGCCCAGCGCGTCGGAGTTGGCGGTGTACTCCGGCTCTTCGAAGGAGACCGCGACGTGGCTCTGGGCGGCGAGGTTGTAGAGCTCGTCCGGGCGCACCTGCTGCATGATGCGGATCAGGCTGGAGGAGTCCGTGAGGTCCCCGTGGTGCAGGATGAAGCGCTGGTTCGGCTCGTGCGGGTCTTGGTACAGGTGGTCGATGCGGTCGGTGTTGAAGAGCGAGCTGCGGCGCTTGATGCCGTGCACCTCGTAGCCCTTCTGCAACAGCAATTCGGCGAGGTAGGCGCCGTCCTGACCGGTGATGCCGGTGATCAGTGCTTTTTTCACAGGGACGATGCTCGTGGTGGCGATGATGCTTGGGTGGGCTGCCGGCATTGCGGCGCTGTGGGAGCGGCGTCCCCGCCGCGCATTGGCTGCTCGTGCGCTGCGGGTCTGTAGGGTGGATGAGCGCAGCGAAATCCACCGATGCCGATAGTAGGCGGCTCGGTGGACTGCGCTTTGCTTGTCCACCCTACGGCTGCTGCGGGTCTGCGCGGGTTGTTGGCCATTGGCTCAGGTGCGCAGCTCGGCTTGGTGGGCCAGGAACCAGTCGTAGGCTTGGGCCAGGCCTTCGGCCAGGGGAATCTGTGCGTGCCAGCCGAGGGCCTCGAGCCGGCTCACGTCCAGCAGCTTGCGGGGCGCGCCGTCCGGTTTGGATGGGTCCCGGCGGATGTCGCCTTCGAAGCCGACGACCCGGCCCACCAGCTCGGCGAGCTCGGCGATGGTGACATCGGTGCCGGTGCCGACGTTGATGTGCGAGAGGCGCGGCTTGGTGTGTGTCTGGTAGGTCTCTGCATTCAGGCTCATCACATGCAGGCAGGCGGCGGCCATGTCGTCCACGTGCAGGAATTCCCGCCGCGGCTTGCCGCTGCCCCAGACCATGACGTGATCGGCGCCGGCGACCTTGGCCTCGTGGAACTTGCGGATCAGCGCCGGGATGACATGGCTGTTGGCCAGGTCGAAGTTGTCGCCGGGGCCGTAGAGATTGGTGGGCATGACGCTGCGAAAGTCCGTGCCGTGCTGGCGGTTATAGGATTCGCAGAGCTTGATGCCGGCGATCTTGGCGATGGCATAGGGCTCGTTGGTGGGCTCCAGCGGGCCGGTGAGCAGGGCGTCTTCGCGCATGGGCTGCTCGGCGAGCCGCGGGTAGATGCAGGAGCTACCGAGGAACAGCAGACGCTCCACGCCCCGTTGCCAGGCGGCATGGATGACATTGGCCTCGATGGCGAGGTTGTCGTAGATGAAGTCCGCCGGATAGGTATCGTTGGCGTGGATCCCGCCCACCTTGGCGGCGGCCAGGTAGACCTGCGCGGGGCGCTCGGCGGCGAAGAAGTCCGCCACCGCGGCCTGGCTGGTGAGGTCGAGCTCGGCGTGGGTGCGGGTGAGGATGTTCTGGTAGCCGGCGACGCCCAGTGCACGCACCAGGGCGGCCCCCACCATGCCACGGTGGCCGGCGACGTAGACGGGGCGTTGCGGGTCGGAGTGCTTGGGCATGGAGCGTGGCGGCCTTGTGTTGACTGCTATGGCTTAGGCTCGGCGCGGTAACGCCGGGGCCTCTGGGAACCTCTGGGCGTAAGCTCGACGCCGGCGCTGTCGGGCGCGCTGCGCTTTGCCGGCCCTGCGCTTACCGAAAGCGCCGGCTTTCGGCCGGCTCGCCGCGTGCTCGGCCCGATGTCGGGGATGCGGCGCCAAGCCCTTGGTAGGGCTGTTGGCTGCGGTGGGGTCCATCGCTTGCATCGGGATGCGCCGGGTTAGCTCGGGAGGCGCTCGGCGGGGATGTCGCGCAGGAGGGGCGCCTCGCGATCTTTTGTCGACAGTTTGGGCGCCTCGTCCAGGGGCCAGACGATGCCGATGTCCGGGTCGTCCCAGCGCACGGCGAACTGTGTTTCCGGATGATACAGGTCCGTGCACTTGTAGCTGAACAGGGCGGTGTCGGAGAGCACGACAAAGCCGTGCAGGAAGCCTTCCGGAACCCAGAGCTGGTGCTTGTTCTCGCCGCTTAGGTGGGCGCCGGTCCAGCGGCCGAAGCTCGGTGAGCCGCGGCGGACGTCCACAGCGACGTCGAAGACCTCGCCCTGGATCACCTGCACCAGCTTGCCTTGGCCGTGCGGGTTCTGAATGTGCAGCCCGCGCAGGATGCCACGGGCCGAGAAGGACTGGTTGTCCTGCACGAAGTCCGCGTCGATGCCGGCCTCGCGATAGCGCTCGCGCTGCCAGCTCTCGACGAACCAGCCGCGGTGGTCGCCGTGGATCTGCGGCTCGATGAGCAGCACGTCGGGGAGGGTTGTGGGCGTGACGTTCATTCAGTCGAGTCTACTGTGGGAGCGGCGTCCTCGCCGCGATGGATGCTGGCTGTGGCTCTGGAAATCGTCGCGGCAGGGATGCCGCTCCCACGGCGCGGTGTTCTGTGGGAGCGGCGTCTCGCCGCGAGCGCCGATCATGGCTCCTGCTCACGGTGCAGCAGGCTCAGCAGGTATTCGCCGTAGCCGCTCTTGCGCAGCGGCTCGGCGATGGCCATGAGCGCGTCGGCGTCGATCCAGCGGTGCTGGTAAGCGACTTCTTCCGGGGCGCAGACCTTGAGGCCCTGGCGCTGCTCGATGGTCTCGATGAAGTTGGCCGCCTGGATCAGAGACTCGTGCGTGCCGGTGTCGAGCCAGGCGATGCCGCGGCCGAGGCGCTCCAGGCGCAGGTTGCCTTGCGCCAGGTAGCGCTTGTTGAGATCGGTAATCTCGAGCTCGCCGCGGGGTGACGGGGTCAGCTCGGCCGCCAGCCGGCAAGCGTGCTCGTCATAGAAATAAATCCCGGTGACGGCGTAGTTGGACCTGGCCTTTGCCGGCTTCTCCTCCAGGCCGACGACACTGCCGTCGGCGGCGAATTCGGCGACGCCGTAGCGCTCCGGGTCCCGCACCCAGTAGCCGAACACCGTCGCGCCGTTGTCGCGCTCGGCGGCGGACCTGAGGCTGTTGATGAGTCCGTGGCCGTAGAAGATGTTGTCGCCGAGAATGAGGCAGCTCGGGTGCCCGTCGACGAAGTCGCGGCCGATGATAAACGCCTGCGCCAGACCGCCTGGCTCCGGCTGCACGGCATAGTCGAGGGCGATGCCCCATTGGCTGCCGTCGCCGAGCAGGGCGCGGAAAGCGGGCTCGTCCCGGGGCGTGGTAATGACCAGGATCTCCCGAATGCCCGCCATCATCAGTACCGACAGCGGGTAGTAGATCATCGGCTTGTCATACACCGGCAGCAGCTGCTTGCTGAGCGACAGGGTCAGCGGATGCAGCCGCGTGCCGGAGCCGCCGGCGAGGATGATGCCCTTGCGCGTCATGGCGTCTCCTGCTGAGTATTCAGGCGTGGTCTGTGGGAGCGGCGTCTCGCCGCGATGGATGCTGGCGTTGGCTCTGGAAGTCGTCGCGGCAAGGATGCCGCTCCCACGGCGCGCGATGTCGCTGTGGGAGCGGCGTCTCGCCGCGACGGCTGCTGGCTGAGGCTCTGGAAGTCGTCGCGGCAAGGATGCCGCTCCCACGGTGCGCGTTGGTCTGTGGGAGCGGCGTCTCGCCGCGATGGATGTTGCTTGTGGCTCTGGAAGTCGTCGCGGCAAGGATGCCGCTCCCACGGCGCGGTGGTCTGTGGGAGCGGCGTCTCGCCGCGATGGATGCTGGCGGTGGCTCTGGAAGTCGTCGCGGCAAGGATGCCGCTCCCACGGCGCGCGGTGGTCTGTGGGAGCGGCGTCTCGCCGCGATGGATGCTGGCGGTGCGCTGGAAGTCGTCGCGGCAGGGATGCCGCTCCCACGGTGCGCGCTGGTCTGTGGGAGCGGCGTCTCGCCGCGACGGATGCTGGCGGTGGCTCTGGAAGTCGTCGCGGCAGGGATGCCGCTCCCACGGGCGGCATTGTGGCTGTGGGAGCGGCGTCTCGCCGCGATGGATGCTGGCAGTGGCTCTGGACGTCGTCGCGGCAGGGATGCCGCTCCCATGGGGCCCTGTTGGCGGAGATGTCGGTGCCATGGTGCTGGCCGCGGCTCAGGCGGCCGTGCCGGTGCCGAGCCGCTGGCCGAGGTAGCTGCCGTCCATGACGCGCTGGACCCAAGTCTGGTTGTCCAGATACCAATGGAGCGTTTTCCGCAGGCCGGTCTCGAAGGTCTCCTGCGGGCTCCAGCCCAGCTCGCGCTGGAGCTTGGAGGCGTCGATGGCGTAGCGCTGGTCGTGGCCGGGGCGGTCAGTGACGAACTGCTTGAGCCGGGCGTGCGGGCGGTGCGGGGCGTCCGGCAGCGCCTCGTCCAGCAGGGCGCAGAGGGTGTCCACCACCTCCAGATTGGTCTTCTCGCTGTTGCCGCCGATGTTGTAGACCTCGCCGGGGCGCCCGGCCGCCAGCACCCGGGCGATGGCGCGGCAGTGGTCCTCCACGTACAGCCAGTCGCGCACGTTGGAGCCGTCGCCGTAGATGGGCAGGGGCTCCCCGGCCCGGGCCTTGGCGATCATCAGCGGAATCAGCTTCTCCGGGAACTGGAACGGGCCGTAGTTGTTGGAGCAGTTGGTGGTGAGCACCGGCAGCCCGTAGGTATGGTGCCAGGCGCGCACGAGGTGATCGGACGCCGCCTTTGACGCCGAGTACGGCGAGTTGGGCGCATAGGCGGTGGTCTCGGTGAAGGCGCCGGTGGTGCCCAGCGAGCCGTAGACCTCGTCGGTGGAGACGTGCAGAAAGCGAAAGGCCGCGCGGGCATCGGCGTCGAGCCGGGCCCAGTAGTCCCGCGTGCTGTCCAGCAGGTTGAAGGTGCCGAGCACATTGGTCTCGATGAAGGCGGCGGGGCCGTCGATGGAGCGGTCGACGTGGCTCTCGGCGGCGAAGTTCACCACGGCGTCGACGGCGTGCTCGTGCAGCAGGCGGCTCACCAATGCGCGGTCGCCGATGTCGCCCTGGACGAAGACGTGACGGGGATGATCCTGCACCGCGGCGAGGGTGTCCGGGTTGCCGGCGTAGGTGAGCTTGTCCAGGTTGACGATGCGTGCATCCTGCTCGTGCAGCATTTGCAGCACGAAGTTGCCGCCGATGAAGCCGGCGCCGCCGGTGACGAGGATGGTCTTCATGTTTGGTGAGCCGTTGCTGGACGGGCGCGGGCAGAGGTGCCGTGCGCGGAAACCTCGGGAATCCTACCATGGGCCACGGGAGGGTTCCGAGCACCAGGACCGCATTGCGCCGGCCGCACAGCCTGGAGCCCGTAGGGTGGATGAGCGCAGCGAAATCCACCGATGGTGCCGGGCGCGTCGAGCGGCAAGCATGTGGGTGGATGGGTACAGTGCGGAGTCGCTACGCGGTGGATAGTGCGCCGTCGCGCCGGGGTGGACTGCGCTTCGCTTGTCCAGCCTACGGGGCTTATCCACCCGGGGGCTACTGGGCGCGGCGCACGTCCAGCACGTCTGGGAGCTGCTTGAGGCGGGCGATGATGCGCTCCAGGTGGGCCGAGTCCGTCACGGCGATGGTGAAGCGCATGTGGGCGGTGTCGTTGTTGGCGTCGGTGCGGGTATCGCTGCCGAGGACATCTGCGTCGGCGTCCGCCAGGGCCGAGGAGATGTCTCGCAGCAGCCCCCGCCGGTCCGCCGCCGAGAGCTCGACGCCCACCGGGTAGCCCGTCTCCGCCGGCTGCTCCGCCCAGCTCACGTCCACCAGGCGCTCGCGCTCGTCGGCGGAGAGCTTCAGGATCTCCCGGCAGTTGCGCCGGTGCACGATGACGCCGCGGCCGACGCTGACGTAGCCCACCAGCTTGTCGTAGGGCACCGGGCGGCAGCAGGCGGCCATGTGGGTCATGAGATCGCCGACGCCGGCGACCACCACCTCCGAGCGCGCGCTGCGCTCCCGCGCCGGCGGTGTCGCCCGCGGCGCCGGCAGCTCGTCGGGGGGCTCGCGGCGGTCGGCGCGCGGCTCCCCGGCCTTGCGGGCTACCTGTCCGGCGGCGAGATCGCCCCGGCCGACGGCGGCGAGCAAGTCCTCGCCGGTCTTCAGGTTGAAGCGCTCGGCGAGCTTGTCCCAGTGCGGGGACGAGTCGATGCCGAGGCGGCTCAGCTCGCGCTCCAGGGCCGTGCGGCCTTCGGCCAGGTGACGGTCGAAGTCCTGCTGCTTGAACCACTGGCGCACCCGGTTGCGGGCGCGCGCCGTGGCCAGGTAGCCATGGTGGGCGCTCAGCCAGTCGCGGCTCGGCTGGGCGTTCTTTTGGGTGAGGATCTCGACGGTTTCGCCGCTTTTGAGTTGATAGGTGAGCGGCACCATGCGCCCGTCCACGCGTGCGCCGCGGCAGCGGTGGCCGATCTCGGAGTGGATGGCATAGGCGAAGTCCAGCGGCGTCGCCCCCCGCGGCAGCTCCACCACCTTGGCCTGCGGCGTCAGCACATAGACGTTCGCCGGCGTCAGCTCGCCGTTCGGCGGCGGTGTTGTCTCTTCGCCCTGGTCGGCGTCGCCGGCGTGCTCCAGCCATTGGCGCATGGACACCACCCGGTGCTGGAAGTCCGGGTCGTGGCCCTTGGCCTCCTTGTAGGCCCAGTGGGCGGCGACGCCGTATTCGGCGTGCCGGTGCATGCCATGGGTGCGGATCTGCACCTCCAGCGGCTTGTCTTCGGGGCCCACCACGGCCGTGTGCAGGGATTGGTAGTTGTTGCCCTTGGGCGTGGCGATGTAGTCGTCGAACTCCGACGGGATGTGCGCCCAGAGGCCGTGCACCACCCCCAGCGCCGAATAGCAGGCGGGCACGTCGTCCACCAGTACCCGCACGGCCCGCAGGTCGAAGATCTGGTCGATATCGACGCCCTTGCGCTGCATCTTGCGCCAGATGCTGTAGATGTGCTTCGGGCGGCCGGTGACCTCCGCCTCGATGCCGGCGGCGGCGAGCTCCTTGCGCAGCACGGAGAGCACCCGGGCGATGTAGTCCTGGCGCTCGTTGCGGCGCTCCGCCAGTGCCTTGGCGATGCGCATGTAGGTTTCCGGCTCCGCCGCGCGCAGGGAGAGGTCTTCGAGCTCCCACTTGAGCTGCCACACCCCCAGCCGATTGGCGAGGGGGGCATAGACCCGGCGGGTGTCGGCGGCGATCTCGTGCCGGCGCTCCGGCGGCAGGACCTTGGAGCGGCGCAGCAGGTGGACGCGCTCGGCGAGCACCACCAGGACCACGCGCACGTCCGCGCCGATGCCGAGCAGCATGCGGCGCAGGTTCTCTTCGCGCTCCTGGCGGTTGCGCGCGGCGCGCTTGCCGCCTTCGGCGACGTATTCGACGCGGGTCAGGTGCTCGATGCGGGCCAGGTCCTCGGTCATGCGCACCAGCGCCGGGCCGAAGGTCTCCGTCAGCCGGTCTGCACCTGCGGCATCGCGGCCCGCGCAGCCTTGGAGCAGCGCGGCGCAGAGGGTGTCGGCGTCCATGCGCAGGCCGAACAGGACGTCCGCGGTCGCCAGGCGGTGGCGCACGGCGCTCTCGCCCGTGTCGAGCAGCGCGTTGCCATGGCACTCGAGCAGCAGCTCGCCGGCGGCGGCCAGCCGGCGGCGGGCGTCGGCGTCGTAGCGCTCGGCGATGCGCCCGAGCCAGTGACGCACGGCGGCAGCGTCATCCTCGACGGGCTCGGGGAGATTGGTGGTCGTCTGCACCATAGGTGGGCAATGATACTGCGATACGGCGGTGGGAGCGGCGTCTCGCCGCGACGGATGCTGGTTGTGGCTCTGGAAGTCGTCGCGGCAGGGATGCCGCTCCCACGGGCCGTGCTGGTCTGTGGGAGCGGCGTCTCGCCGCGACGGATGCTGGCTGGGCGCTGGAAGTCGTCGCGGCAGGGATGCCGCTCCCACGGTGCTTGCTGGTGTGTGGGAGCGGCGTCTCGCCGCGACGGATGCTGGCGGTGGCTCTGGAAGTCGTCGCGGCAAGGATGCCGCTCCCACGGGCGCGGTGTTCTGTGGGAGCGGCGTCTCGCCGCGATGGATGCTGGCGTTGGCTCTGGAAGTCGTCGCGGCAAGGATGCCGCTCCCACGGCGCGCGCTGTTCTGTGGGAGCGGCGTCTCGCCGCGATGGACGCTGGCTGTGGCGCTGGAAGTCGCGGCAGGGATGCCGCTCCCACGGTGCGCTGTTGGCTGTGGGAGCGGCGTCTCGCCGCGACGGATGCTGGCTGTGGCTCTGGAAGTCGTCGCGGCAAGGATGCCGCTCCCACGGGTGCGCGGTGGTCTGTGGGAGCGGCGTCTCGCCGCGATGGACTCTGGCTGTGGCTCTGGAAGTCGTCGCGGCAGGGATGCCGCTCCCACGGGGCGCGCTGGTGTGTGGGAGCGGCGTCTCGCCGCGATGGAATCTGGCGTTGGCTCTGGAAGTCGTCGCGGCAAGGATGCCGCTCCCACGGCGCGCGGTGGTGTGGGGGAGCGGCGTCTCGCCGCGACGGACGCTGGCTGTGGTTCTGGAAGTCGTCGCGGCAAGGATGCCGCTCCCACGGGTGCGCGGTGGTCTGTGGGAGCGGCGTCTCGCCGCGACGGATGCTGGCTGTGGTTCTGGAAGTCGTCGCGGCAGGGATGCCGCTCCCACGGTGCGCTGTTGGCTGTGGGAGCGGCGTCTCGCCGCGATGGGTGCTGGTTGTGGCTCTGGAAGTCGTCGCGGCAGGGATGCCGCTCCCACGGTGCGGTGGCCTGTGGGAGCGGCGTCTCGCCGCGATGGATGCTGGCTGTGGCGCTGGAAGTCGCGGCAGGGATGCCGCTCCCACGGGGCGGTGGTCTGTGGGAGCGGCGTCTTGCCGCGACGGATGCTGGCTGTGGTTCTGGAAATTGTCGCGGCAGGGATGCCGCTCCCACGGGGCGCGTTGGTCTGTGGGAGCGGCGTCTCGCTGCGACGGATGCTGGTCGTGGCGCTGGAAATTGTCGCGGCAGGGATGCCGCTCCCACGGCGCGCGCTGTTCTGTGGGAGCGGCGTCTCGCCGCGATGGGTGCTGGCGGTCGTTCTGGAAGTCGTCGCGGCAGGGATGCCGCTCCCACGGGGCGGTGGTCTGTGGGAGCGGCGTCTTGCCGCGACGGATGCTGGCTGTGGTTCTGGAAATTGTCGCGGCAGGGATGGCCCTCCCACGGGGTGGAGGCTGGACGTGGCTTAGCCGGCGTCCAGCATTAGGCTCACCAGGCCGTCGGCGAGCTTGGGCTCGAACCAGGTGGATTTGGGGGGCATGATGGCGCCGGCGTCGGCGACGGCGAGCAGCTCGTCGATGCCGGTGGCGGGCAGCGACAGGGCGAGCTGCATGCGCCCGGCGTCCACCGGCGCGGTGAGGCCGGCGACGCCTTTGCTGCCGCCGACGAAGTCGATGCGCGGGTCCCGGCGCGGGTCCGTGATGCCGAGCACGGGCTCCACCAGATGGGTGTGCAGCAGGCTCACGGCCAAGCTTGCCACCGGGTCGTCCGCCGGCGGCAGCAGGGCGTCTTGCAGCCGTAGGCGCCACCAACCCCCGCCGCAGTAGAGCCCGAATTCCGTGTTCGCCGTCGGCTGCACCGGCTCGGCGCACGGCGTCACAGCGAAGCGCTCTTGTGCCCGGGCGAGCAGCCCGTCGCAGTCGTGTCCAGCCAGATCTCGGATGACTCGGTTGTAGGGCAGGATGCGGAGCTCGTCGTCCGGGAAGGCGACGGCCAGGAACTGCGCGCGCTCGGTATCGCCGCGCTCCGCCGCCACGCGCGCCGCCGCCGCGGAGCGATGATGGCCGTCGGCGACGTAGAGCGCGTCCAGGCCTTCGCAGGCGGCGGTGAGTGCGGCGATGCGCTGCGTGTCGGCGATCACCCAGAGCCGGTGGCGCACGCCGTCGGCATCGCGCACATCGACGTCCGCTGCGGCCTCGCAGGCCTGCGCCAGCAGGCGGCGCAGCTCCGGCTGCGCCCGGTGCACGAGGAAGGCCGGGCCCGTATGGGCATCTAGTGCGGCAATCTGGCACACGCGGTCGTCTTCCTTTGCGGGGCGGGTGAGCTCGTGCTTTTTGATGCGCCCGTCCATGTAGGCCGCCACCGACGCCCCGGCGACCAGGCCGGTCTGACTGCGGCCGGCGGCGTCGAGTCGATAGGCGTAGAAGCAAGGAGACGGGTCCCGTCGCAGCACGCCGGTGCTGCGCAGCGCGTCCAGGTTTGCCCGGGCTTGTTCGTAGACCTCTGCTGCATAGGGGTCGGTGCCTGCGGGCAGGTCCACCTCGGCGCGGGAGATGTGCAGGAAGCTGTGCGGGCGGGCGGCGACGAGATCGCGCGCCTCGTCGGCGTCCACCACGTCATAGGGCGGGGCAATGACCTCGGCGGCGCGGCCCGGGGCCGGGCGCAGCGCGGGGAAGGGTGAGAGCAGCGGTGGCTGGGACATGCGCTTGGCTTGGACAGGGGCTCGAACGGGAGCTTAGACGGGGGTTGGGGCTCGAATCCGGAGCGGGGCGGCGGGTGTCTGCGATACTCGGCGGCTCAGCGTGCCGGAGGCGCGTACATCAGACCGCCTGCGGACCAGAGCGCATTCAGTCCGCGCTTGATGTCGAGGCCGGAGGCCGGGCCCAGATTGCGCTCGAAGAGCTCGCCATAGTTGCCGACGGCGCGGATGACCCGGTAGCCCCAGGCGGGCTCGATGCCGAGCACGCTGGCGGTGGTGCCCTCCAGGTCTAGCAGCGCGCGCACCCGGTCGCTCTCGGCCCGGTTCTTGGCGGCGGCGACATTGCCGGTTTCGATGCCGAGCTCTTCGGCCTCGATGAGGGTGAACAGCGTCCAGCGCACCAGGTCGAACCAGCGCGCATCGCCGTCGCGCACCGCAGGACCCAGCGGCTCCTTGGAGATGACCTCCGGCAGGATGCGCTGCGCGGCGGGCTGCTCCAGCGTGCTGCGCAGGGCATGCAGCTGGGAGCGATCGGTGGTCAGGGCGTCGCACTTGCCGGCCAGGTAGGCCTCGGCGGCCGCGGCCAGGTCCGGATGCAGGATGAGCTCCAGCGCCATGCGATGGCGGGTGAAGTAGCGCTTGGCGTTGTCGATGCTGGTGGTGCCGCTGATGGCGCAGACCTTGGCGCCGTTCAGCGCCAGGGTGCTCAGGGTGTCGGTCTTGCGCGGCACCATGAAGCCTTGGCCGTCGTAGTAGAGCACGCCGACGAAGCTCGCGCCCTCGGCGATGTCGCGCTGGCCGGTCCAGGTGGTGTTGCGCGCGAGCACGTCTACGGCGCCGCCGCGCAGGGCGCCGAGGCGCTCTTCGGGCGTCAGCGCCACCAGCTCGACGGCGTCTGGGTCGTCCAGCACCGCGGCGGCGACGGCGCGGCAGAAGTCCACGTCCAGGCCGCTCCAGCGGCCGTCTTCATCGCGATAGGACAGGCCCGGGACCTCGCCGTTGACGCCGCACTTGAGCGTGCCGCGCTCGCGCACGTCTTGGATGGTGTCGGCGCCCGCGATGCCGACGGCGCCTAGCAGCAACAGCAGGGCGCCCAGCATGGCGGCTACGCGGAATCCTTGGCTGCGCTCTAGGGTGCCGGGGTTGGCGAAGGGGGTCATGTCTCGCTGTCCTCTGGTCGGGTCACCGCCGGTGTCTTGCGGCTGCGGCTTTCAGTCTGCTGGGCCTTTGCGCCGTCTCTGCCGAGATTGGGCAAGTATTGCACGCGGCCGCCCCGCCCGTGCCCGGGCGTTGATCGGGCCGATGCCGGGAGGGTCGATAATCAGGCGGTTATCGGCGTCGCGGCGTCGGGCTTCGTGCCTCAGCCCGACCTACGAAATAGTCTTGTCCACGTTCGGCCGGCTGTGGGCGAATCGGCGTCGCGCTGGGCTCACCAGCTGAGCAGGGTCCACTGTGGCACCTGGGTGTGCATGCCCGGGGTGTTGCGCCGCCAGGCCATGTCGCCGGAGCCGTCGTCGTCCACCAGGTAATAGGGCGCGCCGACATTGGGGGTGACCTTCAGCATGTAGGTGTTGTTGTTGACGCTGTAGCGCTCCACGGTGCGATTGTCGTACTCCTCGATGGTCACCGATGGTTGGATGTCCGCGGCCGTGACACGTAGCTCGAGGTTCGACAGGTCCGTTTGCTGGGCGAGGGCGGTCAGCGTGATCAGCAGCCCGCCGAGCAGCGGCGGCACGGTCTGATGAAGCGGCGGGGCGGCGGGCATAGGGTGCAGACGGTCCGTGATTCGATACCGGGCCATCATAGCAAGTCGGCGGCGGACCCTCACCCGAGGCATGGGCCGGCCGTGGATTGGAGCTGCCAAGCCGTTCTCAGCATCGGACCTCAGGGTGCCCTAGGGTTAGGTTAGCTCCGGAATCCCGTACAGGAACCCGTTGCAATGAGCTCCTCGCCCAAGCACCTGCTCGCGCTGTCGCCCGCGATGTACGCGGGGGAGCCGCTCCAACCGCCCGCCGCGGCGGCGTCTGGCGCCGATACGGCGCAGGAAAACGCCGCGCCTGAGCGTACCGGCGGGCCGCCGCCGCCCGCTGACAGCGGCCATTTCATCTTCACGCGGCTCAAGCACCGGCTCGCGCCCGCGGCGGTGGCGCGCGCAGCGGATGCCGCCGCGGCCGAGCCTGCGGCCGGGCCAGTGCAGCAGGAGATGCCCGCGCAGCAGGAGATGTCCGTGCAGTCGGGAGAGGGTAAGACCGAGGAGCTTTGGCGCGCAGCTCGCGCCGGGCGCCAACGGACGCCGGTGCCGGATTGGCTGCCGGAGTCGCAGCTGGAGCATGCCGCGCCGAGCGCCGTCGCGCTGCTGACGCGGCTCTGGGGCGGCGCCGCCGCGGGTAGGGCGCTGCACGTCCTGGTGCTCGACGGTGAGGGCATGGTGCGGCGCTGGCCGAGCTGGGTGTGGCCGGAGCTCGACATGCTCTGCGCCGTGCATGCATACAGGCTTGCGGTGAGAACAGGGGCCCCGAGCACATCCGTGCTCGCCAGCCTGCCGCTGTTGGAGAAAGGGTACCGCCATGTGGTGGAGCGTCTGCTGCGTAGCTGGGGCAACGTGGAGGCCTTCGCCGTAGTCTGCCACGATCTCTTCTTCGACCATCGCGGGGGCCGGACCGGTTGGCCCGCTGCTGTCTGGGAGGACCTGGTGCTGCTGCAGCAGATCCATGAGCGCGTCCACGGCCGCCTACCGGCCAATGCGCAGCCCTGGAACGATTTCGATCTGCATAGCGTTTAGCAGGGTGGATTTCGCTGCGCTCATCCACCCTACGAGTAAGCATGGGCCATGGCTATCCGTAGGGTGGACAAGCGCAGCGCAGTCCACCCCACCCCTACTCCAGCCGCCACCCGCGAATGTCCTCGGGCTCCGCTGCGCCCCAGTGCAACGGATACCAGCCTTTTCTCACCGCGGCGTGGAAGGAGCTGTACGGCCACTGTGCGGGGCGCTCGACGAGTCCGTGCTTCACCGGGTTGTAATGGACATAGTCCACGTGCCGGCGCCAGTCGTCCTCATCCCGGATTAGATGCTCCCAGAAGCGCCGCTGCCAGATCGCCTTCTCGCCACGGTGGTTGACGGGGGCATCCAGCTGGCTGGAGAAGCCGCGCTTGATATCGCGCCAGCGCCGGGAGAAATCCGCATCATCCTCCGGCAGTTGCCAAACGGCGTGGAGATGGTCAGGCAGCACCACCATGGCCTGGATCGTAAAGGGACGCGCCCGTTGGACGGCGCGCATCGCTTGCCGCAGCAACTGCACCCGATCCGGAGAACCGAAAAGGGCACGGCGACGATGGGTAACGACGGTGAAGAAGTAGCAGCCGCCCGGGACGTAGCAGCGTCGATAATCGCTCATGGGACTCTTGCTGGCGCCCGAAGCCCACAAGGTGTGTTCTGCCGCCGTATGTTGCACGAGCCTAGCGTCTCGGCTCAAGGCCGAGCGCGGATTTTGCGTGCTTGAGCGACGCGGAGCAGGGTGGATTTCGCTGCGCTCATCCACCCTACGGCTGGCCCTCGTCGTAGGGTGGACAAGCGCAGCGCAGTCCACGCCGCGCGGGCCATCAGCCTCCGGCGCGCAGGGCCGCCAGCGGCGGGCGTACCAGGGCGCGGTAGGTGCCGAGGGTGCCGGCGAGGCCGATGGCCACGCCGCTGCCGAGCACGCCGAAGAGCCACAGCCAGGGGTTCAGCGCGAAGGGCAGGTCGAAGAGCTGGCGGGCCAGCACATAGCCCGTGGCCTCGGCGAAGATGGACGCCGTCAGCCCCGCCAGCAGGCCGGCGGCGGTGAACTCCACCAGCAGCCCCCGCAGCAGCTGGCGCCGGTTGGCGCCGAGCGTGCGCAGCACCCCGTGCTCGGCCCGGCGCACGGCGAGGCTCGCCTGGATGCCGGCGTACATCACCAACAGCCCCGCCGCCAGCGTGAACAGAAAGACGTATTCCACGGCGCGGATGCCCTGCTCGATGATGCCGCGCACCTGCTCCAGCAGCGCGCCGACGTCGATGAGGGTCACGCTCGGGAAGGCGCGCAGCAGCTCCGGCACCAGGGCTTCGCGCGACTCGGGCAGGTAGAAGCTGGTGATGTAGGTCGCCGGCTGATCGCCCAGCAGCCCCGGCGTGCCGATGACGAAGAAGTTGACGTTGAAGCTGTCCCACTGCACCTGCCGCAGGTTGGTGACGGGCGCCGTCACATCCTCGCCCGCCACCTGAAAGCGCAGCCGGTCGCCAAGGCCGATGCCAAGGGTCTCGGCGATGCCTTCCTCCACCGAGAACTGCGGTTCTGGGTCGTCGCCGGTCCACCAGCGCCCGGCGGCGACGGTGTTGTCCGGCTGCATGTCCAGCGCGTAGCTCAGGTTGAACTCGCGCGCGGCGAGGCGCTGGGCGCGGGGGTCGGCATAGTCGTCCGGCTCGATGTCGCGCTCGCCGATGCCGGTGAGGCGCCCGCGGATCATCGGGAAGATGCCGGCGCCGTCGATGTTGCGCGCGGCGAGCCAGTCCGCCAGGCCGTCCGTCTCGTGGGGCTGGATGTTGATCAGAAAGCGGTTCGGCGCGCCTTCCGGCAGGGTCTGCTGCCAGCTGCTCAGCAGGTCGACGCGCACCACCGCCAGCAGCAGCAGCGCGAGGATGCCGAGGCCGAAGCCCGTGATCTGCAAAATGGCCGCCGCCGGCCGCCGCGCGAGCCCGGCGAGGCCGAGGCGCCAGATACCGCGGGTGCGCGCGGCCGCCAGCCCGGCGAGCCAGACCATCAGCGCGCCGAGCGCCACCAGGGCCGCGACGGCGGCGACGACGCCGAGCAGCAGCTTCCAGGCCAGCTCGAAGTCCCCCGCCTGCCACAGGATCATCAGCGCCAGGGCGCCGGCGGCGCCGAGCCCGGCGAAGGCTACCGACACCCGCGGCGGCCCCAGGTCGCGGCGGATCACCTTGAGCGGCGGCACGTCCGCCAGCTGCAACAGCGGCGGCAGCGCGAAGCCCGCCAGCGCCACCAGCCCGGTGCCGATGCCGACGAGCACGGGCTGGATGGACGCCGCCGGCAGCGGGCCCTCGAACCATTGCGCCAGCAGCGCCGCGAGCCCGCGCTGGCCGAGCCAGCCCACCAGGCAGCCGACGAGGCTCGCCAGCAGCCCGAAGGTCAGGAGCCGAATGGCGAAGATCCGGGTCAGCAGGTGGCGGGGGGCGCCGAGGCAGCGCATCACGGCCACGGCGTCGGTCTGGCGGTCCACCAGCCGGCGGCTCGCCAGCGCAATGGCCGCTCCCGCCACCAGCAGGGTGGTGAGCGCCGCCAGATGCAGGAAGCGCGAGGCCCGGTCCACGGCGGCGGCGAATTCCGGGCGGGCCTCGCGGGCGTCGATGAGCCCGGCGGCCGCCGGCAGCAGCGGCTCGGCCCATTCGGCATAGTCGGCGATGGCCTCCCGCGGGCCCGCCAGCAGCAGCCGGTGGCGCACCCGGCTCGCGTCGGTGACCAGGCCCGTGGCCGGCACGTCGTCCAGGCGGATCATCACCCGCGGTGCGATCTGGAAGAAATTGCCGCCGCGGTCCGGCTCGTAGGCGATGAGCTTCTCTGCCGTGAAGCGTGCTTCGCCCAGATCGATGCCGGCGCCGACGTCGGCGCCCAGCACGTACAGGAGCCGCGGCTCCACCCAGGCGGCGAGCGGCGGCGGCGGTGTGCCGGCCGGCTCCTCGGCGGCGTCGAGGTCCGCCTTGAGGCGCATCTCCCCGCGCAGCGGATAGGCGTCGTCCACGGCCTTGACCTGCACCAGCTGGCTGTCGTCGCCCGCGAGCACGACGCTGCGGAAGGTCAGGGTGCGGGCCACGGTCAGGCCGCGGGCGGCGGCCTCGTCGGTGAAGGCATCGGGGATGGGGCGGGAGGAGTCGATGGCCAGGTCCGCGGCGATGAGCTCGCCGCCATGGCGCTGCATCGCGCGCTCGATGCGGTCGGTGAAGAAGCCGACCGCGGTGATGGCTGCCACCGTCAGCACCAGGGCGGCGGAGAGCAAATAGAGCTCGCCGCTGCGCCAGTCGCTGCGCAGCAGCCGCAGGGCCAGTCCCCAGGCGGGCAGGCGCAGGGCGCTCATGGCAGCACCTCCAGGTGGCCGTCCTGCATGCCGAGCCGGCGGTCGCAGCGCCCGGCCAGGGCCTCGTCATGGGTTACCAGCACCAGGGCGGCGCCGGCGTCTTCGCGCAGCGCGAACAAGAGATCGATGATTTTGCGGCCGGTGCCCAGGTCCAGGTTGCCCGTGGGCTCGTCCGCGAACAGGATCTGCGGGCCCGGCGCGAAGGCGCGGGCGATGGCGACGCGCTGCTGCTCGCCGCCGGAGAGCTGGCGCGGATAGTGCCCGGCGCGGGCGGCGAGGCCGACACGCGCGAGCGCCTCGCGGGCGACGGCGCTGGGGTCGTGGCCGTTCAGGCCGGTGTCGGGGCGGACCTGACCGTTGCCCTTGGTGGTCTGGGCGCCGGCGGCGGCCAGCTCCAGCGGCAGGGAGACGTTCTCCAGCGCGGTCAGGGTCGGCAGCAGCTGGAAGTTCTGGAACACGAAGCCGACCCGCCCGCCGCGCAGTGCCGCCCGGCCGTCCTCGTCCAGCGTGGACAGATGCGCGCCGCAGAGCTCCACGTCGCCGTCGCTGGGGGCGTCCAGACCGGCCAGCAGCCCCAGCAGCGTGGACTTGCCGCTGCCGGAGGCGCCGACGATGGCCACCGCCTCGCCGGCGGCGACGCTGAGCGAAAGCCCGTGCAGGATGGTCAGGCGCCCCCCGGGGCCGCTAACATGCTTGGCCAGCCCATGGGCGCGGCACAGGATCTCTGGGGTATTCATGCGGTCTCCTTGCGTAAGCTGTGCGCCGGCACGGCGTCTGCTGCTTTGTGCGGCGGCGCTGCTGGCCGGTGTTGTGATGTCGACGGTCGGCGCTGCCGCGCCGCCGCGGGTGCTGGTGTTGGGTGACAGCCTGAGTGCCGGCTTCGGGACAGCGCTAGATCAGGGCTGGGTCAGCCTGCTCAAGCAGCGCATCGATGCCGAGGGCCTGCCGCACCAGGTGGTGAACGCCAGTATTTCCGGCGAGACCACCGCAGGTGGGCGCTCGCGGCTGCCGGCGCTGCTGGCGGAGCATACGCCGGCGGTGGTGGTCATCGAGCTCGGCGCCAACGACGGCCTGCGCGGCTTCCCGCCCAAGCGCATCGCGGGCGCCTTGACGGTGCTGGTGGAACAGGCGCAGGCCGCCGGCGCCCGGGTGCTGCTCATCGGGGTGCGTCTGCCGCCCAATTACGGCAGCGCCTATGCGGAACAGTTCCAGCAGCTGTATGTCGAGGTGGCCGAGGATACGGGTGCCGCGCTGGTGCCGCGGCTGCTCGCCGGCGTTGCCGAGGATCGGGCTTTGATGCAGGCGGACGGCCTGCATCCCACGGCCGCGGCGCAGCCGCAGCTGCTGGAGAACGTGTGGCCGCAGCTGTTGCCGTTGCTGGAGGCCACTGCGCAGGCCGATGCCGGGACCTGAGCCCATTCGGGTGGACTGCGCTTCGCTTGTCCACCCTACGGCGGCCGGCGCGGGGCTTGGACGGCGTCGGGTGGATGAGCGCAGCGAAATCCACCGGGGGCCGCCGCGGTTTTAGGGGCTCGCGGGGTTTGCCTGCGCCGGAGACAAGCCCAAATCCCAACCAATCGCAAATGTGTTTTGAGGAGGAGATCCGATGCCACGCGTCAGCATCGTCGGTTCCGGCTTCGGGGCGCTCACGGCCATCTCGTCCCTGCGCGAGGCAGATCCGAGCCTCGACATCACGGTGGTCAGCCCCAAACCCGAATTCGTCTACTACCCCGGCCTGATCTGGGTGCCGTCGGGCCTGCGCAGCGGCGAGGACCTGCGCATCGACCTGACCACCTTCTTTCGCCGCATGCAGGTGACCCATTACGCTGCCGAGGCCACGGGCTTGAGCGACGATGGCCGCACCCTGCACACCAGCGACGGCGACATCGACAACGACGGTCTGATCATCGCCAGCGGCGGGCGCTTCATCAAGAAGCTCCCAGGCATCGAGCACGCCATCACGCCCTGCGAGGGCATCCCGGCGGCGGAGGCCATCCGCGACCGGCTCAAGACCTTGGACGGCGGCACCGTGGCCATGGGCTTCGCGGGCAACCCCAAGGAGCCCGCGTCCATGCGCGGCGGGCCGATTTTCGAGTTCCTGTTCGGTCTCGACCGCCAGCTGCGCAAGGAGGGCCGGCGCGAGCGCTTTCGCATCGTCTTCTTTACGCCGGCGGAGCGCCCGGGCAACCGCCTGGGCCCGAAGGCCGTGGACAAGCTCCTCGGCGAGATGCACAAGGTCGGCATCGAGACGCACCTGGGCCACAAGATGAAGGGCTTCGCCGCGGACAAGGTGATGACCGAGGGCGGCGAATTCCCGGCCGATCTCATCATCTTCATGCCCGGCATGACCGGCAACCAGTGGTTCGACAATACCGAGCTGCCGCGCTCGCCGGGCGGGCTGATCCAGGCGGATGCCCACTGCAAGGTGCCGGGGACCAACCGCGTCTATGTCGTCGGCGACTCCGGCAGCTTCCCGGGGCCGGAGTGGATGCCCAAGCAGGCGCACATGGCGGATCTACAGGCCAAGGCGGCGGCGAAGAACCTGGCGGCGGAGCTCAAGGGCGAGCCGGCGGCGGCGACCTTCGACGTCGAGCTGCTGTGCATCGTCGACGCCAACGACCGCGGCATGGTGGTCTGGCGCACCGAGAAGCGCAATTGGATCCTGCCCAACTCCGTCGCCTTCCACTGGCTGAAGCGCGGGTTCGAGTGGTGGTACCTGCGGCAGTACCGGTGACGAAGGGCTGAGGGCTGGGGGCTGAGGGCTGGGGCGAGCACTTCGGTCGGGTGCGCAGAGCCAGGCGCGCGGACCCCCTCGCTTAGAGCCGCATGCACCCGTCCAAGCGCAGACCTCCCTCAGCCCTCAGCCCTCAGCCCTCAGCCCTAATAAACAGGCCGCTCGCCGTACTCGCGTGACAGGTCCTTGGCCGCTGAGTCGGCGGCGTCGATGATGGCGCTGCGCTGGCCGCGGCGCTTGCCCCGATACACCTGGTCCAGCCCGACGGCGCCGGTGCTCTTGCGCCGGGCCCGCAGGCGCAGGTCGATGCGGTCCAGGCCGCCGCTGTAGCGCTCCACCCGCACCACGCTCGGGTCGATGAGGACCTCAGCCTCGTTGCGCTCGCCGCGGGCGGACAGCGGGATTACCGTCGCGAAGGCGTCGGAGTCGCCGAGCACGCGCACGATCTCACGCTGGAGCCAGTTGCGGTCCGTCGCCGACGCGCCGGCGAACTGCACCGGGGAGACCGCAGCGGCGAGAGGCCCGCGATAGGCCTCGTCATCGGCGATGGCGATGACGTCTGGACCCCCGCCGGAGGAGCCGCAGCCCGCCAGCACGGCAACGGCGGCCGCGAGGGTGAAAACGCGAAGCAGTGCAGGGCGCATAGGGAGCCGTCCTCTCGAATCTGAGCGAGTCCAGGCCACGCCTGCCGGCCCGGCCCCAATCAGCCCACTATTGTCGGGGCAGGCGCCGCAGGTTGCCAGCCTGGCCGACGACCTCGTGGCTGCTGCCCGCACTGGGTCGACGCCGATGATCGCGCGTCAGTCGGTTGATCGAAGTCGAAAAACAACGCACAATGGCGGGCTTCGCCGCGTGCGCGGCGCTCTCCTTGCCTCACCGCGGTCGGCTTGCACCCGCCGTCGGGAGGCGCCTGATCCGTGAGGAGTCCAATGCGACATTACGAAGTGGTGTTTCTGGTGCATCCGAGCCAGAGCGAGCAGGTGCCGGCGATGATCGATCGCTACCGCACCAATCTAGAGGGACATGGCGGCAAGATCCACCGGCTGGAAGACTGGGGCCGCCGCCAGCTGGCCTATCCCATCAACAAGGTGCATAAAGCACATTACGTGCTCATGAACATCGAGTGCGACAAGGACGCGCTGGACGAGCTGGAGAATGCCTTCCGCTTCAACGACGCCGTGCTGCGCAACCTGATCATTCGTCGGGAGTGCGCCGTCACCGAGCCCTCGCCGCTGCTGAAGAGCGAGGAAGAGGGCGGCGAGGAGCGCGGCGGCGAGCGCGGGGAGCGCCGCGGCCGCCGCGACGATGAAGGCAGCTCCCGGCCGCGGCGTGAAGACGCCTGACGCCGCCGTCAATCCAGCACCCAGAGGATACCCACCATGGCCCGCTTTTTCCGCCGCAAGCGCTACTGCCGCTTCACCGCCGAAGGCATCACCGAGATCGACTACAAGGACTTGAACCTGCTCAAGGCCTATGTCAGCGAGTCGGGCAAGATCGTGCCGAGCCGCATCACCGGCACCTCCGCCAAGTACCAGCGCCAGCTCGCCGATGCCGTCAAGCGCGCGCGCTACCTGGCGCTGCTGCCGTATACCGACGGGCATTGATCTCAGAGAGCCTGGCTTCGGTCCCGAGACCTGGTGATCCGGGTCCGCGCCGCCCGGCCCTCGCCGCTGGACTCGGCAGCCGACCAGGGCCCAACGGCTCGATCTCGCCCCGCGGCCAGTCAGTGATGGCGCGGGCTGTACACCCCTCGCCATGATTCCAATTTTCGAGGATTTCCAATGGACGTCATCCTGCTGAAGAAGGTCGGCGGTCTCGGCGATCTCGGCGACAAGGTCGCCGTGCGCCCGGGCTTCGGCCGCAACTATCTGATCCCCCAGGGCGCTGCCGTGCCCGCGACCGCAGAGAACCTCAATGCCTTCGAGGCACGCCGCGCCGAGCTGGAGGCCCAGGCCGCCGAGGCCCTGGCCCACGCCGAGCAGCGCCGCGAGCACCTGGAGGGACTGACGGTCACCATCCCGCGCAAGGCGGGCGACGAGGGCCGGCTGTTCGGCTCCGTGGGTGCCGCGGACATCGCCGACGCCCTCACCGACGCGGGCTACGAGGTCCAGAAGGGCGAAGTGCGCCTGCCCCACGGCCCCTTCCGCAACATCGGCGAGTTCGAGGTAGAAGTGCACCTGCACTCCGACGTCCATGTGGTCATCCTCATCGAGGTGGTCCCCGCCGACTGAGCCAATTTTGGGGACGGTAACCTTAACTCCGCTGAAGCGCTTCTTGAGGTTACTGTCACCATTTCGGGGGAGGATCACCGCAGCTTCGGCCACTTAATACGGTGACAGTAACCTGATTTGCTGCGACCGCGTTACGTTGTCTGCGGCACTTCATCGAGGAAGCGATCGCCGGCTCTCGCAAATTAAGGTTACCGTCCCCGTATCTGGGCCGGGTGCTTGCCGCAGCGCCTTGTCGCGTCGACAATCGACGGCCTTTCCAGCACGAGTGATCGGTCGCTGCGTCCCCGTCAGGCGTTGCGCCGGGGCATGGCCAGGTGCTGATTTTCTCCAGTGAAAACAGGAGGCGGCGGAGTGGAGACCGACGAGCATGAGGCGCCGCCCCCGGCGCCCTTCGGCGGCGAGGGCGCTGGCGTGCCCGGCTTCGAGGGCATGCGGGTCCCGCCGCACAACGTGCATGCGGAGCAGTCGCTGCTCGGCGCCTTGATGCTGGAGAACGGCACCTGGGAGCTGGTGGCGGACAAGGTGCGGGAGGTCGATTTCTACCGCCGCGAGCACCAGCTGGTTTTCCGCGCCGTGGTGGTGCTGGCCGAGGGCGACCAGCCCTTCGATGTGGTCACGCTGGCCGAGGCGCTGGAGAAGCGCAAGCTGCTGGATGACATCGGCGGCATGGAGTATCTGGCGGAGATCGACCGCAACACCGCCTCCGCCGCCAACGCCGCGCACTACGCCCGCATCATCCGCTTCAACTCGGTGCTGCGCCAGCTCATCAAGGCTGGCACCGGCATCGCCGACCTGGCCTTCGACACCGGCGGGCGCTCGGAGGCGGAGATCCTCGACGCCGCGGAGGCCAAGGTCTTCGGCATTGCCGAGCAGCTGGCCCGCGGCGGCGGCTTTCAGCCCATCGAGCAGTTGCTCAAGCTCGCGGTCGATAAGATCGACGAGCTGTTCCATCGCGATGAGCCCATCACGGGGCTGCCCACGGGCTTCATCGACTTCGACATGAAGACCTCCGGTCTGCAGCCGGCGGATCTGGTCATCGTCGCCGGCAGGCCGTCGATGGGCAAAACCAGCTTCGCGATGAACATGGCGGAGAACGTCGCCATCAAGACCGGCCAGGGCGTGGCCGTGTTCAGCATGGAGATGCCCGGCGACTCGCTCGCCATGCGCATGATGTCCTCCCTGGGGCAGATCGACCAGCACCGGGTGCGCACGGGCAAGCTCACGGACGAGGACTGGCCGCGGTTGACTTCGGCAGTGCACATCCTCTCCCAAGCGCCCCTGCACATCGACGATACGCCGGCGCTGTCGCCGACGGAGGTGCGCGCCCGGGTGCGGCGGCTGCAGCGCGAGCTCCAGCGCAACGAGCAAGACCTCGGCCTCATCGTCATCGACTATCTCCAGCTGATGCAGGCGCCCACTGACGGCGAGAACCGGGCGACGGAGATCTCGGCCATCAGCCGGTCGCTGAAGTCGTTGGCGAAGGAGCTGAACGTGCCGGTGATTGCGCTCTCGCAGCTGAACCGCTCCCTGGAGCAGCGCCCCAACAAGCGCCCGGTGATGTCGGACCTGCGTGAATCGGGCGCCATTGAGCAGGATGCGGACGTGATCGTCTTCATTTACCGCGACGAGGTCTACAACGAAGACAGCCCGGACAAGGGCGTCGCCGAGATCATCATCGGCAAGCAGCGAAACGGCCCCATCGGCACCGTGAAGCTGGCCTTCCTTGGGCAGTACACCAAGTTCGAGAACCTCGCCGACAATCTGTACGGCGACGACGGCTACTGAGCACAGCAGCCGCCTGATCGTGGCCGCAGGCCGCTCCCACAGCGCACGGCACCCCATGGCTCAACGCCCGAAAAAGCCCCGCGGCGCCTATGTCTGCAACGCCTGCGGCGCACAGCAGCCGAAATGGTCCGGGCAGTGCCCGGACTGCGGCGCCTGGAACAGCATCGACGAGCTGCCGGCGGCGTCCGCCACGGCCAGCCGCGGCGGCTGGGCCGGGGCTGGCGCCGGCCGCGGCGGCGCGCTGCCGGTGCCGAGCGAGGTGCTGTCCCTCGCAGACGTGGCGCCGGAGCAACAGACCCGGGCGCCGAGCGGCATCATGGAGCTGGACCGCGTCCTCGGCGGCGGCCTGGTGCCGGGCTCCGTGGTGCTCATCGGCGGTGATCCCGGCATCGGCAAGTCGACGCTGCTGCTGCAGGCGGCCGCCGCCGTGGGGGCCCGGGAGCGGGTGCTCTATGTCACCGGCGAGGAGTCGCCGCAGCAGGTGAGTCTGCGCGCCCACCGCCTGGGCCTGGCGGCGTCCGGCGCCGGCGAGTCTGCGGCGGGGCTTGGGGGTGCTGCGGCGCCGGGTGGTGCAGCAGCACCGGGTGGTGCAGGAGCGCTGGGCGGCGCACTGCGGCTGCTGGCGGAGACGGGCGTGGAGCAGATCCTCGCCACCGCCGCCGCCGAGCGCCCGCGGGTGCTCATCATCGACTCCATCCAGACGCTGTTCACCGACAGCCTCGCATCGGCACCGGGCAGCGTCTCCCAGGTGCGCGAGAGCGCGGCGCAGCTGGTGCGCTTCGCGAAGCTCACCGACACCACGGTCTTTCTCGTCGGCCATGTCACCAAGGAGGGCGCCCTGGCCGGCCCGCGGGTGCTGGAGCACATGGTGGACACGGTGCTCTACTTCGAGGGCGAGGCGGACGGCGCCCACCGGCTGATCCGCGCCGTCAAGAACCGCTTCGGTGCCGTCAACGAGCTCGGCGTCTTCGCCATGACCGACAAGGGCCTGCGCGAGGTGCGCAACCCCTCGGCCATCTTTCTGTCCCGCCACGATCAGGCGGTGCCGGGCTCGGTGGTGCTGGTGACCCGCGAAGGCACCCGGCCGATGCTGGTGGAAGTGCAGGCGCTGGTGGACCAGAGCCCGCTCGCCAATCCGCGCCGGGTCGCCGTGGGGCTGGAGCAGAACCGGCTCGCCATGCTGCTGGCGGTGCTGCACCGCCACGGCGGGATCGGCATGTTCGACCAGGACGTCTTCGTCAATGCCGTCGGCGGCGTGCGCGTCACCGAGACCGCCGCGGATCTGGCCCTGTTGCTGGCGGTGCTCTCCAGCCACCGCGACCGCCCACTGCCGCTGGACTTGGCGGTATTCGGCGAGATCGGCCTCTCCGGGGAGATCCGCCCGGTGCCGAACGGCCCGGACCGGCTGCGCGAGGCCGCCAAGCACGGGCTCAAGCAGGCCATCGTGCCCAAGGCCAATGTGCCTAAGGGCGGCGTCCAGGGCCTGGCCATCAAACCGGTGCTGGCGCTGGCCGAGGCGCTGGATGCGATTTGAGGCCCAGCGCTATGCGATAATGCGGGGCTTTTCGATGCAGCGCCGCGCCTGCTCTGGCCGGTGGCACCCTCGGGGCGAGCGCGACGGCTGCCCCGCGGAAACCCGGAGATTCGCCGCCCAATGAGCCTCCCGGAGATCAAGCTCGGCAACCCCCGCGCCCCCAGCTGGCGCGAGCGTCTGGATGCCTACGTGCGCCTGGTGCGCCTGCACAAGCCCATCGGCATCTTCCTGCTCATGTGGCCGTCGCTGTGGGCGCTGTGGCTCGCCGGCCAGGGCCACCCGCCCTGGGGGGTGGTGCTGATCTTCATCGCCGGTGTGGTGCTGATGCGCTCGGCGGGCTGCGCCATCAACGACTACGCCGACCGCGACTTCGACGGTCATGTGGAGCGCACCAACGCGCGGCCGCTGGCGCTCGGTATCATCTCGCCGGCGGAGGCGGTGGCCGTGTTCGTGGTGCTCTGCCTGGCCGCCTTCGCCTTGGTGCTGATGCTCAACTGGCAGACGGTGGCGCTGTCGGTGGTCGCCGTGGTGCTGGCGGCCATCTACCCCTTCATGAAGCGCTATACGCACTTTCCGCAGCTGTTCCTGGGCGCCGCCTTCGGCTGGGCCGTGCCCATGGCGTTCATGGCCATCCAGGAAGGCATCCCCGGCTTCGCCTGGGTGCTGTTTGCGGCCACTGTGATCTGGGCGCTCATCTACGACACCCAGTACGCCATGGTCGACCGCGACGACGACCTGAAAATCGGCATCAAGTCCACCGCCATCCTGTTCGGCCGCTACGACCGGCTCATCGTCGGCCTGCTGCAGCTGCTGATGCTCGCCATGCTCGCCTGGGTGGGGACGGCCGCGGGGCGCGGCTGGGTCTATTTCGCCGGGCTCGGTGCGGCGACCCTGCTGGCGCTCTATCAGCAATGGCTGATCCGGGACCGGGAGCCGCAGCGCTGCTTCGTCGCCTTCTTGAACAACAACTACTTCGGCATGGCGATTTTCCTGGGCCTGGTGCTGGATTATCTGGTGCACCCGGCGGCCGCCGGCTAGGGGTACGCCGGCCCGCGTAGGACCCCGAGTGGAGCCCCGGCCTGGGTGGCCCGCCCAAGCTGTTTTCAGTGATTGATGCAGGCCGCGGGCGTGCCGGTACGATTTGGTTGCCCCGGTGGTCCAATCATCGGCCGGCGAACACGTCCACCTGCATAATCCG
Organism: Thiohalocapsa halophila; assembly: GCF_016583825.1. Classification (GTDB taxonomy): domain Bacteria; phylum Pseudomonadota; class Gammaproteobacteria; order Chromatiales; family Chromatiaceae; genus Thiohalocapsa; species Thiohalocapsa halophila. Next base: position 42,967 of record NZ_NRRV01000027.1, on the reverse strand, counting down.
CACCGGCGTCCCCACTTGCCGTGCAGCCGCGGCCGTCGGCGCCGTCCCTTCGATACCGCTGATAGAGGAGACATCCGTCATGACCACGCAACCGCACACGCCGCATCGCGTCCCGCCGCTGGCTCGGGTGGGCGCGCTCTTTGTTCTGATTTTGCTGGCGTCCGTCGCACTGGCGGCAGGGAGCGTCGACGAGGGCATCGACTATCGCGTGGTGGCGGACCCGGCCCGCGCCGAGGCGGGAGACGACGTGGAGGTGCTGGAGCTGTTCTGGTACGGCTGTCCGCACTGCTACCAGCTGGAGCCACACATCGATCGCTGGCTGGAGGAGAAGCCGGCGGGGGTAACCTTCCGACGGATGCCGGCGGCCGCCTCGCCGCGCTGGGTGCCGCATGCCAAGGCCTACTTCGCCGCCGAGCAGATCGGTGCCCTGGATCAACTGCATCTGCCTCTGTTCAAGGCCCTGCACGACCAGCGCCGCAAGATCTTCACCGAAGAGCAGATCATCGCCTTCGCCGCCGAGCAGGGCATCGACGAGGACGCCTTCCGCGCCGCCTACAACTCCTTCCCGGTGGACATGCAGGTGCGCAAGTCCGCCGATTTGGTGCGCCGCTACAACATCGACGGCGTGCCGGCGATCGTCGTCAACGGCAAATACGTCACCAGCGCCTCCCAGACCGGCAGCAATGACCGGATGTTCCAAGTGATCGACCACTTGGTGGCCCGCGAAGGCGGTGACGACGGCCAGGCCCAGCCCGCCCAAGCGGCGCCTGCGGCGAGCGAAGGGGCGAGCTGAGGGCTCGCTGGAGCAGTACTCCGCCCGCCTGTGGGAGCGGCGTCTCGCCGCGACGGGTGCTGGCTGTGACACTGGAAGTCGTCGCGGCAGGGATGCCGCTCCTAAGGGGCGCGCTGTAGCTGTGGGAGCGGCGTCTCGCCGCGACGGACGCTGGCTGAGGCACTGGAAGCCGTCGCGGCAGGGATGCCGCTCCCACGGTACGCGCTGGTGTGTGGGAGCGGCGTCTCGCCGCGACGGATGCTGGCTGGGCGCTGGAAGTCGTCGCGGCAGGGATGCCGCTCCCACGGTGCGCGCTGGTGTGTGGGAGCGGCGTCTCGCCGCGACGGACGCTGGCTGAGGCTCTGGAAGTCGTCGCGGCAAGGATGCCGCTCCCACGGTGCGCGCTGTGGCTGTGGGAGCGGCGTCTCGCCGCGATGGATGCTGGCTGAGGCTCTGGAAGTCGTCGCGGCAGGGATGCCGCTCCGACGGCGCGCGCTGTTCTGTGGGAGCGGCGTCTCGCCGCGACGGATGCTGGCTGAGGCTCTGGAAGCCGTCGCGGCAGGGATGCCGCTCCCACGGTGCGCGGTGGCTGTGGGAGCGGCGTCTCGCCGCGACCGATGCTGGCTGAGGCTCTGGAAGTCGTCGCGGCAGGGATGCCGCTCCCACGGGGCGCTGTTGGCTGTGGGAGCGGCGTCTCGCCGCGACGGATGCTGGCGTGGCGCTGGACATCGTCGCGGCAGGGATGCCGCTCCCACGGTGCGCGCTGTAGCTGTGGGAGCGGCGTCTCGCCGCGATGGATGCTGGCTGAGGCTCTGGAAGTCGTCGCGGCAGGGATGCCGCTCCCACGGGGCGCTGTTGGCTGTGGGAGCGGCGTCTCGCCGCGACGGATGCTGGCGTGGCACTGGAAGTCGTCGCGGCAGGGATGCCGCTCCCACGGTGCGCTGTTGGCTGTGGGAGTGGCGTCTCGCCGCGACGGGTGTTGGCTGAGGCGCTGGAAGTCGTCGCGGCAAGGATGCCGCTCCCACGGGCGACGCTGTGGCTGTGGGAGCGGCGTCTCGCCGCGACGGATACTGGTTGAGGCTCTGGAAGTCGTCGCGGCAAGGATGCCGCTCCCACGGCGCGCGGTGTGGCTGTGGGAGCGGCGTCTCGCCGCGACGGATGCTGGCTGAGGCGCTGGAAGTCGTCGCGGCAGGGATGCCGCTCCGACGGCGCGCGCTGTTCTGTGGGAGCGGCGTCTCGCCGCGACGGATGCTGGCTTGGCGCTGGACGTCGTTGCGGCAGGGATGGCGCTGCCGCGTTAGAGGCCGATGCGGGCGTCTAGGTCGCTGGTGGAGAGTCCGCGCAGGATGTTGATAATGATCTCGCGGCTCTGCTCTTCGTGCGGGGTGTCTTCCTTGCCCTTGCGAGCGGCGGCGAAGAACTTGGCGAGGGTGCGGTGGTCGTCGGGGGTCAGACTCTCGGTGAAGCCGCGCTTGCGCCCAAGCTCTTTGTCCGGCACCCGGTTGGGGGCCTGCTCGTCCGCCGCTTGCCGGCCGTGGGCCCAGTTCATGGCCCGTGCTGCGTAGAGGATGACGCGGTCCAGCAGTACGAAGGGGAAGCGCGAATTGGTCACCGGCCCCAGCGAGAAGCGCTCCACGCCCAGGGTGCGCTGGATGTCGAGCTTCGCCAGGGCGGCGCCCCCTAGCACGCCGAGCGCCCCGCCAACGACGCCGCCGATGAGCGCAACCGTGCCGAATGCCAGGCCGCCGAGCCCGAGGTCGATGGCCCCGCCGGAGACCGCGCCGGCGGCGGCGCCGGCCATTGCGAGCTGGCGTTGACGCAGCCCGAGCGCCTCTTCCACCTCTTCCGAGAACAAGTCCTTCGCCAGCAGCGAGGTGGCCGGCAGGTCCCAGACGTTGTGGCGGAAGTGGCCGCGGATGTCCTGCTGAGCCTCCACCTCCAGCTGGCGCAGGGCCTGCTGCAGGGCTTCGGTGAGCTGGCGCTGGATGGCCTCGCGCTGGTCGTCGGACTTGATGTCGTCCACCTTGACGATCCGCGTGACGCGCTTGGTCAGTGCGTCTTTCATGAGCTGGATGATGGTGTCCGCACTGGCCTCGATGCGGCGGGACCAGTCATCGCGGAAGGCGCGGATGGTCTCGTCCAGCATGGGCTCCCAGCGCTGGTCGATGGCCTTGAGCGCCCCCAGCAACGCGAGGCGCTCGGCATAGGTGGCGCGATGGGCGTTGAACTCCCGCACCGAGTTGAACGACTTGTTCAGTGCATCCTGCCAAGCCGGCATGTGCTTGCTGATGTTGGAGAGGTTGTTCAGGATCGCCATGCGCGGGCGTGCCGTGAGGCGCAGCAGCTCCATCTCGGTGCGGTCCTTCTCCTTAATGCGCTTGGAGCCGTCCACCACCAGGATGATGCCGGCCCCTTCGGCCACGGGCCGCAGCAGCGCGCAGTCGTGGCTGAACATGGGATCGTCGCCATGGGCGGCGACGAAGGCCCCGGCGAGGTCCGGCTCGTCGGCGTGGGCCTGGAACCACTCCAGGATGTCGCTCGGGTTCTGGAAGCCAGGCGTGTCCACGAACATCATCACCGGGCGGCCGTCGATGATGACGGGATACTCGTCGGTGGTGGTGGTGGTCCCGGCGCGCTTGTCGATGGCGATGCGGTCGTTCTCGGTGAGGGTCGCCACCACCGAGGACTTGCCGGCGTTCGGATGGCCCATGATGGCGAGCACCGGCACCCGGTCCGCCGCCTCGCCGACGCTCTGCGGCGCTGCGGCCTGATAGTCGCTGCTGCCCTGGCGCCTTGGCATCCGGACGCGGCCTGCGCTTGCCATCAGTCTGTCTCCTCGGCGGGGCCCGCCAGCATCTCCAGGCGCAGATAGGGGTCGCCCAGCTGCTCCAGCTTGCTCTGCCAGTCCTGGAACTCGAAGGGCGACAACGGCGGCAGCGGATCATCGCCGTCCGGGTCGCCCACCAGCACCAACAGCAGCTGCGCATGCTCGCCCGCCGCCGCCCGCACCGCCCGTAGAAAGCGCAGCGTCTCGGTGATGGGCGGCTGAGACCCGTCCGAGAGCAGCGCGACGCGCGGCGGCGGGGCCTGCCAGTCGGCGGCTTTGATCATAGTGAGCGCCTGCTTGGCCATGGTGCTGCCGCCGCCGAAGGTGGCGCTGCCGGCCACCCGCCAGCCGGAATGGCCGTGCAGCAGCCGTTGCAGGCGCTCGTGGTCACTGTCATCCAGGACATCTGCCACGTCCACGTGCATCAGCAGCAGGCAGGCGTCTGGGGCGATGGTCAGGGCGCCTTTGGCCTTGGCAGCCGCTGCTGCGGGCGGGGGTGCGGAGCGCAGCGCAGGCTCGGTGGTAGGCGCGCGCTTGGCGGCTAGCGGCGGTGTCTTGCTCGGCTCCGGGGTCCGCTTGGCCGCCGGCGACGGCTGGGAGGGCGCCTTGGCCTGCTCGCGGGGTGCGCTCGCGCCGCCAGCGGCTGCGGGCGCCTTGTCGGCCTTGGCGGTGCCGCCGTGCTCGGCCCGCGGCTCGGCGGCAGCCGGCTTTGGCGCGGGGGCAGCCTTTGCCGCCGGTGCGGACCCCGACTTTCGCGCGGGCGGTTTCGCTGCGGGTCGCGGCGCCGGCTTTGGCGGCGTAGGTGCTGCCTCATCCGGTACGGCGGATGGCTGCTGCGCCGCCGGGGGCTTCGCCGGCGGCGCTGGCGCGGGAGATACCGGCTGCGCACGCGGGGCGGCCCGCGGCCCACTCATCGGACTCAAGGGGCCCGGGATCGGCATCTCCGGTCCGTGGCCGGTGCCGCCGGCGGTTTCCAGCTGCGGCGTGATCATGCGCGCATACAGCGCCTGGGTGCGCTGGTGGGTAAAGGGCAGTGCCGCCAGGGTGCGGCGCACCGTCAGCAGCGACAGCCCCAGCAGCACCAGCCGCGGCAGTAAGCCGTAGGTGAATACCGCGAGCACCAGGAACCAGCGCCAGGAGCGTAGGTGCTCGGCATCCATGATAAACAGTGGGTCCTTCAGGCTGATGCGTGTGCCCTGCACCTGCTCGAGGGTCGGCACGCCTAAGCCGTCGCCGAAGAGCCAGGACCAGGGCAGTGCGATGATGTGGGCGAGGGTATGGATGGTGCCGGGCTGTACGTCCAGCGCCGAGCCCCAGCCGAAGGCCATGTCGGTGAACCATTCCAGCGCGACGGTGGTGAGGATGACACCAACGTTGAAACCGATCCCGAACAGCTGCGCTGGAATCAGCATGGGCAGATAGGCAGCCGGTCCATAGAGGGAGAAGTGACCGGACAGCAGTCCCTTGCGGGCCTTGGCATGCTCGCGCACGTCCGGCGGCACATGTGCCAGGCGCTGGTGCTGGACCCAACGCGCCGCAGCGCCGAACAGCGGCTTCAGTAGATGGCCGACCAGCGAGAAGTCCTGCACCGCCGTTTGCATGGTGTGCGAGCGCCGGGCGTACCAGGCCACGGCCGTGGCAATCAGGAGCAGCACCTGGAGGATCACCAGCACGAAGACATACCAAGAGACGTTGACCGGTTGGTCGCCCTCGTAGTGCAGCAGCGCCGAGGCGACACCGACGCCGCCGAGGAAGCCGAGCACAGCGAGCGCGATGGCCACCAGGCGCTGCCCGCGGGCGAAGGCCGAGCCGGGCAGCAGGGCCCGGATGGAGGCATCCTCACTGCCGCGGCGGATGCCGAGCCAGCGGCGGAGTGCGGCGCTGCGGTGCGCCGGGGTATGCTCGGGGGCCTTGACGCGGGGCGCGATGCGCTCACGATAGAGTCGACGGTCGCGCTCGGCGAGGTGCTTGCGCTCGGCGGGCTCCTGGCGCATACGCTGCTCGTCGCGGTCGACGTAGTAGTCGAAGTCCAGCAGGTCTGGCAGGCGCCAGCGGCTGGTGTCCGGCTCCGCCATAGGCGCAGGCTCGGCCGACTGGGGGCCGGTGTGAACAGCGGGTTCCATTGCGGTGGTGACTGGCGTGGTGCTGTGGCCGGGACTGCGAGACGGCGTCGGGGCAGATGGCGCCGCCGACGACGCGCGGTGCTCTGGGCGGGCAGCTGACGGCAAGCGGCTGGTGCCCCGCCCGCAAGCACGTTATACCCTGCTTCTGCCGCCGATCAAGGGCTGGACGCCCAGACCGCGCGCCGGTTAGGCCGTGCACGGGCAACCGGCGGCTATACGACCACCTTGGGAGGACAGTTGTAAGCCATGCCCCGACAGCGAGCCGCAGCGCCGGGATACCCTCGCGGCGCGCGCCGCCGCGGCGCCGAGGCCCCGGCGGCACTGCTGCGCGCCCTGGACGAGCAACCGTCCGCGCAGCTGCTGCGCGAGGCGCTGGCGCATACGCACTATCGCGTGCTGGCGCGCGCCGCCGAGGCGGCCGGCGACAGCCTGCATTATGCCCTGGAGCCGGCGCTGATGGACGCCTTTCGCCGTCTGGCGGCGCTGGATCACAAGGCCGACCCCGGCTGCCTCGCCAAGGGCGCGCTCGCCCGTGCGCTGGTGGCGCTGGACTGTCTGGATGCCGATTGCTTCCGCAGCGGGCTGCGGCTGCGCCAGCCAGAGCCCGTCTGGGGCGGCCAGGTGGACACCGCCGCCGATGTGCGCGCCAGCTGTGCCATGGGCCTTGCGGCCTCCGGCGCGGCTGGGGCGCTGCGCGAGCTGGTGGACCTGCTGGCTGACCCCGAGCACCGCGCCCGCAGCGGCGCCGTGCGCGCCATCGGCTGCACCGAGCCCGGCGCCGCCGAGGCGGTGCTGCGCACCAAGGCCCTGCTCGGGGACCCGGAGGCGGAGGTCATCGACGAGTGCTTCCGCACCCTGCTGGCCCTGGCGCCGGACACGGCGCCGCCCTTCGTCGCCCGCTGGCTGGACGACCCCGGGAGTGCGGACCCGGCGCTGGCGGAGCTCGCGGCGCTGGCCCTAGGCGAGAGCAAGCTCGACGCTGCGGTGGCCCTGCTGCGGGCGCGCTGGGAGGCGGAGCCCCTGCGCGGGCGGCGCCCGCAGGTGCTGCTGCGCGCGGCCGCGCTGGCCCGTACGCCGGCCGCCCTGGACTGGCTGCTCGGCCTCGCCGCGGATGCCGAGCGCACGACAGTACGCCAGGTTATCGCGGAGCTCTCCGTGCACCGCGGCCAGCGCCGCCTGCGCAGCGCCTTGCACGAGTGTCTCCTCGCGCGCGGCGATGCGGGCTTGCTCGAGGACTATGCCGCGCAGTTCGCGCCGGCCGCCGGCAAGCCGGAGGCATGAGCCTCTAAGGGCAGGACGACTTGTCGCCGGGCACCTGGCCGGTGAGGGTCAGGAAGTCATTGAAAGGGCCCATGACCGACATGGCCTCGCCCTTGGGGCCGCTGAACTTGAGCTTGCCGGTGGTCATGGCGCCCATGGCGCCGCAGCCGAACTTGCCCTCGCCCATGCACGCCCAGTCCTCGTCCGTGGCGTACATCAGGTAGTCGACGTCGTAGTCCGGGCTGGTGTTCTGCACGCTGCCGCCGCGGGTGCAGATGGCCTTGCCGTCCTGCGACGAGATCTTGAGCTCGACGCGGCTGCCGAGGCCGCAGTCCTTGCGGTACATGTGAATGGTCTTGAACCCGCGGCCGGCGTCGTTCTCCACCCAGCCGCCGCCGAGCTTGCCGGTCAGGGTCGGGTTCTTGTTCCAGGCCTCGCAGAGCGCCGCTGCCCAGGCGCTGTCCATGAAGGTCGCGCCCTGGGCCGACAGGCTCAGGCTGCCCAGGCAGAGGGCGGACAGGGCGATGGTCTTTTTCATGATCTCCTCCTCATCGATGTTTATCGGTATGCTCGACGGCGGGTCGAAGCCTACGGAAGGCGAGCACCGAGCGCAAATCCCGCGCTTGCCCCGGGGGTGGCACGGCTGCCTCCGGCTCCCGCCCCACCGCCGTATAGACCATGCAGCCGCGGACATGCACCTTACGGTGACGGCGAGCGATAACGGCATGCTCGTGCCGTCGCGGCGTCACCCGGCGGCTCGATGCCGGCCGTCTGGGACGCGGTTGCCGCGCCAGAAGGCGGGTCCGTAGAATCCCGCATCGGCGGCCATGTCCTGCTGCCCATCCCGCCGTGCCTGCGCCCTCGAACCTCCGGATCCCTTCGATTGTTATGGTCCTAGAGCACCGCCCAGGGGCCCTGCGTGCCTGCCTGTTGCTGACTTGTCTAGCCGTGCCGGCGCCGTCGGCGCTCGCCGACGACCCGGCGTCGGCGGTGGCCGCTGATGCCGACGCACAAGGTGCAGCAGCGCCGGAGTCGGTGTCGGCGCAGCAGACCGGGGAAGGCGCAGCCGCAGGCGCCGAGGCCGCGCAAGAGCCGAATCAGCGGCCAAGCGAGCTGCCTTTCGACCCGGCCTTGGTGGGCCTGCCAGGGTTGCCGCAGCCGATGACCTCGGCGGAGGACTTTCACCAGGCTCTGGACTTGATCGACGCGCGGCTGGCGGAGCTGGAAGCGGCCCTGGAGGCGTTGCCGGTCGATGCGGACCCGGCGGCCGACGCAGCCGCGGCTGGCGAGGATGCGGCCCCGCCGCCCGGCGAGGCAGCGGATACGGCCGACACCCCCAACGAGAGCCCCGCCGAGAGCCCCGCCGAGAGCCCGGCGGAGCACATCGGACAACAGCTGAAATTGCTGCGCAATCTGCGCCTCGTCGTCCAGCGTCGGGCCACACTCGGCGAGCGTCTCGCAGAAAGCGAGACCGGGCTGGCACAGTTGCGCGACGAGCTGGCGGCGGTCGAGCGCGACGGCATCGCCGAGGAGCCGCCGTACCCGGTCTCCCGACTGGACCAGGCGCGAGCCGACTTGGCCTTGTCACAGGCCGCCGAAGACGTGGCGGAGACGCGGGCGGAGACGGCCGCCCGCCGGCGCGACGCCGCCGAACGGGCCCTGAGCAGGGCCGTGAGCGAGCGGCGGGCGGCGCGCGATCGACTGACTGCGGCAGAGAACGGTGCTGCCGGCGCCGCCGAGCGCGCAGCGCTGGTCCAGGCCCTGGATCTGGCGCGGCTGACGGACCTGCTGGCGCGCCAGGAAGCGGCGGCCGCCGTAAGTGCGCTGGCTTTGGCGCGCGCTCAGGACGACATGGCCGAGGTAAAACAGACCCTGGCGGGCGAGCGCGTGCGCTACCTGCAAGCCCGTGTCGTGCTGCCGCAGCAAGCGCTGGACGAGCGGCTCGCGGAGCTGACGGCGCGCGAGGACAGGCTGCGCGCGCAAGTCGACGAGGTTGCGGCGGCAGGCGATGCGGCCGAGGCGAATCTGTATCGCGCCCGCCGGCGTCTGGCGGAGGCCGAGTCGGACGCTGACCGGGCGGTGCTGCAAGAATGGGTGGAGACCCGCGATACCGAGGTCCGGGTCGCACGCACCGGTGTGGATTCCCTGGCGGCGGCCATCGCCGACCTGGCCCAGATGCACCAGCTGTGGGAGCTGCGCCATCGCTTCATGGAGGCGCCGGATGCCGTCGACCTGCCGCAAGCGCTGCAACAGGTGCTCGCCAATTTGGACACCGCGCACAAGGCCAAGGACGACATCGAAGAGCGGCTCAGTGCGCTGCGCTCCATGCAGCTAGCGCAGGCGCGGCGTCTGCGCGAGCCTGACCTGCGCGAGGGCGTGCGCGAGGCGCTGACGGCGCGCCGGGATGCCCTCGACGGGGCGGAGGGCTACGGCCGCGAGCTGCTGGAGACCAAGGACGCACTGATCGCCCTGCTCGAGGGCATGCGGTATCAGCTCCAGGACCAGGTCCAGACCCAAGCGCTGCAGATACGCCAGGCCCGGGAGGCGTTGGTGGATTGGTGGAGCGCCGAGCTTCTGGTCATCGACGATCAGAGCGTCCGCGCGCGGGAGCTGGTCACGGCGCTGGCGATGTTCCTGGTGGTGGTCGTGCTGGTGTCGCTGATCCGCGCGGGCGCACGCCGGGCGCTGAAGCGGCGCAAGGGCCGTAGCGGAAGCGCCGAGGCCGGCGACCTGCGCCTGGCGCTGTCGGCGGTGGCTGGCAACACCAGTCAGATCTTCGTGCTCATCGCCGCCTTCTACGTCGCCATGGCCTTCTCGGGCGTTCCGAGCCCGACGGTGCGCGATTGGCTGTGGACCTTGCTGGTGGTCGCCTTCTATTTCCAGCTCGGCATCTGGGCCAACGCGGCGATGGTGGACTATTTCAACCGCCGGCGCACGCGCCAGGAGATGCGCGACCCATCCACCGTGACCGGCTACGGCGTGATGATGTTCTTCATCCGCGCCGGGATCTGGATCACCGTGATCGTCTCTCTGCTGGCCTACTTCCAATACCCCATCGCCGGGCTGGTGGGCGCCCTGGGTGTCAGCAGCCTCGCCGTCGCCTTCGCCGTGAACACCATCCTGGCGGATGTGTTCAGCTCCATGGCCATTGTGCTGGACAAGCCGTTTCGGGTCGGCGACTTCATCATGTCCGGCGACACCCTGGGTGTCATCGAGCACATCGGTGTGAAGACCACCCGCATCCGCAGTCTCTCGGGCGAGCAGGTGGTGATGTCGAACAGCGACCTGCTCAACAGCCGTATCCACAACTTCAAGCACTTGCAGGAGCGCCGCGTGGTGTTCCACATCCGCGTCGTCTACCGGACGCCGCGGGCGTTGCTGGAGCGGATTCCGGACATGATCCGCGAGGCCGTCGAGGAGCAGCCGAGGGCTCGCTTCGATCGGGCCCACTTCTTCGAATACGGCGATTATGCGCTGGTGTTCGAGGCGGTCTACTACGTGCTGAGCCCGGACTATGCCCTCTACATGGACATCCAGCAGGGCATCAACCTCGGCATCCATCGGCGCTTCGAGGCCGCCGGCGTATCCTTTGCCTACCCGACGCAGGAGCTGATCCTGCGGCGTGGGGCCTCGGGCGGCGCTTAGTGGTTGAAGCGTTACTCGGCGCGCGCGGCGAGCACGGTGTCGATACCGATGCCGATTGGCATCGCGAGCGGCGCCGGCCGGTCTGCCGGGGCGCACGCCCTGCGACCCTCAGGCCAGAAAGAGGCGCTCCAGCGCGCCGCGGGCGATGTTGCCGCGGTTGTCCTCGGCTTCGAGGTAGTAGCGGACATCGCCGGCCCCCACCGGCAGCTCGGCGGTGACATAGTCCGCCGTCAGCCGGGCGCCGGTCTGTGTGGGGTAGGGGCCGTGGCTGCGCATGGGTAGGCGCTGCTCGCCATTGGCCGTGCGCAGCACCAGGTCCACGCGCGCCAGGCCGGAGCAGTCGGCGATGAAGCTGTGCACAGTGGCCTCTCGCGGCGCGTCCAGCAGACAGCCCTGGCCCCAGCGCTTGCCGCCCGGATTTTCCGGAATCACCCAGGGCGGGAAAATGGTCGGCGGGGTTTGCTCGCGCCCGGCGGAGACGATGGCGTCGACGGCGGGCTTGATGCGTGAGAGCCCCAGGTTGGCGGCATTGGTCACCTGCTCGTCCCAGACCTGCTGCCCGGTCCAATACCAGTAGCAGCTGGTCTCGGCGGTGAGCAGCAGCCGCATGACCTCCGCCAGCTGCGGATGGCTCGGCTCGGCTGCGGCCAGGGTGTGCACCAGGTTCTGGAAAGCCGTGAGCACCGCCCAGGAATTCAGGTCCGGCGAGTAGGGTTGGTCGTAGCGGCTGAACCACTTCATGAACTGGGGGTCGCCGTTGTCGGCGCCGGCCCAGGAGCCGGGCTCGATGTGGATGACCTGCTCCGGGTCCGGCGGGAAGCGCTGTAGGTAGTCCTCCGGCGTGGTGAGCTCGAAGCGCTGGTCCTGCTTGAGCCACCGCACCAGCTCGCCGGTGTTGTGGTGGTAGTAGCTGTCGGCGCCGCCGCCGTGGTTGTCGCCGTCGGAATGGAGCAGGAAGAACGGCGGGTGCGCCGGGTCGAAGCTGCCGGTGTCGACGATGCGCTGGTAGAGCTGCCCCAGCACGTCCGGATACTGCAGCGCCCCGAAGCCGCCGCGGGCGTCCTCGTTGCCGATGTAGCGCTCGGCGGGGATGGCGATGATCTTTTGCAGCGTGCCGTCCGGGTCCTCGTAGCCCACGTACTCGGGCTTGAGCAGCGACGGCGAGATCTTCGACGCCGCCCAGATGTTGTGCAGCTGCAGCCAGTCGTCCACCGGCGGGTTGACCTGCTCTGCGGGGCTCGGCGGCAGCATGCCTTCTTCGATGCCGGCGTAGGGATAGTCGCGGCAGGCCCGGAAGCGGTGGATGGAGTCGTAGATCACCGCCTCCACGCCGGCCTCCAGCAGCGCCGGGATCATGCGCACGTGAAAGGCCGTCTCCGGCGGGAACAGCACCCGCGACGCCGGCACGCCGAAGGCCTGCTCGATGGCCTCGCGGTGCCAGGCGATCTGGCGGACGATGTCCTGGGGCGGGATGAGCGGCATCAGCGGGTGGAAGAAGCCGAGCCCGGAGAAGCTGATGCGCGGGTTGCCGAGGGCCGTGGTGGCATCGGCCATGTGGCGCAGGGGCGCGCTCCAGCCGCCGAAGCGTCCGCCGCAGCGCCCCAGCTCGGCACAGCGGTCCAGCTGCTCGATGAGCGAGCCGCTCCAGCTGGTGGACAGCCCGGCGTGCGGCAGGCCGCCGTCGATGTACTGCTGCACCGCCGCAGGCACGAAGTCGGTGTAGTTGCCGCCGCGGGAGCCGAAGATCTCGTCCTTTTCGCCGTCCCAGGCGTCGGGGTCCGTGGTGTTGTAGTAGGGCTGGTGCATGTGCTTGTGGATGCCGAAGTAGAGCTTCACTTCGGCGCCGCCGGCCAGCGCGGGCTCGACGCGGGGCTGCGCCCGGGCGCCTTGGCCCGCGTTGGCACCGCCACCGTTGGTGCCGACAAGGCGGATCTCGCGGAAGGCCTTGATCCAGTCGCCGCCGCCGGCGTTGTCGATATCGGCACGGCGGCAGCCTTCCACCTGCACTTGCAGGCGCTCACCGGGGGCACTGCCCGCCGGCACCTCTACCCAATAGCGCCAGTCGCCGGTCTCGGTTTGCCGGGCTTGGATGTCACTGCCGTTGAACAAGGTCTCCCGGCCGGCGGCGCGCAGGATCACCTGCGGGAATGGGATCTCGCCGTCGGCGCCGAAGCGGATGGTAAAGGCCGGATGCTCGCCGTTGCGCTCGACGGTGAGCTCCGACGGGCAGTCGATGCTGTGTATGGCTGTGAAGGTCGACATGGTCCCGGGCGCGGTGGGGAATGCGTGGGCCCGACCCTAACACAGCCCCGGGGTCCGGCTCCCGGCGGCCCCGAGGGGCTAGGGCCTTCAGCTTCGCCGCGCCGGGCGCCAGTTGCCGTCGAAGGCGTCCGCCGGCGTCAGCGGCTCGGACCAGAGATAGCCCTGCCCCCAATCGCAGCCGAGCCGGCGCAGCACTTCGAGCTCGGTAACGCGCTCGACGCCCTCGGCCACCACGCTCTTGCCCAGCGAGTGCGCCATGGCGACGATGCCCGCCACCAGGCGTCGGTCCTGCTCGGCCGTGACGCCGCGCACGAAGTCCCGGTCGATCTTGAGGGTGGAGATGTTGAGCTCGCGCAGATGCGCCATGGAGCTGAAGCCGCTGCCGAAATCGTCCAGCGCAATGCGGATGCCGCCGTCGCTGAGCTGGCGCAGGGACTCGCGCACGCTAGGCGTGATGCGCAGCAGTACGGACTCGGCGATCTCCAGCTCCAGCCGCGTCGGAGCCACCCCGGCATCGGCCAGTGCCTGCAGCAGCGAGCGGGCGAACCAGCGCGCCTCCAGGTCGGCGGCGGTGACGTTGACGGCCAGTACGGGGTCGGCGCCGCTCGCCCCGGCGTGCTCGCGCAGGACCAGCAGGCTGCGCGCAAGCACCGCCTCGGTGACGGCGCGCATCAAGCCGTTTTGCTGCGCTGCATCGATGAATTCCAGTGGTTGCAAGAGACGCCCCTCGGCGGTGCGCCAGCGCGCCAGCACCTCGAAGCGGGGCTCGGGACGCCGGGTTGCAATGGGCACTTGCGGCTGGAGCAGGATCTCTATCGCGGTTTTCGGGCTGCGTCCGAGGATCTCCCGAGCGATCTCGAGCCGCACCAGGGCGCGCTGCTGCAGGCCGCTGTCGAAGGCCCGCACGCAGTCGCGACCGGCATCCTTGGCTTGGTAGAGGGCCATGTCCGCCTGTTTCAGCAGCTCCGTGCCCTGGGAGGCGCCATGGCCGAGGGTGACACCCATGGAGACGGACACGGCGAAGCGGTCGTCGTCGACGCTGATGGGCTTGCGGAAGGCGGCCACCACGCGCTCCGGCATCGCGTCTAAGGCGTCCTCGTGGCCTGAGGGCAGCAGCAGCGCGAACTCGTCGCCGCCGAGCCGGGCCACCACGGCCCCCTCGGGCAATACGGCGAGGATGCGTTTGGCGGCGGCCGCGAGCAGGATATCGCCCTTGTCGTGGCCCAGGGTGTCGTTGACGCTTTTGAAGTGGTCGATGTCCAGCAGACCAATGCCGAACACACCGCCGGTGGTCTCGGCCTGCTCGATGGTCGTCGCGAGTATCTGGCGGAAGCGCTCGCGGTTCGGCAGCCCAGTGAGGCCGTCGCGCAGCGCCAGGACCTCGAAGTGCGCAGCACTGGCGACGATGACCTCCTGCGTGAGATTGCGCAGGGCCTCGGCGGTGCCGAGCTCGGACCGGGTCCAGGGCGGGGCGTGGTGGATACGCTCCTCTTCCCAGGGCTCGAAGCGGCGCGTGCTCCAGGGGCTGGTGTCGTCCGCCGCCGGCGACAAGGCCGCCGGCCGCGCGCCCCAGCGCACCTTGAAGCGGGTGCGCCGGCGGCCGAAGAGCATCACATAGTCTTCGGTCGGACCGATAAAGATGGCGATGATGCCGGCGAGGCGCTCCGGGTATGCCGCCGCCGGCTCGAATTCGCAGGACAGGCAGTCCGTGCTCCAGACGCCGCCGCCGCGCTTGCGCAGGAAGTGCAGCAGCGCACGCTGCTCCTCAGCGTCCAGGTCCAGCGCGCCCTCTTCGAGCAGCGGGGCATCGCGGTGGAAGATCTGGACGGCATCGGCGGCGAACAGGCCGCGCAACAGTGCCTCGTTGCCGACGAAGCCCTGTGGGAAGGGCTTGCGGATGTCCAGCCGGCCGATGATGGCGTTGATGGCGGCCACGCCCTGCTCCCGGGCCTGGAGCTGGATGCGCTGCTCGAGCAGCGCGATGCGCGCCGACACCAGCGCCGCCAGCTCCGCCAAGCGCTGGCGCAGGGCCATCGAGATGGCGTGCGGGCGGCGGTGATGGCAGATGACGAGCCCCCATAGTTGGCCGTCGCAGACGATGGAGAGCGACAGGCTGGCGTTGACGCCGAGCTGCTCCAGGTAGGCGCGATGGGTGGGGTGCAGGGTTCGCAGCTGTGCGGCGCCGATGTCGATGCTGGTCGGGGGCTCGCGCTCGGCGAGGAGGGGTATCTCGGCATGGTCGCGGATCGGCACGTAGCGTAGGGGGGTCGCCGTGTACAGCGCCCGCGCCCGGGTCGGGATGTCGGCTGCGGCATAGCGCAGCCCGCGCACCGAGGGCAGGGTGTCCGGGGCCAGGTCCTCGGCGATGACGGTGCCGTCCCAATCCGGCTCGAAGCGGTACACCAGGACTCGCTCGAAGCCGGTGAAACGGCGCAGCGCGCGAGCTAGACGGCTGCACAGGATGTCGATGTCCGCCGCGGCCAGCAGCTCGCGGCCGAGGGCGCCCGGGTCGCAGGCGCCGGCCTGCGTCGCCGTCGCCAGCGGCACATCCGGCTCGATCTCCAGCAGGAGCCTGCCATGCCAGGGTGTCAGGCGCAGGCTCAGCGCCAGGTCCGGCAGGTGTGGCTGCGGTGGGGCGCTGAAGGCTTCCGGGCAGAAGGTTTCCGGCTCGGACTGGGTCTCGCGCACACAGGCGACGAGGCCGCCGTCGCCTGACGGCAGTAGGGTCCCGAGCTCGGCGCCGAGCACGGCCTGTGGCTCCAGGCCCAGGAAGTCCTTGGTGTTGGCGCCCGCGGCGACGACCCGCAGACTGTCCGCTGCGAGCACCAGCAGGCAGCCGAAGGATTGCAAGCTGGCGCAGTGAGCAATGGGCTGGGCATCGCAGCGCCCGGGGTCGCGAGAGACCATGCTCAGGCCGGTGTCGACGCCGCCGTCACCGGCCACGTCGGGCATGCTGCGTTGCGCCAGGTGTTGCAGCGGCTCCACCACGATCCAGTACTCGCCGTCGGCTGCGGCGTTGCGCATATGGATGCGCGCCTGCACCGGCTGCATGCGAAAGTCGTAGATGAGCTCGAAGGTGCAGCTCAGCTGCCCGGTCAGCACCCCCTGGCGAAAGCGCCCGTAGAGCTCGGGCATGGCGCTGGCGGGGGCCACCTCGCGAAAGAAATCGCGCCCGAGCACCTGCGCCGGTATGCGGCCGGTGAGGCTGGCCTGGTGGTGACTGTAGAACAGGATGCGCCCGTCGCTGTCGAGGCGAATGGCACCGACGGGCAGGGCGTCCAGCTCGGCGTCGGTGAGTGCGTCGAGGTGGCTCGGGTCGTGGATGTCGACGTCGATGGTCATCGCCGGCCGGCCCCGTGTCGGCAGCGCGGGCGCCCGGGCGGTGTTGCTGTGGTCCACACGGGCAGCGGCAGGCCGGGGCGGTGGGCCGCGGTGAGTCGGGCTCGCACCGGTGCTGCGCGGCTAGCTCGACTCGCCCTGCGCATTCAGCCGCCGCTGTGCCAGGTGCAGCGCTGCGGAGTCGAGTCCGCCGTCGCCCCGGCCCACCAGGGTGTTGAGCAGCTGGGCTACCAGGGCCGCACCGGGCAGGCCGAGGCCCAGCTCGTGGGCGGTCTCCTGGACGATGCGCATGTCCTTTTGATGCAGCGCAGCCTTGAAGCCCGGCGTGTAGTTGTCGTCGAGCATGCGCTGACCATGGACCTCCAGGATGCGGCTGCCGGCGAAGCCGCCGAGCAGCGCCTCGCGCACCCGGGCACCGTCCACGCCGGCGGCCTCCGCCAGCAGCAGGGCCTCGCCGACGCCGGCGATGGTCTGACCCACGACGATTTGGTTGCAGGCCTTGCAGATCTGTCCAGCGCCGTGCTCGCCGACGTGGACCACGTGCCGGCCCAGGATCTCGAACAGCGGCGCGAGCTGCGCGAAGGCCTCGGCCGGGCCACCCACCATGATGGACAGGGTGCCGTCGCGGGCGCCGATGTCGCCGCCGGAGACGGGGGCGTCTAGCATGGTGGCCCCGGCCGGGGCCAGCTCTGCGGCGATCTGCCGTGTCACCGCTGGTGAGATGGTGCTCATGTCCACCACCACGCTGCCGGGGCGGATGCCGGCGATGACGGCGCGGGCACGCCGGTCGTCGCCGCCGCCGTCGCTCGCGCTGACTCCGGTGGTGCTCCCGCCGGTCCCCCCGCCAGTCCCCAAAACCACCTCGGCCACGTCCGGCGTGTCGGCGAGCATGGTGAAGACGATATCCGCCTCGCGGGCGACGCCGGCCGGGCTGTCGCAGGCGCGTGCGCCGGCGTCGGTGACGGGGGTGAGCGCCTCGGTGCGGCGGGCATAGACGCTGAGCTCGTGGCCGGCCGCGAGCAGGTTCAGGGCCATGGGGCGGCCCATGATGCCGAGGCCGATGAAGCCGATGCGCGCGGTCATCAGTGACTGTCTCCTTGGCTGATCAGCACAGGCGCCGTAGCCGGCGCCCTGCTATTGGATCCCACAGTTTACGACGAGGAGGACGGGCGTGGGCATCGGCGTGGACAGGACATTTGCGAGGCGATGATCCGAGGTTTCGGGGCCGTGATGTGTATGGGTGGGCTCGGCGCCTGTGGACTCCGCGTCGCAAGCCGTTGATCCGGCAGCGGATAGAGCCGCCGCGCTGATCGCTATCAACCTTTTCTGCTCAGGGGGGTTTCGCTATATCTAGGGTTCTCTATAATGTCTCGCACAATATCTAGTGTTTCTCACGAATCAGGAGCGCATTTAATGGTGGCGGAAACCAAGGCCTTGGCGGTGCTGCCGACGCGGGTGGCCAAGCGCGACGGCGGCGAGGTGCCCTTCGACGCGGGCAAGATCGAGTCCGCCATCCTGCGCGCCGGGCAGGCCACCGGCGAGTTCGACGAGCCGGAGGCCAAGCTGCTGACGGCGCAAGTGGTGAAGGTGCTCGCGCATCGCTACGGCCGCCATGACATTGCGCAGATGCCGGACATCGAGGGCATCCAGGATGTCGTCGAGCAGACGCTCATCGCCGCCAATCACTTCGAGACGGCGCGCTCCTACATCGTCTACCGCGAGCAGCGCGCCAAGCTGCGCAGCGACCGCCACACCCTGGTGGACGTGGCCACCTCCATCAACGAGTACCTGGACCGCTCGGACTGGCGGGTGTCGGCCAACGCCAACCAGGGCTACTCGCTGGGCGGGCTCATCCTGAACACCTCCGGCAAGATGATCGCCAACTACTGGCTCTCCCACGTCTATCCGCCGCAGGTGGGGGAGGCGCACCGCGCGGGCGACCTGCACATCCACGACCTGGACATGCTCGCCGGCTACTGCGCCGGCTGGTCCCTGCGCACGCTGCTCACCGAGGGCTTGAACGGCGTGCCGGGCAAGGTGGAGGCCGGTCCGCCGAAGCACATGTCGAGCGCCGTCGGGCAGATCGTGAATTTCCTGGGCACGCTGCAGAACGAGTGGGCCGGCGCGCAGGCCTTCTCCAGCTTCGATACCTACATGGCGCCCTTCGTGCGTCTCGACGGGCTCTGCTACCGCCAGGTCAAGCAGTACATCCAGGAGCTGATCTATAACCTGAACGTGCCGAGCCGGTGGGGTTGTCAGACCCCCTTCACGAACCTGACCTTCGACTGGGTCTGCCCGGAGGATTTGAGAGAACAGGTCCCGGTTATCGGCGGCGAGGAGCAAGCCTTCACCTACGGCGAGCTCCAGGCCGAGATGGACATGATCAACCGCGCCTACATCGAGGTGATGACCGAGGGCGATGCCAAAGGGCGGATCTTCACCTTCCCGATCCCGACCTACAACATCACCGACGACTTCCCGTGGGAGAGCGAGAACACCGAGCTGCTGTTTCGCATGACGGCCCGCTATGGCTTGCCGTACTTCAGCAACTTTCTCTCCTCCGACATGGAGCCCAACATGGTCCGCAGCATGTGCTGCCGGCTGCGCCTGGACGTCTCCGAGCTGCTCAAGCGCGGCAACGGCCTGTTCGGCTCCGCGGAGCAGACCGGCTCCCTCGGCGTCGTCACCATCAACTGCGCGCGCTTGGGCTTCTCCCACGCCGGCGACGAGCCGGGGCTGTTGGCCCGCCTGGACGAGCTGATGGAGCTTGCCAAAAAGAGCCTGGAGCTCAAGCGCAAGGTCATCCAGCGGCACATGGACGCCGGACTCTTCCCCTACACCAAGCGCTATCTCGGCACCCTGCGTAATCATTTCAGCACCATCGGTGTCAACGGCATCAACGAGCTGATCCGCAACTTCACCGCAGACGCCGAAGACATCACCAGCGACTGGGGCCACGCCTTTGCGGCGCGGCTGCTGGATCACGTGCGCGAGCGGATGGTGCAGTTCCAGGAGGAGACCGGACACCTGTACAACCTGGAGGCGACGCCGGCGGAGGGGACGACTTACCGCTTCGCCCGCGAGGACAACAAGCGCTATCCCGGCATCATCCAGGCCGGCTCGGAGGACGCGCCCTATTACACCAACTCCTCCCAGCTGCCGGTGGGCTACACCGACGACGCCTTCCAGGCGCTCGCCATGCAGGACGAGCTGCAATCCAAGTACACCGGCGGCACCGTGCTGCACCTCTACATGGGCGAGCAGATCAGCTCCGCCGATGCCTGCAAGCGCCTGGTCCGGCGCGCGCTCACCAACTTCCGCCTGCCCTACATCACCGTCACCCCGACCTTCTCCATCTGCCCGCACCACGGCTACATCGCCGGCGAGCACGAGTTCTGCCCGAAGTGCGATGCGGAGCTGGTCGAGAAGAAGCGGAAGGAGAGGGCCGAGGGTCGAGGAGCGAGGGCCGAGGCCGAATCGAGGTCCGAGGCGGCGCTCGGATGATGTGGACAAATGCGTCCTGAATCGGTCGAGCGCCGTGATCGCGATTGGCTGTCAGTGTGCGGAATACCGTCCCTCAGCCCTCAGCCCTCAGCCCTCGAGATCGCAAGACCTGCGAGCCACCCATTCAACCCAGCCTTTCAACCGCAAAACCAACGAGGACCCGAAAGATGAACATCGATGGCATCGAAATCCGCGACGAAGAGCGCACCCGCTGCGAGGTCTGGACCCGCGTCATGGGCTATCACCGCCCGGTGAGCGCGTTCAATGCTGGCAAGCAGTCCGAGCATCGCGAGCGCACCTGCTTCAGCGAGCAGCCCAGCGGTGCCCAGGCCGAGCGCCCGCGCCGCGCCGAGGCCGCCTGAGCAAGCGCTGCCGCCCAAGCTCCAGAGGCGGGCCAAAATGTGTACCCGCCTCGCAGGCGCTCCGGCGTAGGTCGGGCCGACGCCAGGAGGCCCGACAATCAGCCTCGGCGTAGGTCGGGCCGACGTTAGGAGGCCCGACAATGAGGCGCTGGCAGCCGGCGTGGTGTCGGGCTTCGTTCCTGACGTGCTCTTCTGCGTGAGCTTTGCACTCTTCGTGGTTGCTGCCGGCTCCCGGGGCGAGCCGATAGCCAATCCAAGGCAACAGTGGCAATGACCGGTTCTGTCGAAAATGCCGACCAATTGCGCATCGGCGGTCTAACTCCGCTCACCAGCGTCGACTACCCGGGCGAGCTGGCGGCGGTGATCTATTGCCGCGGCTGCCCTTGGCGCTGCCCCTACTGCCACAACGCCGATCTCCAAAAGCCGGACGGCCCGCCCGAGCCCACCTGGCCCGAGGTCCTCAACTTGCTCGAACGCCGCCGCGGCCTGCTCGACGCCGTGGTCTTCTCCGGCGGCGAGCCGACGGCACAGCGCGCGCTCCCCGCGGCCATGGCCGAGGTCCGCGCCCTGGGCTTCAAGGTCGGTCTGCACACCGGCGGACCCTATCCGGAGCGCCTCGCCCGGCTCCTACCGCTGGTCGATTGGGTGGGTCTCGACATCAAGGCCCTGCCAGAGGACTACTCCGGCATCACCGGCGCGGCGGGCTCTGGCGAGCGGGCCTGGGAGAGCCTGAGGCTGCTGCTGGATGCCGGCGTGGATCTTGAAGTCCGCACCACGCCCATGCCCGGACTGGATGATCCGGCCTACATCGAACGACTGTCACAGCGGCTGGCCGATGCCGGGGTCGGCTGCTGGGTGTTGCAGCAATGCCGAGAGGTCGGGGACGGAGATCCGGCGCTGCGACCGCGGCGGCTCGCGGCGTCCGATCCGGACGTTTTGCATGCTGCGCGCCGGTTTGAGTGGTTCTCATTGAGGGCGGCTTGATCGAAGCCAGATCAGCGCTTTGAGCGCGGTGGTAAAGGTCGCTGCGGGTGCTGGAATGCAAGATCTGGCCCCGCTGCTCGGAGGGCCGGCTGACACGGAAGGGTCTTGCCCCACCAGGGTCGCGACGAAGGATGCGGCGGGCGCGATTACCGAAATTCCGGCTCCGCGGCCATGGCACCCGACATGGCCAGGAAGAGATCGGACACGCACGCCACCGAGGCGCCGCTGGCCCGTCAGGATGGGCCCGCCGGACCAGATGCGGTCGGCGGTTTGCGCAACCGCGCAGGCGCCGGCGAGCAGCAGGGCGGCGGCCGTGGCGAGTCGGAGCATCGCAGTCTCCCGGAGGTATCGAGCGGCGGATGCGCAAGCATAGGCGCAGGGCCGCGTCGAGTCGACTGTCCGCGGCGACCTGGCCCCGCCGCGCACCGCTGCCGAATGGCCGGCGCGGGGACGACGGCAGCCGGATCGGCAGTCTGGACCGCCGCCGTGTCAGCGCTGCGGAGGGCTGAGTTGCAAAATTATGTTTACCGTCCCCAAATCTTAGCGGCCGGATGACTTGCGGAGTTATGGTTACCGTCCTCAGAATCAGTACCCTGGTGGCGGACCTCTGGCTGGCGCCCGCAACAGGCGTCGGCGAAGCTCTGGCGCTCAGGCTGGCGATACGGAGCGGCGCCAGGCCGCGGGCGGGACGCCGACGAGGCGCTTGAAGGCGCGCGAGAAGGCGGCCTCGGACTCGTAGCCCACCTCCAGTGCGATGTCGGCGACGCTGCGCCGGCTCTCGCGCAGCAGCACCGAGGCGACCTGGATCCGCCAGTTGGCCAGGTAGTGCATGGGCGGTTGGCCGAGATAGGCGGTGAAGCGCTCATGCAGGGCCGAGCGCGAGAGCCCGACCCGACTGCCCAGCTCGTCGATGGTCCAGGGATGCTCGGGGCGCTCGTGCAACAGGGCCAGGGCGCGTCCGACGTGGCGGTCGCGCAGGCCAGCCAGCCAGCCGGTGGCGTCCGCCGGCAAGCCCTCCAAGTAGCGCCGCGCGGTGTCGACGAACATCATCTCGGCGAGGCGCTCGAGCACGGCCTCGGTGCCCGGGTGCGGGGCGGCGGATTCCTTTGCGGCCTGATCGATGACATGGCGAATCCAATCGCCGCCATGCCCGGCGGGCAGGTGCAGCAGACGCGGCAGGGCGGACACCAGCGGGTTGAACGGGCGCAGGTCGCAGCCGAGGAAGCCGCAGACCAGGATGCTGTCGGCGTCCTGCACCGGTAAGGTCGCGCCGGGCTGCAAGACACCCCGATGGAACGCGATGGGAATGGGCTTGGGCTCGTGCCGGGTCGCGAAGACCCATTCCGGCTCGATGCGCTCGGGCGCGAGCCCGGGGGCGCTGGACATGACGTGGGCGTCGCCGTGGGGGAACATCAGGATGTCGCCCGCCCGCAGCGGCACCGGCTCGCGCCCCTGCAGGGCCGCCCAGCCGCTGCCGCGGGCCACCATGTGGAACTCCATCACATGCTCGGCCCCGGGCATCACCGCCTCGGCGATCTCATGCGCCGGCGGGGCC
Organism: Thiohalocapsa halophila; assembly: GCF_016583825.1. Lineage (GTDB taxonomy): Bacteria > Pseudomonadota > Gammaproteobacteria > Chromatiales > Chromatiaceae > Thiohalocapsa > Thiohalocapsa halophila. Next base: position 20,334 of record NZ_NRRV01000027.1, on the reverse strand, counting down.
TGGGCCGCCCAGTCTGCCTGGTTGCTCACGTAGTAGAAGACCGCAGTGCGCAGGCGCACCGCACGCAGCAGATCGGAGAGGGTGTCTCGGCTCATGGCATCGGCTTCGAGCGCGCCTCGCGTGGCCTGGGGAGACACCGATTTATTGGGCATCCTGCCCAAAAATCGGACGGAACCGGAGAACGCGGTTCCCCGGTTCCTTCATTTTCAGCGGCTTACGCCGCTGACCATGGCGGGCCGTCCTGGCCCGCACGGGAAACGCCGAGAAATCGGCGTTTCCCGTGCGGACGCACGAGCAAGTTTGCAGGACGCCGGGTCAAGCAGCGGCCGGCTGGCGACGAAACAATGGACCTGTCGGTGTCCAGCGCCCGGCGCAAGCGCCGCGGCGCGATAACTACACAGTTTCAGCCACCGGAGGTCAATCATGCGCGAGTCCGTTCAAACCCGGCCGTCTGACCAGCTTACAACCGCCGGCGCCGTCGCGGCAGAGGCGCCGGATTTCGAGGCCATCAAGCAGCGCCAGCGGGCGACCTGGGCCAGTGGCGATTACGCGATCATCGGCACCACCCTGCAAGGCGTGGGCGAAGCCCTGGCCGAAAACATCGATCTGCGGGCCGGCGAGCGCGTGCTCGACGTGGCCGCGGGCAACGGCAATGCGACGCTGGCGTCGGCGCGGCGCTTCGCCGCCGTCACCGGCGTCGACTATGTGCCGCAGCTGCTGGACAAGGCGGCCGCCCGCGCCGAGGCCGAAGGGCTCGACGTCGAGTTGCGCGTGGCCGACGCCGAGGCCTTGCCCTTCTCGGACGCGAGCTTCGATGTGGCCCTGTCGATCTTCGGGGCGATGTTCGCGCCCGATCAGACCCGCGCCGCAGGCGAGCTGCTGCGTGTGGTGCGCCCGGGCGGTCGCATCGGGCTGGCCGCCTGGACGCCCGAGGGCTTCATCGGCGCCTTGCTGCGCACCGTCTCCCAGTACGTGCAGCCGCCCGCCGGGCTGCGCCCGCCGACGCTCTGGGGCGAGGCCGAGCATCTGCACGCGCTCTTCGGCGACGGCGCCGCCGACATCCGCTGCGCGCGGCGCACTTTCAACTTCCGCTACCGCTCCGCGGACCATTGGATCGAGGTCTTCCGCAGCTATTACGGCCCCTTGCACATGGCCTTCGACGCGCTGGACGGCGACGGCCGGTCGCGGCTGCACGCCGATCTGGTGGAGCTGCTGGAGGCGCGCAACATCGGCGGCGACTCGCTGGTGGTGCCGGGTGACTACCTGGAAGCGGTCATTGCACGGGCAGACCGCGCCGCGAGCTGACAGCGCCTGGGCCGCCGGCACCCAGGGCCTCGCCGCAGGCCGTCGGTGCGCTAGGACGCGGCCTCGTCGCTGCGCCGCTCGGGCGCTGGTGCCGCGTCCTCGGCGCCCGGCGACTCGGCGGTCGACTCGGCGGGTGAGGACACGGCGGCGGCCATGGCCGCGGCAGTGGCGTCGTCATAGGCGCCGTCCTCGGCGATGGCATGGGCCGGCGCTTCGGCCGTCTCCTCGCCCACCGCCGGCAGCACGTCGTGGAAGGCCTCGCCGTAGATCTCCCAGATGGTGAGGAACAGGGACGCGATCACCGGGCCGATGAGCAGGCCTGCCATGCCGAAGGTGAAGAGCCCGCCCAGGGTGCCGAAGAAGATCATCAGCTCGTGCATGTTGGTGTCTTTGCCCACCAGGATGGGCCGCAGCAGATTGTCGATGCTGCCCACCACCAGGGCGCAGAACAGGAACAGCCCGACGCCGGCGACGACACTGCCCTGCAGCATGAGGATGATGGACGCCGGCACCCAGACCACCGCCGAGCCGATGCCGGGGACGATGGACAGCACCGCCATCACCGTCCCCCAAAAGACGGCGTGCGGCACGCCGGCGACGCCGAAGGCGATGCCCGCCAGCGCGCCTTGGAGCAGCCCGATCAGGAAGGTGCCCTTGAGCATGGCCTGGGTCACCAGCGTGAACTTGGTGAGCAGACGCCGCTCCACCCGGTCCTCCAGCGGCAGGTAGTAGAGGATCGCGTGCACCACCTTGTGCCCGTCCAGCTGGAAGAAGAAGAAGGTGTAGAGGAACACCAGCGCCATGAACAGCAGGTTCGCGGTGCTGATGGCCACCTGCGAGAGTCCGCCCACCAGGAAGCTGCCGGCGGCCTCGATGGACGCGGCGAGCTGGTTCTTCAGCTCGTCCTCGTAGGCCATGACCTCCTGATAGTAGGGCAGGTTGTGCAGCCAGGTGATGAAGGCCTCGGGCTCGCGCACGAACTGCACCGCGATGGGGGTCAGCGAGCGGCCCACATCCACGGCCTGGGCGATGACGATGCCCGCGAGCAGCGTCACCGGCAGCAGCACCACCAGCACCAGCAGCAGCAGGTTCACCGCCGCGCCCAGGTAGCGGTTGCCGCCGAAGAGCCGGGTGAGCCAATGGAACACCGGCTGGGTCAGGGCCGAGAACAGCCCGGCCATGAGGATGGCCATCAGGAACTGCGCGATCATGCCCAGGAACAGCAGCGATATGACCGCCACCAGGCCCAGTAGCACCAGCTTGTTGAGGTTGTTCTGTGTCATCGCCTGTGCTCGGACTGGCATTTCAAAAGAGGGTTACACCACAAAGGACACGAAGAGCACGAGGAAAGGCCAATAAAATTAGATAGATACAATCCGAATCTGGCGTCCTTTCCGGCCCGGCGGAGGGATCGCGCACGCTCGGCTATCGATCCGACAAGCTTCGTGCTCTTCATGCTCTTCGAGGTCCAATTGCCGGCCCTAGGCCCTAGGCCCTAGGCTCCGGGCTCGGGCCGGGCCGGTTCACGAACGGTGGCGCAGCGTCGTCGGTGCTAGCTGCGCCAGGTGACGGCGACGCCGACGGAGTCCAGCCCCACGTGCGCGCCCAGGATGGGCGCCGTCTCCATCAACCAGGCCGGCTCGCTGCCGAGCACGTCCGCGGCCTTGGCGGTGAGGCGTGCGGCAGCCGCCGGCGCCGCCGCGTGCACCACGGCCCAGCGCTCGGTCTCGCGGCGCCGCTTGCCCCGGCGCAGCCGCGCGAGCATACCGCGCTCCAGCCCATCCACCGACAAGGCCGCGCCGCGGACGGCCGCCGTGCCCTCGGCGTTCACCGACACCAAGGGCTTGAGGCCGCTCCAGCGGGCCAGCTTGCCGACACCGGCGCTAATCCGCCCGCCGCTCACCATAGCCTCCAGGCTCGGTACCAGCACGAAGATGTCCGTGCGCGCGGCCAGATCCCGGGCCAGCTCGGCGGCGGTCCGGGCATCGGCGCCGTCCGCCAGGGCCTCGGCGGCGCCGAGCACCACCAGTCCGAGCGCAGCCGACAGCCGGCGCGTGTCGACGCAGTGCACCCGCCCGCGGCCGGTGCGCTCGGCGGCGAGCCGCGCGGCACCAAAGGTGCCTGACATGCGCGCCGACAGGTGTAGCGACAGCAGCTCCTCGTGGCAGCCCAGGAGATCCCCGTAGAGGCGCTCGAAGCGCGGCAGCGGCGGCTGCGAGGTGCGCGGGTGTTCAGGGGAGCGGCCGAGCTGGCTGTAGAAATCCGCGGCGGTCAGCGTACGCCCGTCGATGTACTCGTGCTCCTGCCATTGGATGGTGAGCGGCACCTGGTGCACCTGGTAGCGCTCGCGCAGGGCGGCCGGCAGGTCGCAGGCGCTGTCGGTCACCAGCCCCACTGGTGCCGCCGGGCCGTGGTGGGCGGCGTACTGCAGGCGCATGTCTTCCACCTTCTGCGGGCCCAGACGCCCGTGCGCCCGCAGCCGGGCGGCGGCCAGGTGCGGCTGGTTGGTGTGCAGGTGTACCTTCAAGCGCGGCGCACGGCCGGCGGCGATCACCGAATCCCCCAGGTCCGCCAGCAGCCCGCGCACTTGCTCGGGGCTCGCCCGGGTGTCTTCCAGCAGGATCTCGGTGCACCAGCGCAGCGTCGGCGGTGCCGGCAGCCGGGCGGGGTCATGATCGCCGTGCAGCGACTCCGGCAGCATCGGCGCGTCCGGGTCCGCCAAGGCCCCGTCGGCGTCCGGGGATGTGGCCAGCGCCGCCGCAAAGCCGCCGAGCAGGCAGACGAAGCCGTCCGCCCCGGCGTCCACCACGCCGGCATCGGCGAGGGCGGCCAGTTGGCTCGGGGTGTGCGCCAGCGCCGCCGCCGCCGCTTGGCGCGCCCCGGCCAGCGCCGTCGCGAGGTCGGCGAGCGAATCCGGGGATGCTGCCTCGGTACAGGCCGCCGCGAGCGCCTCGGCCCAGGCGGCCATGACGGTCAGCACGGTTCCTTCCACCGGCGCCGCCACTGCGCCGCGGGCGCTCGCCACCGCGGGACCTGCCGCTGCTGCGAGAGCGCGGGCATCCACCCGCTCGGCATCGCGCAAGCCCGCAGCGAGGCCGCCGAGGAACTGCGCCAGGATGATCCCTGAGTTGCCGCGGGACGCCGCTAGGGCGGCGCCGGCGAGGGCGTTCTGCATGTGCCCGGCGTGGCGCAGCGGCGTGCAGGCGGCCACGGCTTCGGTCAAGGTGGCGGCCATGTTCGTGCCCGTATCGCCGTCGGCGACGGGAAAGACGTTTTCCTGGTCCAGGCGTCCGCGTTGCGCGAGCAGCGCCGTCGCCGCCCCGTGCCAGCAGTGCAGCAGCCGGCGCCCGTCCAGCGGCGCCGTCGCAGCGGTAACATCGGGCAATGATTGCGCGCTCATGGTCGCGGCCTGCGGCGGTGATCCGGCCGGTGGCGGCCGTTGCGGTTCTTCATGGCATCCAACCCAGTGGCTTAGGCATCCTGTTGTCAGTTTATGCGGCCGTCGGCCGCGCTATGCGAATTCTTCTCGATCACCGACCCGGATACCCCCATGGATACCTTCACCCGCAATTACAGCATCGCACTCGCCGTCATCGTGCTCGGTTTGCTCGCCTTGTGGATCACCGCGAGCTGGAACCCGCGCGTTGGCGAGCTGAACGAGGTCCTCGAGTCCGACCCCAAGCTCGCCGACTATGTCTACGATTTTCGGGTCGTTGACTACGCCGACGGCGTGGCGACCATCTCGACGCCGCGCTCCTTCGATGTGCCCGCCATGCGCTTTTTGGAGATTGTCAAGCCGGAGCTCGCCGGCAAAGCCCAGGACGACCCGGCCATGGTCGCCGCCCAGCAAAACCTCATCGAGCACCAAAAGCGTGCTCAGACCCTGATTTTGGGCAAGCCCGACGTGGAGCGCGTGGACTGGCAGCTCGATGTGCAGTGGCTCGCAGAGCACGGCGTGCAGGCGCCCGCGCGCTGAGGCGGGTGGCCGCGCCATGCCCCGCGCGGTCAATTCCACGCTGGTATGGGTGGATTTTGCCGGCTCCCGACCGCAAATCCCACCCCGCGCGCAGATGGAGCCAGCGCCGCAGGCGCTTCGCCGCGGCGAGGCAGTCGATGCGGCGCGGGGCCGATGGTGCTGCCTTTGGTGGCTAACGACGCCTCCGGCCTTGCATCGGGGCCGCCGTTCAGGCAGCGTACGGCGCCCGCGGGCCGGGGGCTGCCGGTCGGGCAGGCCGCGCCCCGCAGGATACTGCCCCAGTGCCCGCCCAGCGCCGCCGCCCAGCGCTCGCATCGGGCTCGCGCGCGTGCGCCGGGGATGCCGAGCGCGGTGGCCGTCGAGCGGTCCGGACGCCCAAGACATTGGCGGACCTGTGCTCTGCGGGCTTGGCCAATGCGGCGTCGCGCACGCCAAGGCGGCTCGCGACGGCCTACGGGCTGGGCCGGCACTGGGCCGGCAAGAGTAATGCCGCAGCCCGCCGCTGGGCTTCGCTGGCCCATCGGCGCCGCCCGTGGCCGGCTGGTGCGAGGGTTGCCCCGAGCCTGCGGCCGAGTGTGCACAGGGCCAGTGTCCAAAGCCAGATTCCATCGGGATTTCATTAGCATAGAAACACATCGCCGTAACAGAGGAACACGACCGTGAGCAACGCCCTGTCCTGGCTGGCAAAACAGTTTTCCACGCTCTACACCGACGACGTCGGCGCGCTGATGGTGAAAGGCGCCGTCGCCTTCCTCGTGGTGGGCAGCGCCTATCTGCTGCTGGGGCAGGCTGCCAGCAAGCCTGATACGCCCTCACCGGAAGAGGTGACCGCCAACCTCGAGCCCATCGGCACCGTGACCGTTGCGGCACCGCCGAAGCCGGAGCCGGCCGAGGCGCCGGCGGCAGCAACCGCTGAGGCCGAGCCGGCGGCGCCCGAGGCCGGCACCGAAGAGACCGCCGCGGCGGCGGATGAGGAGCCGGCAGCGGAAGCGGCGGCACCGGAGACTGCCGCCGCGGAGCCTGCCGAGGATGCAGCGCCCGCCGAGGCCGAGCCGGCGACCGCGGAGGCAGCCGCCGAGCCGGCAGCGGCCCCGGCCCCTGAGGAGCCTGCAGCCACCGAGGCAACGGCCGAGGCCCCTGAGGAGCCTGCAGCCGCTGAGGCAACGGCCGAGGCCGCGGAAGCCGAGGCACCCGCCGAGCCGGCCACCGCCGAGGCACCGGCGGAGCCTGCTGGCGAGGCGGCGGAGCCGGCAACGGCGGCTGCCGAGGCCCCGGCGGAGCTAGCTGCCCCAGCGGAGCCGGCTGCCCCAGCCGAGGTGGCCACCCCAGCCGAGCCCGCTGCGCCGGAGGAGACCGCCGCTGCACCGGAGCCGCCGGCTCAGGCCGAAGCCGCACCCGTCCCCGCCGAGCCAGCCCCCGCCGAGCCAGCCCCTGAGGCGCCGACAGAGGCAGCACCGCCGGCGCAGACGGCAGAGCTGCCCACCGAGCAGCCGACCAGGCGCGAGCCCCAGCGCCGGCCGATGCCGCAGGTGCCCACCGGCGGTCCGAACACCTTTGTGGTGCCGATCGCCCCGAAGCCCATGGGGCCGAGCCGGCCAGTGCCCATGTGGGCGCCGCAGTTCTCGCCCATGCCGCCGACGCCCGAGCGGCGCTGAGCGCGGGTTAGCAGCCGCCACCCGGGGCGTTGGCCCCGGGCGGCAGCCATGCTCGGGCCACGGCCCCGCAGCCCCAGGCTGCGGGGCCGTTGTGTTTTGCGGCAGATGCTCTGGCGGCGCGCGGCGACCCCTGCTGGCGCCGGCGCGCCCGGTCGGGTGCTGGGTCCGCGGCAGGGTCAGGTCAGGGTCAGGAGGCGGGGCTTGCGGTGAGCAGTCCCAGTGCCTTGCCCATGCACACCCGTTGGCCCGCCGCCTGCTCCGGCAGCCAGGTGACGCTGTCCCTCGGCAGCAGCAGGATGACTGTGGAGCCCATGTCGAAGCGCCCAAGCTCGGCGCCGCGGGCCAGCGTCGGTGCAGGGGTCGGCAGCTGTAGGTGCTGTAGCCGCCGGCCGCGCGGCGGCGTGACTTGGCCTTGCCAGACGGTCGCGATGCCGCCGACGAAGATCGCGCCCACCAGCACCACCGCCAGCGGGCCGGCAGCGGTGTCGAACAGGGTCACGACACGCTCGTTGCGGGCATAGAGCCGCGGTACCCGGGCGGCGGTGACCGGGTTGACGCTGAACAGCCGCCCAGGCACATGGAAGGCGCTGCGGAGCCTGCCGGAGACCGGCATGTGCACCCGGTGGTAGTCCCGGGGCGCTAGGTAGAGGGTCGCAAAGGCGCCGTCCGCGAAGGTCGCCGCCAGCCTGGGGTCGCCGCCGAGCAGCGCCTGCACGTCGAAGCTCTGTCCCTTGGCCTGGAGCAGGCGTCCGCCGGTGAGGCTACCGATCTCGCTGATGCGGGCATCCGCCGGTGCCAGCAGGGCCTCGGGTCGCGGGTCCAGCGGCCGGGCATCCGCGCGCAGGGCCCGGGTGAAGAAGTCGTTGAAGGTCCGGTAGGCGCTGGCCGCGGGCTGTGCCGCCTCGTGGAGGTCCACACCATAGGCCCGCACGAAGGCGCGCACGGCGAGATGGGTCACAGGCCCCGCCGGCAGCCGCGTCAGCCTGTGCACGAGCCGCGACAGCGGGTGCTGCGGCAGCACCGTCTGCAGGCCCACGAACAGGCGCTCGCCGACCGCCCGCAGGCGCCGCCCGCCGGACTGGAGGGCTTCGCTCCCTAATGGGCTCCCAGATGGGCTCATCGCTGGCGTGCCCGCTGCTCGGCGAGCGCGGCCAGGTCTTCGGCGATGGCCGCCGGGGGTTGGGCGCCGGGGAAGATGGCCACCAGCTCGGCGGCCGGATCCAGCAGGAACAGGGTCGGCGGTGCATCGGGCACGCCGTCGAGGGCGCCCTCGGCATCCGCGCCCAGGGCCGCCGCCAGCTCGGCGACCTCGGCCCTGGCGCCGCTCAGCACGGCGATGGCCGGCGACAACCGCTCGAAGTCCCGCGCCAGGGCGGGTGCGGCATCCGCGGTGGCCATCAGCAGACGCAAGCGCTCGCGCAGGTCCCGCTCGCCGGCGAGGCGGTTGGACACCGCCACCAGTCGGGAGATGCCCCGGTGGCCGGCGGCCCCGGAGAGGTTGCCGAAGGCGAGCAGGCTCCAGTGCTCGAACAGGGTCCCGCGGCCCACGGGCTCGCCGCCGGTGTCGTGCAGGACGAAGTCGGGCAGCGGCTGCGGCGGGCGGATCAGCACGCCGTCGATGTCCGGCGGCTCGCCGCCGTCGTAGCGATACTGGTTGCCCCACTGGTAGGCCAGCAGGAACAGGCCGATGGCGGCCACCGCCATCACTAGCCGCGGCAGCAGCGGGCGAGCGTGTCGCCCGCCCCGTGCAGGGCCCGGTGTCTTGCTCAAGCTCGGTGCAGCGCAGACATAGCGGCGGGCGAGCTCAGCGTGCCAACATGGACTGGGCTGCGCTCAGGGCCGCGCCGGTGTCCGCCTGGTGGCCCATGTCGTTCAGCACGCTGCCGAGGGCGCCCAGGCAGAGCAGGATGTTCTCGGGCCGGCTGGAGTAGCCCATGAGCCCGATGCGCCAGACCTTGCCGGCCAGCGCGCCGAGGCCGGCGCCGATTTCCAGGTCGTAGGTGTCGAGCAGGCGCGCGCGCACGGCGGCCTCGTCCACACCGCCGGGCACGGCGACGGCATTGAGCTGCGGCAGGCGCTCCGCCTCGGGCACTACCAGCTCCAGGCCCAGGGTCTCGAGTCCGGCGCGCAGCGCCAGGTGGTTGCGGTGGTGGCGCTCCCAGGACTGCTCGATGCCCTCTTCGGCGAGCATCACCAGGGCCTCGTGCAGGCCGTACAGGGCATTCACGGGCGCCGTGTGGTGGTAGGAGCGCTTGCTGCTGCCGCCGTCGTTGCCCTGCCAGTAGCCGAGCACCAGGTTCAGGTCCAGGAACCAGCTCTGCACCGGCGTGCTGCGTGACGTGACCTTGGCCAAGGCCCGCTCGCTGAAGCTGACCGGCGCCAGGCCCGGCGTGCAGGACAAGCACTTCTGACTGCCGGCATAGACGGCGTCGATGCCCCAGGCGTCCACCTCCAGCGGCGAGCCGCCGAGGGCCGTGACGGCGTCGACGATGGTCAAGCAGTCGTGGCGGTGGGCCAGCTCCACCAGGGTCTTGACGTCCGAGCAGGCGCCGGTGGAGGTCTCGGCGTGCACGCAGGCGACGAGCTTGGCATCCGGATGGGCCTTGAGGGCGTCTTCCAGCTTCTGTGGGTCCACGGCGCGACCCCAGTCGTCCGCCACCACCACGGCCTCGCCGCCGCAGCGCACCACGTTCTCGCGCATGCGCCCGCCGAAGACGCCGTTGCTGCAGACGATGACCTTGTCGCCCGGCTCCACCAGGTTGACGAAGCAGGTCTCCATGCCGGCGGAGCCCGGGGCCGAGACGGGCATGGTCAGCGGGTTGTCTGTGCGCAAGGCGTAGCGCAGCAGTCCCTTCAGCTCTTCCATCATGGCGCTGAAGGCGGGGTCCAGGTGGCCGATGGTGGGTCTGGCCAGCGCGGCGGTCACGCGCGGGTGGACATCGGCGGGGCCCGGCCCCATCAGCGTCCGTGGTGGCGGTTGGAACGAGCTGACTTGCATAAGCGTTTCCGTTGTGTTTCAGCCCCTTGGGCTCATTTCCGGGGCCTGCCTCAGTGAATCCGCCAGTATAGCGGGGCCAGGATCGCGCTCACAACCGCGTGCGGCCAGCTGGCCAGCCCCCCCAGCCAGCAGCCCAGCTGTACCCGAGCGAGCCGCTCCGTAGCCCAGCAACGCATTGCGAGGAGACCCAGATGACCGAGAAGATCGAGAAATCCGATGCCGAGTGGCGCGCCGAGCTGACCCCGGAGCAGTACCGCGTGCTGCGCCGGCAGGGCACCGAGCCCGCGTTCACCGGCGCCTACTGGTCCACCAAGGACGCCGGGCGGTATCTGTGTGCCGGCTGCGGTGCCGAGCTCTTCGCGTCCGCTCACAAGTTCGACTCCGGCACCGGCTGGCCGAGCTTCTGGCAGCCGAGCGCCGACGGCGCCGTCGAGACCGACACCGACACCAGCCACGGCATGCGGCGCACCGAAGTGCACTGCGCGCGCTGCGGCTCTCACCTCGGGCACGTCTTTCCGGACGGCCCGCGGCCGACCGGCGAGCGCTATTGTATCAACTCGGTGTCGCTGACCTTCGAGCCGGAGGATTGAGCGGCGCTGGGCGGGCCCGGCCGAGGTGGGAGCGGCCTCCCTGCCGCGACGACTTCGGGTGCCTCGGCGCGCTGATCTCGCGGCAAGGATGCCGCTCCCACAAGGGCACGATGAGCACGATCTTGGCGTGCTCGATGGTGAGCTGCGCTTTCCAGGCTGCTCGCTTCGAACTGTCGGTCCGCGCCGTCGCGGCGGCTCACCGTTGCGGCTGCGTGATGGAATCCACGGGAAAGCCCCAGACGCCCCGCTCCCGGGCGCGGGCGATGCGCTCCATGGCCTGGTATTCGAAGGGGGCGCCCGGCAGCGCCAGCGCCCAGCCGCGCTCGATGAGATAGGCAGCCAGGTCCAGCCCCGGGTCGAAGCTGGTGCGGTCCTTCCAGCAGGTGGCCTGGATGCTGCCGTCGGCATTGCGCCGGCGCTCGATGCAGCGGATGAAGCCCTCGGTGATGAAATCCAGCGCCAGCACGCCGCGCTCGGCGCAGCGCACCGGCGAGATCCACCGGCGGCACTGGCGGTTGGTCTCCGGCATATAGATGCCGAACAGGTGCACCGTGCGGTTGCCGATGAGCAGGCTGCCGTCGTCGCGGACGATGGCGTGGCCCTCGAAATCGAAGTCCGCGGCCTTGGCCGCAGTGCCGACGATCAGCAGCAAGAACAGGCATAAGCTTGGCGTTTTCAGCATGTCGCCTCCCGGCTCTGTGCCGTGGCGTCGTCGGGTTTGCCGCGAGTGTGTCTCGTCGGGCGCGTGCCTCGGTCAATTCTTTGGGTGGCAGGGCGATGACAGCATCGACCAGCCCCGCTTCCACCAGCTCCTTGCGCATCAGGTACTCGTAGGCGTGCCCCAGCACGTCCGACGGGCCGCTGTTGTTGGAGTAGTTCTTTTAGTCCTGGCCCGCGGTCTTGCCGCGCAGGATGTTGGCGGCGCCCCAGAGGTGGGCTTCGAGCTGTTGTTGGGAGAGTCTCACGCGCTCGGATTCCTGGCCGCATCGGCGTTGTCTTCGTGGGTCCAGCGGTAGCGGACCTTGAGGTCGTTGCAGTGGGTGTGCGGTAGCAGGCCCTTGTGCTGAAGCTGGCCGACGACGATGCCGGGGGCGATGCCCTGGGCTACGGCAAAGTTCCGGATGGCCGCCTTGCTGAAGGTGCCACGGCTTGCGAATTTCGCAAAGGCACGCTGCGGGATCAGCTCCTGTTCCGCGAAGGCGTTGGCCTCGGCTTCCTTCTGCTCGTCCATGTTGTCAATGCCGGGGTGGTTGATGCCGGGGCCGTTGGTGCTCGTGCCGTTGACGGTCTCCAGGAACAGGGCCTTTTTGCTGTGCAGCAGGATGTGGCCGGCCTCGTGGAAGAAGGTGAACCAGAGGTGGTCGTTGCTCTTGTAGCGCAGGCTCAGCTGGATGATGGCCTTCTGCGGGTGCAGCCAGCGGGTGGCGCCGCTGACGCCGGTCTTCGGTAATGCCGGCACGAAGACCACGGCAACACCCGCAGCGGCGCAGCGGCCCTGGAGCTTCGGCACGAAGCATGCCGGGTCGGTCGCTGCGGTTAGGGGACGTACCTCGTCGAGGGCGGTCCGGAAAGCGGCCTTGTCGTAAGGGGCGCAGTCGATGTGCTCGGCATCCAACTCTCCCTTGCGCAGCCAGGCGGAGACGGCAATATTGCAGAGTTTCTGCTTGGTGTGCTGCCGGTAGGCGACGGCCAGGCGCGGCCACATCTGCTCCCACTGGGTCGCGCTTGCAATCCCGAAGAAGCGCAGGACCTCCACCAGCTGGTCCTTCTTGTCGCGATGCCTCGGGAGCCACCCGAGCTTGGTCATTTCGGCTACGGGTACGCGTTGGAGCCAATCCAGACCCTGCTCCAGCTCGCCGTGCTCGGCGAGGCGCGCGCAGGCCTCCCGGTAGTTGGCTTCCAGGTTGAGCCAGTACTCCGCGGGCATGCCCAGGGCGCGCTCGAGCTTGATGGCCGTCTCCGGCGTGATACTGGCGCTGCCCCTGGACTTGACGATGGCGTTGATGTGCTTCTCGCTCAGGCCCGTGCGGCGCGCGAGCTCCGACTTCGGCATGTGGCGCAGTTCCAGCTCGTACTCCAGCACGTCGCCGGGCGGGACCGCGTAATCCGGGACGTATTCGTTGCGGTCTTCGTTAATCATGGGTGTTCTCGATGCCGAGTATCTCGCCGGAAGGAATCGGGCACGGAGCTGTTAAACTGTCGGCCCCGCCGCGGGTCCAAGCCCGCAGATGCGCCCGGCCCTGTCCCGGGTGCCAAGTCTAGAATTCTGAAGAAGCTCCACGGAGTCCCTCATGCCCGACGCGAGTCCGCTCGAAGCCCCGTCCCGTTACTCCCCCGAGACCCATCAGCGCGGCCGCGACAAGGTCGCGCGCATTCCGGTGAAGATCGAGCCCACCGGCGAGGTGCCGCGCAAGCCGAGCTGGATCCGGGCCAAGGCGCCCACGGGTAAAGGCGTCGGCCGGATCAAGCGGCTGCTGCGGGAGACCGGGCTCGCGACGGTGTGCGAGGAGGCGCAGTGCCCGAACCTGGGCGAATGCTTCGGGCACGGCACGGCGACCTTCATGATCCTCGGCGACATCTGCACCCGCCGCTGCCCCTTCTGTGACGTGGCCCACGGCCGCCCGGAGCCGCTGGACGCCGCCGAGCCCGAGCGCCTGGCGGAGTCCATTGCGCAGATGGGCCTGCGCTACGTGGTCATCACCTCGGTGGACCGGGACGATCTGCGCGACGGCGGTGCCGGGCATTTCGCGGCCTGCCTGAGCGCCGTGCGCGCCCGCAGCCCGGAGATCCGCCTGGAGGTGCTGGTGCCGGATTTCCGCGGCCGCGAGGCGCGGGCGCTGGACGCCTTCACCGGTGAAGCCGTGCCGGATGTGTTCAACCACAACCTGGAGACCGTGCCGCGGCTCTACCGCGAGGCGCGGCCGGGTGCCGATTACCGGGGCTCCCTGGAGCTGCTGGCCGCGTTCAAGGCGCGGCATCCCGACGTGCCCACCAAGTCCGGCCTGATGCTGGGCCTGGGCGAGGAGCGCGACGAGGTGCTGGCCGTGCTGCGGGATCTGCGCGCCCACGGCTGCGACATGCTCACCCTCGGGCAGTATCTGCAGCCGAGCCGCGACCATCTGCCGGTGAAGCGCTTCTGGACCCCGGCGGAGTTCGACGCCCTGGGGGCGGAGGCGCAGGCCATGGGCTTCTCCGCCGTCGCCAGCGGGCCCATGGTGCGCTCCTCCTATCAGGCGGATCAGCAGGCCAAGGCATTGGCTCGCGATTGATGCCGTCGGCATCGATGTCGCTCGCCCCGATGCATCGGACCTGGTTGCGCACGAGGCCGCCGGCTCCGGTGGATCTGCTGCCTGCACGCGCTTGACCGGCGATGGCCTGGCTCTGGCTGCTGCTCGCCTTCGGCGTCTTCATGGCGCTGCTGCGCAGCGTCTATGCCGTGAACCGAGCGGCGCTGCGGCGTTACGGCTACGCGCCCTTCTCGCTGCCCAATGCGGCGCTGATGCTGGTGGTGAATCTTTTGTTGCTCTCGGCGCTCGCGCCGGCGGGGACAGCGGCGGCCGTCGGCGATGGGGCCTTGCGGCAGGCCGTGATGCTCGGGATCGCGGCGGTGCTGGCGCTGGGCGTGTTGGTGGTGGTCGCGCGGCGCAGCAGCATTTGGTTTGCGCTCTATGCGGTGGCGCTGATGAGCGTCGCCGCCATCGCCGTGCTGCCGAGCCTGGTGTTCATGCGCTTCGCCGGGGCGGCGGACGATGCCGAGGATGCGGGGTCCGACGGGCCCCCGGACCGCGGGGGCTAGCGCACAGGCGTTAGAATCCGGAGACCGTTTGCAATGGTGTTGACGAGTCGGGGTCGGTATCGGCATCGCTGTCGAGCCGCCAGTGACAGCGTGTCGATACCGACACCGATACCGATACCGATCTCGATCCCGGTAGCGATCCCGATACCGATAGCGATACCGCGCCGCAGACACCGGGCATGATGTGAGACCACCCGACGTCGGTGCCCTTAACAGCAGCCACGGAGACATTCGCATTGCATGGAAGCCTATAGCGTCCTGAAGCAGCTCTTGCTGCCGCCGGGTCTGTTCCTGGTGCTGATCGCCATCGCCTTCTTGCTGGTGCGGGGCATCCTGGGCCGGATGGTGCTCTTCGTCGCTTGGAGTCTGTTGCTGATCATGAGCCTGCCCGTGTTCGCGGGCCCGTTGATCGCGCTGTCGGAGCGCTACCCTGCGCTGCCGCCCGACGCCGTGGACCAGACCGGTGCCGGGGCCATACTGGTGTTGGGCGCCGGCGTCTATCGGGACGCACCGGAGTACGGCGGCCACACCGTGGATCTGAACGGCATGAAGCGCGCCCGTTATGCCGCCTGGCTGCATCGGCGCACCGGGCTGCCGATCCATGTCAGCGGTGGGGCCGGCCCTGCAGCACCGGGGCGGGTCATGCGGCGGTTCCTGGAGCAGGAGCTCGGCGTCCCGGTGGCGATGCTGGAGGATGAGAGCCGCAACACCCGCGAGAACGCCGAGCGCTCGGCGCCCCTGCTGGGCGCGGCCGGAATCCACCGGGTGCTGCTGGTGACCGACGCCTGGCACATGCCGCGGGCCGCCGATGCCTTCCGGCGGGCGGGTGTCGACGTGGTGCCGGCGCCCACCTATTTCCTGTCCGGGAGCCGCCGGCTGCCCGGCGACGGCCATACCAATGACCGCGCCCGGCGTTGGCTGCCGCAGGCAGCGAGCTTCTATGCGAGCTACTACGCGATCCACGAGTTGGCCGGGGCCGTGTACTACCAGCTTCGCGCCCGGCTGGTTGGGGCGGATACGCCGGGCGCTGATCGGGCTTGACATGGATCAAATGCGCGTCGCGGCCTCGGGTGTCGGCTGTCGGGCGGTGTTGTCGCTTATGCACAGACGAGGGGCGGACCCGGCAGCGGGGGCGGGGCTCAGCGCCCCGCTTGCCGCGGATTCTGCGAAGAAATCCCAAGATACTGATCAAAAATTAGAAATTGCGTTGGCTAAGTATTGGACAATTTCATGGGACTGTCACTGTGTCAGTGACTTAGCCTAGTCGCACAAGCTTCTTCCACAGACTTATCCACAGACGCTGTGCAAGACTCAGGATCGGCCCGGTGCCGCCGTCGGTTAGGCCATGGGGCTAGAGGTGCTCTCAACAGTGAGTCGTAAATGCGTGGACTACCCTAAGCCCACTTGTCAAGGCGGGAATCGCTGAGTGTGGGTTGTCTATGCAGACGCAGCGCGGCCCATCCCGTCGCGGGAGTCCGGTATCTCCGGGGGGTCGGTCTCCGACGGAGCTTGGCTCCCGCCGCCTGGAGCCGCCGGCGTGGGGGCGGCCGCTTCGAGCCGAATGGGGAATTGCGGTATAAGCTTTCGCCGCGCCGGGGGAGCGTCGAAGACGTCCGCGCTCCCCGGGGCGCGTATCCATCACCTGGAGGAGGCACCCGAGAGGAGGGGCCATGACCGATGCCAATAAACAGCCCAAGCCCAAAGCGAAGAAGGCCGTCGCGCTGTCCGGCGTCACCGCCGGCAACACCGCGGTCTGCACCGTTGGGCGCACGGGTAACGACCTGCACTACCGCGGCTACGACATCCTGGACTTCGCCGATCGCGCGGAGTTCGAAGAGATCGCCTTCCTGCTGATCCACGAGCGGCTGCCGACCCGCGCCGAGCTGGCCGCCTACAAGCGCAAGCTGCGCAGCCTGCGCGGCCTGCCGGCCGCCCTGAAGACGGCCCTGGAGCAGCTGCCGCCGTCGGCGCAGCCCATGGACGTGCTGCGCACCGGGTGCTCCGTGCTCGGCTGCCTGGAGCCGGAGGCCCCCGACATGCCGGCGGCCGCGGCCCGGGACATCGGCGACCGGCTGCTGGCGAGCTTCGGCTCCATGCTGCTGTATTGGTACCACTTCGCCCACAACGGCCGGCGCATCGACGTGGAGACCGCCGACGACTCGGTGGGCGGGCACTTTCTCCATCTGCTGCACGGTCAAATGCCCCCGGCGGAGTGGGTGCGGGCCATGCACACATCGCTGATCCTCTACGCCGAGCACGAGTTCAACGCGTCCACCTTCACGGCGCGGGTCGTCAGCGGCACGGATTCGGATCTCTACAGCACCATCACCGCCGCCATCGGCGCGCTGCGCGGGCCCAAGCACGGCGGGGCCAACGAGGTCGCCTGCGACATCCAGCACCGCTACGCCACCGCCGACGAGGCAGAAGCCGACATCACCGAGCGCGTCGGGCGCAAGGAGATCGTCATCGGCTTCGGGCATCCGGTGTACACCATCTCCGACCCGCGGAACGAGGCGATCAAGTCCGTGGCGCATCGCCTCTCGGATGCCGCCGGCGACATGCGCATGTTCGACGTCGCCGCCCGCCTGGAGCAGGTCATGTGGAGCCAGAAGAAGATGTTCCCGAACCTGGACTGGTTCTCGGCGGTGGCCTATGCGCAGATGGGCATACCGACGGCCCTGTTTACCCCGGTCTTCGTCATCGCCCGGACCACGGGCTGGGTGGCGCATGTCCTGGAGCAGCGCCATGACCACAAGATCATCCGGCCCAGCGCCCACTACGTGGGCCCCGAGCCGCGGCCCTGGCCGCCCATCGACGAACGCTGATGAACACCGAACACCGCAAGCCCCTGCCGGGCACCGCCCTGGAATACTTCGATACCCGCGAGGCCGTCGAGGCCATCCAACCCGGTGCCTACGCCAAGCTGCCCTATACCGCCCGGGTGCTGGCGGAGCAATTGGTGCGCCGCTGCGACCCGGGCACCCTGACCGAGTCGCTGGCGCAGATCGTGCACCGCAAGCGCGACCTGGACTTCCCCTGGTACCCGGCGCGCGTGGTCTGTCACGACATCCTGGGCCAGACCGCGCTGGTGGACCTGGCCGGTCTGCGTGACGCCATCGCCGAGCGCGGCGGCGATCCGGCCAAGGTGAATCCGGTGGTGCCGACCCAGCTCATCGTCGACCACTCCCTGGCGGTGGAGGCGCCCGGCTTCGATCCCGACGCCTTCGACAAGAACCGCGCCGTCGAGGACCGCCGCAACGAAGACCGCTTCCACTTCATCGATTGGTGCAAGACGGCCTTCGACAACGTGGATGTCATCCCTGCCGGCAACGGCATCATGCACCAGATCAACCTTGAGAAGATGTCGCCGGTGATCCAGGCGCGCCCGGATGAGAACGGCAGGCGCATCGCCTTCCCGGACACCTGCGTCGGTACCGACTCCCACACCCCGCACGTGGACTGCCTGGGCGTCATCGCCATCGGCGTCGGCGGCCTCGAGGCCGAGACCGTCATGCTCGGCCGGCCCACCATGATGCGGCTGCCGGAGATCGTCGGCGTGGAGTTGACCGGCAAGCGCCAGCCCGGCATTACGGCGACGGACATCGTGCTGGCGCTGACGGAGTTTCTGCGCAACGCCAAGGTGGTCTCGGCCTATCTGGAGTTTTTCGGCGCCGGCGCCCGCTCGCTCACCATCGGCGACCGGGCGACCATCTCCAACATGACGCCCGAGTACGGCGCCTCCGCCGGCATGTTCGCCATCGACGAGCAGACCATCGCCTATCTCAAGCTCACCGGCCGCGACCCCGAGCAGGTCGAGCTGGTGGAGACCTACGCCAAGACCGCCGGGCTCTGGGCCGATGACCTGGCGAGCGCCGAGTACGACCGCGTGCTGCGGTTCGACCTCTCCACGGTGGGCCGCACCATGGCCGGCCCATCCAACCCCCACCGGCGCCTGCCGACATCGGCCCTGGCCGAGCGGGGCATCGCCGGCGCATGGGAAGAGACGCGAGGCGAGCTGCCCGACGGTGCCGTGATCATCGCGGCTATCACCTCCTGCACCAACACCTCCAACCCGCGCAATGTGGTGGCGGCCGGCCTCGTGGCGCGCAAGGCCAACCAGCTTGGCCTGACCCGCAAGCCCTGGGTGAAGAGCTCTTTCGCGCCGGGCTCCAGGGTCGCCCGGCTGTACCTGGAGGCCGCCGGCCTGCTGCCGGAGCTGGAGGCGCTCGGCTTCGGCATCGTGGGCTACGCCTGCACCACCTGCAACGGCATGTCCGGCGCGCTGGACCCCAAAATCCAGCAGGAGATCATCGACCGCGATCTCTATGCCACCGCGGTCCTGTCGGGCAACCGCAACTTCGACGGCCGCATCCACCCATACGCCAAGCAGGCCTTCCTGGCCTCGCCGCCGCTGGTGGTGGCCTATGCCATCGCCGGCACCGTGCGCTTCGACATCGAGCGCGACGCGCTGGGCACCGACGCCGACGGCCACCCCGTGACGCTCAATGACATCTGGCCGTCGGACGCGGAGATCGACGCCATCGTGGAGCAGTATGTCAAGCCGGAGCAGTTCCAGCAGATCTACACGCCCATGTTCGCGCTGGGTGTGCGCGAGCAGGCCGAGAGCCCGCTCTACGACTGGCGCGACATGAGCACCTACATCCGCCGGCCGCCATACTGGCAAGGCGGGCTGGCCGCCGCGCCCGGGCTGCAAGGCTTACGCCCGCTGGCGGTGCTCGGCGACAACATCACCACCGATCATCTGTCGCCGTCCAACGCCATCCTGCCCACCAGCGCCGCCGGCGAGTACCTGGCGCGCATGGGCTTGGCCGAAGCGGACTTCAACTCCTACGCCACCCACCGCGGCGACCACCTCACCGCCCAGCGCGCCACCCTGGCCAACCCCAAGCTCTGCAACGAGATGTGCCGCGATGAGCAGGGCGAGGTGATCCAGGGCTCCCTGGCCCGCGTGGAGCCGGACGGCGAGCAGATGCGCATGTGGGAGGCCATCGAGACCTACATGAGCCGCGGCCAGCCGCTGTGCATCATCGCCGGCGCGGACTACGGCCAGGGCTCGTCCCGCGACTGGGCGGCCAAGGGCGTGCGCCTGGCGGGTGTGGAGGCCATCGTCGCCGAGGGCTTCGAGCGCATCCATCGCACCAACCTCGTCGGCATGGGCGTGCTGCCGTTGCAGTTCAAAGCGGGGGAAGACCGGCACACCTACGCCATCGACGGCACCGAGACCTTCGACGTGGTCGGCGCGCCGGCGCCCCAGGCCGAGCTGACGGTCGTCATGCACCGCGCCAACGGCGAGCAGGTGGAGATCCCGGTCACCTGCCGGCTGGACACGGCGGAGGAGGAGCGGGTCTACACCGCCGGCGGGGTACTGCAGCGGTTCGCGCAGGACTTCCTGGCCGCCGCGGCCTGATCCGCGACGCAGATGCCCACCAAGGCAGAGCTGGCGGCCTTTCTGGCCGCCGAGTTCCCGCAGACCAAGGTCATGGTGGAGGCCGTCGGCGACGGCGGCGCCCGGGTCCGCCACGCCATCGGCTTCGATGAGCTCAGGCCCGGCGGCAGCGTGTCCGGGCCCGTGCTGATGGCCGTGGCCGATGTCGGGCTCTACGTGGCCCTGTGCGGGGAGCTGGGACTCACCGTGGACGTGGCTACTACCAATCTCAACACCAACTTCCTGCGCATGCCGGCCGGCGACCGGGACATCATCGGCGAGTGCCGGCTGCTTAAGGTCGGCCGGACGCTGATCGTGGGCGAGGTTTCCCTGTTCTCCGAGGGCGACGACCGGCCCGTTGCGCACGTGGTCGGGACTTACTAAGCCGCTCGAAAGTAAAGCCAGGTCTGGTATAATGGCGGCATGAAATGCAAACGCGATTCCGACGGGCGCAAGCTCGACCATCAGTCATTGCAGACCATGCGCATGCAGGCGGTGGCCGCCGTCAAGCGCGGCCAGCCGGTGGCGGAAGTAGCGGCGGCGTTCGGCGTGAACGAGCGCACGCTGT
>NZ_NRRV01000026.1 GCF_016583825.1 Thiohalocapsa halophila | reverse complement strand
TTGATATCTTCGATGTGCTCGGCACTCAGGTTGCTGACCGGGATGCTGCTGGAATCCGGAATCATGGGCTTTGGATCGATATCTGAGAAAC
The DNA here is from genome assembly GCF_016583825.1 of Thiohalocapsa halophila. GTDB lineage: Bacteria > Pseudomonadota > Gammaproteobacteria > Chromatiales > Chromatiaceae > Thiohalocapsa > Thiohalocapsa halophila. The sequence goes on along the minus strand of NZ_NRRV01000026.1, from coordinate 76,391 downwards.
TGCGCGAAGTATCTCACATATCGGTATATTCCAAAGCGGAAATCACCTGAGACCTTCTCCCGGCAGCCCGATCTTCGCCTTTTCACCCTTCAAACTTCACCCTTCAAACTTTCCTCAAACGTCGCCGATCTGCGGATGCGCGCGCTCGCGCGGCTGGCTGATCTTGTTGATGGCGTTGAGATAGGCCTTGGCGGAGGCGATGACGATGTCGGTGTCGGCGCCGGCGCCATTGACGATGTGTCCGCCCTGCTCCAGGCGCACCGTCACCTCGCCCTGGGCATCGGTGCCGCTGGTGATGGCATTCACCGAGTAGAGCTTCAAGGTGGTGCCGGAGGCGACGATGGACTCGATGGCGCGGAAGGTGGCGTCCACCGGGCCGCCGCCGGTGGCGCTGCCGCGACGCTCGGCGCCGTCGACGCTCAGCACCACCTCGGCCGCCGGCGTCTCGCCGGTCTCGGAGCACACGCGCATGGACAGGAGCTTGATGCGCTCGTTGGCGGCGTCCTGGGTGGCGATGGTCACCAGGGCCTGGAGGTCTTCGTCGAAGATCTCGTGCTTCTTGTCCGCGAGGTCCTTGAAGCGGCTGAAGGCGGCGTTGAGCTCCTCTTCGGTGTCGAAGGCGATGCCGAGCTCCGCAAGCCGCACGCGGAAGGCGTTGCGGCCGGAGTGCTTGCCGAGCACCATGCGGTTCTGGCTCCAGCCCACGTCCTGGGCGCGCATGATTTCGTAGGTCTCGCGGTGCTTGAGCACGCCGTCCTGGTGGATGCCGGATTCGTGCGCAAACGCATTGGCGCCGACCACGGCCTTGTTGGGCTGCACCGGGAAGCCGGTGATGCCGGCCACCAGCCGCGAGCAGTTCATGATCTGGGTGGTCTCCAGCCGGGTGTCGCAGCCGAAGAGGTCCTGGCGGGTGCGCACGCCCATGACGATCTCTTCCAGCGCGGCGTTGCCGGCGCGCTCGCCGAGGCCGTTGATGGTGCACTCCACCTGGCGGGCGCCGGCCTGCACCGCGGCGAGCGAGTTGGCCACCGCCAGGCCTAGGTCGTTGTGGCAGTGCACCGAGAACACGGCCTTGTCTGCATTCGGGATGCGCTCGCGCAGCTGGGCGATGAGGCTGCCGAACTGCTGCGGCATGGCATAGCCGACGGTATCCGGGATGTTCAGGGTGCCGGCGCCGGCGTCGATGACCGCCTCCAGCACCCGGCACAGGAAGTCGATGTCCGAGCGCCCGGCGTCCTCGGGCGAGAACTCCACGTCGTCGCAATACTGCCGCGCCCGCTGAACCGCGCGCACCGCCTGCTCCACCACCTGGTCCGGCGTCATCCGCAGCTTCTTCTCCATATGGATGGGGCTGGTGGCGATGAAGGTGTGGATGCGCCCGCGCGCGGCGCCCGCCAGGGCCTCGCCGGCACGGTCGATGTCCTTGTCCAGGGCCCGCGCCAGGCCGCAGACGGTGCTGTCCCGAATGCTCTCGGCGATGGTCTTGACGGCCTCGAAGTCGTCGGGGCTGGCAACCGGAAAGCCGGCCTCGATGACATCCACCCGCAGCTTCTCCAGCGCCCGGGCGATGCGCAGCTTCTCGTCCTTGGTCATGGACGCGCCCGGGCTCTGCTCGCCGTCGCGCAGGGTGGTGTCGAAGATGATGAGTTGGTCGATGAGGCTCATTGGTCTCCTGTCCTCCGGCGCAAGAGCAGCGTCGCGGGTGGGTGCCGGCTGTCCGGGATCAGCCCGCATTCTGGCATGTTCGGCGCCGCGTGCCACCCACCGCCGGCGGTGGGGACGGTTGGGGTGCACAGATGTCGCGAGCAGACGACTAGCGAAGGCAAGTCGACTGCACCGGCGTGATCAGCACCACCTGACCAGGTCATCGCGCAATCCGCCCGCGAGCAGCCGCGACAGCGCCAAGGTGGCAGGCGCTGATACGGCCGACAGCCTCGAGCGCGACGCCGATGATCCGCCGTTCTGGCCAACCAACGGGTGCCCGCGTCAACAAACCGACCGGCCTGCTAGGAGGCGGACTGTCGCCAGGGGTTGCAGACGGGAACTCCCGCCGCCTCGAAGTCGGCCGTGTCTCTGGTGACCACGGTGACCCCGTGGTGCGCCGCGCTCGCCGCGATCAGCACGTCCGGATGGCTGAAGGTGTGGCGGCGCCTGCGCCCGGACTCGATGATGAGCCGCCATTGCAGCAGGGTGTCTTCGCACAGGGGCAGGATGCGGCCTTGGAACATGGGCCGCAGGCGATGGTCGAGCCAATGGGTCAGAGCGGCGCGGCGCTCGGCGTCGTCGAGCAGCTCGATGCCGTAGCGGATCTCGGCGAAGGTGACGGTGCTGACGTGAAGTTGGTGCAGCGGCTGGGCGGCGACGAAGTCGATCACCGCGGGCGCCGGCTGTTTGCGCCGCAGCTCGGACAGGATGTTGGTGTCCAGCAGCCAGCCGCTCACAGCGCGATATCGCGCACTGGGCCACGGCTCTTGGCGTGCTCGAATTCGACCTCGTCGAGGTCGGCCTCGGCGAGCAGCCGGATCAGGGCGTCGCCCATGGGCTCGCCGCGCAGGCGCCGGTAGTCCTCCGCGGACAGGACCACGGCCTTCTCCTTGCCGTTGACGGTGACATGCTGGGGGCCGGCCTCGCCGGCGAGCCGGACGAGCTCGCTGAAGCGGGCCTTGGCGTCCTGGAGCTTCCAGGGGCCGCGGGGCTCGGCAATTTGGGATGGGGGTTCGCTCATGGTCAGGAACGAGGGTCTGGTCAGCTTGACCAGATCGTAGTCCCTGCCTCCCGCTTCCGCAAGCCCCATAGGTCTGAGCTTGGGCGCCAAGACCTTGCGCGCGAGCAGCAGATCCACCAGAAAGGTCGGCGTCGCGGTCTCGAGCCACCAGGGGCGGAACTGGCGGGCTTCGAACAGCAACAGCGCGTCGAAGGGTTGTAGGCCGCCTCGTCGGTCCAGTTGTAGCTGTTGTACCAGTCGCGGACCTCGGCGCGGTCGAGTCCGTGCAGCTACGGGGCGAAGACCGTCTCCAGGTCGGCCTCGGTATAGCCGCAGATGGCCGAGTAGCGGGCATCGAGGAAGTGGCGTAGCGCACCCGCTTCGTCGCGCGCTTGTACCGGCTGATGGGCGAGCGGCGCATCGATGTGCTGCTGGTGCCGGCGTGCGAACCGGACATGCGCCCGGTGGAAAAGGCGGCACGCCGTAATGGACAGCTGCTTGTGCAGGTGGCGCCATGACGCAAGTCGACCCGCTCGTGACCGCCATTTGGGAAGGAGGCCGGCACCTGGCCGTGCTGGAGCAGGCCTTGGGCGACTGGCAGACGGCGCCGGCCGCTCACTTGGCCGAGCTGGATGCCGACGCAGACAAGCTGCGGTTGCCGGACCAGCTCCTGTTTCGCTTCACCAAGCTCCAGGACGCCATGGGCGCCCGCCTGGTGCCGGCAGCCCTCGCGGCCCAGAAACACGCGAAAAATGGCGGCTTTGTGGCCAGATCAGGCCCTTTCGCGCTTTTTGCGTGCTTCGTAGCTCCTTTCCAGGGGGCGGCCGCGCGCGCCTGACACAAGGCGCGCTGGTTGAGCAGGACGCGCGGCGCTCCGTCAGCCCCCGCGCATGAACATGCTCATCATGAGCTTGTTGAGGCGGCCGACGAAGGCGGCGGGGTCGTCCAGCTGGCCGCCCTCGGCGAGCTGGGCCTGGTCGAACAGGATCATGCCGAGGTCATTGAACTTGGTCTGGTCCGACTCGGCCTCCAGGCGCTTCACCAGCGGGTGGTCCAGGTTCACCTCCAGGGTCGGCTTCATGTCCGGGGCGTCCTGGCCGACGGCTTTGAGCACGCGGGCGAGGTTGGCGCTCATGTCGTGCTCGCCGACGACGATGCAGGCGGGGGAGTCCACCAGGCGGGTGGAGGCACGGACCTCGCTGACCTGCTCGCCGAGGGAGTCCTTGAGGCGCTTCAGCAGGTCTTCGTGCTCCTTCTCGGCCTGCTCGGTCTTGTCCTTGTCTTCCTGATCAGCCAGCTCGCCGAGATCCAGCTTGCCCTTGGTGACGGACTGCAGGTGCTTGCCCTGGTACTCGTGCAGGTGCGAGACCAGCCATTCGTCCACCCGGTCGGAGAGCAGCAGAACCTCGACGCCCTTCTTTTTGAACACCTCCAGATGCGGGCTGTGGGCGGCGGCGGCGTGGCTATCCGCGGTGATGTAGTAGATGTCCTTCTGGCCGTCCTTCATGCGCTCGATGTAGGTGTCCAGCGACACCGTCTGCGCGCTGCCCTCCGACGCCGTGGTGGCGAAGCGCAGCAGCCCGCCGATGCGCTCGCGGTTCTGGAAGTCCTCCGCCGGGCCCTCTTTCAGTACACGGCCGAACTCGTCCCAGAAGGTCTGGTACTTCTCGGGCTCGTCGCGGGCCATGGACTCCAGCAGCGAGAGCACGCGCTTGACGTTGGCGCCGCGGATGGTGTCGATTTTGCGGTTGTGCTGCAGGATCTCGCGGGAGACGTTGAGCGGCAGGTCGTCGGAGTCCACCACGCCCTTGACGAACCGCAGCCAGTGCGGCATCAACTTGTCCGCCTCGTCCATGATGAACACGCGCTTCACGTAGAGCTTCACACCGTGCTTTTGGTCGCGATCCCAGAGGTCCCAGGGGGCGCGCTTGGGCAGATAGAGCAGCGCGGTGTACTCGTTGGTGCCCTCGACCCGGTTGTGCGCCCAGGCCAGCGGCTCGTCGAAGTCGTGGGAGATATGCTTGTAGAAGGCCTTGTACTCATCCTCTGAGATGTCGGCCTTGTTGCGCATCCACAGCGCCGTGCCTTTGTTGACCTGCTCGAATTCCGGCGCCTTGGCTTCCTTCTCCTGGTCTTCGCCCTCCTTGTCGGTGTCCGTCTCGAAGTCTTCCTTCTCCATCTCCACCGGCATGGCGATGTGGTCGGAGAACTTGCCGATGATGGTGCGAAGCCGCCAGGGCTCCAGGAACTCCTGCTCGTCCTCCTTCAGGTGCAGGATGACGTCGGTGCCGCGGCCGGGCTTCTCGACGGTCTCCAGCGTGTAGCTGCCGCGGCCGTCGGACTGCCAGCGCACGCCGTGCTCCGACGTCAGGCCCGCGCGGCGGGAGATGACGGTGACCTTGTCGGCGACGATGAAGCTGGAGTAGAAGCCGACGCCGAACTGGCCGATCAGCTCCTCGCCGGCGGCTTCGCCTTTATCGGCGTCGCCTTGCTCGGCGGCGCCCTGTGCGGCGCGCAGGGCTTCCGCGAACTGACGGGTGCCGGAGCTGGCGATACTGCCGATGGTGTCGATCATCTCCTGGCGGTTGATGCCGATGCCGTTGTCGGAGACGGTGATGGTGCCGGCGTCGGTGTCCACCAGCACCCGCACGCGCAGGCTCGGGTCGTCTTCGAGCAGCTGCTCGTCGGTCAGCGACTCGAAGCGCAGCTTTTCGGCGGCGTCGGAGGCGTTGGAGATCAGCTCCCGCAGGAAGATCTCCTTGTTGGAGTAGAGCGAGCTGATGACCAGGTCCAGGACCTGGCTCACCTCGGCCTTGAATTCTAGGGTTTCCTTGTGGGCTTCGACGGTCATGGGTCTCTTCGGTGTCTGGTTGCTGTCGAATGGGGGTGGCGCGCCGGGCGTCACTGCGGGCTGATGCCGTAGAATCGCAGCTGCGACGGCGCTCCAAGCGCCGCAGTCCATGTAGGCATACCTGCGCGAAATCAAGGGGAATCGGGGATGGCAGCCACGCAAGTCAGCACCACGCCGTTCGACGGGCAGAAGCCCGGCACGTCCGGCCTGCGCAAGAAGGTCAAGACCTTCCAGCAGCCACATTATCTGGAGAACTTCGTCCAGGCCATTTTCGATACCCAGCGCGGCCTCGCCGGCGGCACGCTGGTGCTCGGCGGCGACGGGCGCTTCTACAATCGCGAGGCCATCCAGACCATCCTGCGCATGGCCGCCGCCAACGGCGTCGCGCGGGCGCTGGTGGGCCAAGGCGGCATCCTATCCACGCCGGCGGCGTCCTGCATTATCCGCAAGTATCAGGCGCAGGGCGGCATCATCCTGTCCGCGAGCCACAACCCGGGCGGGCCGGACGAGGACTTCGGCATCAAGTTCAACATCGACGCCGGCGGGCCGGCACCGGAGTCGGTCACCAACGCCATCTTCGAGCGCACCGCCAGTATCGACCGCTATCTGATCAGCGACGCCGGTGCCGTGGACCTGGATGCGGTGGGCGAGCAGGCGCTCGACAATATGCAGGTGCAGGTGCTGGACCCCGTGGCGGACTATGCGGCCCTGATGGAGGAGCTGTTCGACTTCAACGCCATCCACCAGCTCTTCAACTCCGGGGGTTTTCGCATGTGCTTCGATGCCATGCACGCCGTCACCGGTCCCTATGCGGTGGAGATCCTGGAGAACCGCCTGGGCGCGGAGCCCGGCACGGTGATGAACGGCAAGCCATTGGAGGACTTCGGCGGCGGCCATCCGGACCCGAATCTGCTGCACGCGCACGACCTGGTGGCCCTGACCCAGGGCGCCGCGGGGCTCGACTTCGGGGCCGCCTCCGACGGCGACGGTGATCGCAACATGATCCTCGGTCAGGGCTTCTTCGTCACGCCCAGCGACAGCCTCGCGGTGCTCGCGGCCAACGCCCATCTCGCGCCCGGCTACAAGCAGGGCATCGCCGGCGTGGCGCGCTCCATGCCCACCAGCCAGGCGGCGGACCGGGTGGCCGAAGAGCTGGGGGTGGAGTGCTTCGAGACGCCCACGGGCTGGAAGTTCTTCGGCAACCTGCTGGATGCCGGGCGCATCACGCTCTGCGGCGAAGAGAGCTTCGGCACCGGCTCCGCCCACGTGCGCGAGAAGGACGGGCTCTGGGCGGTGCTATTCTGGCTGAACCTGCTGGCGGTCAAGCGCCACTCCGTAGCCGAGATCGTGCGCGAGCATTGGCGGCGCTTCGGGCGCAACTTCTATACCCGCCACGACTACGAAGGGGTGGACGCCGCCGCCGCCGGCGAGCTCATGGACCACCTGCGCATCCTGCTGCCGGATCTGCCCGGCAAGCGCCTGGGCGCGCTGACGGTGGAGTACGCCGACGACTTCAGCTACACCGACCCCATCGACGGCAGCACCGCCGCCCATCAAGGCATTCGGGTGGGCTTCGCGGGCGGCTCGCGCATCGTCTTCCGGCTCTCCGGCACCGGCACCCAGGGGGCGACCCTGCGGGTTTACATCGAGCGCTACGAGCCCGACCCGGCGCTGCACGACCAGCCGGTGCAGGAAGCGCTGGCGCCGCTCATCGTCACGGCGCGGGAGCTCGCACAGATCGAGGCGCGCACCGGGCGCCGCGAGCCGGACGTGATCACCTGAAGCGGCGGCCGGATACCGCAGTGTCGGGGTGGCGTCGCCTGAGCGCGCTCGCTCCAGCGCCTAAGCCGGCTAAGTCCCCAAGGTTTGTGGTCTTGTAATTGGCGGCGACGGGTGTAATGTCCAGCGTGTCGGCGACGACCGATCGTCCAACGTTTGTCCAGATCCATACATCGGGCCGCATTCATTGGGCCGGTCCGATCAAACTCAAAGGTGCTAGACCATGACCAAGACCACCCTCACCTTCGCCACCGCCCTGCTGTTTGGCCTGATGCTGTCCGTCGGCGGCGCCGTCGCCGGTGACGGCAAGAGCTGCGGCGGTAAGAAGAAGGACGGCGACACCGCCCTCATCGAGATGCCTGCGCGCCCGCTGGCCTAACAGCAGCCGAAACCGGGCCGACGCGCGGCGCGCGATCGACCTGCGCCGTCGGAGGGCTGGCTCCCGTCGCCCTCCTCGGCGCTAACGCGGCCGCAAGGTCGACGCGTCTCAAGCCCCAGCGATGTTGTCGCTGGGGCTTTTTTGTGTGTGGGGGAAGCGGGCCGTGCGCCGGGCGGCCGTGCTGGCGCTTCAGCCTAGATCCGGATTCGAGCCACGAAGAGCACGAAAGGGGCTCAGACCACAGGGCTGCGGCAGCACGGCAATGCCGCACAAGCCCGCGGGTAGAATCTATGGGCGTGTCGAGGTTTTGGACGTTGTTTTCGGCAGCAGTGAACAGAATTTGTCAATGTAGGCGGTATTCTCCGCCGTGATGACCCGATTGCCCAACGGAGGCTCTCCATGTCGCTGCGTCACTCCACGCTCGCCACCGCTTGTCTGCTCGCGCTCGGCCTCAATGCATCTGCCATCGGTGATGCGCTCGCCGGTGATGGTTGCGCCCGGATGCAGGCCCAGGCCGCTCAGACATGATGTTTTGACCTGCCCGTCCTCAACGTCCGTGGGTTATGTTGAGGACGGACATCCATCGACACAGAGCCACCTTGAGGGGGGCAGGTCATGCAAGAGTGTAACGTAGCAGCAGGCAAGATTGAGACGGCATCGTCGCAGGTGGCGTTGTCGGCGGCGAGCGGGCAAGGGGCGGCGAAGCAGTACGCGGCCTACATCGGTCTGGACGTGCACAAAGAGACGATTGCCGTGGCGGTGGCCGAGCCCGGGCGCGGCGAGCCGATCTACCGCGGGGAGATTGCCAACACGCCGAAGAAGGTCGAGCGGCTCATCGCCAAGCTGAGCGAAGCGTATGACGGTGGACTGCTGCTGTTTTGCTACGAGGCCGGGCCGTGCGGCTACGGGCTCTACCGCCAGCTCATCGCCAGCGGCCACGACTGCCAGGTGGTCGCGCCCTCACAGATACCGAAGAAAGCGGGCGAGCGCATCAAGACCGACCGGCGCGATGCGCTCAAGCTTGCGCGTCTGCTGCGCAGCGGGGATCTGACGGGGGTGTGGGTCCCCGACCAAGAGCAAGAGCGCATGCGCGATCTCAGCCGCGCGCGTGACGATCTCAAGGCGCAGGAGCGCAAGGCGCGCCAGCAGCTCAACGCCTTCCTGCTGCGTCACGGCCAGCATTGGCCGAAGGGCAAGAGCCGCTGGACGCCGGCACACGAGAACTGGCTGGCGGCATTGAAGCTGGACGATCCCTGGCAGCAGGTGGTGCTGCAGACCTACATCGACGCCGAGCGCGCCGCCGGCGAGCGGGTGGCCCAGCTTAACGATCAGCTCATGCGCGCGCTGCCCGAGTGGTCGCTGGCGCCGGTGGTCGACTCTCTGGTGGCGCTGCGCGGCATCGACAAGCTCGCCGCCATCGTGCTGCTGGCCGAGCTCGGCGACATCAGCCGCTTCGACTCGCCCAGGCAGCTGATGGCCTTCCTCGGACTAGTGCCGAGCGAGCACTCCTCCGGCGGGCGCCGGCGCCAAGGGGCGATCACGCTCACCGGCAACAGCCACGCCCGGCGCATGCTCATCGAATCGGCTTGGAGCTACCGCTTCCCGGCACGCCAGACCAAGCATCTCAAGGCCAAGGCCAGCAATGCCTCGCCCGCGGCCAAGCAGATCGCTTGGAAGGCGCAGGTGCGCCTATGCGGGCGCTATCGCACCCTGACACGGGCCGGCAAGAACACCAAGCTGGTGTGCGTGGCCATCGCCCGTGAGCTGGCCGGGTTCCTCTGGGACATCGTGCGCCAAGAGATGCCGCGGCTCACGCCGGCGCAAACGCCCGCGACGAGCGCCTGATGGGCGGCCATGGACCATCCCCTCGCGGCGGTGGTGAAACCCGCCTGATTGGGCGATGAAACAGCGCACAGACACATTGACTCAGGGCATCCGCGGCCGGTGTGGAGAACCCTTGTTGGGGCTATATCGGCGGCGTACGGGAGAATCCCTCAACGGGCATCCCGCACGTCGATCCCTGCTCTTAGAGAAAGGCCAGCTCCGCGACGCAGTGAAGTCCGGTGGTACCCAATCCACGCATATCAGCATGATCCACCGTCGCAATCTGCCGCCGGGTGTCCTGAGCCAATGTGTTTGCCGCAACGCCGTCGTCGGCCTGTGGATATGTGGACGAGTCCGCATCCCTGCGGACCGGCCCGAGCTAAAGCCGTGTGGGCAACCTATGGACCGCGCCGACACGTCGGCGCGGCCCACAGGTTGCCCACACTCTCGGGCCTCTCGCCCACATACCCACAGGCCCTGCAACAAACTGTTTCAAACAAAGAAAGAAGAGGTCGTCTAACGCAACTCAGCGCCAATCATTGACAGGTCAAAACATATCAGCCCCTTGGGCAGGCATCGATGTCCTACGGCCACGCCCACAGCCCGCTGCCGGGCATACCGGCTGGGGCGCAGCGTATGCCCGCCCGCGGCGCACCCATGCTGCATCCGACCGTGTACTGGGGTGTGCAGCCGGCGCGGCCGGTGCAGGCGTCCACCGCTGGCGATGTGCCCGCCGGAGATATCGTCGACGTCGCTGTCGGCGCCGGCAGCTTCGACACTTTAGTGCAAGCCGTGCAAGCCGCCGGACTGGTGGACACCCTGAAGGGTGACGGGCCCTTCACGGTGTTCGCACCCACGGACGAGGCCTTCGCCAAAATCCCGGAGGACCAGCTCGAGGCCCTGCTAGCGGACAAGGAAGCGCTCACGGCGGTGCTGACCTATCATGTGGTCCCGGGCAAGGTGATGGCCGCCGACGTGGTGAATCTGGACAGCGCCGAGACGGTGCAGGGCGGCAGCATCGCCATCGACACGACCGACGGCGTCAAGGTCGACGGCGCCAAAGTCGTGAAGACCGACATCGCTGCGAGTAACGGCGTCATCCACGTCATCGACCGCGTCATCATGCCCAACTGACGGCGGGACGCCGCGGGCTACCGCTCGCGGCTGCGCCTCTGTATACAGCGCGCCGGCGCGGTCTCCCGTGCGGCGCGCTTTGTTTTGGCCGGTATTATTGTCGCGGACGATGGGAAGGCCCTTTATCCATCGGCCTATCCAATCGACCCTATCTGAAGATCCCATTTTGCACACTGGGGCGCAGCCCGCATCATGTGCTGGTCGGCGCGGCGAAGCCCGCACGACGATCGCCAATTTTCCCAACCCGGAGTCACACACCATGCTGCAAGATCGCACCGGTCAAACCGTCCCACAGGTCACCTTCCGCACCCGTCAGGGCTCGGACTGGGTGGACATCACCACCGACGAGCTGTTCAAGGGCAAAACGGTCATCGTCTTCTCCCTGCCCGGCGCCTTTACGCCGACCTGCTCCTCGACCCACGTGCCGCGGTTCAACCAGCTGGCGCCGGCCTTCAAGGCCAACGGCGTGGATGACATCATCTGCATGTCCGTCAACGACGCCTTCGTCATGAACGCGTGGAAAGAAGACGAGAACGCCGATAACCTCACCTTCATCCCCGACGGCAACGGCGAGTTCACCGAGGGCATGGGCTTGCTGGTGGACAAGGACGATCTGGGCTTCGGCAAGCGCTCCTGGCGCTACTCTATGCTGGTGAAGGACGGCGTCATCGACAAGATGTTCATCGAGCCGGAGGAGCCGGGCGATCCCTTCCACGTCTCCGACGCCGACACCATGTTCGCCTATGTTGCGCCGAGCGCCAACAAGCCGGCGGACATTACCGTCTTCACCCGCCCGGGCTGCCCCTTCTGCGCCAAGGCCAAGACCATGCTGAACGACGCGGGCATGCAGTTCGAGGAGCTGGTGCTGAACAAGGACTACACCGAGGAGACGCTGCGCGCCGTCGCCGGCGCCACCAGCGTGCCCCAGGTGTTCGTCAACGGTCAGAAGGTCGGCGGCTCCGACGATCTCGAGAAGTGGATGGCCAGCCGCTAAGGCGCTGGCAGCAGCAGCGTGTCGCCCGCGGCTGGTGCCGCGGGGGCCGCCGCGGGCAGCCCCAGGTCTGCCCGCCCCTGATCGTGTCGGCACAGGGCGGTGCCGGCGCCGCGGCCGTGTCGACGTAACCAAGCGCTCAGCAGACGGCACCGCCCGCCGCACGCACCTTTGCGGCAACGCATTGCCGCAGGGTTGGCGGCACAGCTTCAATATGCAGGTATTCCAATCCCACTTCCCGCGCGCGACGCTTCGCTTCCGGCGCGCGCATTACAGCTCCGGAGACAGGCCATGGACACCCACTTCGACCTGATTGCCATCGGTGGCGGCAGCGGCGGTCTCGCCGTCGCCGAAAAGGCCGCCGCCTTCGGCGCGCGCGCCGCCGTCATCGAGCGTCACAAGCTCGGCGGCACCTGCGTCAATGTCGGCTGCGTGCCGAAGAAGGTCATGTGGTACGCCGCCAATCTGGCCGAGGATGTCCGTCACGCGCCCGAGATGGGGATCAAGACCCGGCTCGAAGGTATCGACTGGGCTGCCTTGGTGGCCGGGCGCGAGGGCTTCATCGGCGGCATCCTCGACTTCTGGAACGGCTATGTGGAGGGCGAGGGCATTGCCCACATCCAGGGCGAGGCGCACTTCGTGGATGCGCATACCCTGGAGGTCGACGGCACGCGTTACACGGCGGACCACATCGTCATCGCCACGGGCGGTCGGCCCATCGTGCCGCCGGTGCCGGGGGCCGAGCTCGGCATCACGTCCGACGGCTTCTTCGAGCTGCAAGAGCAGCCGAAGCGGGTCTGCGTGGTCGGCGGCGGCTATATCGGCGTGGAGCTGGCGGGCGTGATGCGCGCGCTGGGCTCGGAGGTCACCGTGGTGGCGCTGGAGAGCCGCGTGCTGGAGACCTTCGACCCCATCGTCAGCGAGACGGTCGTCTACAACATGACCCAAGACGGCATCGACATGCACCTGCCTTTTGCCGTCGGCGCCCTGGAGCGCCGGGACGATGGCATCGCGGTCATAGGCAAGGAGCACCAGGTCCTGAGCGGCTTCGATACCGTGCTCTGGGCCGTTGGCCGACGGCCGAATACGGAGCACCTGAGCCTGGAGGCGGCGGGTGTCGACGTGCTGCCCAACGGCGTCGTGCCGACGGATACCTTTCAGAACACCAACGTCGCCGGCGTCTACGCCCTCGGCGATATTACGGGCAGGGCACCACTGACGCCGGTGGCCATCGCTGCCGGGCGGCGGCTCGCCGAGCGGCTGTTCAACGACCAGCCCAATCGCCGTCTGGACTACGACAACATCCCCACCGTGGTGTTCGCACATCCGCCCGCGGGTGCCGTCGGCCTCACCGAAAGGGATGCGCGCGAGTCGGGCGAGCGGATCACCATCTACCAGACCAAGTTCCAGCCCATGCGCTACGCGCTGAGCCACAAGGGGCCGCGCACGGCCATGAAGCTGGTCTGCGCGGGTGACGAAGAGCGCGTGGTGGGCATCCATATGGTGGGCGACGGCGTCGACGAGATGCTCCAGGGCTTTGCGGTAGCGGTGAAGATGGGCGCCACCAAGGCCCAGCTCGACGACACCGTCGCCATCCACCCGGTGAGCGCCGAGGAGCTCGTGACCCTGAAGGACCCGCATCCGGAGAGCTGATGCGGCATCGATCGCGCGGCGCCGAGCTGCCGGCTAATGCCGGCCCTGCTGCCCCCGGCCCAGCTGCGCCAGGCAGTCTGCCGCGACACACGCCACGCCGGCGCCCCCACACTGTGCCGGCCGGCAGGCACGATATGTAATCGGCTCAGGGCGGGGCGGACATCCGCTCGTGCTGCACCTCGCGCCACGCCCGCAGGTCCGGGAATTCGGCGAAGGCGGCCTCGATGGGAATGGCAAGCCCGAAGCCGCGGGCTTTGATGTCCGCCTCCGCCGTGGCCTTCCAGGTATTGATGCCGATGGCGGAGCCTTCTTCGGTCACGAGCGGCCCGCCGCTGCTGCCGGGCAAGATGCGTGCGTCCGTGACCAGCATGTCTTCGCGGCGCCCGGTATAGATCCCGGCCGTGACCGTGTCCTTGATCCCGAGCGGGCTGCCGATGGCGTAGACGCGTTGGGTCTGATGCAGCCGCGTGCTCGGCGTCGGTCGGATGAAGGGCGTGGTATAGCCGGACACGCGCAGCAGAGCCAGGTCATGCTGCTCGCTCACATCCACCAAGTCCGCGCTCATGCGCTCCCCGTCCTTGAGCTGAATCTCGAACGCTTGCTGTATCAGGGCCGCGTTGCGCTGCATTTCCAGCTTCCGTTTCGCCTGCCGATAGTCCCGGGAGCGCTCGCGGAAAATGCGCTTCCCCCGATCATAGTCCCCGGGGTCAGAGAATCGGTCCCGCGGCAGGGACAGCCGCTGCTCCATAGCGTCCAGCTGCTCCTTGAGGGCCGCGAGCGCGGCACGCTCTTCGGCGGCCCAGTCGGGCGGCGGCCGCACCACATGGCGGTTCGTCAGCAGCAGCCCGTCGTCGGTGACGAAGAAGCCGGAGCCGGTGCCGATCTGCGAATGCACCGTGACCACCGCCAGGCTGCTGCGCTCCACCGGTGTCACCGGCTCGAAATGCCGTGCCAGGCGCGCGTCGAGGCGGCGCGGATCCGCCGGCTTTGCTGGCAGGGCTACTTCGGCGCCGGCGGGCGGCCTGCCCTGCGAAGGTTGCGAAGGTTGCGGAGGGGGGGTTGACTGGCGAGTCTCGGGCAGTGGCTGGACCCGCACCCGCGGCTCACCGGGGGCCGTCGACTGTCCTGAATGCGTGCGCAGCTGCTCCTGCGGCGGCGGACGGTCAGAGAACACCCAGCTGCCGTTTGCATCCCGATAGCGATAGATCTCGGCGGCGGCACTCGCCGCCAGCAAGGCCAGCACCGTTGCCAGCCCTGCGGCGCGAGCGAGCGGTGGTGTGGGCCGGCGTCGGGGCGTCATCCCGCCGCCGTCGTGCGTCGGCGTTTTTGGCACTGCCGTCTGCGTCTCCCCCAGTGAGGCTTTAACCTCCTGTATTATCAGCTGTTCCTTTTCGAGCCCCGGGGCCCGGCTCGGGCTTCGCTGCGGCCGGGCCCCGCTGGTCGCGCCATTTCGGTTGCCCGTCGGTGTACCTGCCAACTTTCCCACACGCTCCGGTACGCTTCGGGCATACCCCGACGCCAAGATAGGCGGTTTGCTTAAATACAACGGCGCCTGGCGCACCGGCTCAGTGCAGCGCTTTGCGAGCGATAGCCGAAGGCCGCGTTGCACGCAGCGGCGGGGGCGCATCCGGCAACGGCGGGCCTTCGCATCCACACCACGGGCCGAGCCGGGCTGCAATTCTGAGGCTAGCGTGGATCGCATAGAGGTCAAGCATGACGCGTCTTCGCCACACTGCTCGCGCCCGCGGCTTCTCGCTGGTGGAAGTGATGGTAACGCTTTTCATCATCGCCATCGGCGCCCTCGGCGTTGCTGGCTTGCAGCTGGCGGCCATGCGCAGCAACCACAGCGCCTATCTGCGCTCCCATGCGACGCTGGCTGCCTATGCCTTGTCGGACCGTCTGCGCGCCCATCCCGCCGAGCTGGCCGGCACCAAGATCGACACGGACTCCCCTGACGGGCATGCGCTCTTTGCAGACTGGGCCGGAGAATTGAATCGCACGCCCTTGGAGAAGCCCGCGGACAAGCCGCTTGCCACGCTGGACTGCACCGGCGCCGCCTGCGGCGCAGGGCACTGCGCCATTATCATTCGGTGGAACGATAGCCGCGCCGAGCAACCGGCGCTGGCAGCCGCTACGGCTGTGCAAGCTGGTGGCGCCGCGGGCCGAAATATCGAAGCCTTGGAATTGCGGATCTGCGCACGCGTGCCGTCATGAGCATCGCCCCGAAGCGCGTTGCGTGCAGAGGTCGCCCATCCCGCAGACGCAGTCCGGCGCGTCACGACGGCGGTGTCTCACTGGTGGAGCTGATGGTCGCCCTGGCCGTTGGCGCTGTCGTCGTGCTGGGCTTGACGGAAATCCTCGCCAACACGAACGCGACCTATGCACGCGAGCAAGCCTTCGCCCGGCTGCAGGAGAACGGCCGTATTGCCTCGATGCTGCTTGCAAAAGAGATGCGCCCAATGCGGTCCACCGACTGCAAGAGCATTGCCATGCACCAGGAGCAGGGCAGTCTCACGGTGAAGGCCTGCGATTTGCTGGAGGGCGGCTGCACCCTCGGCAACAGGGACTACCTAAGCATCCACCGCGCGCTCGGCTACGACCAGAGCGAGGATCTCACCAATGCCGCCAAATTGAGTGATCTGCCCGCAGCGGCTGCGGCCAATGTCGCCGACCGCTATGTCGGCGGCGATGTGCTCGTAGCCTGGGGTATCGATCCGCACGGGATGGCCGTGAGCGCCGGCCTAGGCAGCGACGGCACCGAGCCCATCGAGCTGGTGGCGGCAATGGGCCTCGAAGCCGATGACCTCGCGTTGATCTCGAATTGTCAGTATGCGCATGTCTTTGAGGTGAGTGATCCGGACAATGGGCCGACCACCACCATCCACCATGCCGGTGACGTGAACGCTGTGAGCCACCTGCGGGCCGAGGCGGCCTATAAGGGGACCGCGCCCTACAATCAGCGAGCTGCCGATCCCCGAGCAGTCGTCTACCCGCTGGTGTACCGGGTGTTCTACGTCTGCTGCGTGCAAGACGGCTCCCTGCAAACCGGCAGCCGTCGCGACAATTGCCGGCCCTCGGAGTATGGGGCTGCTGCACCCGAGGGCTACCGACCGGCGCTCTGTATGTACGACCGCGGTCGCGGCAGCGGCAGAAGCGAGGTCGTCGTGCCCAATGTCGCCGACATGCGCCTCACCTATAGTGGCGATGCCAACGCCGATGGCGCGCTCGACTACAGCGGCGAGAGCGCAGCGAAGATCGCAACGGATGCGAAATGGGCCAGTGTCCGCTCGGCCGCCGTGGAGCTGCTGCTGGCCACCGAAGAAGAGAACGCTGCCCGTACGCCGAGCGCGCCGACCCAGTCCGATTGGCCGCCGAGCGATGACGCAACGGATCGGCTCGGCGCGGCATACCCGGCCGATGATCGTCTCTATCAGCGCTTTCGCTTCGACGTGGCGCTGCGCGCCGCGACGCCTTGGGCCTTGTGGGAGTGAGGGCGGTGCCTGACCGCGCGAGCCTCGTCCATCGCAGCCCGCGGCAGCAGGCGCCGAGGCAGCAGCGCGGTGCGGTTCTCATTGTCGGACTCGTGATCCTGTTGGTCGTCACGATGATCGGCATCAGCGGGCAGCAGACGACGGTCCTGCAGGAGCGGCTCGCCGGCAATATGCGGCAGAACACGATCGCTTTGCAGGCGGCGGAAGCAGGGCTTCAGGTGGGCCTCACGTATATCGAGCAACAGGATTTTCCCATCACGGCAACGGCCGCCGGCGCGAACTACGTTTGGACCTCCTGCTCCGTCGCCGATGCCGAAGCCCCGGGCAATGCAGCAGGCGCGGAGCACGCTTGTCAGCGCCTTGAGAGCGTGCTCGGCAGCTGGCGCAAAGTCCCGAGCCAGCTGGAAGCGGGCGAGGCATATAAAGGCGTGGCGTACGCCGATCTCGCCGGCGTACTGGACAATGCGCCGGGCGGTAATACGGCTGTGGCCATCCCCGGCGTGGTGGCCCAGCCACGCATCTATATCGAGGCGCGCAAAGAGCCCATCTCGCCGGATACCCAGGCCAACTCCTTTGGTCGGCTCGTGACCTACTACTACACCGTCACCAGCGTCGGCTTCGGCGGCAACGAGCAATCGCGCGCCGTCCTGCAGTCCACCATCGTCAAGCAGGTGCATCAGTGATGACGCCGGGGCGGCGGCGCGACAGCCACGGACAAGGCGGTCCACGGACAACGCGGCGCCTGTGCACTTTGGCGCGCGCACCAGGCGCCGCTGCGCTCGGCTTGGCGATGGCCGCCGCAGCAAGCGACATGCCGGACGAGATCCCGCCGTTCCTGTCGGAAGGTACCGGGCCGAATCTCGTCATCACCGTGGATGACTCCCAATCCATGGAGCGGGCATTCTTTGGACCAAAACCATGGGGCCAGCGCGATGAATTCGCTGCCGGAAGCCGTTGGCTCGCCTCGCCCGACGCCAATCCCGTCTACTTCAATCCGCAGACCACCTACCGGCCCGCCAAGGACGCCACGGGTATACCCCTGGCCATCGACGACGCGAACGGTCAGTTCTCGGCTTATCCGTTTCGTGGCGAGGCTGCCTGCAATGCGCATCGCGACAACCTGAGCGGTCAGCAGTATCAGCCCGTCGCAGCAGACGGGGCGGGGGACCCGGACACTTGCAGC
The DNA here is from genome assembly GCF_016583825.1 of Thiohalocapsa halophila. Taxonomy (GTDB): domain Bacteria; phylum Pseudomonadota; class Gammaproteobacteria; order Chromatiales; family Chromatiaceae; genus Thiohalocapsa; species Thiohalocapsa halophila. Next base: position 58,402 of record NZ_NRRV01000026.1, on the reverse strand, counting down.
CCGACGCGGATAGACTCAGGACTAGAGCAAGACTCCCCATACTATTACGCATTCGACGGCGATGCCCGTTACCGAGTCGTGCCCGACGCGCAGGCGGGCGAGTGGATGTCGAGCGCCAGTGATGTGCCGGTCTCCTATGAGGCCTGTGCTGCCGGGGAGTCGGGCTGTGACCACCTGTGCAGCGACGAGCATCCGAGCCCCGGCTTTTTGACACCCGACCCCTGCTTCGAAAAGCGCTATGTTGCGGATCTCCCCTGGGACCCGGATGCGCGCTGTGGTGCTGGCCTCGACGGCGACTGCCCGCAAAGCGCCGCCGAGAACTTTGTCACCTGGTACAAGTATTACCGCACGCGCATGCTCACCGTGAAGACGGTCTTGAGTCGCGTCTTGCAGGATCTCGACGGCGGCGTACGCGTCACCTATCAGGGCTTGCCGCAAGCCGATTGGGCGCCGGGAACGACCCACTACGACAACCTCGTGACGCGCTTCCAGACGTTCAGCAGGAATCGCAGCACCCTGTTCGCATGGCTGTTTGACCTGGCGCCGACGAACGACAAACCCCTCGTCAGTGCTCACATCCGCGCCGGTGAATTCGCCAGCCAAGGCATCTCCTTGGCCGATGACATCGCCTCACACGGCTGCCGGGCGAATCCGGGCGCCGATGACCCCGACAGCGACAACATGTGCGGCGCGCGGTGCCGGAAGAATTTCCATGTGATGTTCACCGACGGCGCCTGGGATGATGACTGGGGCAATGGTGGCGGCGCGAGCGGCCAAGGGGGCGGGGTGTGGCCGGAGGGTACAGGCGACCCGGCCGACGGCAGTCAATGGCTGGAGGACAACTGGGACGGAGACTCAGCCGCCGCAGTGGACCTTCCGACGGATGCGGCCTCGCCGTTTGGTGCCATCGACTATACGCCTACCGCGCCCTACAAGGACACCAATACCGGCATGCTCGCGGATGCGGCGTTTTATTATTGGGCGCGCGACCTCCGTGAAGACGTGGATAACGATGTGCCCATCTTGCTGGGTGACCTCGCAGCCGATGCGGACACGGACAGTGCGGTCAATTTCTGGAATCCCGACAACAACCCTGCCGACTGGCAGCACCTGAGCCTATTCACGATCAGCTATGGCTTGGAGGGAATTGTCGAGTCAGATCAAGATGGTGACCTGGACTACGGACAATATCGCAGCGGCAGCACCTTGTACGACATCTGGACCGATGGCTTTCCGTCGTGTAAGGCCGCCGGCTATGACTTCGATGACGACAATAATCCGGACACGGCACCTGCGGGCGGCATCAATGAGCCCTGTGAGCTGGCGATCGCGGGCCGACAGGCGCAGATTCCGCCCGCGGCCAAGGCGGATGATCTCTTTCACGCTGCCCTGAACGCCCGCGGCCGACATTTCAGTGCATCGGCGCCGGAAGCGCTGGTGGCCTCGTTCGAGAACGTCCTGGATGCGGTGGCAGCCGCCTCCGACAAAACGGTGACCAACGCCCCGGTGGCCCTGACCGCCGGGGATCTGAGCGAAGACACCCGCATCTTTCAAGCCGTCACGGATGCGCCTGCCTGGCTGGGCGAGATTCGCTCCCTGCGCGTTTCCACCGGGAGCCAGCCCGCCGATCATGATTGCCATACAGTGGCCCGGGGCGAGCTTTGCGATACCGCGCAGGACCCTTACCAAACGACGCGCGCCGATGACGCCTTTCCGGCCGCAGCCGACCGGGTGATCTTCACCTTTGCAGAGGGCACGGGTGAGCCGGCGCTGTTCAACGCCGAGAGCTTCGATGCGCTCTCCGCTGAGCAGCAGGACGGTCTGACGGGGGGTGACCCGCAGCTGGAGGTCGCCAGGGACTACATCGACTGGCTCCGGGGTGACCCTGTCGAGGGCTTTCGCAAGCGTGACACGCCGCTCGGCGATATTCTCGGCAGCGGGCCGCTGGCGGTCGGACCGCCTCGGCAAGTCTTTGCGGATGCGGACTATGTCGCGTTCAAAGAAGCGCACAAGGACCGCAAGATGATGGTCTATGTCGGCGCAAACGACGGCATGCTGCACGCGTTCGACGCTGACAGCAGCACCGCCGCACTGATCGAAACCTTCGCTTATGTGCCAGGGGCGGTGTACGACGGCCTGGCGGATTTGGCGGACCCGGCCTATGGAGGGGGGGATCCGAAGAAGCAGGCCTTTGTCGATGGCCCGCTCAGCTATTCGGATGCCCAGCTCGCGGATGCCGATGGCACCACCAACGACTGGCGGTCGATCCTGGTGGGCAGCTTCGGTGCCGGCGCCCAGGGTATCTTCGCGCTGGATGTCACCGATCCCGACCCGCCCAACAGTGCCGCGGGCGCCAGCGACGTGGTGCTCTGGGAGTTTACCGACGCATCCGGGAATGACGACGGCCGCGATGGACGGGATATGGGCTACAGCTTCGGCAAGCCCGCCATTGTGCGCATCGATGATGCCGGAGGCGGCGGCGATGAGCCGGCTTGGGTCGTTCTCGTCGGTAACGGCTACGAGAATCGCAGCACTCAGGGCGAGAACGCAGCCGCCTGTGGCGACGCTCAGGCAGGGTCGCCCACCAACTGCACGGTCAGCCAAACGGGCAACGCGGTTTTGTATGTGCTCAATCTGGCCGGCGAAGACGCACAGAGAATTCGCGGGCACATGGACACGCTCGAGGGCTCCGAGGATGCCCCCGACACGGCTGCGGCCGGTGACAATGCAGCGCCGTGCTCAGGGGAGTCGAATAACGACGATCCCGCCGACAGCCGCTCGAACGGGCTCGGAGAGGTCTCGACCTTGGACGAGGATGGCGATCTGGTTGCCGACCGGGCGTATGCCGGGGATCTGTTCGGCAACCTGTGGCGGTTCGATCTCACGGACCTCGACGCGACGCCGGTCAAGATCTTCACCGCCGAGGACGCCGACGGCAACCGCCAGCCGATCACCACCCGCATCGCTTTCGTCAGACATCCCAACGGTGGCCATATGCTGCTGTTCGGCACCGGGCGCTTCCTGAGCACCGCCGACAAGCATGATGACTCGGTACAGACGTTCTATGGCATCTGGGATGCCGATCGGTACTGGAGCGGCGATAGCTTCGACATCCCGGAGCGTGGCGACTTGCTTCAGCACGCGTTCACGGCCGATGACATTGCCGTCAATGGCGACGGCGGGATCGTGAGCCTGGGACGCATCAGCACAGCGACGCCCACCAACACAGTGACGGAGCCGCGCGGCTGGATGATCGACCTGGTGCCCGTCGGGGACAATGACGCGAGTGCCGAGTGCAGCGGCGCCGAGCGGATCGCGTCGGCGCCACAGGTGCGTCAAGGCCGCGTCGTCTTCGTCTCGGTGATTCCGGGCGGGGCCTGCGTGGCCGGCGGCGTCAGTTGGATCAATGCCTTGGATGCCATCGATGGCTCGCGGCTGTCGGTCACGCCCTTCGACTTCAATCTGGACGGATATTTCGACGAGGCCGACTTGCTGGCGGCCCAGGCCGGCGAGCGAACGGTCGGCAGCAGCATTCGGGTCACGGCCGAGAGCGAAGCCGGCATCTATTCTGCGCCCGCGATGCTTGGGCTCGGAGGGGGCGAGCTCATGAGCATCTTGTCGGACTCCGCGGGCAATCTGCTACAGCTGGAGGAATCCAACGCCTATGGCTGGCGGACCTGGCTGCAGTTGGAGTAGCAGGAATCGCTCGTCGCGCGTCGCCGTGAGCGCCAACGTCCCAAGGACCGCACGCGCCGACGACGGGCCCGCGGGCAGGACGCGTGACCATCAGGGGTTCTCCCTTATCGAGCTGCTGGTGGTGGTGGCCATGGTCGGTATCCTCGCCGCGGTGGCGTATCCGAGCTATCAGGAGCAGGTTCGAAGCGCTCGCCGCTCCGAGGTGCAGGCGGAGCTGATGCGGCTTGCCCACTTCATGGAGCGCATCTACACCGAAACCGGTTGCTACAACCCTGGCGCTGACAATGTCTGCGGCACCGGCGACGATGCGGCGCCGGCCATCGCCACCGGTGCCGACCATTACAGCGTGAGCTTCCCCGGCGGTGTCGCCGCGAACGCCTTCACCTTGCAGGCGACGCCCACGGGCCCCCAAGCCGGTGACGGGGTGCTGCAGATCGACGAGCTCGGTCAGAAGTTCTGGGACGAGAACGGCGACGAGGGCACCGATGCGCTCGGGCTGGAAGCCCCCAGCCCCGAGGCCAAAGACCTGGATTGGAGCCGCGGCTGACGCGACCGGTGGCGTTATCGCGTAGGCTCGGGCAATGCCTCTCCGGCGTGTGCCGCGGGCTCCCCATGCGCACCCCGCCGCACGAACCGCAGGGTCAGTGCCAGCAGCGCCGGCATGAAGGTCAGGGTCACCAGTGTGCTGAACAAAAGGCCGAACAGCACGATGGCACCGAGCCCGCGGTAGAGCTCCGTCCCTGCGCCCGGGTTGAACACCAGCGGCGACAGCCCGGCCACGGTGGTGACCATGGACATCATGATCGGGCGGATGCGCACCCGCACCGCCTCCGTCACGGCGTCCATGATGGCGAGGCCCTGTTCGCGCACATTGCCCACCGCCCGCTCGACAATCAGGATCGGGTTGTTCACCACGGTGCCGATGAGCACCAAAAAGCCCAGCATGGTGATCATGTCGAAGGGCTGCTGGATGGGATAGAGCCCGATCTTATCCAGGTGCGCGCCGCTCAGATTCAGCAGCCAAAGCCCGGCGATGCCGCCGCTGATGCCCACAGGTACGCTGGTCATAATGAGCAGCGGCCAGCCCCAGTGGCTGAACACCGCCACCATCAGCAGATAAGCAATCAGCAGCGCTACCGCGAAGTTGCCCGCCAGGGCCCGCATGGTGGCCTGCAGTCGGTCGCTGGCGCCGCTCAATTGCAGGCGGATTGCTGCGGGCAGCTCGCCCGCCGCCGGCATGCCCTGGATGATCTCCTGCTGGACTCGGCGGACGCCTTCCTCCAGCGCCACGTCGTCCGGCGGGATGATGCTCATGGTGATGGTGCGGTCGCCGTCCACGCGGCGGATGGTCTCGGTGTTGACGCTCTCGGCCAGGCGGGCGACGGAGGACAGGGGGATGATGCCGCCGTTCGGGGAGTAGAGCATCAGGCGCTCCAGATCCTGCGGGCGCTCGATGTTGCCGGCGGTGCTGTAGAGAAAGATGTCGATCTCGTCGTCATCGAGAAAGAAATCGTCCACGAAGGCGCCGTCCGAATAGGCCCAAACGGTATAGCCCAGGTCCGCCGGCGCGATGCCGAGCTCGGCCGCGCGCTCCCAGTCCGGGCGCACCTCCAGCATGGGCTGGCCCAGGGTCAGCGCCGAGGGCTCGGACTTGACCCGCGGGCCGTCGAAGATGGCCTTGGCCTTGGCCTGCACCTTGGAGGCTGCATCGAATAGGGTCGCCAGCTGCGGCCCGCTGATCTCGATGTTGATGGCGCGGGTGCCGCCGAAGTTGCCGGAGAAGATGGACCCCCGGCTGGAGAAGCTGCGCAACCCCGGAAGCGCGCTCGTCTTCTCGCTCGCGACCTGCATCAGATCGGCGGTCTGGCGGCGGTCGGTGGCTTCCCGCACGGCGAACACGCGGCTCTGGCTTGCGAAGCCGATGGTGAAGTTGAGTGCCGGCACGTCCGTCTCGCCCGCGGCGAACAGCGCCGGGTCCTGTCCCACGGCCGGGTAGAAGTCCTTGTCCACCTCCTGGAAGGCGCGGCGCATCATGTCGATGTTGTAGCCGGGTGGGGCGAACATCAGGGTGAAGATCTTGGACTCCTCGCCCTCCGGCAGATACTCCGCGTCCGGCGTCAGGGTCCAGATAATGGCCCCGGCGGCACCGAGCACCAGCGTGATGACCAGCAGCGGGCGGACGATCCCCTGCGCCAGCCAGTGCACCATGCCGAGCACCGCGGCAGCGAAGGCCCCGCCGAGGCGGTCCAGCAGGCGCCGACGCCCCGAAGCAGTCGGCGGGCTGAGCCAGCGCCCGGCCGCCGCCGGCACCAGGGTGATGGCCAGCAGCATGGACATCAGAATGCTCGATGAGATGGCAATCGCAATGTCCGAGTACAGCTGCCCCGCCTCCTGCTGCACGAACACCACCGGCAGGAACACGGCCACCGTGGTGAGGGTGGAGGCCAGCACCGCGGGCCAGACTTCCCGCACTCCCTCGAGCGCCGCCTTGAGGCGCTCCTTGCCCTGGCTCAGGTGGCGGAAGATGTTCTCCAGCACCACAATGTTGTTATCCAGCGTCATGCCGATGGCGAAGGCGACGCCGGCGAGCGAAATCACGTTGATGGTGCGCCCGGTGAGCATGAGCCCGAGAAAGGCGGCGACGGTGCAGATGGGGATGCCGATGGCGCCGATGAGCGTCGCCGGCAAGGAGCGCAGGAACAGAAACAATACCAGCGTCGCCAGCACGGCGCCGATGGCAAGATTGCGCTCCACCACCCGAATGGCATCCGTGACATAGACGACATCGTCGGCGGTGCGGATGAGCTTGAGTCCCTTGGGGCCCAGCAGCGTCTCGTTCAGCTCCGCGACCTTGTCCATCATGTCGCGCTTGATCTGGATGACATTGCTGCCGATCTGGCGGCTCACCGCAAAGCCGAGGATGGGCTTGCCCTCGGAATAGGCGTAGCTGCGCACCTCGGCATAGCCGAGCTCGGCGCGACCGACGTCCTTGAGCCGGATGAAGGCGCCGTCGCGCTCGGCGATGACCAGCTCCTCCAGCTCTTCGGGACTGTCGAAGCGCCCGATGGTGCGCAGTAGATAGCGGCGCTTGCCGCTGTCGAGGTCGCCGCCGGAGACGTCGCGGTTGCGCGCGCGAATGGCCTCGCGCAGCTCCGTGAGGCTGATGCCGCGCTCGGCGAGCCGCACCGGGTCGACGTAGACCTTCAGCTGGCGCTCTGCGCCGCCGCGCAAGCCCACGCTCGACACCCCCGGCACCCGCTCCATCTGCTGCACCACGTACTCCTCCACCCAGTCCCGCAGCGCGACGATGTCCTCTTCGGTGAAGGCGCCGGTCTCCGGCATCAGCCGGAAGTACATGAAGGCGTTGCTGGAGAAGGCCTCCGCCCGAATGCTCGGCTGGTCCACGTTCTCCGGGTAGCCCGGCACTTGGGACAGGGCGTTGTTGACATTGAGCAGCGCCTCTTCCATGGGCACCGTGAAGGGAAACTCCAGCTCGATGTCCGCGCTGCCGGTGCTGGCGGTGGACACCATGCGCTCCAGCCCAGGGATGCGGCCCAGGTACTTCTCCTGCTCGATGACGATCTCCTTCTCCAGGTCCTGGGGCGCGGCGCCGGGCCAGCTGGTGCTGACGGTCACCACCCGCGCGTCCAAGTCCGGGATCATCTGCGCCGGCACGTTGAAGATGGACAGGATGCCGAACAGGGTCAGCAGCAGGACGGCCACGGTGAGGATCACCGGGCGCTCGATGGCGAATTTGAACATGGCGGTGGTCGTTGCCGGAGCCGGCAGGGCGTTGCGGGCGCGCTCGGCGCCGGGTATGGCCTAATTGGCGCCGTCGAGAGTCGGAGGCAACGTGCGGGACGACCCGCAGGCGAGGCGGCCGGCCCAAACCGCCGGACCCCGCAGCCGGCGCCGCGCGTCGCCAGCCTGTGCGTCAGGCCCCCGCGCGCCCAGGGGCTGAGCTGGGTGGCGGCCGCACGAGGCGGCGGCTCTAATCGAGCGCGACTGTCTCCGCCGCGTCCGGGCGGGGCGCGCTCGGCTGGGGTGCGCTCGGCTGGGGAGCGACGGTCTGGCCGGGCTGGAGGGATTCGTTGCCGAGCAGCACCACGCGGTCGCCGTCGGCGAGCTCGCCGGCCGTGATCTCCAGGCGATCGCCGCCGGCACGGCCGGTTTCCACTTCGATGGGGTAGGCCTTGAGGATGCCGTCTTCCTCCTGTACCCGCCAGACCTCGCGTGTGCCGCCGGCTTTGGCGACGATGGCGTCCCGGGGCACGCTCAGGACCTCGGCCTCGCCGCCGGCGAGATCTACCCGCACTCGGGCGGACATACCGGGGGCCAGCAGGCGATCCGGGTTCGGGAGGTCGATGAGGATCGGGAAGGTGCGCGAGCGGGCGTCGCCGCTGGCCACGCGCGCGAAGACCTCGCCGCGGAAGCGGCGCTCCGGCAGCGCATCGAATTGCACCGTCGCGCCGGCGCCGCGGGTCACCCGCGCGAAGTCGGTCTGCGGCAGGGTCGCGCGGATGCGCAGCACGTCCAGGGCCACCAGCTCCACCGCCGCCTCGTCGCGCTTGGCCCATTCGCCAACCTCCAGGTGGCGGGTGACGATCATGCCGGCGAAGGGGGCGCGCAGCCGGTGCCGGCGCTGGATTTCCTCCGCCCGGGCCAGTGCCGCGCGCTCCGCGGCCAGCGCGGCTGCGGTCATGTCCACGCGCGCTTCGGCAGAGCGGATGTCGGTCTCCGATGCGTGCCGGCCCTCCTTGAGCCGCAGCAGCTCGTCGCGGATACGGATGGCGTCCTGATGGTCGGCCGCCGCCTCCTGCACCCGCGCCGCCGCCGCCTCGACGTTGTGGGCCTCGAGCCGGTCGTCCAGCGTCAGAATCGGATCATCGGCGTCCACCAGGCTGCCGGCGTCGACGAACAGCTCCGTGACCAGCCCGTCGACCTTCGGCGACAGCGCCGCCCGTCGCCGGGCGATGGTGGTCCCCGACAGCACGGCCTGCTCGCGCAGCACCTGCCGCTTGACCTCGGCGAGCGTCACCGGCGCCGGCTCGGCAGCCGCTGCGGACACGAGGGCCGCGCCCAGGCCGAGGAGCGCTGTGGTGATCCAAGCCGGGGCAGCGGGGCGGGAGCGGGTGGTGATCATGACCAGCGCATGCAGAAGCGTGAGATTTCCCAACACCGGCACCTATATGGTAGCGCCCTGCCCGTTTCACGACCCCAGCCAGGAGGCCGGCCTCTAACATGGGGACGCATCTAATTATGGGGACGGTATATTGAATTCTGAGGGCTGAGGGCTGAGGGCTGAGGGCTGAGGACGTCACAGGCTGCCGAGATAGGTATAGCCATAGAGCCCCGCCTTCAGCTCCAGGTACAGCCGCTCGCGCTCGCTGCGCGGCAGCCCGGTGGCGTCGATACGCCGACGGTAGCGGGCGAGGAGCTCCCGCGGCTCGAAGTGCACATAGCTCAGGAGCTCGTCGGCCGAGTCGCCGCGCTCGGGCTCGGACAGGCGGTAGCCCTCCGGGCGCTGGGCATCCAGGGCGATGTTGACGGCGTCGGTGTCGCCGAAGAGGTTGTGAATGTCGCCGAGGATTTCCTGATAGGCCCCCACCATGAAGACGCCGAGCAGATAGGCCCCGGCGCCGGGATCCCGGGCGTGCACCGGCAGGCTCGCTTCGATGCCGTCGGCGTCCACGTAATGGCTGATGCAGCCGTCGGAATCGCAGGTAAGGTCGTGGACGATGCCGCGCTCCGTCGGCGCCTCGTGCAGGCGCTGTAGGGGCACGATAGGGAAGATCTGATCGATGGCCCAGACATCGGGCAGGGACTGGAACAGCGAGAAGTTGCAGAAAAGCTTGTCGGCGAGCTCGCCGTTGAGGCGGTCCAACAGCTCCCGCTGCCGGCGGCTGCTGTGCGAGAGCCGCGCCCGCAGCGCCCGGCAGATGCCGGCATAGCACTCATCGGCGCGGGCGCGCGCCGCAAGGCCCAGGCGGCCGGCAGCGAAGTCCTCGCGCACGGCCAGCACGGCGGCCTCGGCGCGCTCGAAGAGCGCCAGCGGCGGGCCCTGGTCCACCTCCGTCAGCGCCTGCTCCAGGGCCGCCAGGTGAGGGCTGGCCGTTGGCGGGTCCGACGGTGGGGCATCCGGCGTCTGCGCGAGGCCGCCGGCGCGCTCGCGGTCCACCACGTCCATGATCAGCACCGCATGGTGCGCGGACAGCGCCCGGCCGGACTCGGTGACGATATGCGGGTCGGCGACGCCCGCCTCGCGGCAGATGGTGGCGGCGGTGCCGAGGATGGCGCCGGCATAATCCTCCAGGGCGTAGCTCACGGAGCAGTAGGCGCGGGTGCGGGTGCCTTCGTAGTCGACGCCGAGGCCACCGCCGATGTCGAGGGTCTCCAGCCCGCAGCCGCGCCGGACCAGCGCTGTGTAGAAACGGCACAGCTCCGTCACGCCGGCGCGGATGTCGGCGAGGCTCGGGATCTGCGAGCCGAGATGCGCGTGCAGCAGCCGCAGCCAGCCGAGACCGCCGGCGGCCTCCAGCTGCGAGACCAGCGCCAGCACCTGCTGCGCGGACAGCCCGAACTTGGCCCGCTCGCCGCCGCTGTTCTGCCAATTGCCGGCCGCCGCCGCGGCCAGGCGCACACGCACCCCGAGCAGCGGTTCGACGCCCAGGCGCTCCGCCTCTTCGATGACCAGCTGCAGCTCCGAGGGCTTCTCGATGACGATGTGCACGGCGAGGCCGAGGCGGCGGCCGATGAGCGCGAGGCGAATATACTCGCGGTCCTTGTAGCCGTTGCAGACGACCATGCCGCCCTCGGGCACCAGGGCGAGCACCGCCATGAGCTCGGGCTTGCTGCCGGCCTCCAGGCCGATGCCGCCGCCGCTCAGGATGGCCCGCACCACGCTTTGCTGCTGATTGACCTTGATGGGGTAGACGGGCCGGTAGGTGCCGCGCCAGTCCAGGCGGCTCATGGCGCCCTCGAAGGCCGTGCGCATGACCCGCACGCGGTGGCGGAGGATGTCGTCGAAGCGCACCAGCACCGGCAGGGACAGGCCCTCGTCGCGCAGCCGCCGGGCCAGCAGCGCCAGGTCGATCTCCGTCGCGGCATTGGGGTCCGGGCGCACCGCGAGATGGCCGGCGGCGTTGATGTGGAAATAGCCTTCACCCCACCGGGCGATGGCGTAGATGGACTCGCAGATAGGTCTTTGCATGTCGCGCGCTGGGTTGAGGTTGCGTCGTCACTAGGGTGCGGCGCCCTATTGCGCCAGTCTAACGCCGGGTCGGCATGGGCACACTGGCGGCGGGTGCGCCTTGGGTGTCTTGCGCGCCCCGAGCACGTCGAGCCGCCGCCGACCGTCCGGCGCTAGGCCCTCCGGTGATGGCTTGGGGTGCTGCGGCGTGGACCTGCATCAGTCTCCTTGGTTACCATGTGGGATGCTGTCGCGGACCGTCGGACGTCGTATCCAGGCAAGGCTGAGACAGCCGTCGGAGCGGAATCCGGTATTCTGACGCCGACGCCGGGGCACTCGAGGCGTCGGTGCGCCCGCTGAATCATGGTCTGGCCAGCCCAGGTCTGGCGAGCCCTGAGATCTGGGGAGCATCGCACGGGCCTTGGCCCGGCTTTTTCAAAGGCTTTTCGGCCCGGCGGAGCTCCGCCGACCCGCCGAGCCGAGCACTCCTGAGCGGATCTAGTCGAGTTGTCTATGTTCAAGCAGCCGATCCAAGCCGTCGCGCTGCTGGCCGTGCTGGCGGTCGGCGGGTGTGCCACGGACGACTTCCAGCGTGCCGTCGGGCTCGATCCAGGGCCGCCGGAGAATCCCAACGCGCCCAAGATCTCCCGCAGTGAGCCCGTCACAGATACCGGCCGCAAGGCGGTGGTGGTGAGCATCCACATGAAAAAGGAGTTCCCCGACGCCTGCATGCTCGGCATGACCTTCACCAACAACCTGGACATCAAGGTCACCAACCTCTCGATCCGGCTCACCGCCTACATCCGCGGCAACGTGAAGTACGAGGCCATCACCCGCAACTTCACCAATGTGAAGCCCACCGAGAGCCAGTACCGCGAGGTGGTGTTCACGCAGATTCGCTGCGACGAGATCGACTACATCGGCATCACGGACCCGGGGCGCTGCGCCATCGGCGAGGACATGAACCGCTTCACCACCCAGCCCGGCGACTGTGCAAAGTTCGTGGACGTGGCCGTGAGCCCGCACATCACGGTGCGCAAGATCAAGCAGGAGCCGCCTCCGCCAGAGCCGGACGTGGTGCTGCCATGACCTCGCTGCTGGCCGGCAATCCGCTGCGCTGCGGCGCGATCTGACCGAGGGGCTCGGCGTTGCGCATCGTCCTTATCGTGTTGGCGACTGCCTGGGCCATCGGCGCGCTGTTCGCGTTCGTGCTGACCCGCGAGAAGACGCTGGACGCCAAGCTCACGGCGGGCTACCTCGTGGCCTGGCCGGCACTGCTGGTGCTGGTCTACATCAACCAGCCCCTGCCGCTGTGGATCGGCCTGCCGGTGATGTTCGGCTTCATTCCTTGGTTCCTCGCTGGGCCGCACCTGTGGCAGATCGTCAAGGACCCGAGCAGCTCCAAACCGGACGAGGTCATCGGCATACCCATCGCGTACTGGAAGTGGGGCAGCATCGCCGCGGTGGTGCTGGGTGTGCTGTTCAACGCCTTGGTGCGACCCTGACCCGGCGGCGCATCCACCGACGGCATCGGCTCGAATTCCCTGCTGATGACCTTCACCGTCATCGCGGGAAGCGCCGTGTGCGACAGAGACAACCAAACAGCCGCGACACCTTGTCCAAGACCCGCGCAACAGGAAGCTCTGCCGCCCGGAGCGCCCAATGCCACGCCGCAGCAAGCCCGTTGCCACTGCCATGAGCCATCAGCACGACCGACCAACGCACGCGCCCACCCCCGACGCCCGTGCCCTGGACCCGCGTAGCATCGAGGCGCTGCTCGCTGTGGTGGCCCGCCTGCGCGATCCCGAGCACGGCTGCCCCTGGGACCTGGAGCAGACCCCGCGCACCATCCTGCCCTTCACGCTGGAAGAGGCCTACGAGGTCGCCGAGGCCATCGAGAACGACGACATGGCCGAGCTTTGCGAGGAGCTCGGCGATCTGCTCTTCCAGGTGGCCATCTATTCGCGCATGGCCGAGGAGGACGACGCCTTCGACTTCGGCGATGTGGTGGCCTCCATCACCGGCAAGATGGTCCGCCGCCATCCGCATGTGTTCGGCAATGCCGAAGTGGCCAGCGAAGAAGAGGTCCGCGAGAACTGGGAGGCCATGAAGGCCGCCGAGCGTGAGGCCAAGGGCCAGCGCGTGCGCACCAGCGTCATGGAAGGCGTCGCCCAGGCGCTGCCCGCCTTGGTGCGCGCCGGCAAGCTGCAAAAGCGCGCTGCCCGCGTCGGCTTCGATTGGGAGACGCCCGAAGGCGTCGCGGACAAGGTGCGCGAGGAGCTCGCCGAGTGCGAGGAGACCTTCAGCGCCCACGCCGACCCGCTGGAGCGGGTGCACGAGGTCGGGGATCTGCTGTTCTCCTGCGTGAATCTGGCGCGGCACCTGGGCGTGGATGCCGAGCAGGCCCTGCGCGCCGCCAACCACCGCTTCGAGCGCCGCTTTATGCGCGTGGAGGTCTGCCTCGGCGCCGCCGGCAAAGAGCCGGCGCCCGAGTACCGCGACGACATGGAACGACTCTGGGACACCGTGAAGCACGAGGAGCGCTGACGCTAGAATGCCGGCGGCGCGCGCCCGCCGCAGCACGAGCGCCTTGGTCGGGCTGAGGCACGAAGCCCGACACCGAGCCGGCAGTCAGCGCCTGACCGTCGGGCCTCCCAGCGTGGGGCCTCCCAGCGTACGGCCTCCCAACGTCGGGCCGACTTGCGCCGAAGTCCCTGCGGCGCGAACGCAAGACTCGCCCCGTACAACAAGCGCCTGCGCAGCCGCCGTCAAACTTCCCACTTCCCCCTTCAAACTTCAGCATGCGCGAGACCATCCACCTCGTCACCCGCAGCCGGGAGGTGCTCGTGGACATCACCCCACAGGTGCGCGACCTGGTCGCCCGCAGCGGGGTGCGCGACGGCCTGCTCGCCGTCTACGCCCAGGGCGCCACCGCGGCCATCATGATCCAGGAGAACTGGGACGACAGCGTCCAGACCGACGTCGTCGAGCTGCTGCGCCAGCTCATCCCCCGCGGTGTCTGGCGCCACGACGCCCAAGACGGCAACGGCGACTCCCACCTCAAGGCGGGCCTCATCGGACCCTCCGAGACCATCCCCGTCATCGACGGCCAGCTCGGACTCTCCACCTGGCAGAACATCTTCTTCTGCGAATTCGACGGGCCGCGGAGCGACCGGCGGGTGGTTTGTACGGTCATACCGGGGTGATGCTGCCTTGCGTCGCTGCGTGATCATCGGGAGATGGGATGTTGTGCGTAGTACTACGCAGTGGGAAGTACGGAGTACGGAGTACGGAGTACGGAGTACGTGGGCCGACGCCCTCAGTGACGTGGTGCAGTCGTACCTTGTACCCTGAACGGCTTCTGCGCATCAGACCTTGATCCATGCGCAACCCTTCCGTACCCCGTACTCCGTACTCCGTACCCCGTACCCCGTACTCCGTACTCCGTACTCCGTACTCAGTCCTGCCCAAGTGTCCCTCCTCGACCACATCCACACCTGCAACCGCTGGAACCCCGCTGACTTCGAGCCCTTCGTCGTGGGTGGGGAGCGGCTTGGGCTGGTGCGGAGGCGCTTCGCCAAGGCATTGACGGAGGGCGGCGGTGACTTCGTGCGCGCGGAAGACGGCCTGCACTGGGTCACGGCACCGGCCGATTTCGACGCCCGCAGCGACGCCTTCGCCGCGCACGCTGCGGATTGGGACCGTCGCGGGCTCATCAGCCATCGCCACGGCGAGCGCTATCCGGTGCTCAATGCCGCCGGCGAGGCCCGCTTCCTGATGGACCGGGCGGTGGCCCCGTACTTCGGCATTCGCGCCTTCGGCCAGCACTTGAACGGCTATGTGCGCCGTGACGACGGACTCTATCTGTGGGTGGGGCGACGCTCCCAGAGCCGGCGGGTAGCCCCCGGCAAGCTCGATCACATGGTGGCCGGCGGCCTGCCCTGGGGCGTCTCGCTGGCGGAGAATCTGCGCAAGGAATGCTGGGAGGAAGCCGCCCTGCCGGCGGCAATCGCCGACCGTGCCCGGCCCGTCGGCATCGTCGCCTATTGCCGGGACTCGGACCGCGGTCTCAAGCCCGACACCATCTACTGCTACGACCTGGAGCTGCCGGACGACATCAGCCCCCGCTGCAACGACGACGAGGTGGAGTCCTTCCAGCTCCTGCCGGCGACGGAGGTGATGCGCATCGTCGACACCAGCGATGCCTTCAAGCTCAACTGCAACCTGGTCATCATCGATTTCCTGATGCGTCACGGCCTCATCGGGCCGGAGCATCCGGATTATCTCGCCCTCGCCCATGGGCTTCGCTCGGCGCCCGCTGTGGCACAATGACTGGCTAGATGCCGGATCACTCAGAGGTAGACATGACCAGCAGCCAGATCTCCATCAGTCGGCGTCGCACACGGCGCGTGCTGATCGGCGGCATCGGCGTCGGTGGCGACGAGCCGATCCGCGTGCAGTCCATGACCAACACGGACACCGCGGACATCGAGTCCACGGTGACCCAATGCGCGGAGCTGGCCCGGGCGGGCTCGGAGTTCGTGCGCATCACGGTCAACAACGAGACCGCAGCCGCGGCCGTGCCGCGCATCCGCGAGCGCCTGGACGCTATGGGCATCGGCGTGCCGCTGATCGGCGACTTCCACTTCAACGGCCATCGGCTGCTCTCCGACTACCCCGCCTGCGCCGAGGCCCTGGCCAAGTACCGCATCAACCCCGGCAACGTCGGCCGCGGCGAGAAGCGCGACAGCCAGTTCGCCACCATGGTCGAGATCGCCTGCCGCTACGACCGCCCCGTGCGCATCGGCGTCAACTGGGGCAGCCTGGACCAGGACCTGGTGGTCCGGATGATGGACGCCAACGCCAAGTCGCCGCAGCCGAAAGAGGCCGATGTGGTCATGCGCGAGGCCATGGTGGAGTCCGCCGTCGGCAGCGCCCAGCGCGCCGAGGAGCTGGGCCTGCCGCGGGACCACATCATCCTCTCCTGCAAAATGAGCGGTGTGCAGGACCTGATCGCCGTCTACCGCATGCTCGCCGAGCGCACGGACCACGCCCTGCACCTCGGCCTGACCGAGGCCGGCATGGGCTCTAAGGGCATCGTCGCCTCCACCGCGGCGCTCGCGGTGCTGCTGCAAGAGGGCATCGGCGACACCATCCGCGTCTCGCTGACCCCAGCCCCCGGCGAGTCGCGCACCCGCGAGGTGGTGGTCGCCCAGGAGGTGCTTCAGACCATGGGCCTGCGGCCCTTCGCGCCCATGGTCGCCGCCTGCCCCGGCTGCGGGCGCACCACCAGCACCGTCTTCCAGGAGCTCGCCGAAGAGATTCAGGACTATCTCCGCGAGCAGATGCCCGTCTGGCGCGAGGTGCATCCCGGGGTGGAGACCATGCAGGTCGCCGTCATGGGCTGTGTGGTCAACGGCCCCGGCGAGAGTAAGCAGGCCAACATCGGCATCAGCCTGCCCGGCACCGGCGAGCAGCCCTCGGCCCCCGTCTACATCGACGGCCAAAAGGTCACGACCCTCAAAGGCGCCGGCATCGCCGAGCGCTTCAAGGAGATGGTCAACGACTACGTCGCCGAGCGCTATCCATCCGGCGGGCCGGGCGCCTGAGCGCCGAGCGTCCCGCGGCGGTGCCGACAAGCCCTAGTGACTGGCGACACCGCTCCGGAGACTGGGCAAGCTCCCGCGTCGGTCGCGTGAGCGCAGCGTAACCCGACGCGGCGCTCGCGTAACGCGTTGATTGTTGGGGCCGCCAGTCTTTAGACCGACCGGGGCGCGGGAATATTGGCCCAGTCCCTTTGGCGTTGTCCGCCGGCGCTGCGCGCCGCGTGGCGCCGCACCCTGCGCACCTGCCGAGCGCTGACGCGCCGGGCCCGAGCACGATGCCCCTTTGCCGACGTGGAATAAGGCCCAACTTGGACACACCGGTGGGCCGGCGCCAATGATCCCGGCCCGCCGAGCACATCGCCACCAACCCCTAACGACACCCAAAAGAGGAGTTACCGCATGATCCGTCCGCTCCGTACCCGCACCGCCGCCGGCGTGACCGCCCTCTGCGCCGCCGCGCTCATCACCGCAGGCGTCGCCTCCCCCGCCTTGGCCGAGGACCCCATGACCGTCTCCGTCAAGCGCCTGTCCCTGGATACGGCGCAGAAGATCGCCCAGGCCACCATCGACGCCTGCCGCGAGAAGGGCATCCAGATCGGCGTCACCGTGGTGGATCGCGACGGCGTGGTGCAGGTGCAGCTGCGTGACACCATCGCCGCCCCCATCACCGTGCCCATTAGCTACAAAAAGGCCTACACCGCCGTGAACTTCAACGCCAACACTTCGGCCATGGCCGAGCGGGCCGATACGGCCGTGGGCCGCCAGGACTTCCTGGTGATGTCCGCGGGCGGCGTGACGGTCACCACCGGCGGCTCCCTCGTCGGCGGCGTTGGCGTCAGCGGTGCACCGGCCGGCGAGACGGACGAGGAGTGCGCGCAGGCCGGGGTCGACGCCGTGCAGGATGACCTGGAGATGGCGTTCTGACGACAGTCCGGATGCACGCGGGTGCGGCCCTGGCCAGCGCCCGCGGTCCCGGTTCGCCTCTAAGGATCGTTCATCTAAATCGAGTATTCCCCAGAGAGCTGACGCCATGCGCATCCTCCTCGCAATCCTTCTCACCGTCTCCGCCACCGCCGTGCCGATGCTGGCCTCCGCGGAGGTACAGACCAAGGCCGTCGACCACATGGACGAGGACGTGCCCCTCACCGGCCACCTGTATTGGGACGACGGCATCGCGGGCCAGCGCCCCGGCGTGCTGGTGATCCACGAGTGGTGGGGTCTGAACGACTACGCCAAGCAGCGTGCCCGCATGCTCGCCGAGCTGGGCTATGTCGCCTTCGCGGCCGACATGTACGGCAACGACAAAGTCACCGACGACCCGAGCCAGGCCCAGGAGTGGATGCAGTACATCACCGCCGACGTGGAGCTGTGGCGCCAGCGGGCCGGGCTTGGGTTGGAGCAGCTCAAGGCCAGCGAGTACGTGGACGCGGACAAGACCGCCGCCATCGGCTACTGCTTCGGCGGCGGCACCGTCATGCAGATGGCCTACGGCGGCGCCGACGTGCACGGTGTGGTGAGCTTCCACGGCTCCCTGCCGGCGGCCCCCGAAGAGGTCTGGGGCAAGATCGAGCCCGAGATCCTGGTGCTGCACGGCCAGGCGGACAGCTTCATCGACCCGGCGGTGGTCACCAACTTCCAGAACAAGCTGGAAGAGGCCGGCGCCAACTGGGAGATGGACATCTACGGCGGCGCCCGCCACGGCTTCACCAACCCCGACGCCGGCGCCTATGGCATCGAGAACCTGCAATACGACGCCCAGGCCGACGCCCGCTCCTGGGCACGCATGCAGGCGTTCTTCGACGAGCTGTTTGCGGATTGACACCGCCCGGGCGGTCTGCGACAGCGCGGCCATCTTGTCGCACCGCTCCTCGGTGCGACGCCTCCCACGGCGCTCCCGGGCCGCATGCCGACAGCGGCGGCGAATGACTGATGTCCCAAGACAAAGACGCCGACACCAGCGGGATGCAGAGCGCCGTCGATCAGGAGGCCCTGATCGCACATCTGGGTCATCGCTTGACCAATCTCCTGGCGGTCTACGCCTTCGGCAGCCGCATCCAGGGAACGGCGAGCGCGGACAGCGATCTCGATCTCGCCGTGCTGGTCGCCGGCTACGCACCCCCGTTGGAGCTGTGGGCCTTGTCCGGTGAGCTGGCCGACATCGCCGGCTGCCCTGTGGACCTTCTTGACTTCCGTGCCGCCTCGACGGTGATGCAATACCAGATCCTGACTACTGGTGAGCGCTGGTGGGCGGCCGATGCACAAGCCGCGCTCTACGAGGCAGCGGTGCTGAGCGAGAAAGTGGAATTGGACGCCGCACGCGCCGGCCTGATCGCGGACATCGAGCAGCGCGGACGTGTCCATGGCCGATGATGTCCTGATCAATAAGGCAGCCAGCATCGAGCGCTGCGTGAAGCGGGCGCGGGAGGAATATGCCGCCGATCCGCAAGGGTTCGCTGACAACCATACCCGCCAGGATGCCGCCATTCTCAACATCCAGCGCGCCTGCGAGGCCGCGCTGGACATGGGCCACCATTTGATTCGACGGGAAGCCCTGGGCGTGCCGCAAAGCGCGCGTGATGTCTTCGAATTGCTGCATCGGGCCGGCTGGATCGATGCACAGTTGGCCGACACGCTGAAACGCATGGTCGGCTTTCGCAATATCGCTGTTCATGACTACCAGCGGCTGCAGGTACCCATCACGGTGAGCATCATCCAGGGCCACTTGGATGATTTTCTGCGTTACACCGAAAGGCTGTTGCAGCTCGATGCGGCGCACAGCCGCAGCGACGGCTGAGCTCGCAGGTCATGCGCGCAGCGATCCCAGCTCATCCTGCAACGCTGCAATCCGCGGCCTAATCTCCGGATGTGCGATCTGACCGCCCGCTTGCAGGACTTGCCACCCCGCCTTGATGCGGTCGGCGTCGCAACCGCCCAGGCCCTCGTCGAGGCGATCCGCGAACAGGGTCGACTGCCTCCCCCTGGCTTCAGCGACGGCCCGCCAGAACGCGGTGACCGCCGTCGGTAACTGCCGCAACGTCGGTTGGGTCAATAGGCGCCTGATTCGGGTGTATTCGCGCTCGGCGGCATCGAGCTTGTCGGGCACGGCGACATCGCGTGCCCAGTGCGCCAGCTCGATGAGTCGCTCGCCCGGGGCGTCGTTCTTCTCGCCGATGTGCTCGCCCCGGCATCCTTGGCGATCTGCGCGAAATCGGCATCGTCATGCAGCAGGACCGCGTCGTGCTCCAGCGCGACCTGGGCGATGATGCAGTCGTTGGCCGAGCGCACCGTCAGACCGCGCCGCCGACAGTCGAAGTAGATGCGTGCGGCGGCGATCGCGCAGCCGACGGGGTTCCGGGGGTGCAGCATCGGCTGGCTCGAAAAGTATTTCAGATACTTCTCGAATTGGGCTTCGTCGCGCGTGCCCTGGAGAATCTCCTGAAGGATCTGCGCCGTGATGCAGACATCGGCGTCCGTCTGAAGCAGCGTCTTCAGCCGGCGCACGGCCGGTGTTTCCCCCGCCCGGAAGAAGTTGATCCAGACCGAGGTATCGACCAGGTGCAAGCTCAGTCGTCCCCGCTCCGGACCCTTTTGTAGTCATAGTCCGGATCGATGCCGTCCGAGCCGTACAGATCCATCAGATTCAGTCGCCTGGCCCGGGCGACCATCTCCCGCAGCGCGCGGTCCACCACCTCGCGCTTCGTCTTGGCGCCGCAGACAGCCATTGCCTCCTGCACGAGGTCGTCATCCAGAGCAATCTTGGTGCGCATCGGCATACACCCCAGGTGGTGTAACATCCCGAAAAGTTTAGGGGCGGGCGGCCGATGCCGCAACGTGCGCGCCTGTGCCGCCCGCCCAGTGCTCCGACGACCAGGGCGCCAAGCCGCCGCCCGCCGTCGTGGTCGCCGCCGTGGAGACCCAGGCGGTGGACAAGAGCGCGCGCTTCATTGGCGACATCAAGGCCATCCAGTCCGTGGACCTGAAGGCGCGGGCGGAGGGCTTCCTGGAGGATGTCGCCTTCGAGCAGGGCTCCGCGGTGGATAAGGGGCCGGTCCCCTACCGCATCGAGCAGGACCAGTACAAGGCGGACCTGGAGCAAGCCCAGGGCCAGCTCGCGGCGGCGCCGGCAGAAGATGTCGCCGCCAGCGGCGCTGGAGGACAAGCAGGCGGACTTCGAGCGCCAGGCGGCGCTGATCAACAAGGGTGATACGTCCCAGACCGCCTTCGACCAGGCCAAGGCCGCCTGGGACGAGGCCAAGGCGAACGTGCAGAAGGCCAAGGCCAGCGAGCAGCAGGCCCGGGCGGCAGTGGAACGGATAGGAAATCCAAGCCGCCCTGGTTGGTCTAGCCCGGCGCTGAGGCAGGACGGTAGCGGGGCTCTGGATGTAAGGTCAAGGACCGGAAACATGGCGGAGCGACCTCGCGCGACGCTCGTGGGGGACCGAAGTGGCGTGCTGGAGCGGGCTCTGGGTCATGCCGGACGGCGGCAAGACGAAGGCGCTCGGCACCGCCACCCGCAGGGGACGGCGGCTACCAGTAGACGCGCTGTTGTCGACGGTGACGGCCTCGCCGCCGAAGGCGTCGAAGTCCTGGCTCGTGCTGTTGCCGAGGACATTGGTGCCGCCGGTGGCCGCGTTGGTGAGGATGGTCGAGCCGCCGACGGCGAGCGCGGTGATGCCGATGGCCATCGCGCCCGCTGTCTCGATGCTTCCCGCATTGCTTACCGTTACCTCGCCCGGAGCGCCCGGGTAGGAGGCGTT
The DNA here is from genome assembly GCF_016583825.1 of Thiohalocapsa halophila. GTDB lineage: Bacteria > Pseudomonadota > Gammaproteobacteria > Chromatiales > Chromatiaceae > Thiohalocapsa > Thiohalocapsa halophila. Next base: position 37,154 of record NZ_NRRV01000026.1, on the reverse strand, counting down.
GACGCTGCCGGTCTCGAACGGGCGTAGATCGCCCATGGAGCCAGCGCTCGCCGCGAGCCGGACCCGGAGACCGAGACATCGATGGCGCCGCCGTCGCCGCCGTTGAAGTTGTCGGAATCGGGATTCTTGTTGCCGTCGGCGTATCCATCGGACCCGATGGATGCGGCCATCAGCGCACCGGCGCCACTGACCGCATAGGCTGTCTGGTCCTGCTGAGCGATGGTGAGGCCGCTGGCCGGCGCATCGCTCTGCGTCAGGGCGGCGCTGTTGGACAGGGTCACGGCGGCGCCGTTGACGAAGGCCTGTGCGTTCACCAGGCTGGTGCCGCCGTCCTCATCCGGGTAGTCGCCGGCCGGCAGCCCCACCGAGGCTAACGAGAACAGATTGCCGGTATTGTCCCCGCCGCTGGCAGCGAGGGTACCGCTGAGCGTCACGACGAGTGGATAGGCCGTCCGGGCACCCGCGATGTTGGTGACCGGATTGGTCGCGGTGATGTGACTGCCAACCCCGATGTCGGCGGCCGAAAAGCTGCAGCCGGTGCTCAGATCGCAGCCGAGTTCCGGGTCCATATTCCACACCGTGATGCCCTGCGGGAGGTCCACGGTGGCGGCAGCCGCCTGCGGCGGGAGCAGCAGGCCACTCAAGAGCGCGAGGGCCGAGCCTGCACCCGCGGCGGCTCGGCGTCGAACTGCGCGGATGCTGTGCGCGGCTGTGCAGGCTGGCGGGCAGGCAGGGGCCGGCGGGTGGTGCGTCCGAGCATCGGCGCTATCAACGAGTGTGCTCAAGCTGTGCTCCTGGGTAGCGATGCTTTGCGTTGTCGTGCTTGGCCCGCTTAGCCAGTTTAGGCGAATCGGTGTTGCCGGCCGTGATCCAGATCGCTTCCTGCGATTAGCATGCAGACGCCGATCGCGAGGACCGGACGGTGAGCCCGAGCGGCGTCGTCATGGTGCCGCTTGGGGCACACCCTTATCATGCGCGCGACCAATTTCATGGCAAATGGAGGTCATCATGGATCCACAGCGCCTGAACGAGCGCATCGCGGATTTTCTCAAGGGCGTGCATCAGCTCGAGCGCGCAGTTGCCCAACCGTTCGATGAATTCGTCCGCGATGCCGTGATCCAACGCTTCAAGTTCTGTTACGAACTGGCCTGGAAGATGCTAAAGCTCCGCCTCGAACAAGAAGGTATCGACGCGCACACCCCAAGACAGGCGTTGCGGGAAGCCTTGCAGGCCGGACTTCTCGACGATGGCAATCTCTGGAGCGAGATCCAACGCTACCGCAACCTCACCAGCCATACCTACGATGAGCGCCTCGCAGAGGAGGTGTATGCCTTCATCGTCGAAAAGGCGTTGTTGCGGTTTCAGGCGCTGGCGCGGGAGGCTGAAGCATGGCAGATCCCATGACGTTCGGACTGTCCGAGCGAATCCGCGCCGATTTCAGGCGCGTTTTCCTGCGATACCCGGACATCAAGCGTGTCCTGATCTTCGGCTCCCGAGCGAAGGGCGCCTCGCGGGTGGGCTCCGACATCGATCTCGCGGTGTTCGCGCCCCGGATGACCGACACGGAGTTCGCTCGACTGTGGAACGAGGTCGATGACCTGCCACTGGTGTTCAAGGTGGACCTCCTGCATTGGGATCGTCTAGCCAACCAAGACCTCAAAGACAAGATCCCGCGCGAAGGAAGCCTATTCTATGAACAGCGCGAGGAACAGCCGCACGGAATCTACGCCTGACGGATACGGATACGGATACGGATACGGATACAGATAGGAAATCCAAGCCACCCTGAGTGACCAGGTTGGCTCGGGAGAGGACGATAGCGGGGGCTGCGGCGTGCCGCCGGGAGACGAGTGGGGCTGCGCCGTCACCTGCGAGAGACGGCGGCTACCACGAGCATGTCGCGGACGTCATCACGCTCGATCAGCCCGCTGCGGGCAAACCACCGCAGCACCCGCACGCGTACCTGCTCGGCGATGGCGACGACGGCCGCTGGAGTCAGTGCCGAAGCGTGGCGAAAACGTTATGCAGCACGGCGCTGATCGCCCGCGGATCGCGTTCCAGATAACAGCGCAGGCGTTTGAGCACCGAGAGGACCCACTGGCGCACCGGCAACGGCGGGAAGACATGATCGACTAGATGCGCCGCGGTTCTGCAATGCGCCGGGCGTTGCACGAGGGGCACAGCCCGCGCCCTTTGCACGAGAAGGCGACCAGGAAGTCGTGCGCGCAGTCCGGATATCTGGCACGGGCGAAACCGTAGGCGAGGATGCCGCATTCCAGATAACGGCGGAACTCCCGTTCTACGTAGGCCGGCACGCGCTGCGCGTTCCAGTCGTCCTCGCCTGCGAATGCGAGATAGGTCTCCAGGTGTTGCTGGACGATTTGGTAGAGGGTGGTTTGTTCGAGATGGCGGCGGCAGTGCGGGACCGAGCGGCATCCCTGTGACGCGACGGCCATGTCGGTAGCCGGCTAGAGTCTGTCACGGAGCTGTATGTATATACAGTTTAGCGGCGATTGCGAGCGGAGCGCGACCGCTTGGGGCCACAGCGTTTGGCGCTGGCTGACGGAGATCAGGAACCGTGTCCCGATGCGCCGTCGTTCCTTTTCCTACTGCGCCGGGAGCGGAAGCCAGGCGATCACGGCCATTGCCACCGTTGCCACGCTCCCCATCAGCATCCCCGCCGAGAGCCATCCCCACGGAATGACGTGTCCGGGCGGTGCCGGAGCCGTGAGTTTTTGGGGTGAGTCTGCCGCCGTCGACCTGGACTCTACACGTGCCGCTTCTCCGCGCAGCAACGCCGCCGTCTGCATTACCACTTGCCGAAGCGCCTCGTTCTGCCCCTCGATCAGTGCCTCCACCAGCGTGGCCAAGGCCCGCGGGTCGATCACATGGTGACTGGTGGATGGCCTTGGGACAGCTTCAGGTGGGTCGCCTTCAGCGGCGCGTACTGGAGCAGGGTCGGGTTCAGCGTATCGGTATCGATGCACGCCACCGATCGCCCTTGCTCCACCAGCCACTGCGGGAAGGCCGCGGTCAAATAGCGCTTACCGACCCCGCCCTTGCCTTGCAGGGTCACATACAACGTCGCCATGGAAGGCTGCTGCTCCATCGGAAGATGGATGAGAGCTCGGAAGATGAAATTCGACGCCTGGACGCCCCCAGACGGGCAGGGCGCGATCAGGGCTCCGTGTCCGCCTTGTCGTCATCCTTGTTGATGAAGGTGACCTCCGGCCGCGCCGTCGGGTCCCAGTCGAAAGGCTTCGGCCGTTTCGGCACCGCCAGAGGATCACGCGTCTCCTGCCGTGCATCGGCGCCCGAGCGCGCGCGCTTGGCTCCGTCCGACTGATGGAGCAGTTTGCGCAAGGCGATTTCGTGGTCCGTCCCTGAGTTTCCCGCTTACTTCCCGTCCCTGATTTCCCCCGTCGTTTGACTTACCGCGTAAGCCTATATACGCTCGGCGACGATTTTCAGTTCACCACCGGGAGTCTTCTGCATGACCACCGTCGTCGTCTCCTCCAAAGGCCAGATCGTCCTACCGGCTGCGCTTCGCCGACGGCTTGGACTCGGTGCCGGCACCAAGCTCGATCTGTCCGAGGAGCCGGATGGGCTGCGGCTTCGCATCACCCGCGCTGTTCCCGAATCCGCTGTCACAGACCTCGCAGGATTGGTTAAGGCCCCTGCTCGCGGAAAGCCACGCCGGTTGGATGACTTCGATCCCGCATCGCTGCTGGCACGCGAGCGCGATCCAGAGTCATGAAGTCGCTTGATACCAATGTCCTCGCTCGCTTCTTCATCGACGATCCGGACGATCCCCAAGCCCTCCGGCAACGCCCCGCCGCCGTGACTGCGCTGTCCGAGCCGGCCTATGTCAGCGCCACCGTTCTGCTTGAGCTCGAATGGGTGATGCGCGGCTTCTATGAGCTGCCCCGCGCCGACATTGAGCGGGTGCTGCGGGCATTGCTCGGCATCGGCCACGTGACCGTCGAGGATCGGGACGCCCTGTTGGATGCGCTCGACCACTTCAGCGCCGGGATGGACTTTGCCGATGCAGTCCATCTGACTCGTAGCCAGCGGGCAGCCGCGTTCGTGACCTTCGACCGCCGGCTGGCCCGCCGGGCAGCGGTGTTGGGCTGCGCAACACCGGTCGAGCTCCTGGGCTGAAGGCCGCGGCGTTGGCAGAGTCGCGGCGCCGATGCCGAACGCGCTGCTGGAGGGCATGGCGATAGCGCCGGGAGAGCAGGTCTTGTGCCTGGCGAGCAGCAGCGGCGAGCCGCCGACGCCCGCGCACGACGCGCCACAGCCATTTCGATTCGCCGCACCGCGCGGCCTCGCGCGCTTGAGCGCGCGGGCTTCGTGTCCAGCGACGACTCAGACCCTCAGGTCCCTTGTCCCTGGCTCGGACCACCGGCAGCAGCCTGGCGCACGCAATCTCTCTCCAGCAAGCCGGCCTCTTGCCGCATCGTTGCCGACGCTGGGTGGGTTACGTACAAACCAGCCCAGAGCGTTGGCGTGTCGCCATGGGGTCAATTCCTGGTGTCGCTTGACAGAGCGTGGACTTGCCGCCCGAGAACCTACCGAGCACAGCCATCTGACGGCCGTGCTCAGACAGATCTCCGAGCCACCGGATCAGCTCGCGCCACTGTGCCATCAGGTCGTCACTGGGGTGGGCCTCGTGGAGCTGATTGAGGATCCTGGCGGCTGCGCGAAGCTCTTCAAACAGGGTGCCGGTGTTGTCGCGAAGCCGGTCACGCTTCAGACGGATGCGATGCGCTCTGCATCGTCGAGGGCGGTGGTGTCCAGGCGTCCATGGTTCTCCAGCTGTCTTTCGACGACCCGCTCCGACACGGCAAAGTGTTGAGCCGCATCATCCTGCGCCGACTCCGAATAGTCACCGTCGAGAAAGGCGTCCAGCGTCTCGAACGGGCACAACAGCTCGGCAGCAAACGCGCGCTGGAGCTTTTGGCGGTGGGTGTACGCGCTGCTGACGGGGGCCAGCGCCTCGGTGCAGCCGCTGGCAAGGCGGTCGCCCAGCAGCCGGGCCAGCTCGAACCGGCGGCCGGTGCGATAACTGGAGCGGAGCACGATGCGCCCCGGCCTATGTGCCTCATCTTCCAAGCCGAACGCGAGAGGTGGGTGCTCGGTGGAGCCGAGAAGGCTTGGCGATACGCCGCATAGGTCCGCCAGCCGATCATCGGAAACGGCGCCATCGCCAAGTCGACTCTGCGCCCGAACCGCCCGTGCTGCCGAGTAGCCCCGCTGCCAGGCCCGCCGAGGACGCGGCTTGGTCGAGTCCAAGCCGGTGAGATGGACCCGCGCGGACGGTTGCGTGTCATGACCGTAGCGTCTCGCCCAGTCTTGGATTTGATCCGCAGTCGGCGGCATCCTCCCTGGGGTATGTCCGGCCGCCAGTTCCATGACAGCATGCTGACCCAGGGTTCGTGCGTCTTGCATGATCTGTCTGATCGCCGCCTCATCGCCTTCGTCGGGGTCAAAGCCCAACAGCGCCTCGAGCTGTCGCTGGGCGGCATCGTCCCGTGTGGCCCGTTCTTGCAGAACCTCGCTCCACGTATTGTCGAAATCCGTAGCCCCGAGCCCTTCTGCGCGCAGCCTGCCCTGGATCTGCGATAAAAACTCGTCGAGGGCTGCGACGAATTGCCGCGTCGGTACGATGACAGTCTGATCAGCGGTGAACCGGAAGGGGCTCAAACGTGTTGGATGGGTTGGCCTTGCGGCCAGGACGGTGGTCTCCCCATCGGAGTGGATGGTGATATTCGGCCACAGGTAGCCTGCACCGACGGTGCATAAGCAATGGGCCGACTGCCACTCATAGGTGGGCGCGTTCGGGCGTGGCTCGACCGTCAGCCTCCACCAGTTCCAGGCAAGCCACTCCGCCAGCGGATACGCAGAGACCAGTGGTCCCGTCCGTGCACAGGCGACGAAGCCGTCCTGGCCTTCACTGAGTACGATGCTCCCGAGCCGGACTTGAAGCCTTCCAAAGCAAGCGCGTTCCTCGGCAGGACCTGCGTCGAGCTGTTCCCAGTCCATGGTGAGCTGGAGATCATTGCTCATCGCTGCTTCCACGCATGCAGCACATACTCGCGCTGGTGCTGCTCGTTGGAGGGATCGAGCCGATAGCCATGGTAGCCATCCCGGTCCCATTTTGCCTCGTAGACTTCGCCATCCTCATCGACGCTCCACACGTATTTCGGTCTATCGTCGATCTGAAATGCGCTGACCATGCCTCGACGAACGCCTTCCATGAACAGCCGTTGGGCCTCTTTCAGGGGCACTGGACGGTGGTCATCGCACAATGACTTATGTGGCCGCGGATTCGTCGGTGGCTGAAGCCCGTAATCTGCGGGTCGCCGCTTGTGGTACCCGCTGCCGATGTACCTGGCACGGCGCAGCAGGGCTTCGAGTCGCTGCGCCGACCAGGCGTCCGGTGCTGCGAGACGCCTTTTCGGGTTCTGAGACTGGCGTTTGCGCACGCGGCTTGCTCTGTTGGTATGCGGAGCCGCTGGCGCCGCGGCTCTCAGGTTGGCTGTTGCCGATGTCTCGCCCCGGTCGCTGCTGACTTTGAGGTGGCGAGCAGCGGGCGGTAGCTCCTGCCCACGGATCGGCGACCTTCCGACCAAGTATCGGTACGCGGGCAAGGATGGTCAAACGGGGCTTTCGTGCCGCAGGCCGCAGGCCGCGGGCCGCAGTCGTTGCGTAGGCAAGGTGCGGTGGACTCCCCGCCGGGCGAACGGGTTTACAGCGCGGGTGTCCAGAGGCCCGTCATCGGCAGCGCGAGGCCGGGCAACAGCTCAGGGTCGCCGAGGGAGTCGGGGGCATGGAGCTGCTCGGGCTCTGCATCCGGTGTGTAACGCCAGACTTCTCGCTGGTCGGGCAGGATCAGCCAGCCGAGACGCGCGCCGTTGTCGCGCCATTCGCGCAGCTTGGCGTGCAGGTCTTCGGGGGCGTCGCTGGGCGAGGCCAGCTCGACGACGAGGTCCGGCACCAGAGGCAGGAACCTGCGCTTCTGCTCCGCGCTGAGCTGGGCCAGTCGCTCGCGCAAGATCCAGGCGAGGTCCGGCGAGCGCATGGCGCCGTTCGGCAGCAGGAAGCCGGTGGACGAGTCGAGAACGACACCGCGGCCGTCCTGCCGTGCCCAAATCCCGAAATCCAGCGCCAGCTCGGCGTTGCGGTGGCCGGTCTCGGCGCCGGTCGGCGGCATGATCTCCAGATCTCCATCGGCGTTGCGCTCGATGCGCAGATCACGGTTGGCGGCGCAGAACGCGAACAGCTGCTCGTCATCCAGCCGCATGGCCGGCGGAATGGCTAGGTCGATGCGACCCTGGAGCGGCGCAGCTGTTGGGGCTGTCAGCTGGATCATGATGTCATCCTACGCCGCGCCCCTGCCGGGTCAAGCGTTCAGAGCAAGACCTTCTCGACGCCCCCCGCCTTCACCCGCTCCATGAACCGCTGCTGCCAACCTTCGCCGAGCAGGTGCTTGGCCATCTCGACGACGATGTAGTCGGTGGTCACGCCGCTCTCGTCGGCGTACTTGGCGAGGCCCTGGTGGCAGGCGGGGCAGGCGGTGAGCATCTTGACCTGGCCCGGCTCGGCCTGGTCCTGGCCCGTCAAGTCGCGCACGCCCCGGGTGATCTCCTCGGACTTTTTGAAGCGCACCTGGTTGGCGATGTCCGGGCGGGCGGTGCCGAGCGTGCCGGCCTCGCCGCAGCAGCGGTCCGAGAGCTGCACGGGCTGGCCTATGAGCTGGCTTGCGACCGATGCCAGCCGATGTGCCGATTTGCCGCCTATGCCTGGACTAGATGCGCCTTACCGGGAGATGCGTCGAAGTAGGCCGGAAATCGCTCGTCCAAACTGATCAGCGTTGCTTCTAGGTGGATCGCTGTCGCGATGATGAGGCGATCCGCTGGATCTCGATGGTGCTCCGGCAGCGCTGCGGCGGCGTGCGCCGGTACGCAGTCTAGGGGCAAAATCTCGACGCCGGAGCCATCGGTAGCCTCTTCGACCCAGGCGGAGACGGAGAGCGGCAACGATAGACGCCCTCGCTGGACGAGCATACCGATCTCCCAGCAGGAGATCGCACAGACGCCAACGGACTCCGCGGTCTCGATGCGTTGCACCAGGCCTGGGGGAAGCGGGTCATCCGGCAACAGCCATCGCACCCAGATGTGTGTGTCGAGCAGGATCAATGATTGGCGTCCCAGTCTTCGGCCTCGCTCACCGGATGGATCAAGTCCCCAAAGATCCCGCCCTGGCCTGCAATGCGTGGCGAAGGTCGGCGATGCCGCGCCTTGTCGCTGGGCTCGGTGTCGCCAACAACCCGAAAGATTGCCTCGATGCTTGCGTTCGCCGGAAGCCGGGGTGGGTCGACAATCGCGCCGTTTTGGTCTGTGTGGATGACGAGTTGCTTGATCACTTGCATGTCCATGATGGGGTTACGCCAAATACGTCTGGGCCAGGGCTGCCTGCCTTGGGAGCGGCGTCTTCGCGGCGATGACCTGCGGATCGCGCCGAGGACAGCACTCCCACGACGAGGACCGATTGATGATCAAGACCGACAAGCACCCCATCTGGCCATGCTACGCCGCGCCCCTGCCGGGTCAAGCGTTCAGAGCAAGACCTTCTCGACGCCCCCCGCCTTCACCCGCTCCATGAACCGCTGCTGCCAACCTTCGCCGAGCAGGTGCTTGGCCATCTCGACGACGATGTAGTCGGTGGTCACGCCGCTCTCGTCGGCGTACTTGGCGAGGCCCTGGTAGCAGGCGGGGCAGGCGGTGAGCATCTTGACCTTGCCCGGCTCGGCCTGGTCCTGGCCCGTCAAGTCGCGCACGCCCTGGGTGATCTCCTCGGACTTTCTGAAGCGCACCTGGTTGGCGATGTCCGGGCGGGCGGTGCCCAGCGTGCCGGCCTCGCCGCAGCAGCGATCCGAGAGCTGCACGGGCTGGCCCATGAGCTTGCTTGCGACCGAGGTGGGCTCGTAGGTCTTCATGGGGGTGTGGCAGGGGTCGTGGTACAGGTACTTCACCCCGGTGACGTCCTCCAAACGCTTGTCCTTCTCCAGCAGGAATTCGTGGATGTCCAGCAGCCGGCAGCCCGGGAAGATGCGCTCGAACTCGTACTTGAGCAGCTGATCCATGCAGGTGCCGCAGGAGACGATGACGGTGCGGATGTCGAGATAATTGAGCGTATTGGCCACCCGGTGGAAGAGTACCCGGTTGTCCATGGTGATCTGCTTGCCGCTGTCTTCCAGCCCGGCGGCCCGCTGTGGATAGCCGCAGCATAGATACCCCGGGGGCAGCACGGTCTGCACGCCCTCGTCGAACAGCATGGCGAGCGTGGCCAGGCCGATGTCGGAGAACAGCCGCTCGGAGCCGCAGCCCGGGAAGTAGAAGACCGCCTCGGCGTCCTCGGCCAGCTTGGGGTCGCGCAGGATGGGCACGCGCGAGCGGTCCTCCAGCCCCAGCTCGTGGCGGAAGGTGCGCTTGGGGACTTCCACGCGGATGGAGCGGCTCACCAGATTCACGGCCTGGCCGACGGGGTTGGGGTCGCCGGTGCTGCTGGTGGGCTGTTTGTTGGGGCCGGCGGTGAGCTTGAGCCCCCGGGCGACGGCATTGGCGAGGTTCAGCCCCTGGAAGCCCCACTCCGCCAGCCCCTTGCGCATGACATTGATGGCCCGGGGATTCTGGGTATTCAGGAACGCCATGGCCGCGGCGGCGCCGGGGCTGGTGCGCTTCTTGCCGCGGTCCACCAGGATGCGGCGCATGCGCATGGTGACATCGCCGTAGTCGATGTCCACCGGGCAGGGGCTCAGGCACTTGTGGCAGATGGTGCAGTGGTCCGCCACGTCGTTCATCTCCTCGAAGTGGCGCTCGGAGAGCCCGCGGCGGGTCTGCTCCTCGTACAGGAAGGCCTCGATGATGAGGCCGGTGCCGAGGATCTTGTTGCGCGGCGAATAGTCCAAGTTGGCCCGCGGTACATGGGTCATGCACTTGGGCTTGCACTTGCCGCAGCGCAGGCAATTCTTGACGTCGTCATTGAGCGCGCCGAGCTCGGTCTCCTCCAGCAGGATGGCCTCCTGCTGCACGAGGCGCAGTGACGGGGTGTAGGCGCCGTCGAGCCCGGAGTCCTTGGCGAGCTTGCCCGGGTTGAACCGGCCCCTGGGGTCCACCTGCGACTTGTATCGTGCGAAGGCGTCGAGCTTCTCGGGCTCCAGATAGCCGATCTTGGTCAGCCCAATGCCGTGCTCCCCGGAGATGACGCCGCCGAGGTCGGTGGCGAGCGCCATCACCAGGTCGACGATGCGGTCGGCCTCCTTGAGCATCGCGTAGTTGTCCGAGTGCACCGGGATGTTGGTGTGCACGTTGCCGTCGCCGGCGTGCATGTGCAGCGCGACGAAGAGGCGGGCGTCGCGGACCTGCCGGTGGATCTCGGCGAGCTTGGCGCGCACCGGGGCCAGGTCCTGTCCCGCGAAGATCTCGTCCAGGGGCTTGGCGACCTCTTTGCGGTAGGTCTGGCGCAGATCCCGGCGCAGCATCAGGTCCAGCAGGCTGTCCTTGGCATGCACCAGCTGCCGCTCGGGCTCGCGCAGTAGGTCCATGTGCTCGATGGCGGGGGCGTCCAGCAGCTCCAGGACGCGGTGCCAGCGGTTGCGCGCCCGCTCGACCACCTCGACGGCCGCCTCGCGCTTGGCGTTCAGGATCCTGCGCCCTTCGTCCGAGGACTCGGATGCGTAGGTGCCGGCGGGGCGGGCCTCCTCCAACGGGCCTGCCAGGTAGTCCAGCACCGCCGCCATGATGGCGTCCTTGTTCTTGATGGACTGCTCGATGTTGATGCGCTCGATGCCGCGGCTGTAGGCGGCGAGCTTGTCCAGCGGGATGACGACGTCTTCGTTGATCTTGAAGGCGTTGGTGTGCCGGCTGATGGCCGCGGTGCGGGCACGGTCCAGCCAAAAGCGCTTGCGCGCCTCCGGGCTGATGGCGATGAAGCCCTCGCCGTCGCGGGCATTGGCCAGGCGAATGACTTCATCGGCCACACGGGCGACGGCCGCCTCGTCGTCGGCCACCAGGTCCGCAATGAGCACCATCTTCGGCAGCTCGCGGCGGTTGGCCTTGGTGGAGTAGTTGACGGCGCGCACATAGCGCTCGTCCAGGTGCTCCAGGCCGGCGATCTGCACCTGCGGATGATTGTCGACGAAGTCCTTCACCTCGACGATGGCGGGCACGGCCCGGTCCAGGTCGGTGCCGAAGAACTCCAGGCACACCGTGCGCACCTGGCTCGGCATGCGGTGCAGCACGAAGCGGGCGGAGGTGATGAGCCCGTCGCAGCCCTCCTTCTGCACGCCGGGGAGGCCAGAGAGAAACTTGTCCGTCACGTCCTTGCCGAGGCCGAGCTTGCGCAAGGCTTGGCCCGGCATTTCCAAAAGCTGCGGCTTGCCCTTGGGGGTGCTGCCGTCGGCGGCAAAGCGGGAGATGCGAAAGCGCACGGTCTCCGCGTCGTGGATCTTGCCGAGGTTGTGGTCCAGGCGCTCCACCGTCAGCCAGTCGGCATCCGGCGTGACCATGCGCCAGGACACCAGATTGTCCAGCGCCGTGCCCCAGAGCACGGCCTTCTTGCCGCCGGCGTTCATGGCGACATTGCCGCCGATGCAGGAGGCGTCCTGGGAGGTGGGGTCCACCGCAAAGGCAAGCCCGTTGGCGTCCGCCAGCTCCGAGACGCGCTTGGTGACCACGCCGGCGCCGGTGCGCACCGTGGGCACGTTCTCGGGGCCCGCGCGGCCCTCGCTCGCCGGCAGGTCCATACGCTCGACGCCGGACAGGGCCTCCAGCTTCTCGGTGTTGATGACGGCGCTGCGGGCGTCCAACGGTACCGCGGAGCCGGTGTAGCCGGTGCCGCCGCCGCGGGGGATGATGGGCAGCCCGCAGTCGATACAGGCGGCGACGATGGGGGCGACTTCGTCCTCGGTGTCTGGCGTGATGACGACGAAGGGCATCTCCACCCGCCAGTCCGTGGCGTCCGTGGCATGGGACACCCGCGCGAGGCCGCCGAAGTTGATGTTGTCCCTGCGGGTGATGCCCGCGAGGCGCTTGGTGATGCGCTGGCGCAGCTCCTTGTCGGCCTCAAAGTGGGCCGCGAAGCGCTTCACCGAGGCCCGGGCCGCCGCCAGCAGGTCGGCGGCCTGCTGGTTGTCGTTCAGGCGCTGCTCGAACTGGTCCAGGCGGTGCTCCAGGGCCTCCACCAGCATGCCGCGGCGCTTGGGGTCCTCCAGCAGATCGTCCTGGAGGTAGGGGTTGCGGGTCACCACCCACATGTCGCCCAGCACCTCGAACAGCATGCGCGCCGAGCGCCCGGTGCGGCGGCTGCCGCGCAGCTCCTCGATGAGCCGCCAGTTGGCCTCCCCCAGAAAGCGGATGACGATCTCCCGGTCCGAGAACGACGTGTAGTTGTAGGGGATCTCGCGCAGGCGGTGGGTGGGGATGGGCTCGGCGTCGTCTGGGCCGGCGGGAGCCAGGGGTGGCTCGGCGCCCGGTTCTCGGAGCTTGGTGGTGGGGTCGGCCGCGTCGGTGCGTGGCTGTATGAGGGCTGACATAGAAAGCTCTGGCGTTGCTGCGTTGCGACAATTCTAACGTAGCCAGCCAGATGCCCGCGGCGTAGTGCCGCGGGTAAGACCGCGTGTCGGGCCGGGTTGCGCGCCAGCGGCGGCACGGCGGGCGTGAGCACCTGTCATGCCCAAGGAAGTGCGTCGGGCCCGTGCCCGCACGGATCTCCGGGGCGCGTCGGCATGACGCGTGATAATGCAATTGGCAGACGCCTTGATATCCTTAAGGGATCGTGACTAGCTCTCACCAGGGAGGCATGGGACATGGCGAATGCGCTGGCCAGGATCTTTGCGCGTGTGCGGGGCGTCGCTCGGGCCGAGCCAGGACGTAACCAGATTGGCGCGTCGTGCTGCCCGATCGCATTGAGCTTGTTGCTGTTGCCTGCGACGCCGGTCGCCGAGGACTTCGTGCTCAGCGTTGCGCAGCTGCCTCTGTACTCGGAGAGTCCTCGCGACGGCATCCTGATCGACGTGCTGAAGGCGCTGGATGCCGAGTACACCCAAGGCCGCTTCCACATCGAGGTATACCCGTTTCAGCGTTCCATTAACAACGTCGTTGAGGGCCGCGCGGACTTTCACTTTCCCACCATCGGGCCGCATGTCTGGCAGCGCGAGGACGACGAGCTCGAGCGCGCCATCGCCGCCGACGGCATCCGCCGCTCGCGCTGCAGTCTCACCAAGACGCATTTCGCGCTCTTCAGCAATGCCGAGCGCCCGCCGCTGGACACCACCGCACTGGACGCCTATCACATCGAGACGGGCCGCGGCCACCGAGCCTTCTTCAAGGAGGATTTCAGCGCTACCACCTGCCTGGCTTGCAGCGTGCGCAAACTGAGCGCCGGGCGCATCGACGGCCTGGTGTTCGCCGCGCGCGAGATCGAGGTCCTCGCCCGCCAGGAGGGTATCGACAATATCCGCCGCCAGGATTTCCGTATTTTCGGCTCCAAGTTCATCCTGCCCATCGGGGCCAAGGGCGATCGCATCGATGCGCTGCTGTGCCGACTCATCGCGCAGCTGGTGCGCGATGGGCGTCTGCGGGAAGTCGCGGCCCCCTATTCGGCCTATTTCGAGCGTGCGTTCGGCGCCCCCTACCTGCCGACCCCCGCCGATTTGCGTGCGCCGTCGGGGCCCTGAGCCCGCAGCGGCGGGACCATGAGCATTTTCCGGAGTCGGCTGTTCCGCGCGGGTGCCTCCCCGCTGAGCGTGCGGCTGCTGCTGGTCATCCTGGTGAGCAGCTCTCTGGTGACGCTCGTGATCACGGCGGTCCAGCTCGCCGGCGAGTACTACGCCGACGTCGACTATATCGAGCGGCGCGTCGCCCAGGTGGAGGACAGCTATCTCGGTCCCATCACCAATAGCGTCTGGAATTTCAACGAGACGCAATACGTCATGCAGCTGGAGGGGATTCTCACCCTGCAGGACGTCGTCTTCGCAGAGATACTCGGCCCCCGCGGGGGGCGAATCGCCGCCGGCGGCGACCCGCGGGCGCCTGCCGATCTCGTGCAGCATTTTCCACTGCGGGTGGAAAACTACGGGCGCGAGCTCGACATCGGCACCCTCGCGGTGGTCGCGAGCTTTCGGCGCGTCTATCGGGATTTGCTGAACCGCGGCCTGACCATTCTCATCAAGCGCTTCAACGACACCTATGGCCATTTGCAGGGGGATGATGCGCTGAAGCGCATCGCGCAGGTGCTGGGCGCGGCCGTGCAGGGCCCGCAGGGTGCCGCCGCCCGTTACGGCGGCGAGGAGCTCATGCTGATGCTGCCGAACATCGACCGAGACGGGGCGCACGCGCTCCTTGAGCAGTTGCGCCAACGCATCCAGGCGCTGGCCATAGCGCACCGGAGCTCTCAGACGGCCGAGGTGGTCACCGTGAGCGGCGGCTGCGTGGTCTATGTGTCCGCCCAAGCGCTCAATCATGTCGAGTGCCGTCTGCTGGTGGACGATCTTCTGTATCAGGCGAAACAGGAAGGGCGCAACCGCGTCAAGGTGCTGGAGCTTGCATCCCAGCGCCCAACGGGCGTCGGCGTTGGCGATGGCCGCTGCTAGGGCCTCGGCGCGCGCCCCGTAGGGCCATGGTCCGGCCGCGGCAGACTCGGGTGCTCGCTTGGGCTGTTACCCCTCGGCCAGAAAGCGCTCGAGCATGTCGCGCTCGGAGAGGTCCCCATAGAGCACGTCCGGTTGTCCGTTCGGCCCCGGCCGCAGCAGTGCTGGGGTCGCAAAGATGCCGTAGGACAAGGTTTGTGCGGGGTCGGCAGCCAAATCCACCTCGCGTGTCGCGATGTCGCCAAGGCCGAGCTGCTCGAGGGCGCGCGCCAAATTCTGCCGCGCGCGGCGCGAGCGCGGTGCATCGCCGGTAACCAGTAGAACCAGCTCCTGCTGCAGCTGAGCACAGGCGTCGGCAGGGTCGTTCATGGCGTCTCGTCTCCCTGTGGTGCGTCGCTGTGCGCAGTACGGGTGCTGCGCCGCGCAAGCACGTCCCGCTCGTGCTCGCGGTCGAATTGCTCGGTTTGCACGCTATCCTGCTGCTCGAGCGCCAGCTCCTGGCGCAGCTGCGCCGCCTCGGCCTCCGCCTGGCTCAAGCGCCGCTCGAGCTCGTGCTGGCGCTGTTGGCGGGCGAGCACGCGGCGGCGGCGCTCGGCATGCACCTCGCTTTCCTTCTGCATGCGTGCGGTTCCCATCAAGACTTCGGTACCGTACTCGTAGACATCGGCCAGGTCGATACCGCGCTCCGACAGCAGCAGCTCGCGCACCTGGTTGGAATGCGCCGAGCCGCGCGACTTGACCAGTGACAAGGAGCGGTTGCGCTCGCCGCCGCGGACGTTGAAATCCAGCGCCAGCCAGGTGTCGGCCAGGGTCGAGGTGTGGCTCAGCGTCGCCTCTCCCTGCGGGTCGTCGCGAGTGCCAAGCGAGGTGAGCACGGTGGTGATCCCGCGCAGGTGGGCGATGTCCAGAATGCGCTCGATGGAGACGAAGGCACTGTCCACGCCTGGCGCCTTCAGCAGCGCCGAGATCGGGTCGATGACCAGACACTGCGGCCGCAGCCGGTCCAGGGCTTGGTGCAGGGCCCAATAGTGCTCCTCGACCAGGCCCGACCAGGCCTCGCGTGCAGCGAAGTGCAGGAGCCCCCGATCCAACGGGCCGCGCAGATCGATGCCCACCGAGCGCAGGTTGCGTACCACCGGCTCCTGGTCCTCGTCGAAGCTGAGGTATAACACCCGTTCGCCGCGCGCCGTCGCGCTCGCTGCAAAGCTTGCCGCGAGCGTCGTCTTGGCGGTGCCCGGCAGCCCCGAGATCAGCGCCGTCGAGCCGCGATAGAGCCCGCCGCCGAGCACTTCGTCGAGCCGCGCAACTCCAGTGCTGAGCCGCTCGGTGCTCGCCTCGATCCGGCCCGTGGCGACCTGCGCCGCATAGTGTCCGTGCGGCAGATGGACGCCGTCGTGGTCCATGATCATCGCCACCTCATCGGCGACGTGCGCGGTGCCGCGGTATTTGGCGATGCGCAGCCGCCGGCTCAGCCGGTGTCCGACCAGCTTGGTCGAGACCAGGATCAGGGTCGAGAGCATGAACTCGACACCCTCCAGGTGCGTCGGCGCAGTTTCCGCATCGCCCAGCTTGCCGGTCAGCAGCAGGCTGACGCCGCGCGCCTCGCACCAGTCGCTCAGCTGCTGTACCTGGTCGATGGCGTCCAAGGGGTTGCGCTGGCGGCGCAGCAGGTGGTCGACGCCGTCGAAGACCACCCAGGAAGCCTGGCGGCGCTCCAGACACAGGCCGACAGCAGCCAGGAGCCCCTCGAGGTCAAAGGCCCCCGAGACCTCGGCGCCGAGCTGCGGGCGCGCGTCGATCAGCTCGAAGCGCTCGGCCTCGGCCAGGCTCGGGCCCCAGCGAAACGACGC
The DNA here is from genome assembly GCF_016583825.1 of Thiohalocapsa halophila. Classification (GTDB taxonomy): domain Bacteria; phylum Pseudomonadota; class Gammaproteobacteria; order Chromatiales; family Chromatiaceae; genus Thiohalocapsa; species Thiohalocapsa halophila. The sequence goes on along the minus strand of NZ_NRRV01000026.1, from coordinate 20,651 downwards.
CGCGTCGCGCAGAATCTGTGCGCACGACTCCTCAAAGGAGACGAATACACCACCCTCGCTGCGCGCGATCGCGTGCGCCAGGATCTGCAGCGCCAGCACGGTTTTACCCGCCGCCGGCCGACCGAGCATGAGGGTGCCGCCGGCGGCCGGAAGGCCGCCGCCAGTCATGGCGTCCAGCCCCGGGATATCCGTGGCGCGCTTGATCAGCTGCTGTTCGTTCATGGCTCCTCGTCTGTGTGCTGGGCGCGGCGTCGGCGGCTCATGCCGACCCGATGGGCTTGGACTGCCCGAGCGGCAGCCGGCTGTGCTGCTCCAGCAGCCAGCGAAAGTCTTCTGCCTCCAGCGGCAAGCTGTAGAAGTAGCCCTGCCCGAAGCGGTAGCCCAATCCGCGGAGGGCGGTGCACACGGCCTCGCTCTCGATCCCCTCTGCGATCACGTCGGCGCCGAGCGCGCGGCCGAGCCCGAGCACAGTGTCGACCACCTTGTGGCTGAAGGCATCGGTGAGCATGTGCCGGACAAAAGCCTGATCTACCTTGATCTCGTCGAACGGATATCGCTGTAGGTAGCTCAGCGACGAGTAGCCGGTGCCGAAGTCGTCCAAGGACAGGCGGATGCCGGTCTCGTGCAGTGCTTCGAGCTGGCGCTGCAGGCTGTGCGATTCTCGCTCGAAGACGCTCTCGGTGACCTCGAGGATGAGCGCGTCCGGGGCGACACCGTGCGCTGCGAGCGCGGCGTCCAACTGCTGATGGAAGCCGCCATAAGAGAATTGGGAGACGGAGACATTGACCGCGACCCCGACGACATCGAGGCCGTCGCGCTGCCATTGGCTGAGCCGACGGCACGCCTCGTGCAGCACCCATTCGCCAATCGGCACGATGAGCTGGCCCTGCTCGGCGAGCGGGATGAATAGCCCCGGCGCCAACAGCCCGCGCTCCGGGTGGCGCCAGCGCAGCAGCGCCTCGCAGGCGATCAGCCGGCCGTCGCGCAGATCGACCTTGGGCTGGTAATGCAGCTCCAGCTCATCGCGGTCGAGCGCCCGTCGCAGCGCCCAGGTCATCGCAATGCGCTCCCGGACCCGATGGTCCAGGTCCGCAGTGTAGGCGATGACGCGATCGCTCGCGCGCTCGCGCTTCTGAAACAGGGCCAGCTCCGCCTCTCGCAGCAGGTCCTCGGCCGATCGCCGGCGCTCACCGAGGTCGGTATAGCCAATATGGACCGAGACCTCGATCGGCCCGTGGTTGAGCAGAAACGGCTGTTGGTCCATGGCGGCCAGGGCCTGTAGCCGCGCTTCGAGCATCTCGTCGGCGCCGGCGCGCAGAAAGACGACCAGCTCGTCACCACCGATGCGCCCGACCAGCCCGTCAGCACCGACCTGCGCCTCGAGCCAGCGGCCGATCTCGACCAACAGCTGGTCGCCGGCCTCGTAGCCATGGGCATCGTTGACGTCGCGCAGGTCCTGCACATCCAGCATGGCCACTGTCGCCACCCGCGGCCAGTCGCCTGCGGCCAGTCGCTCGCGCAGCACCGCGGTAAAGCCGACGCGCGAGAGCAGCCCGGTCAGACGGTCGCGGAAGGCGAGCTGCTGTAGCTCCCGCTCAGCGCGCTTGCGCTCGCTGATGTCGACGTGCATCACCACGACGCTGTGGTCGGCGCTCTCAGCCATGTCCGACACCAGTCGGTTGGCACTGAGGCGGAACCAGCGCTCCTCGTGCGGTGCGTGACAGGGATACTCGAGGCTGAAGCTCTCGCGCTCGGCGTCCAGCACTTGGCGCAGCCCGCGAGCGACCGCAGGCGCCTCCTCGGCGCGCTCGCCCGCGGCCTGCTCACAGACCTCGAGATAGCTGCGGCCGAGGCCGAGGTCGCTGTCGCCGTAGTCGTTGTCCTTGCCAAAGCACCGCCATTGGTCGTTGACGTCGACGATCCGGCCCTCGGTGTCGAGCAGCGCGATATGCGCCGGCAGCGAGTCGATCAGCGCCTTACGCACGCGCAGCAGCTCGGCCAGCTGGTCGCGAGAGCGGCGCAGCGTCTGCTCCTGCTCGCGCAGCGCTTCGAGCAGCTCATGGCGCTCGGAGACATCGGTGAGATAGACCGCCAGGCCTGTGTCGGCGGGATGGATGCGGGTGTCGACCCAGCGGCCGATCGCCGGGCAGTAGTCCTCGATCCGGGTGCTCTCGCGCGTGGCCATCGCCTGGCGGCAGCGTGCCTCGAGGGCGGTCCCCCGCATCTCCGGAAAAGCCTCCCAGAGGCATTGCCCCGTCAGCTCCCGGCGCGAGCGCTGCATCAGCCGCTCCGCCTCCGGATTGAGGTAGCTGAAACGCCAGCCGGCATCGAGCAGGAAGAAGGCATCGGTCATGCGCTCGAGCATGGCGTTGAGGCGCTCGCCCAGGCGCTGCGCCGCCTCCTCGGAGAGCTTGCGGCGGTCGATGTCCTGGAACGAGCCCTCGGCGGCGACAATGGCGCCCGCGGCATCGCGCACCGGCGCGCCAGTGGCGCGCACCCACACCCGCCGACCACCGGCGTCGATGATTTGCAGCTCCAGGTCGTAGGGCTCGCCGCGCTCGGTGCAGGCGCTGAAGGCCGCGCGGATCTGCGGACGGTGCTCGGGGGCATAGAAGGCGATGCCCTCGTCGACCTTCGGCGTGTATCCGTGCGGCATGCCGTGGATGTCGGCGACGGTGTCGGACCATTCCTGTCTGCCTGTCTGGAGGTCGACCCACCAGCCGCCGAAGCGCCCAACCCGCCCGGCGATCTCCAGCAGCCGTGACTGTGCGCGCAGCTGTGCTTCGGCCCGCGCCAGATCACTGATATCGGTGATCACGCCGACGGCCTGGGGCCGGTGTTCGTCCCGGCCCGGAATCGGGTAGTAGCGCACCAGCAGGCTTCGCCAGATGCCGTCGGCGTTTTGGCGCTCGGTCCGATACTGCTGGGCTTGGCCAGCGAGGCAGGCGTCGATGTGCGCCTTGGCGGTCTCCTGGAAATAGGGGGCGCCAAGGACCTCCGGGACCGAGGCGCCCTCGATCTGGGCCGGGGTGCGGCCGAACAAGCGCGCATAGGCGGCGTTCACCAACAGGTAGCGATAGTCGGCATCACAAATCGCGAACAGGTCGTCGCTACCCTCCACCAGGGCGCGGTACTGGCGCAGGCGCTGCTCCCGCCTGTGGCGCTCCTCCAGCATCCGATTGAGGGTGCGCGAGACCTCGGCGAACACCTTGGGCCCCGAGACCGGCGCGCGGGCGTCGGCGTCGCCGGTGCGGATCGCCTCGATGGCGTGGATCAGCCGCTGTGCCGGCGCCGCCATCTTCCAGTAGAGCAGGGCGAAAGCGCTGGTGCCGAATACCGCGAACAGCACCGCTGCTGCGGCCAGGCGGAGCGCGATGACCCGCTTATCGCTGGCAATGGCCGCACGGCGCTCGCCGATGACCTCGCTCAGTGCCGTGTCCAGGGCCGTGCCGTGGCCGGCGATCTGGGTCAGCAGCAAGCGCGCGCGGGGCGCGAGCGCAAGCGGCCGGAGGCCGTCTCGCGGCGCGGTGCCGGCGTCCCCCGGCGCCGACGCCTGGGCAATGGCGTCGATCAGGACGCGCACCTGGTGCGCCGCCTTGAGCGCATCGGGATGGCGTGCGCCGAGTCGCTCTAGGCGGCGCTGGATCCGCGCCGCCTCCGCGCGCACCGCCTGCCACAGGTCGGGGTCGGCGCCGTGCAGCAGCAGCCCGTCACTGGCTACTGAAAAGGTGTTGATGCGCTGCTGCAGTTCGGAGAGCGCCGTCAGCTCGTGCTCGGCTTGCTGCAGCCGCTGTGTGCTCAGCAATGACAGCGCCAGCACCAATAGTAATCCGATGGCGCTGCCGACGAGGGTCGCGATGCCCAGATGGAACGGCTTCATTCCGCGGGGCCTGCGGTCAGTCGCGGATGCGGGATGGCGACCGCCCAGGGGTAGAGGTCGTGCAGCGGCACCGGGTCGATCATCGACAGCACCGCGACCTCGCTGACCGCTGCGCCATAGTGCTCGCGCGCCCAGTCGATCTGCTGCTGCAGCGTTGCGATCAGCGACCAATCGAGGCCGAGGTCGTAGTCGAGGACATGCCAGGTCGGGCGCTGCGCCTGTGGGTCGACACCAACGCGGCGCGCATAGCGCGCGAGTGCAGGCTTGGGGCTGCGCTCGATGAGCTCCACCGCGTCGCGGTAGACGGCGAGCAAGCTCCGCACCATGCGTGGGCGGGTCGCCACCACCCGGCCAGAGGTGACCAGTACCCATTTTGCTGTGTATCGACCGTCTGCGTCCACAGTCTCGATCGGGAGCCTGCGCTGGCGCATCCGTGCGATCCAGGGCTCCCGGACCACGGCCGCGTCGGCTTCGCCACTGGCCAGCAGGCCGGCGATGGCGTGGGCCGGCTGGTCGTGCACCGTAAAGCGGCTGGGATCGAGCCCCTGGAAGATGGTAAACACCCACCACGCGAATTCGGCGTTGGTGCCCTTTGGCAGCGCAACGCGCAGGTCGTTGTCAGTCCCGGCGAGGTCGACCGCAGGCAGATCGGAACGGACCACGACGCGATTGATATGGGTAGAGTGCAGCAGATTGGCGAGGATGACCGGGTCCTCGGCGCCGCCCGGGGTTGGATCGCTCAAGCGATCGATGACCAAAGGGGTGAGCGCGCACAGCGCGACATCGGTCTCGCCCGCGCGCAGGCGCGCGAGGCTCTGCTTGCCGGAGCTGTTATAACGGACCTCGGCGTCGAGTCCGCGGCGGGCGAACAGGCCTTCGCCGGCGGCGATGACGGTGGGCAAGTCCCCGAGATAGTCGGCCCCGTCGATGCGGATCGACTCGCCGCTGGCGCCGCCGCACAGGGCCGCAATCACGACGGCGGCGACAAGACCGCGAAGCCGGTAGTGGGCGGTGCGGCGGCGAGGCCAGTCGGGCGCCAGCGACGCATCCGCAAGCTCCGGATGCCGAGAGCCGCGCCCGCAACTGGTGGAGTACATAGGCGGCGAAAACCCAGAGCACTGTAACCGTTAGTGCCATCAGTGTATCCCCGATGGGCGCAGATGCGCACTGCCTGGGTGGCGATGGGTACTGCTAGACTCCGCGGCTGGAGAGGCTAAGGCGTCGTCCGCCCTCGATGCGGTATGCTTAACGCTTGCCGTGTGGTCGCCCATGCTCGAGCGCAGTATGGCCGGCGTGCGCAGCCCGCGCGCCTGCACCCCACGCATTCTCAAAATCCGTTGCCACACAACGCCTGGGCGCGTTTGCAAGCGTTCAGCTGCGGGGAAGTCTTTGCATGTCACCGAATCCATCTTTGCGCAAACGCCCCAACGGCCATTTGCTGTTTACGCAACAGTTCTTACGGCACCCGCGCCAGATCGGCTCGATCATCCCGAGCTCCGCCTTTCTGGAGCGCCGCGTGATCGCCGCCGCCGACATTGCCACCGCCAAGTGCGTGGTCGAGCTGGGTCCCGGCACCGGCGGCATGACGCAGGCCATGCTCGATGCCATGGCGCCGGATGCGCGGCTGCTCAGCATCGAGATCAACCCGCTGTTCCATGAGCAGGTCAGCCGCATCGACGACGAGCGGCTCATCCCCCACCTCGGCAGCGCCACCGACATCCGGGCGATCGCGGACGCCCATGGCCTGGGGCTGCCGGACGCCATCGTCTCGGGCATTCCCTTCTCGACCATGGACCAAGCTATCGGCTCACAGATCCTCAAGGAGGTCGCCGACGTGCTCGCGGATACCGGGCGCTTCGTCGCCTACCAGTTCAACCCCCGTGTCGGGTCCCTAGGCCGCCAGTTCCTCGGGACGCCGGAGATCGCCATGGAGCTCCTGAACATCCCGCCGATGCGGGTGTTCCGCTGGGCGAAATCCCCCGCCTGAGGCGACGCTTGAGCAGCCGCGCGCCGACTGCGCTCGGCGCCGGGGCGTCGGCTTGCTCTTGGCTGCCGGTGCAAGGCGCCGACCGGCACCGAGTGCCCTGTCGGGGCGAATCACCGCCCTTGGCGCTCCACGTCCTCTGCCAGCCACGCCTTGATTAGCGGCTCAGCTCGCGCGTTTCCCGACCCGCGCTTCCAGCAGCGCCGACAGCACCAGGCTCGCCAGCACGAAGGCCAGGAACAGATAGAAGCCGAGCTTGAGCGCGGTGCCGTTGGTGGTGATGACGTCTAGGCCGCGGCCGCTGCCGGCCATGGCCGCGAGCTGGCTCTCCACCAGACCGCTGAACCCCACATAGGCCATGAGCATGGCCACCACCAGCACGTCGGCCATGGACCACTTGCCCGAGCGCAGCGCGAAAAAGTAGACGGCGCCGTTGGCCCGCAGCCCGCGCCAGTTCAGATAGTAGATGAAGCCCGCCAGCACCTTGAGCGACGGGAACACCAGGCTGAACAGGGTGATGAGGACGGCGACGAAGATCATGTCCCAGGCGCCGGTGTCCAGCAGCACCCGCACCACATCGAGGATGCTCTTGCTCTGAAAGTAGAGCACCTGATCGGTGAAGACGATGGGCTCGCCGAGCAGCACGAAGCGCAGCTCCGAGATACGCGCCTCCACGTCGATCATGGGCGTGATCACGCCGCCTGCCAGCAGCACCAGGCTGCCGGCGGTGAGCATGACCATGACCTCGGGCCGAAGGTGCGGGCGCTCGCGCCAGCCGACGAAGAACATGGTCGCCACCGCGAGCAGTGCACCGAGGGCGAAGGTCCGGGCACGCGCCTCGAGCGCAGCCGCCGCAGCGCGCAGACGCGCCTCGCAGGCAGCGGCGTCGGCGCAGCCGTGGCGGGCGAGCACGGCGTTGTAGGCGCTGAAGTCCGTGGCCGTGAAGGTGGCGTCTGCCGCAGCGTCCACCGCCGCCAACAGCCGGTCTTTCAGCTCGGCGCGGGCTTGGGGACGGTTCAGCTCCTCGATGACGGCGTCCGCGTACCTCGGTGTCTGGGCGCGCAGCTCGTCGAAGTCCACCAGGAAGTCCTGCACGCCCTGGCGCAGCGCGCCGCCCACGCGCTCCCAGACGTTGTCGCCGCCGGTGTTGCGCCGGCGCAGATAGTCTTCGACCTCTACCAGGATGCGGTCGAGGGCGATCTCGATGTTGCGCTTGATGACCGGCCGATTGGCCTCGGTCACCTCGAAGGTGTCGATCTTGCGGGCCAGCAGCGCCGAGAGCTGCGCGACCCAGACCTCGGCGTTGAGCAGTCCGTAGCGCACGTCGTGCAGCTCGGCGAGATCCGTCTCCAGCTGCTGGACGCGGCGCAGATCGATGATGGCCTGGACGGCGAGCAGGCTCGCCGCGAGCAGCAACAGGCCAAGGGAGAGGGCGGCGGCGAGGCGGGCGCGGGCCGGGGGCAGGGTGGCTGACATGGCGGCGGCGTCCCTGGCGCGGCGGCTGCGGCTGGCGGCTTGGATTGGCGCCGGGGTTGGCGATTGGCGGCTCAGCCCTTCATGGAGTCGAAGAACTCGCTGTTGGTCTTGGTGTGCTTGAGCTTGTCGAGCAGGAATTCCACCGCCGCCAGCTCGTCCATGGGATGCAGGATCTTGCGCAGGATCCACACCTTCTGCAAGTCCGCGGGCTTCATCAGCAGCTCCTCGCGGCGGGTGCCTGAGCGGTTGATGTTGATGGCCGGGAAGATGCGCTTTTCGGCGATGCGCCGGTCCAGGTGGATCTCCATGTTGCCGGTGCCCTTGAACTCTTCATAGATGACGTCGTCCATGCGCGAGCCGGTCTCCACCAGCGCGGTGGCGATGATGCTGAGCGAGCCGCCTTCCTCCACGTTGCGGGCGGCGCCGAAAAAGCGCTTCGGGCGTTGCAGCGCGTTGGCATCCACGCCGCCGGTGAGCACTTTGCCCGAGGACGGCACCACGGTGTTGTAGGCGCGTGCCAGGCGGGTGATGCTGTCGAGCAGGATGACGACATCGTTGTTGTGCTCCACCAGCCGCTTGGCCTTCTCGATGACCATTTCGGCCACCTGTACATGGCGCGTGGCGGGCTCGTCGAAGGTGGATGACACCACCTCGCCGCGCACGGAGCGCGCCATTTCCGTGACTTCCTCGGGCCGCTCGTCGATGAGCAGCACAATGAGGTAGACCTCCGGCTGGTTGTGCGCGATGGACTGGGCCACGTTCTGCATCAACATGGTCTTGCCGGCCTTGGGCGGCGAGACGATGAGGCCGCGCTGGCCCTTGCCGATGGGGGCGACGAGGTCGATGATCCGCGCCGTCAGGTCCTCCGTGCTGCCGTTGCCGATCTCCAGCTGCATGCGCTGCTGCGCGAACAGCGGCGTGAAGTTCTCGAACAGTATCTTGTGCTTCGCGGCTTCCGGGCGCTCGAAGTTGATGTCGCCGACCTTGAGCAGCGCGAAGTAGCGCTCGCCGTCCTTGGGCGGGCGGATCTTGCCGGAGATGGTGTCGCCGGTGCGCAGCGCGAAGCGCCGGATCTGGCTCGGCGAGACATAGATATCGTCCGGCCCCGCCAGGTAGGAGGCGTCCGCGGAGCGCAGGAAGCCGAAGCCGTCGGAGAGGATCTCCAGGACGCCGTCGCCGTAGATGTCCTCGCCCCGCTTGGCGCGTGCCTTCAGGATCGCGAAGATCAGATCCTGCTTGCGCGAGCGGCCGATGCCCTCGAGTTCCATGGACTGGGCCAGCTCCACCAATTGGGGAACCGGCATCTTCTTGAGCTCTGTGAGATTCATTGCGTCGTTGTGATGGCGATGGGCCGCCGATTGATCGGCGCCGGGCGGGTGGGCGCCGGTGATGGCGATGCCGCGGCGAAGCTGCGCGGCGGTGCGGTTGGACCGGCGGTGGCGGGGTTGTCTGGCTGTCCTGCCGAAGCGCCCGGGGTGGAGCGGGGCGCCGTTCCTATGGCTGCGGTGGTGGCGGCGCCTGTCGGGTGGCGGGGCCGCCGGCCGGGCCGGGCTCAGAGATTGCTGTCGATGAAGACGGTCAGCTGCGACTTGGACACGGCGCCGACCTTGGTGGCCTCCGGCTCTCCGCCCTTGAACAGCATGAGCGTCGGGATGCCCCGAACCTTGAAGCGCTCGGTCACGGCGCGGTTCTGATCGATGTCAAGCTTGGCTACCTTAATTTTGCCGGCGTACTCCTCGGCGATCTCCTCCAGCAGCGGGGCGATCATCTTGCATGGGGCACACCAGTTGGCCCAATAGTCCACCAGGACCGGCTCGGGGGAGTTGAGCACCTCTTCCTCGAAGGTGTCGTCCGTTACTTGCAGGATACGGTCGGTCACGTCTGATCTGTCTCCGCTCGGGTGAAGGTTTGCGGCGGGCGGCATCCCTAACAGGCGGCTGCGTCGCGCATGGCGGTGGGTGAGCTGTGGCTGATGCTGGCTCCGGCGCTAGGTGCGAAAGCTTCTTGCGCTTGCCCAGGTCGCGCTTGCCAGATTGGTCATTGCCAGATTGGTGCCTGCCAGACTGGTACTTGCGAGATTCGGGCCTGTCAGACTGAGCCCCTTAGGGCCGCCGAGCCGTCTCACTGCCTGAGATGCAGCCTCCCCCGACTCGACTCGGATGCGGCGGCGGCGCGAATCAGGGGGGAGGTTGGGCGGATTGGCGTTGTTATCGCCCCGAAGGTTAAGATGCCATTTGAGCCAAAGATGTCAAGATTTGCAACCCCTCCCAGCCCCTCAGTCCAGACCGTCCGCCCAATCTGCCGCCCAATCTGCCCCCCAACCTGCGCGAAGATTGAGCCGCAGCCGACCGGCGGGCGCATCGGCGGCCCGCCGTGCTCGCGCCTCGCCGGCACCTCGGCGGACCCCTGGGGGCCGGCCCAACGCCGTAGGAATCCATGCCGCATACTCATCTCACCGACGTGCGCTTCGACAGTTTCGACCTCGACCCGCGCATCCTGCAAGGGCTCGCCGACGCGGGCTTCAGCCACTGCACACCGATCCAGGCGCAGGCCCTGCCGCTGGCGCTCGCCGGGCAGGACGTCGCCGGCCAAGCCCAGACCGGCACCGGCAAGACCGCTGCCTTTCTGGTGGCGGGCATGCAGCACCTGCTGACGCACCCGCCGGCCGAGCAGCGCGCGGGCCCGTGCCAGCCGCGCATCGTCATCCTCGCCCCCACGCGGGAGCTGGCGGTGCAGATCCACAGGGATGCCGAGGTTATCGGCAAGCACACCGACTTCAAGCTGGGCCTGGTCTACGGCGGCACCGGCTACCAGCAACAGCGTGACGACCTCGCCGCCGGCTTGGACATCCTCATCGGCACGCCCGGTCGGCTCATCGACTATTTCAAGCAGCGGGTGTTCGATTTCCGATCCGTGCAGGTCATGGTGCTCGACGAGGCGGACCGCATGTTCGACCTCGGCTTCATCAAGGATATCCGCTTCGTGCTGCGCCGGCTGCCGAGCCCGACGGAGCGCCTCGGCATGCTGTTCTCGGCGACCCTGTCCTATCGGGTCACCGAGCTCGCCTACGAGCACATGAACGACCCGCAGATGGTGGAGATCGCCCCGGAGCAGGTCACCGCCGACCGCGTGCAGCAGACCTGCTACATGGTTGCCAACGACGAGAAGATCCCGCTGCTGCTGGGGCTGGTGCGCCTCGAAGGCGCGCGCATCATGGTCTTCGTCAACACCAAGCGCGAGGGCGAGCGGGTCTGGGGCTACCTGGAGGGCAACGGCGTGCATGCCGCCATGCTCTCCGGCGACGTGCCGCAGAAGAAGCGCCTGAAGCTGCTGGCGCAGTTCACCTCCGGCGAGCTGCCCGTCATGGTCGCCACCGACGTCGCGGCCCGCGGGCTGCACATCCCCAATGTGTCCCACGTGATCAACTACGACCTGCCGGACGACGCCGAGGACTATGTGCACCGCATCGGGCGCACGGCCCGCGCCGGCGAGGCCGGCGACGCCATCAGCTTCGTCTGCGAGACCTACGCCTTCTGCCTGCCGGACATCGAGGCCTACATCGGCATGAAGATCCCCGTCGCCGAGGTCAGCGCGGACATGCTCGCCGACGTGGACCCCAAGAGCCGGGTGCCGGCGCCGCGGCGCCCCCGCGACGGGCGCGGCGGGGAGGGCCGCGGCGGCCGTCGAGAGCCGGGCGGAGACGCCCGCCGGGGCCGCGGTCCACGCGGGCGCGGCAAGCCCGGCGGCGGGTCCGGCCATCGCGACGCCGGCCAGTCCGGCGCCGATGCCGGCGCCTCCGAGCAGCAGGGCCCCCAACAGGCGCAGCAACAGCCGGCGGCGCCGGGAGCCTCCGGCGAAGCGGGCAAGGACGGATCCGGGGCCGACGATCAGGCCAAGCCCAAAAAGCGCCGCCGGCGGCGGCGCAAGCCAGCGACGGATTCGGCCCCCGCCACCTGAAGCGCGCCGGCGCCAGGCTGCGGCGTGTCACGGCGACGCCGATGGCAGCAGGCGCTGACCCGGCCGGGCCCCGGATCGGCGTCCCCGCGTCAGCGCAGCTGCGGCAGGATCTCCGAGAAGCGCGCGATCGCCGGAAACTCCCGAATCGCCCGCGCCGGCGCCCGCGAGTCCGGTGCGCTCACCGCCAGCAGCCAGCGGAAGCCGTAGTCGCGGGCGGCGCGGAGCACGTCCAGGTTGTCGTCGACGAAGAGGGTCCGCGCCGGGTCGAAGGGCTCGACCTCCCGCACCCGCGCCCAGAACCCCGGCGTCTCCTTGGCCAGCTGCAGGTCGTGGGCGCAGATCACCTGCTCCAGCCGGCCGCCGAGACGCGTGCGCCGAAACTTGAGGTCGATGGACATCTGGTGGGCATTGGTCACCAGCACCCGGCGCTTGCCGCGGGCGGCGAGGGCGTCGAGAAAGTCCGGCACGAAAGGGTGCACGGCAATCAGGTGCTCCACCTCGGCCTTCAGCAGCGCGATGTCCAGCCCGAGCTCCCGGCTCCAGTGGTCCACGCAATACCAGTCCAGCGTGCCCTGGATGCGCCGATACTTGGGCAGCAGCGCGTCCTTGGCCTCGGCCAGGCTGACCCCGAGCTTGTCGGCATATCGCTGCGGGACGTGCTCCAGCCAGAAGTGATTGTCGTAGTTCAGGTCCAGCAGCGTGCCGTCCATGTCCAAGAACACAGTGTCGATGGCGGCCCAGTCGAGCTGCGGTGCCGGGTCGTTGCGCTGAGACATGGTCGGGACTTCGCTGCGGTTGGTTGTCTGGCGGATGCCGCGCAGAATACCGGACGCCGCTCGCTGCGCGCAGCCACCCGCCGATTCCCGGAGGCACCCGTTGCCGGAGACCCCCAGCTCATGACCAGACAAAAACCGCGCATCCTCGCCCGACGGCTGGCGGCGCGCTCCGGCATCTTCCGCGTCGAGGCGGTGGACCTGGAGTTCGCCAACGGCGAGCGCCGCACCTTCGAGCGCATCCTCGGCGGCACGGACTCGGTGATGATCGTGCCCGTGGACGCCGACGATAACCTGCTGCTGGCCCGCGAGTATGCCGCCGGCAGCGACGACTACCAGCTCGGCTTCCCCAAGGGCGTGGTGGACGCCGGTGAAGAGATCCACGCCGCCGCCGGGCGCGAGCTGCGCGAGGAGGTCGGCCTGGCCGCCGCGCGCCTGGAGACGGTGCACCGCGTGAGCGTCGTGCCGGGCTACATCCAGCACGGCACCCGCATCGTGCTGGCGCGCGACCTGCACCCCGACCCGCTGCCCGGCGACGAGCCCGAGCCCGTCGAGGTGGTGCCCTGGCCGCTGGCGGACGGCGACGGGCTGCTGGCGCGCCCCGATTTCACCGAGGCGCGCTCCATCGCCGCGCTGTTTTTGGTGCAGCGCTTCCTGGCCCGCGAGCGCCGGGCGGCGGGCGGTGCTTGACGGCCGAGCGGTCGGCGCCGTCCGCCGTTGACCGCGAATGCAATGACGGCCCGGCCGATGCAGCGGGGCCCCGAGTCTGACCTTTGGAGGTAGCACGAATGATCCGCGAGCTCACGCGCCGACGTCGGCGCAGCATCCGACGCTCGACCGGCCTATCGGGGAGCCCCATCAGGCTTCTCGGCCCCGGCGTCGGTCTGCTGTTGGGTCTGTCGATGAGCGCCATCGCCGCCACCGGCGGGGATGAATTGACCGCCGGTGCCGACGTGACCACCGCACTCGGCATGGACGATTTCCCGCGCGAGCAGCCGCTCGCCTATCCCGATTGGTTCAAGGAGCCCTTCCTGAACCTGCCGGACGATCACGCCGAGGCCGTCGCCGCCGGCAAGGACCTAGTGGTTTACTTCGGCCAGCGCCGCTGCGCCTACTGCCACAAGCTCATGGACGTGAACTTCGGCGCCCCGGACATCGTCAACTACACCCGCGAGCACTTCGACATCGTGCCCGTGGATATCTGGGGCGTGGCCGAGGTGACCGACCTCCAAGGCAACGCACTCACCGAGCGCGACTTCGCGCTGCGCGAGGAGACCAACTTCACGCCGTCGCTGGTCTTCTACGACGAGGAGGGGCAGGAGGCCCTGCGCCTGCGCGGCTACTACCCGCCCTATCAGTTCCGCGCGGCGCTGGAATACGTCGCCGACGACCACTACCAGCGCGAGTCCTTCCGCGACTATCTGGCCCGGGGCGATAACCGCATGGTGTTCGGCCCGGCGGACCTCAACGACCAGGACTTCTTCGAGCCGCCGCCCCACAACCTGGACCGCTCCGGCCTGCCGAGCGACCGCCCGCTGGCGGTGTTCTTCGAGCAGGGCGACTGCCATGCCTGCGACGTGCTGCACGGCCAGGCCCTGGAGCAGGGGGAGCTCCAGCGCCGGTTCGGCGAGCTCGACAGCGTGCAGCTGGACATCTGGTCCGACACGCCGGTGGTCACCCCGGCGGGGGAGCGCACCACGGCGCGCGACTGGGCCCGGGACCTCGGCATCTTCTACACGCCGTCGGTGGTCTTCTTTGACGAGCACGGCCGCGAGATCCTGCGCGTGGACTCGGTGGTGGGCTTCTATCGCCTGCGCAACGTGCTCAACTACATCAGCAGCAAGGCCTATCTGGACGAGCCCAATTACCAGCGCTGGCGGGTGTCGGAGGCGTTCTGACCCCTTGCAGCCCGACCCGCGGGCGCCCGGCGGCACTCGCCGGCAGCACGCCTGCGCCAACGGCCGACCGGCGATGGTGCAACGCAGGGCGCGCTCAGCAGCAGCGTCAGCAGGCCACCGGCGCCATCTGCGGGTCGCGCTGCAGGCGCAGGAAGTCCCGCCTGAGGCCGGTCAGCCGGTCGATGAGGCGCCGCCGCTGGGCGTCGCTGAAAGTCGCGTCCAGACGCACGATCAGATCGGTCATGGCGCTGCGCAGCTGTATCTGGCTGCGCTCCAGGGCCGCCGGCATGTCGCTGTAGTCCACCAGCCAGTCCGTGAGGAAGGTCTCGATGCGCTCGGGCGAGGCCCCGCGGCGCAGCAGGGCGATGAGCTCGCGGCGCTTGCGGTCGCGGTAGGTGTACCAGGTGGCGGACTCCGGCAGGTCCGCCACCACGTCGCGCACGATGCCGCGCTGGCGGGCGTCCAGCTCGCCGAGCCACCAGCGCATGTTGTCGGCGTAGCGCTCGACGCGCTTGGCCACGCGCTGCGCCTCGGGCCGGGCGGCGTCGTCGGCGTCCTCCTGGGCCTCCTCGCGGAAGCGTGCTTCCAGGGCGTCGATCTGGCTGCGGTCCAGGTCCGCGAGCAGCGGCGCCGCGGTGCCCGCGGCGAGCATGAAGTGGCGGCGGTAGATCACCTCGAGCTGGTCCAGCAGGCAGCGGACGTCGGCGCGGGTGAAGCCCTTGCGGGCGTCGTTCTGCGCACTGTCGAAGAAGGCGGCGAGGTAGGGCAGCTCGGCCTGGCGATGCTCGGCCAGCGCGGACTTCAGCGTCGGCGACCAGCGCTCCATCTGGGCGCTGTCCAGGCCCAGATAGTCCTCGGCATAACGCTCGATGAAGAAATCCGCCGTGTTGTAGGCGATCTGCATCCCCGAGCAGCCGAGCAGCAGCAGCGCGGCCGCGCCTCCCGCGAGCAGGCGCAACAAAGAGACGAGTGGCGAGGTCATGGGCTCGGGATTCCCGTTCGCGGCCGCGGTTGAGCGGCCCTGAGAGAGCGCAATATAGCAATCAACGACAGCGGCGAGCGCCCGAAGGTCCCGTCACGCCCACCCCCCATGCCAGCGTCAGCATTTCCATCCGCCGCCGCCGGCCTCGGCGCGCCGTGGCAACGCCGCGCGCAGCAGACGCCGATGGCCGAGATGATGGCCTGTTTCCCGCAGCCGGGGCGGCTGGTGTGGATCGGGGTGCGCGCCGCCAAGCGCGCTCCGGTGACCAGCCTGGCGCAGGTGCAGGCGCACGCCGGGCGCGGGCTCGCCGGCGATCACTACGCCCAGCCCGAGCGACCGGCCGGTGGCCGGCGCAAGCGCCAGGTGACGCTCATGCAGGCCGAGCACTTGGCGGTGCTGGGCGCCCTCCTGGAGGAGCCGCCCATAGACCCGCTGCGGTTGCGGCGCAACCTAGTGGTGGCCGGCATCAATCTGCTGGCGCTCAAGGACAAGCGCTTTCGCGTCGGCACCGCGGTGCTGGAGATGACCGGCCTGGCGCATCCCTGCTCGCGCATGGAGGCCGAGCTCGGCCGTGGCGGCTACAACGCCATGCGTGGGCACGGCGGCATCACCGCCGCCGTGGTGACCTCGGGCAGCCTGGCGGTTGGGGACCCGGTGGCGCCGTTGCCGCCAGAGGCCGCCGACGTCCGCTGACGCCCAAAGCCACACATACAGAGCACAGGAGCCCAATGCCATGACCTCATCCGCCGATACCGCGATCACCACCTTCTACGACGGCGGCTGTCCGTTGTGCAGCAAAGAGATTGCGCACTACCGACGCCTCGACCGGTCCGGCCAGGTGGATTGGGTGGACATCACCCAGGACCCGGACGCCCTGGCCGCTGTCGGTCTGGATCAGGCGACGGCCATGCGCCGGCTGCACGTGCGCGACGCCGACGGCCGCCTGGTGCAGGGCGTGCCCGCCTTCGTCGCCATTTGGCGGCAGCTCCCGCGCTACCGACTGCTGGCGCGCGTGGTCTCCGCGCTGCGGCTCACGGGCCCCCTGGATGCGCTCTACAGGCGCTTCGCGGACTGGCGCTTCGAGCGCCGCTGCCGCGAGGGAGCGTGCAGTATTCATTGATGCGCATCAGTGATCGTCGGACTTAGGCTCGTTAGCCTCGCCCGCCCAATGCCGTCCCAATGCCGTACAGGCCCGACAACCAGGACGGCTGACTGCTGCCCTTGCGCAGCGCCAAGCCCGACCCGGCCCCGCCTGCATCTGCGTCGCCCCCATGTGTGTCGCCCATTGTCTCGTCAAGCCCTCGGGCCGCCGTGAGGCGGCTGTCAGCAGCGCATTCCTAGCATCAGCCCGGTTCGGGAGTCGCGACTCGTCTGGGGCGTCGTGGCGTCCCTCGGCTGTCGGGCCGGCGGCCGGCCTGCGCGCCGGGCAGCTTCGCGCAGGCGCCGGCCATGCATGAGCTCGCGGTGTGCCAATCGCTGTTGGAGCAGGTGGAGCGCATCGCCGCCGACCATGGCGCGCAGCGGGTCGAGCGTATCCTGCTGCGCATCGGGCCGCTCTCGGGCGTCGAGGCGCCGCTGTTGCGCAACGCCTACCCCCTGGCGGCGGCCGGCACCATCGCCGAGGGCGCGACGCTCGACATCGAGCCGGCGCCCGTGCGGGTGCACTGCGTCACCTGCGGCGCCGAGACGCACGCGCAGCCGAACCGCCTGCTCTGCGGCGCCTGTGGCGACTGGCACACGCGGCTCGTGAGCGGTGACGAGATGCTGCTCGCCAACCTGGAGCTGACGGTGCCGGAAGAGGCCGATGCCGAGGATAGCGGCTGAGTCCGCCGCGGCGCAGACGGCTGAATCCCGGCGCACGCGCCGCCCCGCGCACGGCGCATGGTCAAATTCGCCACCGGCGCTGCTATAGTCCCCCATCGAGCCAGCATCCAACCCGGAGCTCATCCATGTGCGACACCTGTGGCTGTAACGTCACTTCCGGCAACGAGCACCTCGTGCGGCCCGGCGGCAAGCATGCCGAGACATCCTCCGGTCATGCCGCGGTGGAGGTCCTGCAGAGCCTCCTCGGCGAGAACGACCACCAGGCGGCCCACAACCGTGCCCACTTCGACGCCCGCGGCATCCTGGCGGTCAACCTGATGTCCTCGCCCGGGGCCGGCAAGACCAGCCTCCTGGAGGCCACCATCGATGCCCTCGGGGGCGAGCTCAAGATCGCCGTCATCGAAGGCGACCTGGAGACCGAGAACGACGCCCAGCGCATCCGCGCCAAGGGGGTCGAGGCCATTCAGATCGCCACCGGCAGCGCCTGCCATCTGGATGCGCACATGGTGCACGACGCGCTGCATCGTCTGGACCTGACCGACGTCGACATCCTGTTCATCGAGAACGTCGGCAATCTGGTGTGCCCGGCGAGCTTCGATCTGGGTCATCACCGCAATGTCACGCTGCTGTCGGTGCCCGAGGGCGATGACAAACCGGCCAAGTACCCGGTGATGTTCCGCGCCGCGGACCTGGTGCTGCTCACCAAAGCAGACCTGCTGCCGGTGCTGGACGACTTCGATGCCGCGCGGGCGCAGCGCTATCTGCGCGAGCTCGCCACGCCGGCGCCCTTCCTGTCGCTGAGCGCCCGTCGCGATGGCGACAGTCTCGGACCCTGGCTGGCGTGGCTGAGCGCCGAGCTCGCCGCCCAGCGCGAGCGGGTGGCGCAGGGCGCCACGGCGCGACCGGCGCTGCAGCCCGACGGCGCGCTGCTGCACGGCGGCCACGCCGGCCATGAGCACTCGCACCATGAGCACGCGCACACGGGCGCGGATGCGCACGAGCATCAGGGCCATCGCCATGCGCACGCGCACGGCCACCAGCACGGCAAGAGCCACGGCCACGAGGCCGATGAGCACCGCCATGGGGAGCCGCGGGCAGCGGGGTGATACTTCAGGGAAACGCTGGTTTATCGGCCTTTCCCGTGCGGGGCAGGACGGCCCGCCATGTTCAGCGGCTCAAGCCGCTGAAGGAGCCCGGAAACCGCCCCATTTTCAGATCAGGGTGGGGTCCGTCCGCTCTTTGCTCGCGCAAGGCCAAGTAAGCGGCATCTCCTAGGCTCGGATAGGTGCCGGCGCGGGCCGGTGGGCGAGCACCCCGGAGCCGGGGGCTGACAGCCTGCGCCTGTAGTATGCTCTCGCCCGCGGCAACAGGCGGCTCAGATCGCCCCGCAGCGGATGACCCCGAACCGGCAGGGCCAGTTGGCCCGGTTCGCTGCAGCACCGCGCCGACAACAGTTCATTATCGATCCTGGAGGATGCCCAACGTGGCTATGCAAGCCCGCACCATACCGCTCACCGTCGGCTTCGTGTCTGCGCTGATGCTCGCCCCCGCCGTGCAGGCGATCGGCTTTGGCGACATGTTCAACCCGGGCCGCTGGTTCGGCGGCGGCGACGACGACTACTACTACGACGAAGGTCCCTACGGACCCCCTGGCCCTTATGGGCCTTATGGCGGACCCTACGGCGCGCCCGGCTATGGTGCGCCTTATGGGGCACCGGGCTATGGCGCACCCTATGGCGGAACGGGCTACGGCTATCCGACGGCCCCCGGCTATGCTGCCCCCGGCTACTCGGCACCGGCAGCACCCAGCAGCTCCAGCGCCCCCGCAACCGAGAGCGAGAGCGACAAGGATCGCGAGATCGAGGCCCTGAAGCGGCGCATCGAGCAGCTGGAGAGCCGCCAAGCCGCGCCACCCCCGCCGCCGGCGTCGGCACCGAGCAACGGCGGCGACGGCTGGCCCTCGGCTCCCGCCTTCCGGCCCATGGACCAGTACTGAGGACCTGCGGCAGCGGCATGCGACCGTGCCGCTGCCGCGGCCCCGGTATCCCGTCACTGCGATCGGATCTGCGCTCAATCCCCCGGCGGCGCCCTGCTGCCGGCATGTCCTGAGGTCATTGAAATGGCGCCGCGACGCTTATCATCCTTTCTCCGGCATAGCCTGCTCACGCTCGCTGCGGTCTTGATCGTCGCCGGACCCGTGCACGCCGAAGAGCGCTATGCCGTCTACGAGAGCGACAGCAGCTTCGGCGACGTCATCGACGGCCTCAAGCTCGCGATCCAGGAGCGCGGCATGTACATCAACAATGTCATGCACATGGACGAGATGCTGGAGCGCACCGGCAAGGACCTCGGCATGGACGAGACCATCTACACCCATGCCCAGTCCATCGAGTTCTGCAGCGCCGTGCTCTCACGCAAGATGACGGCCGAAGACCCCGTGCGCATCGTCAACTGCCCCTTCATCATCGCCGTCTACACCCTCCCGGACGAGCCGGACACCACCTATGTGGTGCACCGCCGTATGCCCGCTGATGAGACCGACGCGAGCCCCGTCATGCGCGAGGTGGCCGACATGCTGGAGGCCGTCGCCGAGGGCGCTGTCAGCTGGTAGCAAGCCCAGCGCACCCCGTCGGGGCACCACCCCAGCAACGCACCCCAGCAACGCCCTGCCGCCGCGGCATCTGCCAGCAGCGCCTCGCCGCGGCCAGCCCTCCCCTGCTGTCGCCGACCGACGGCGTCCTGTATCTCCTTGTCCGGTCTTGACTGCGCGTCTCTCGTGCCCATACAGGGCGGGCCGGCACCAGCAGATCCAGCCTGACTTGACCCAGGTCTAGTATTTAGGGCCCATCGGCTGCCGGCGCTAGTCTATATTTCCTTGACAGGTGGCGAAGCACCTGTTCCATCACTTTCAAATTTTCTAATAAGCCAATTGAGACCACCCGCCCGGCGCAATGTCGGGCACCACGCTGACCGACCACCCGCGGGTGGAGGAGAGACTGAATGACTGCCGTACAGATCGCCGGCCGCGAGGTTCACTTCAACAAACAGGGCCATTTGGCAAGCTTCCTCGACTGGGACAACGACCTCGCGGAAGCGCTGGCCGCAGAAGAGGGCCTCGAGCTCACCGACTGCCACTGGAGCGTCATCAACTTCCTGCGCGAGTACTACGCCTTCCACGAGATCCCGCCGTCGCCGAAAGTGGTCATCCGCGCCATCGGCCATGAGGTATCGCGGCATACGCCTTGCACGCGCAAGAATCTGGAAAGCCTCTTCCCCGACGGCGGCTGCAAGCAAGCCTGCCGCATCGCCGGCCTGCCGAACTACTACTGCCACGCCTGCTGAGCCCCCTCCCCCAGAGGCGGCTCCCACGAGCCAACGGCTCCGTGGGAGCGCCATCCCTGGCGCGAACACCAAACCGAAACGGAGCCGTCGCGGCCAGAGGCCGCTCCCACAAGCCAAAGGCGCCGTGGGAGCGGCATCCTTGCCGCGATGACCGAGCCGGAACGGAGCCGTCGCGGCCAGAGGCCGCTCCCACACGCCACTGGTGCCGTGGGAGCGGCATCCCTGCCGCGACGACCGAGCCGGGACGGCGCTGTCGCGGCCAGAGGCCGCTCCCAGTGCGCCCGCGAGGGCGCCTCATCAGCACGGTGAAAGTCCGTGTCGGAGTAAGCCGAAGCTCCGTAGCCAATGGTAACTGCGTCGCCGCGAGGCGGGGTGGAGAGCAACAGTACGCGAACTGTCGGTCTGCAGGATAACGAACCCGATTCGGCGGGGTGTTGTGGCGAGCCCACTGGGAGGCGGCGAAGCCTGAAACTCACCGTGGACGCTGGTGTACGGCGTGTAAAGCGATCCACGGGCGGCATCACGTGGTTGGGGG
>NZ_NRRV01000025.1 GCF_016583825.1 Thiohalocapsa halophila | reverse complement strand
GCGCACTGCGGGCACCGGCGGATGGCGTCGGGGGCATTGGGTCTCGATTGAAATGATTGGCTTGTTTGGCTATTCTAATCGGCTCGCGGTTGAGCCATGGCAGCGCAGACCCGGCGCCCTCCCCAGGCCCCCTGACGCTCTAGGCCGGCAAGCCGCATCCCGGAGAGGTGTCCGAGTGGCTTAAGGAGCACGCCTGGAAAGTGTGTATAGGTTAGTAGCCTATCGTGGGTTCGAATCCCACCCTCTCCGCCAATTCCCCCGGCGTTTTCCCCCCGGCGTTGGCCGATCATCCGCTGCTGTGTCGGCGGCTCGGCGATTGGCGCAGGGCGGTACTGACCATTGCCCCCAACGCCAGCCACCGCGGCGGCGACTGTGCCGACCTGCCGCGCCGCGCCGCGTCGAGCGCTCCGCGGCGCTGGCTCGCCGCTTCTACCGCTTCGCCTGCGCCTTCGCGAAAGCCTCGCGCACCGGGTGTCCCGGCGGATAGGTGCGAGCCTTGGACGCGCTGACATTGCTGATCCCGCCCTCGCGGAGCTCCCGCAGCAGCGCCTTGGTCTCCGTCGCGGAATGCCTGAGATAACCGACCCTGGCGGTGCAGATGTCGATCAGGTCCCGGCCCGCGTCGTCATAGCAATTCGACGCGCCGCACTTGCCTTGCGGCGCCAGCTGCGCCTGCACCTGCGCGACACAGGCCGCCCACTCGGCTTCGGTGGCGTAGCGGACCCTCCCGTCGGCTCTCGACACGCCGTCGGATGCCAAAGTGCCACAGCCGGCGACGAGCGCGGCCGCAAGCAATATGGTGAGCGTCCTCATAGCAGATGCCGGTGCCAAATCGGCGTTTCCTTAAGTGTAGACCTCGCGCAACGCCGACGGTGGCGCCAGTGGCGCAGAGGCTGACTGGCGCGCGGGCCAGGTGGCCGTTATGGACTCATCGATTGTTCTGTCGACGTTTTCGTTGGTTTTCCTCGCGGAGATGGGGGACAAGTCCCAGCTGCTGGCGATGACCCTGGCACATCGCTACCGGCCCGGGCCGGTGATCGCCGGCACCTTCGCAGCCTTTGCGCTGTTGAACCTGCTGGCCGTGCTGGCCGGCGGGGCGCTTGCCGAGCTGGTCCCTCAGGAGCTTGTGCTGCTCGTTGCCGCAGGGCTTTTTCTCTATTTCGGCTACCGGTCTTGGCGAGACGCGGACGGCGACCATGACGCGGACCCCGAGGCGGCAGCGGGCGGCCGGGGTCTCATCATCAGCTTTACGCTGATCTTCGTGGCGGAGCTCGGCGACAAGACGCAGTTGGCCGTCATCGCGCTGGCGGCCGGCACCGGCGACATCTGGGCGGTGTTCGCAGGCGGCACCCTGGCGCTGTGGGGTGTATCGCTGCTCGGCATCCTGTTCGGCTGCACCTTGCTGCGGCGGCTCCCGCAGCACTGGGTGCATCGGACCGCGGCGCTGCTGTTCGTCGCGTTCGGGCTATTGGCGCTCGGGCATCTCTTATTGGCGGCGGGCGCGCCGCTGCCCGCGGTGCAGGCATGACTCGGCGATCTATTCTGCTGCCGTGGGAGCGGCATCCCTGCCGCAACAACCCTGGCCGTGCAGTCAGCACCGCGTCGCGGCCAGAGGCCGCTCCCACAGGCCGACTTGCCGCCGTGGGAGCGGCATCCTTGCCGCGACGATCTTGGCGCCTCGGCCGGCATTTGGCTATCGCGCTACAACGACGCGCTGAGCAAGATCTTGGATCCCGTAATTGCCATGATCGATGTGCCCCGTCGGGCTCGGGTTGCCGTGCTGCAACCACCGGCGGTAGGTGCGTACCGACACACAGAGGGCATCGGCTGCCTCTGCAGGGGTCAAGCGTGCGCGCTGCTGAAGGGCGCGCAGCGCGGTCAGATTGGCCGCGAAGCCCTCGGCGAGCAGCGCCGATTCCGGGCCTTCTGCCCAGGCGCCGCGCGGGCTGGCGCTGTCCTGCCTCGGATCAGCGATTGCGCATAATGTATATTATGTCAATTCCAAGGAAGCCCCATTTCTGCGAAAAGAGCATGGAATTCCACCGTTCGAACTGCGCGATCATCTTGGCGCCTGAAGACCCTTCACCGGAGCCTGCCATGGTGCCCTCGCCGGTGTGCGCACAGCCGTCGCGCGTTCATGTGTTCGTCCTTCTGGTGGCCCTGGTCGTCAGTCCCGCGGCGGCGCGCCAGATCACCGACCAGAGTGACGCCGCCTTCAACGGGTCTGTCACAGTTGACTGGCCGCCCGCTGAATTCTCTCCTGGTCAGAGTACGCTGTCCTTCCAGCGCGATGGCGTAACCTTTACGCTCGTCGCGAACGTCCGGCCTGAGTTGATCCGATCTTGCGCGGACGTAGGGTCGACCTTTGACACTGGACTTTGGATTCCGTCGATCGAGAATCAGGGGTTGACACTGACCATCAATCCGCCGGTCGAGGCTATCGGCTTCAACGGCTATCCTGGGGATGGCGGCCCTGTTGGACAGTTTATCGGGACCGAGGACAGCGAAACTGTGCGACTGGGCTTCGCCCAGGGATTTATCGGCGCGGCCGATATCGGTGAGATCGACGCGGTGTCCTTTGCGCTCGACTTCAGCTTCTTCTGCCTGACCGACATGGTCTTCTTGCCACCGGCCACTATTCCGGGCGGGGACGCGGACCTACAATTAGTCAAGACAAATGCCCTGCCGACAGTGGGTGCGGCACCCGGCGAGGCGGTCGAGTTCCGTTTGGACGTCGACAACCTGGGGCCGGATGCCGCAACCTCCACTCGGCTCTTGGATCTTGTACCGCGTAACCCACTCACAGGCGGCAGCCTATTTGCAAGTGCCGACGGCAGCTTCGACTTCGACGCTTTGGCATCTACGGCGAGATGGTCGTTGGGCGCTGTTGCTGCACAGGACTCGGAAACCCGGTCGCTCACCGTCACCATGCCGGCCAGCCGGCTCGCCTTCAGCTGTCACTCGCGCATCTTGAACGTTGCGACGCTCGGCAGCGATACGCCCGATTCGGGACCGACTAACAATCTGTCTACGGCGGTCGTGCTCTTCGACGACCCTGCCCTACCGACGCGAGAAATCTGCGGGAACAACATCGACGATGACTGCGACGGCCGTTTCGATTGCGCCGATCCGGACTGCGATTGCCGCCCGGCTTTGCCTCGCGTGGGAGGTGGCGGCGGGAATGGATGCAATTCGGGCTTCCCGCAGGGCCTTGTGGAAATCGACGGCAGAATTTTTGGCGGCACTTGCGGCCCGCTAATCGACACGGATGGCGACGGCCAGGACGAGCCCGCCAACCCCGCCGAAGATCATGCTTGCGAAGTGCCACGGGGACGTTGTGGTAATGCGACAGTTCCGGCTTTCTGCTGTGACCCGGGTACCTGGTCCAACCCCAGTGCAGCCAACCTGGCTCGCGTACAGAGTTCCTGCGATGTCGGTATCCCCGGCTGTGTGCCGCGGGACCCGAACTACAAAGAAGCACAGCCCTATACGAACATCGCCGGCTATGGCTACATCGGCGCGGGCGAAACCATTACCTACACTATCCACTACGAGAATGTCGGCGATGCGGACGCCACGGACGTTCGTATCATTGATGTCTTGGACGACGATCTCGACGACACCACGCTCGTTGTCGACGACGTCGACCTTGCGTGGTCGTACGACCCGGGCACGCGAGTCCTGATCTGGGAGGACCCCCTGCTTCCGCCGTCGACCCCTCGTAGCGTCAGCTTTTCCATCGATATGCGAACCGACGCTCTTCCTGGGACGCGAGCTGCCAACGACGCGACGATCGTCTTTCCTACCGCAGACCAGCCACGAACCGATACCAACGTCGTGGAGCATGTGGTGCCCGATCCCACCGCCGACCTGGCCGCAGATCTCTCGGTGTTGCGGTGCACAGGCACTGGCACACAAGGTGAATATGAGGTCGCGCTGGTCAACTCGGGTTTTGGCTTCGCCTACAACGTCACCGCAACGGTGACGGGCGCACCCCCGTCGGTAACGGTTCACGATGGGGCTGTGGCCTTTTCGCATCCGGATGATCCTGATCCGCGAACACTAGCGTCGGTGATCCCAAACGCAGTGACCACCAGTCACGACACCATTCGCTTGAGTGGAAGCCATCCGGTGGATGCCTGCGAAGCCCTTGATTGGCAGATCACCTGGGAGAACGGCGCCGACGAGGTGTTCGAACGGGTGCAGGAGCCCGCTGCCGGTCGTACCTGCGACCTAAACGCAGATGCGGCAGTGGATATCATCGATGTTCGCGCCCTACTTGGCCTCCGCAATCGGCCCACTGATGCAGGCTCTGTGTTGCATGACCTCGATCAAGACGGGCGCATCACCATACTTGACGCCCGCGGCTGCGTTCTCGCGTGCGACCGTCCCCGTTGTGCGGTGGGCAGCTAGCAACTGCTGGAGCGCGGACCGGCCATCAGACTCGACGGAGCAATCGCCATGCATACTCAAGTACGACAGATCGTCATCGCCGGATGGCTTGCACCTCTGTTTTTTTTCGGCAAGTTGGCTGCTGCAGCAGAAATAGGCTTTGCGCCCGCAGTCCAGGATGCGTCGGACGGAGATCGCGTCATTCTGGATATCATGGTTGACGGGCTCGGCGAGGACGCTGGGCCTTCCCTCGGTGCCTTTGATATCGACGTGATGTTTGACGCTGGCGCAGTAGGTTTCGTGAGCTACACCATCGGCGCCGACTTGGGCTTCTTTTTGGACGACTCCGATACGAGCACGGTCGACTCAGGGGTGATCGACCTCGCGGCGTCAAGCCTTGAAGACCCTTCAACATTGACCGCGATCCAGGGTGCCACCGTCGAGCTTGCAACGATTGTCTTCGATGTCATCAGCCTACCTGAGGCATCATCAACCGTTGTTGAGATCGATCCGGACGACCCATTCCTTGCGCTAAGCGACGAAGACTTTCAGCCGCTCGTCATCAACGGTTTTTCGGACGCGCGTATTCGTAATCCCCCTGCTGGCGCTCCAGCGCCCGGCTCCATCATACTGCTCGCTGGTGGATGGGTACTATTGAATGGCGTCAACCGCGACAAGCCGGCGCGCAGCAGTCGCCGCCGAGGCTCTTAGTGCCGTCCGTCTCACCCCTTCACCGCCGGCTCACCTGAGCCCTCCCGTTGTTCGGTTGTAGGACGGCTGGCAAAAGCGGTGGCGCTGCTCCGAATTTCTAGCTCGGAGCCCTTGCTGCTTGCGGCTACGACTAAAGCACGTACCGCGCCAACGCCATATCACCCGCCTTCTGGTCCTGCTGAACGGGTGCGGCCTCCCAATAATGTCCTCAGCCGAAGCACTCGGCCCCGAACTGATCGAGCCAGCGTGCCTCGGGGTAGTGCTGCTTGGCGCGGGCGATCTCCCGGGCCAGGCGCTCGGTAAACGTGTGCTTGCCGTACTCGGGCGCGGCCGCGAGGTAGAGGGTGTGTTGGCGCTCGCCCTCATGGTCGTAGAACGACAACGTGCCGACCATCGCTTCGCGCCACCCCTCGCGGCCGGCCATCGGGATCATGGCCCCGTCGAGGCTGACGGCGACGGTGGCGATGCCGCCGGTGAGCTGTGGCAAGTCATACTCCCAGTCCTCTTCCTTGGCCGCGGCGATGTTGCCGACCCACTCGGCCACGTGCTGGATGTAGGAGGGGGCCACCGCACGAGCATGGTTCTGCGCGAGGTCTCTCTGTACGGCGCGCGCGTTGAGCTGCGCGTACTTGTGACTGATCTGGCTGGCGAACAACGGCGTGGCGCCGCGCACGATCCGCGCCTGCTGCTCCAGCGGGCAGTAGATGCGCCCGCCACGCGCGGTCTGATAGACATGGCGCTCGACCTCCACCGCGCCGTAGGGCGTCTGGTAGACCTTCGGGTCGCAGCCGCGCGCGGTGAGCTTCAGCGCCCCGACGCGGATCGGGCTGCCGTCGGTGTCGAAGCGCTTCAGCGCCTCCTCCGTGGCGCAGCACCCGACCGCGTTGGTCGCTTCCTGGATCGCCTCCTCCATCTCCCACAAGCTGCCCGCAAGGCGCACTGTCACCGCCACCGTGACCTCTTTGCCCGACCTGCTGATCACTTCTGCCATGGCTTCGCCTTCTGATGCTGCCTCAGGAGGTTACAGCATACTCCTCGAAGCAGCATCATGTTAAGGCCGCACCCTGCTGAACCGTACAGTACGTCCACCCTCGCTCGGAGTGAAGCCATCTGCGTGTGACGCATTTCGCAGTTTCGGCGCATTAGCCTTTCTGCAGGGGGATCGATGGTCACCTCTCATGATCTGGCGCAGCAGTGGCGACAGAGGGTTTGCTTAAGGTGACAACCGCAGTCAGGCCGCCGCTTGGCGTCTCTGTACTGCCGTCGAGAAGCGCGCGTGTCGCGACGTCCGTCCGCAGCCGTCGCGTCGATCGCGTTCGCAAAACCCGTCTGCTAGTCCGCCACGGCCAGAGCGAGGAGCCGACCCATGACCAAAGATCACCGTAACGATCGGAAACCGCAGAGCACCCAGGCCCCGGACGGGGTCGACCGTCGGGCTTTCATGAAGGGCGTGGCGACGGCCACGGCTGTGGGCGGCCTGCTGGGCCCGGGTGCGGCGCTGGCCGGCAACGGCAACGGCAACGGCCAGAAGCAAGGCTGGCTGCCCAAGGGCCTGCAGGCACCGCCCAGCATCAACGGTAACCAGAGCGGTGAAGCCTATTGGGCCAAGGTGCGCAAGGCATTCGAGCTCGGTAACGACTACATCCATATGAACACCGGCACCACCGGCTCCTTGCCGGCGTTCGCGCTGGGCAACCTCGGCACTTACAACCTCTACAAGTCGCAGGACCCGAAAGACTGGGAAGACAACCTCAACAGCGACTATCCCGACCTCTTCCCGCTCGGTCAGTCGCTGTTCGGCCAATCGGCCCTCGCCGCCCGCCAGCAGCAGGTGGCCGCCGCCTACAACGCCGCCGCCCCCTCCGAAGTGGTGCTGAGCTACAACACCACCGACGGCTGCAACCTGATCTTCGCCGGCACGCCCTGGCAGCCGGGGGACCGCATCGTCACCACCAGCTTCGAGCACCCGGCGCTGACGGGCCCCATGGCCTGGGCGGCTGCCAGTCGCGGTGTCGAGGTGGTCACCATCGACATGGGCCAGATCTCGCCGTTTACTGCCGGCATCACGGTGCAGGACGTGCTGGACCTGTTCGAGCCGGCGCTGGCGGCGCCGCTGCCGGCCGGGGCCAAGCAGTATCTCGCCATCTCCGACATCTTCTACAAGAACGGCCTGCGCCTGCCGGTGGAGGACCTGTGCGCCCTCGCCCGCGCTTATGGTGCCTACAGCATCGTCGACACGGCCCACGGCTTCGGCATGCTGCCCATCGACTTCCAGAGCTATGGCGCTGACTTCGTCTCCGGTGCGGGCCATAAGTGGCTCTGCGGCGGTCCGGGTACGGGCATCCTCTACATACGCAACACCGGGGGGAATCTACCCCCGTTTGATCTAGGCAATTTCTTCTTGTACGCCTTCCTCTCCCCCGGCGACATCGCCAACCGCCAGTACGACCCGAGCACCTGGGTACAGCTGCGCGGCGAGAACAACCGCCCGGCGCTGTATGCGATGACCGACGCCCTGGCCTTCTGGGAGCAGATCGGCATCGATGCCATCTACCAGCGCGGCGTGGAGCTCGGCAATTACCTGAAGGCCAAGATTGACGCCCAATGGCCCGGCTCCCTCTGGGTGGAGGCACGTCCGCCCTATAGCCCCTTCGCGACGGCGCTGACCTCATTCAACCCCTTCGTCGGTCGGGACGACGCTGCCAGCTACAGCGCGCTGCGCGCGGCCATCAGCAGCGTGGCGGATGCGCTGGCAGCGGAAGATCCGAAGATCTATATCCGCTTCGTCACCTGGCCCTCGAGCACCGCGGCATCCAGTGACGACCGCGTCGGCTTCCGCGTCTCCACCCACGGCGTCTACAACAGCTACGACGAGGTGGACTACGTGTTCGACCGGCTGATCTACGCGGTCCAGCAGACGGGTCTGCCGACCATTTGATCATTTGATCCGGCGCTGGCGCGCCGGGCGCCCCGGCTCGTCGCCGCTGCGCCGGCGACCTTGGGCGCGTCTGGCAGCGGCGAACGTCAGACGCCCTGCCCGGCCCGCTGCGCCAGCGGCGGGCCGCAAGTGGCGGCAATCAGCTCCACGGCCTCCGCCGGCGTATCCACCAGCGCGAGCTCCACCTCACCCGGACTCACGGTGCCGACCTCGTAGAGGCGCTCCAAGGCCACGTCCAGCAGCGGGCGCCAGAACGCGCGCCCCAACGCAATGCAGGGAAAGGCGTGGAGCTTGCCGGTCTGGATCAGGGTCAGGGTCTCGAACAGCTCGTCCATGGTGCCGAAGCCCCCCGGCAGGAAGATGAAGCCGGACGAGTACTTGACCAGCATGACCTTGCGCACGAAGAAATAATCGAAGGTCAGCACCCGGTCCAGGTAGGGGTTCGGGTGCTGCTCCAGCGGCAGGCGGATGTTGCAGCCCACACTGTGCCCGCCCGCTTCCTGTGCACCGCGGTTCGCGGCCTCCATCACCCCAGGGCCGCCGCCGGTCATCACCGTGAAGCCGGCCTCGGCCAGCGCCGCTCCCAGCTCCCGGCCGAGCCGGTAATACTCAAAGCCCAGCCATTAGTGCAGCGCGCGCAGGATGCGCTGCACATGGCGGCGATGCAGGCTGTTGTGCACGGCGGCCAGCGCATGCCATTGCGCCGCCGAGAGCTCGCCGAACCAGGGGTGCGGGTAGCGAATGCCGGCGCGCAGGTTGCCGAGCTTGTCCACCATGTCCGTATAGCGCTCCACCACGTTGGCCAAGTCGGTCAGCTGCTCCGGCCCCGCCTCCGGCACCGGCTTGAAGTCCTCCACACGCACGTCGTCGGGCACGTCCAGCCCGGAATAGAGCCGCGGCAGGATCGCCGCAATGGCCGAGTTGACAATCACCAGGTGCTCCAGGGTCATATACACGGACCAATGGCGGCTGCTGTCCTCGATGCCGAAGAACCGCCCTACCAAGACCCGTCGGCGGCCGCTGGCTGCGTCGACGCTGCGCCCCAGCGCAATGGCGCGCTCACCCTCCTGGCGAAACAGCTCCGTGAGCCGGTCCTTGGACAGAAGGTTGGCGGCGGTGCGTATGCCCGCACCGATGAGCTGGCGCTCATACCAGGGGATGCCCGCACCGGGCGGGTCGAGCTGTGGCCTGTCGGTATCGCTCATCGCCTGTCTCCATCGAATACGGCGCAACTACTGGCGCGAGGGTTGCCGCCAATATTGCAAGAGGCCGCCGCGCTTGGGCCCTGTGGGGTCGGCGCCCGGCCTGCCCGCTGCGCCCGGTGGTGCTCTCAGGTGCCGCCGCCCTGCTGCTGCTTGCCCCAGGTATCGCGCAGCGTCACGGTGCGGTTCAGCACCAAGGCGCCCGGGGCCGCCTGCGGGTCGACGACGAAGTAGCCCTCGCGCTCGAACTGGAACCGTGTGCCGGGTATGGCGTCGGCGAGCGACGGCTCCACCACGCAGTCCGTGAGGGTGGTGAGCGAAGCCGGGTTCAGATCGGCCCGGAAGTCGCTATCGCCTGCCCCCGGCTGCGGCACGCTGAACAGCCGGTCATACAAGCGCACCGACGCCGGCACGCCATGCGCGGCGGACACCCAGTGGATGACGCCCTTGACCTTGCGGCCTTCGGGCTTGCGGCCCAAGGTCTCGGCGTCCACGGAGCAGCGCAGCTCCGCGACGGCCCCGGCCGCGTCCTTCACCACCTCGTCGCAGCGGATGACATAGGCGTTGCGCAGACGCACCTCGCCGCCCGGCACCAGGCGCTTGAAGCCCTTGGGCGGGTCTTCCGCGAAGTCCTGCCGGTCGATGTAGACCTCCGCGGCGAAGGGCAGCTCGCGCGCGCCCATGTCCTCGCGCTTGGGGTGGTTCTGTGCGGTGATGGCCGTCGGCGCGTCCACGGGCAGGTTGGTCAGCACCACTTTCAGCGGGCGCAGCACGGCCATGGCCCGGGGCGCGTTGTGGTCGAGGTCGTCGCGGATCGTGCTCTCCAGCATGCCCATCTCCACCAGGTTGTCCGCCTTGGTGACACCGATGCGCTCGCAGAATTCCCGGATGGACGCCGGCGTGAACCCGCGCCGGCGCAGCCCGGCGATGGTGGGCATGCGCGGGTCGTCCCAGCCGTCGACGATGCCCTCCTCCACCAGCTGGGTCAGCAGCCGCTTGCTCATCACCGTGTATTCCAGGTTGAGCCGGCTGAACTCGATCTGCCGCGGCTTGCAGGGCACCGAGACATGGTCCACGCACCAGTCGTAGAGCGGGCGATGGTCCTCGAACTCCAGCGTGCACAGGGAATGGGTGATGCCCTCGAGCGCATCGGAAATGGGGTGCGTGTAGTCGTAGGTCGGATACAGGCACCACTCGCTGCCGGTCTGGTGGTGGATCACGCCGTGGCGGATGCGATAGAGCACCGGGTCGCGCAGATTGATGTTGGGCGCCGCCATGTCGATCTTCGCGCGCAGGGTACGGGCGCCGTCCGGGAACTCGCCGGCGCGCATGCGACGGAACAGCTCCAGGTTCTCGTCCACGGAGCGATTGCGATACGGGCTGTCCTGCCCCGGCTCCGTCAGGGTGCCGCGCCGGGCCCGGGTCTCTTCGGCGGAGAGATCGCAGACATAGGCCAGGCCCTGCTGGATCAGCTCCACCGCGAAGCCGTAGAGCTGCTCGAAGTAGTCGGACGCGAAGTAGATGCGCTCGTCCCAGTCGTAGCCGAGCCAGCGCACGTCCGCCTTGATGGACTCGACGAACTCGACGTTCTCCTTGTGCGGATTGGTGTCGTCGAAGCGCAGGTTGCAGCGGCCGCCGTAGTCGGCGGCGATGCCGAAGTTCAGCACGATAGACTTGGCGTGGCCGATATGCAGGTAGCCGTTGGGCTCCGGCGGGAAACGGGTGTGCACCTGCTGGTGCTTGCCGCTGGCCAAGTCCGCGTCGATGATCTGGCGGATGAAGTTGGTACGGGGTGTGTCGCTCATCAGCATGATCGGTAGCACAGGCCGCGACGGGCGCCAGGATGCCGCCACCGGCACCGCGCAACCGCCGCGATGGACATCGCAGCATACTTGCTTGCAAGCCTGCTTAGAAGGGCGCATGCCGGATCGCCGTCAAGCGCGGTGCACCGGCGCGCCCGCTGCGGCTGCCACGAAGCGAGGCAGTGGCGGGCAGCGCTCAGCGACTGCTCGGCACACCACTCGCGGGCGTTGGCGATTGCCCTGAATTACAATCCGGACATTTGCCAGCGGCGGTTACGATCACTAACCTGTCGCACGGTTGGTCGCAGGGCTGCTGCGCGCGCAGCCGGTCGGAAGCAGTTGTTGGCCCGGTAGGCGCAACCGCTCATTCATTCACCCGCAGGAGATCGAATTCATGCAGAGAGCCATCCCACTCGCCGTGCTTGCGCTGTGCAGCGGCTTCGCGGCCCAGGGCGTCCTCGCCCAGGCGCAGCAGGGCCAAGCCGGCGGTGCCGAAGCCGCCGCCGAGGCCTTCATGCAAAAGCTGGACGCCGACGGCAGCGGCGGCATTTCCCTGGAAGAGGCCACCGCCCCCCAGATGGAGCAGTTCAAACAGAACGACGCCGACGGCGACGGCTTCATCACGCCCGACGAAGCGAGTGCCGCCTTCGCCGAGCAGGTGCCGCCGGAGATGATGGAAGCCATGAAGGAGCGCGGCATGCCCAACCCGGGCAAGACCTTCGTCGAGAACCTGGACCAGGACGGCGACGGCAAAGTGAGTCTTGAAGAGTTCGAGCAGCCCACCAAGGAATCTTTCGCAGCCATGGATACCAATGACGACGGCATCGCCGACGCCGAGGAGGCCGCCGCCTACTTCGAGCAGATGCAGGCCAAGATGCAGGAGCGCATGCAGCAGATGCAGCAGCAAATGCAGCAGCAACAGCAGGCGCCTGCGCAGTAATCCCTGTGCAGTAATCCCTGTGCAGTAATCCCTGCGCAGTAATTATGGCCCCGCGCGCTGCGCACGGCACGGAAAGCGTGCCGGGCGGCGCGTGTCGAACGGACCAAGGCGCCCACCAACCAAGCTCATGCCGCCGCCGCGGCGGGCGCAAGGTCAAAGCACTCGCATCAGCACCCCGCCGGCATCCGCCAGCGCGCCCGCTGCCATCTCCGCCCCGTCAGTGCACCCCCCATCCGCCGGGCTCAGATCCAGGTCGTAGAGCATGTCGGCACCCATGCGGAAGATGCGTGGTGCCAGCCGCAGCGCGTCGGCGAGCCGCTCCGTGCGCGGCAGACTGAGCCCGGGGCGACCCTGACCGATAAGGAGCGGCGCCACAGCGATCTGGAGCCGCGACAACAGCCCGGCGGCCAGGAACCGGGACACGGTCACCCCGCCCCCTTCCACGAACAGCCGCGTGAGCCCCCGCGCCGCCAGCGCGGTCACGAGAGCGTCCAGGCGCAGTCCGGTGTCATCGTCCGTCGGCAGTGCCAGCAATCCCGCCGCACCCGGTGGCGTCGTCGGTTGCGCGTGCTCGGCCGTGCAAAGCAGCGTCGGCGCTGCCTCGTCCTGGAACAGGCGGTGCTCGGTAGCGAGCCGTCCCCTGGGGTCGAGCACGACGCGGACGGGGCTCGGCCCGGGCACGAGGCGCGTCGTCAGGCGCGGGTCGTCGTTGACGACGGTGCCGGCGCCCACGATCACCGCGTGACAGAGCGCCCGCATCCGATGCAGGTGCAGGATATTGTCAGGGCCGGTGACGAAGCAGGAGTCGCCGCCGTGGGTAGCGATGCAGCCATCCAGGCTCTGGCCCAGATGCCCCACCACCCAACCATCGGCGTCGTCGGTGCACAGGGGCAGGTACAGACTGACGAGATCGCGCGCCGCCTGCGGCAGGCTCGGACGCATTTGCCAGCCGCCGTCGGCGTCTCGGCACAGCCAGCCGGCCGCTTCCGGGGGCGCTGGCTCGGCGGTCCCCGCCACCGCAGTGCCGCGCCCGGCGGCCGCCAACAGCGCCAGCCAGGCCGCAGCGGCCGACTCTGCGGCAGCATCTTGCTCCGCTTGGGTGACCACGCCCATTGCCTCCGGTTTCAGACTCGATCGTCGGCCGCCGGCAGCGGCAGCAGCGCCAGCTCATCGACGATGGCCACCAGCACCTGCGCGAGATGCTCCAGCAGCGTCGCGCCGCGGGCCGCATCCGCGGCCGCGGCATTGCCGCAGACCCCGGCGGGATGGAGGTCGTCGCTGAGCCAGCCCAGTCCAATCGGGCCTTCGAAACCGAGCCACCGACAACCCGGTGGCTCGGCCGGGACGAAATCCCGGGCCGCGTCCATGCGCACCTGCTCCGGTGCCAGGTGCAGCATCAGCGAGGTCTCCACCTCGCCGCCGTGGAGGCCGAGGCGCCACTCGTCGGCGTCGAAGAGCCCGGCCGGGTCGCCGAACGCCGGCCAGCACGCGCGGGCGACCCACATACCGAAGCGCGCACGCCAGCGCACCGCGGCGAGGTCCACCAACGCCGTCTGGCCGCCGTGGCTGTTGAAGAGTACCAGCCTGCGCACGCCCGCGGCGGCGACACTCGCGGCAACGTCTGTCCACAGCCCCAGCAGGGTCTCGCTGCGGGCGCTCAGGGTCCCGGCGGTGGCGACGTGCTCGGGACTGTGGCCGATGTCCAACGCCGGCAGCACCAGCAGCCGCGGGCCGGGGCTGCTGCGGCTTCGCAGCAGGCCCAGGGCGCGGGCGACGATCCCGGCGTTAATGACGGCGTCTGTGCCCAGCGGCAGATGCGGGCCATGCTGCTCGACGGCGGCCACCGGGAGCAACGCGACGGTGGATGTGACGTCCAGCGCCGCGATGTCGGCAGCGGCGAGCGCCTGCCAGTAGCCGGAGCCGGTCCCTGTCAAATCTGGGTCTCTGGTTGTGGCCCGCCGGCGGCCGCGCTTGGCGGTGCGGCCCCCGGCAAGCAGCGCGCAGCCGGCGTCAGGCCACGGCCACCAGCTCCAGATCGAATACCAGATCGTGGCCGGCGAGGGGATGATTACCGTCCACGGTGACGTTCTCGTCATTGAAGTCGGCGACGGTGAAGCTGACCGTCTGACCGTCCGGGCTGCGGGCGTTCAAGACCATGCCCACGGTCAGGTCGATATCCTCCGGGATCACCGAGCGCGGCACGGTCTGGGTCATTTCCTCGTTGCGCGCGCCGTAGGCGGAATCGCACGGAATGGTGACGGATTTCTGCTCGCCCGGACTCATGCCAACCACGGCACTCTCGAAGCCGGCGATGGTCTCGCCCTGCCCCAGGGTGATTTCCAGCGGCTCTGCGCCGCGGGAGGAATCGAATTCGGTGCCGTCGACGAGTCGGCCCGTGTAATGGACCTTGACGGTGTCACCGACGGTGGCGGACTTTTGCGGATCTGCGGACATGGGAAGGTCCTCCGGTTGAAGCAAGTGAATGACCGCCGCGGTGGCGACCGATTGCCCCACACCTTAGAACACGGCCTTGCGCCGGCGCAAACCCGCGAAACCTCGGAGATGGCGCAGATGCTTCACGCGAAGCCGCCGCCTTCGCCGTTGGTGTAATCGCCGTTGGTGTAATCGAAGGTAATCTCCTCACCCGGCACGATGGCGGCGAGCGCATACAGGTCGAAGCCGTCGAACGCGGCATTGGGGGTCGCGCTGTGGTTCAGCCACCGCAGCAGGTTACGGCCGCTGCGTCCCTGCCAGTGCTCGCCGTCGGCGCTCACCCAGAGCACATAGGTGCCGTTGCGGCGGGCGGGCGGGCCGGCGTAGGTGCCGATGTAATCGCCGGCGGCGAAGTGCACCCGCGCGAAGCAGCCCTGGCCGTGAATGGCCGACGGAGCGCGGCGCACCCGCTGACGCAGCCGATCTGCGGCGATTGCGCGCGGCGCCGCGCCCGCGCTGTCGGCCTTGCCCATCAGCGCCGGCGTGCGGCCTCCAGTGCGGCCGCGAGGGCGCCCTGCGGCGCCTGCTCGGCCCGATCCCGAGCATCAGCGCCAGCGCGGCCGCGCCGCTTGTTGCGGCCCGCCGGCGCCGGCTGCTGTCCGGTCGCCTGCTTGTCTGCTGGCTTGTCTGCTGGCTTGCCGCGCTGCGGCGGCGGCGCATCTTCTACGGGCGCATCCAAACGCATGCTGAGCCCGATGCGCCGGCGCGCCAGATCCACCGCCAGCACCTTGACCTTCACCACTTGCCCGGAGCGCACCACCTTGTGCGGATCTTCGACGAAGCGATCCGCCAGCTGCGAGATGTGCACCAGACCGTCCTGGTGCACGCCGATGTCCACGAAGGCACCGAAATTGGTGACATTGGTGACCGTGCCCTCCAGCACCATGCCGGGCTCCAGATCTTCCGGTCGCTCGATCCCCTCCTTGAGTGCCGCGGTCTCGAAGACAGGGCGCGGGTCCCGCCCCGGCTTCTCCAGCTCCACCAGGATGTCGCGCACCGTGGGTGCCCCGAACACCGCATCGGCGAAGGTCTCGGCGCTGAGTCCGTGCAAGGTCTCGCGATCGCCGATGAGCGCCGCCACAGGCCGGCCGGTGTGTGCAACGATTCGTCGCACCACGGCATAGGTCTCGGGGTGCACGGCGGAGGCATCCAGCGGCTCCTCGCCGCCGGGGATGCGCAGGAAGCCCGCGCACTGCTGAAAGGCCTTCTCGCCCAGCCGCGGCACCCCGAGCAGCTCGGCGCGGCTGCGAAACGGCCCGTGCTCGTCGCGATGGCGCACCAGGTTCTCGGCCAGGGTTCCGGAGATGCCCGATACCCGCGCCAGCAGCGGCGCAGAGGCGGTGTTCAGATCCACGCCCACGGCGTTGACGCAGTCCTCCACCACGCCGTCCAGCGAGCGGGCCAGGCCCGTTTGGTTGACGTCGTGCTGGTATTGGCCGACGCCGATGGACTTGGGGTCGATCTTCACCAGCTCCGCCAGCGGGTCCTGCAGCCGCCGGGCGATGGACACCGCCCCGCGCAGGGACACGTCCAGCTGCGGCAGCTCCTTGGAGGCGTATTCGGAGGCGGAATACACCGATGCGCCCGCCTCGCTGACCATCACCCCGGTGAGCCCGAGCTCCGGGTGGCGCTTGGCGAGGTCGCGCACCAGTCGGTCCGTCTCCCGAGACGCCGTGCCGTTGCCGATGCTGATCAACTTCACGCCATGGGCACGGCACAGCTCCGCCAGGGTGGCGATGGCGCCGTCCCACTGGTTGCGCGGAGCGTGCGGGAAGACGCTGTCGGTGGCCACCACGCGGCCGGTGCCGTCCACCACCGCCACCTTGACGCCGGTGCGCAGGCCCGGATCCAGGCCCATGGTCGGCAAACGGCCGGCGGGCGCCGCCATCAGCAGCGCCCGCAGGTTGGTGGCGAAGACACGGATGGCCTCCGCCTCCGCGGCCTCCAGCAACCGGCCTTTGAGATCGAGGTCGAGCCGGGTCAACAGCTTGATGCGCCAGGCCTTGCGGGCGGTCTCCACCAGCCAGGCATCGCCGGGGCGCCCGCGGTCTGTGATGCCGAGGCGCGCGGCGACGCGGGCGCGCAGCGGAGCGTCGGCATCGGGCTCGTCGCCGAGCGTGAGCTCCAGACTCAGCACCCCCTGGTTGCGACCCCGGAACAGCGCCAGCGCGCGGTGGGAAGGGATGCGCCCAATAGGCTCGGCGTGCTCGAAGTAGTCCGAGAACTTGGCGCCGGCGGACTCCTGCCCCGGCAGCACCCGCGACTTGAGGATGCCGCGCTGCCACAGCGCTTCGCGCAGCACGCCCACCAGCTCCGGGTCTTCGGCGGCGCGCTCCATCAGGATCTGCCGGGCGCCTTCCAGGGCTGCCGCCGTGTCGTCCACCCCCTGCTTCGGGTCGACGAAGTCCGCCGCCTGTGACTCCGGCGCCAGCTCCGGCTTGGCCAGCAGCGCATCCGCCAGCGGCTCCAGCCCGGCCTCCCGGGCGATCTGGGCCTTGGTGCGGCGCTTTGGCCGGTAGGGTAGGTAGAGGTCCTCCAGGCGCTGCTTGCTGTCGGCAGCGAGCACCGCGGTGCGCAGGTCATCGCTCAGCTTGCCCTGATCCGCCAGGCTCTTGAGAATGGTCTGGCGGCGGTCTTCGAGCTCGCGCAAATAGCCGAGACGCTGCTCCAGTAGCCGCAGCTGGGCGTCGTCGAGGCCGCCGGTGGCCTCCTTGCGATAGCGTGCGATGAAGGGCACGGTGGCGCCGCCGTCGAGGAGCTCGACGGCCGCCTGCACTTGCGAAGGTCTTGCGGCCAGCTCGTCAGAGATGGCTTGAACGATAGTTTGCATGCCTCTGAAATTACGTCCAATCCGAAACGGAGTCGTATTCTAGGCAAAGGCCGAGCGCTTGGCCATCTTCGTCTAGGCGCTCAGGGCGGGCGCAGCCGGCTTGCACGCAGACCTGTGGCAGCCGCCGGCGCCGTCGCGCACCGGCAAGCCTTGGCCCACGCGCTAGACAGCGCCCCAATACGGATTCCAGGCGGCGCCGGCAGCGGGGAGCGCGTTGCGGAGGTCTCGCAGGGGGCCGGTCTAGTCCACCCGACAGCGCTCGCCGTAGACTGCCATGACGGTCTTTAGCTCCGTGAGCACCCAAGCGCGCTCGGCGCTGCTCAGGTCCGCCGTCTCCGGCAGGTCGCGCCCCTGCTCCAATGTGCCGATGGCGTCCCAGACCCGGCGACAACCGCGCTCGCAGATGGTCTCGACGCGCACCTCCAACAGGGGTTTCTGCTGTGCCGCCAAGGGTCGCCTCCCGCCGTGCCACTGGTTAGTGGATCAGTACATGGTGATTCTCCACAGTATGCGTGATGGAGAAGCCGATGTCAGGCGCTCACCACAGCCGTGTTGCGGCTTTCGCGCTATCCTGTGCACCGTCGGGGCAGCGCCCAGCAGCCCTTAGGAGTCCTCAAGCCCTCTCGCCCAAACCTCTACCACAGCACGCTGCCACAGCCCTCGCCAGACGCGCCTTAGGTCATGCCATCCGTGAATCTGCAACCTGCCGATGCGCGCAA
The DNA here is from genome assembly GCF_016583825.1 of Thiohalocapsa halophila. Taxonomy (GTDB): domain Bacteria; phylum Pseudomonadota; class Gammaproteobacteria; order Chromatiales; family Chromatiaceae; genus Thiohalocapsa; species Thiohalocapsa halophila. The sequence continues at coordinate 60,881 of NZ_NRRV01000025.1, read as the reverse complement.
GATCGGTCGCCGCTGGCTGTTGTCCAGCGGTGCGGCAGCCGTCGCCATCACGCTCCTCGCCTTTGGCGCCGGCGCCTGGCTGCTGGAGGCGGCCGTGGACGCCGAGCAGCTCGCAGGCACCGGGGGCTGGCTGTTGCTGGTGCAGACGGCGGCATTGGCTGCCATGGCCGTCATGTTCCTCGGCGTGCTCTGGGTGCTGCGCCGCCAGCTGGCCACCATCGCCGAGAGCCGCGAGCGCAATCGCGCCATTGTCGACAACATGGTCGACGGCGCCATTCACATCGATGGCCAGGGCCGGCTGGTGGCCCTGAACGCCGCCGCCGAGCGCATGTTCCAGCGCGACAGCGCCGAGCTGCGGGGCGCCCCCCTGTCGATGCTGCTGCCGAGCGCGCACCGCCACGAGATCGAGACCCTGATCCGGACCAACGCCGATAGCCAAATCAATACCCAGGCCAATAGCCAGGTGGGCAGCGGGGTGGACAGGGGGGTGGATACCGGGGCGGATCGCGGGCGCAGCGCCCTCAAGGACGCCCGTGAGCTCACCGGGCTGCGCCGCGACGGCAGCGAGTTTCCGCTCTACCTGGCCCTGAGCGAGGTACACGTAGGCACGCAGCCCGTGTTCACGGCCATCGCCCGGGATCTCACCGAGACGCGCCGGCGGATGCAGGAGCTGGCAGAGGCCCGCGACCAGGCCATGGCCGCGGACCGCGCCAAGAGCCAGTTCCTCGCCGTCATGAGCCACGAGATCCGCACGCCCATGAACGGCATCCTGGGCATGCTCGACCTGCTGCGCGACGGCTCGCTATCGAAGCAGCAGCGGGAGTTCATCGACACGGCGGAGCAGTCCAGCCAAATGCTGCTCGGGATCATCAACGACATCCTGGACCTGTCGAAGATCGAGGCCGGCAAGCTCGAGCTCCAGCGCATCGACTTCGATCTGCGGGCCACGGTGGAAGAAGTCACCGCGCTCGGCGCGAGCCACGCCCGGGAGAAGGACCTGGAAGTGGTGAGCTTCATCGAGCAGGACGTCCCCACCGCCATGATGGGTGACCCCTTCCGGCTGCGCCAGGTGCTGATGAACCTCACCAATAATGCGCTCAAGTTCACGCTGCGCGGCGAGGTGGTCGTGCACGTCACCGCGCTGGAGGCACCCGCGGGGCGGGCGCGTATCCGCATCAGTGTTCGCGATACCGGCATCGGCATCGACGAAGACGTCCAGCGCCAACTCTTTCGCCCCTTCTCCCAAGCCGACGCTTCCACCACCCGGCGCTTCGGCGGCACGGGTCTCGGGCTCGCCATTTCCAAGCGGCTCGTGGATCTGATGGGCGGCGAGGTCGGCGTCGAGAGCACGCCGGGACAGGGCTCCACCTTCTGGTTCACGGTCGACCTGGAGCGGGTCGCCGCGCCACCCGAGCAGCCGGCGGCCGATCTGCGCGGCGTGCGCGTGCTCATTGTCGACGATAACGCCACCAACCGTCTGATCCTGGACAACTATCTCGGCAACTGGGGCGCCGAGCGCCATAGCGTGACCGGCGGCGCCGAGGCCCTGCGCGCCCTGCAGCGGGCCCATGACGAGCACCGGCCCTTCGCACTCGCCATCCTCGACATGCAGATGCCGGGAATGGATGGCATCGAGCTCGCCGAGCGCATCAAGGGCGATACGACACTGGCCAGCACCAAGCTCCTGATGCTGAGTTCGCTGGGCTTCCCGGGCGCCGATGCCCGGCGCGCCGGCATCGGCGTTAGCCTACTGAAGCCGGTGCGCCAGGGGCTGCTGCTCGAAGCCGCGCTCAAGGTGCTCGGCATGAACGAAAGTGATAACGCCGAGATCGCCCAGGGCCCGCCCCGGCAGCAGTTCAGCGCCCGCGTGCTGGTGGCCGAAGACAATCCCGTCAACCAGCGCGTGGTGGTGCTGATGCTGGAGCGCTGCGGCATCCGTGCCCAGGTGGCCGAGAACGGCCGCCTGGCGGCGGACGCGCTGTGCACGGCGCACGATTTCGACCTCGTGCTCATGGACGTGCAGATGCCGGTACTGAGCGGCCAGGAAGCGACCCGCGAGATCCGCCGCCAAGAAGCCCGCGCCGAGCGCAGCGCCGTGCCCATCGTCGCCATGACCGCATCGGCCACGGCCGCCGACCGCAAGGCCTCTCTTGCCGCGGGCATGGACGATTTCATCCCCAAGCCCGTGCAACGCGACGAGCTGGAGGCGGTGCTGCGGCGCTGGCTGCCACAGCGCGCGCTGCCGGCGGAGGCAGACACCGCCGGCGGCTCCGTTGCCTGAGGCCGGCGCGGCACCCTAGCATCCAAAGCCAGCACACACTCCCAGCACCATAGGACTACTCGCCTTCAATGGACAGCATCCAGATTGTGCTCCTCGCCTTCGTGCAGGGGCTCACCGAATTCCTGCCCATTTCCAGCTCCGGGCACCTGATCCTGACGCCGCTGTTGTTCGGCTACAAGCTCCAGGACCTGTCTTTCGACGTGGCCGTGCACCTCGGCACCCTCGCCGCCGTACTGTTGTATTTCCGCCGCGACCTGATCGCCATGGCCTCGGCCATGCTAAGCGGTGCCCGCGGCGGCGGCGACCCGGCGCAGCGCAAGGACGCCCGCCTCGGCTGGATGGTGGTCATCGCCACGCTGCCGATCCTGGTGCTGGGGCTGCCGCTCAAGCATGTGCTGGAGGTGCTGCGCACCGATGACATGCTCATCACCGTCGTCATCGCGTCCACCACCATCGGTTTCGGGCTGCTTCTGTGGTACGCAGACGTGCGCGGCAGCCGCCGCTTGGATGAGTACGCCATCAACTGGGTGGCGGCGCTGTTCATCGGCCTGTTTCAGGCCATCGCCATCATCCCCGGCACGTCGCGCTCGGGCATCACCATGACGGCGGGGCTCTTCATCGGGCTCACGCGGCATGCCGCCTCGCGCTTCTCGTTTCTGCTCGCCATTCCCACCATCCTGCTCGCCGGCGCCGTCGCCACCAACGACCTGCTGGCGGCGCCTGCGGCCGTGGACTGGTCGGCGCTCGCCATCGGTGCGGGTCTGTCGTTTGCGGTGGCCTATACCACCATCCACCTGTTCCTCACCTTCATCGAGCGCGTCAGCATGCTGCCCTTCGTGCTGTACCGCTTGCTGCTGGGCGCCGTGATTCTGTGGCTGGTGCTGCTGTGAGCCGTCCGACTCAGGCGGCGGGGCGCGGCAGCCGCCCGTCCACCAAGAAGGCCTCGAGCGCGAAGGCGTAGAGCCGGGACGAGGCCTCCGGGGCAAAGGTGACTTCGCGCCCGCGGGTTTCGCAGTGCCAGCGGCTCAAGCCGATGGGCGCGCGGCTCACCAGCGCGTCGGGCCGAAACAGCGCCACGTTGATGCCGCGCCTGCGCTCGCGGGCGGAGACGAACTGGAATAGGTCGATGTCCGCCTGCCGCAGCGCCGCGCCGAGTCGCTGGGTCGCGCGGTAATCCGCCGGGTCCCGCAGCACCGCCTCGTGGGCGGCGCAAGGCGGCTGCTGGAGGCGCACCCCGCGCGCACCCCGGTAGCGCGCCCGAAACACGCTGTGCTGCGTGCGCAGCCGGCCCGTCGGCGGCGGCTGCGCCATCGCGGACCAGAACACGAAGCGATAGTAGGCGGCCTCCGCCAGCAGCGTCCCCAGCCCGCGGGCGCCGTAGAACAGACTCGGCTCGAAGCGCCCGCCGAAGCGCGAGCCGTGCCGCAGGGGCGGATAGCGGAAGGGGCTGGCGAGCAGAGAGTGCAGCCCCTCGCTCCCCGGCGCCGGGGGCGGCTTGGACTGCTCCAATAGGTCCTCCAGCACGGCCTGCTCCGCCAGGTCGTCCACCAACGCGAGTGTCGCCACCTGCTGCTGGCTCTCCACCATGCGCAGTAGCTCGCCGCCGAGGGGCAGGATGTGCAGGGCGTCGCCGCACGCCGCCCACAGGTCGGTCATCGCCGGGCTTGCGGCGGCGAGGCGCCTGACCCCGCCTCAGGCATGGCCGCGCATGGCATCCAAGTATTCGACCACCGCCACCAGCCCTTGCACCGAGCACACCTGCTGCGCCGGCACGCCGCCGGTATCGAGGTTCTGCGTATGCATCCAGTGCCGCATGGCCGTGCCGTCGCCCCCCGCCAGGGCATAGAGACTGCGGTAGCAGCGGATCAGCAACAGGCCCAATTCTCCGGATTTGCTGTCGGGATCCAGCCCGCGGCTGAAGATGGTGCGCTCACGGCCCACGATGTCCGCCAGTTGCTGCTGCGACAGCCCCAGCCCCTTGCCGGCGTTGAGCAGGGCCTTGGTCAGGACTTGCCGCGGATCGGGAGGCGTGGCGGTGGCCGCCTGTGCGGCGGTAGGCATTGCTGGAGCCCCTGACAAGATGTTGCATATGCAATAGATAGACTAGATTTGCGGCTTTTGCAAGCTCAGGGGAGTCCTCGGGTATCCAGCCAGTCACGCAGCGCCGCCAGCACCCGCCGGCCTTTCTCCGCGTCCGTGGCGAAGGGCGCGCGGCTCAGCTCGATCATCACCCAGGGCAGCTCGGCGGCATGGGCGCGCACGATGTGACCGCCGCTGAAGGGTCGGTTCAGCGTCACCTCGCCGGTGAAGTGGCGCTGAAAGCAATCCACCAGCGCCTGCGCCCAGTCCCGCGGGCAGGCGCCGTCACCGTCGCCGATGCACACCTCGGGCCGGGACGCGCCGCTGTCCGGTCCCACCGGCGGGCCGGCGGCGGCCATGGTGTGGCAGTCCACGCCGAGTACCACACCGCTGCCGGCGAGCGCCCTGAGCCGTTGGTGGTAGGGCCGATGCCGGCGCGCGAGCAGGGTCTCCACGGTGGCCGCAGGCAGGGGCGTGCGGTAGACGGGCTCGTCCCAGCAGGTGTGGGTCTTCACCACGCCGTCCTTGCCGAAATCGTCCTCGGCCCGGTTCAGGTCCACGAAGGCGCGGGCGGTGTCGGTGGTGACGAAATGGGCGACCCGATCCCGCAGCACCGCATAAATGGCGGCGGCGCCCGCATCGCCGTCGGCGGCGATCTGCGCGGGCGTCAGCAGATTCATCTCGGCCACCTCGGCCGGCACCGCGAGCCCGGCATGGGGGACGGAGATCAGCAGGGGTAACCGATCCATAGGCGGCCTCCCGGCGGCAGGCGGTCAGTCGGCGGGTCCGGCGGCGGGTCCGGCGGCGGAGCCGTCCCGGCGGGGGTCGGCGACGCCGATGCAGTCCCCGTCCTCGCGCAGCACCAGCTGCACGCAGCCGAGGTAGAAGCTGTAGGGGTCCCGCGGGTCGATCTCGAAGCCGTGGCGGGCCAGCTCGCGGGGGATGTCGTCGCGCATGCGCGAGGCCTCCAGGGCCACCTTGCCGGTGAGGCTGCAATGCAGCCGCGGTGCCTCCACGGCATCCAGCGGTGCCGCGCCGCGCTCCAGGCGCAGCAGCACCTGCAGGATGGCGGAGACGATGCGCTCGGAGCCCGGCGAGCCGACGGCGAGCCAGGGCCGCTGCCCGCGAAAGACGATGGTGGGCGCCACCGAGGCCCAGGGCACGGCGTTGGGCCGCAGATAATAGGGATGGGCGATGTCCTGGTACTCGAAGGCGCTCATGTAATTGTTGTAGATAAAGCCGAGCTCGGGGCTCGCGGTGAAGGAGCCATAGACCCGCTCGATGGACTGGGTGAGCGCCACCACGTTGCCGGCGGCGTCCATGGCCGAGAGGTGGGTGGTCTCGCCGCCGCGGGGGCGCCGCACCGGCTTGATGCTGCCGCCCTCACCCTTCAGCAGCCGCGCCTTGATGCGCCTTGCCACGCGCTTGGCATAGTCCACGTGGGTGATGTCCTCGCCCAGCTCCAGCTCCTGAGCGAACAGCGCCGGGTCCTCGGGGCGGTCGGCGCGATCGAGGTTGGCGCGGCGGATGACGTGCGCCAGCAGCAGCGCGCCGCGCGGACTATCCGGGTCCCGCGCCGCCGCCGGGAACTGCTCCAGCAGGTTCAGGGCCTCGATGAGGGTGCGCCCCGCCCCCGGCGGCGGGAAGGTGAACACCCGCTTGTGCGCGAAGTGCGTCGCCAGCGGCCGGCGTTCCGTGGGCCAGGGGATCTGCGCCAGGTCGTCGTCGCGCAGCAGGCCGTCGTTGGCCACCATGTCGGCATGGATGGCGGCCGCGATCCCGCCCTGGTAGAAGTCTTCGACGCCCCGCTCCGCCAGGCGCCCCAGCGTCTGCGCGAGGATGGGCTGGCGCAGGCGCGCGCCGATGGCGTAAGGGGTCTTGCCGTCCTTGAGGAAGAAGGCGCCGGCGGAATGGCTTTTCAGGTGCTTGAGCTCGCGCCGGGTCAGGTGATGCTGCAGCGGCGAGACGCGATAGCCCTCCTTTGCGAGCCGGATGGCCGGCGCCAGGACCTCCGCCAGGGCCTTGGTGCCGTAGTGCTTGAGCGTGTAGGCCAGCACCGCCGGCGTGCTGGGCACCGTGGTCGCCCGATGCCCGCGCAGCTGCGCGGCGCGCGCCAGCTCCCCCGGCGGAGTGCGGTTCGGCGCCCGGGTGGCGCCGTCCAGGCAGAGCTTGCGGCCCTCCTCCGCCAGGTGCAGCAGCAGCATGGTCTGGCCGCCGAGACCGCAGGCGGCGGGCTCCACCACACAGAGCGCAAAGGCCGCCGCGACAGCCGCGTCCACGGCATTGCCGCCGGCGGCGAGCATCTGGGCACCGGCATCGCTGGCATGATAGTGCTGGGTGGCGACCATGCCGCGCCGGGAGACGCCGACGCGCTGGGGGTGATGGACGCGATGGTCGCCCGGGTCCGGCGGTGGCGGCCCGGCCGGCTCGGGGTCGGTTGCGCGCTGGGTCACGGTCCGGCTCAACCGTCGAGCAGGCATTGCATCAGCAGCAGCGTGCGCTGCACCAGGCTAATGCGCGAGACCGCCTCGTCACTGGTGTAGAGATCGCTCGCCACCGGACCGAGGCCGCAGACCACGGGCACGGACTCCGGCACCAGTCCGGCGACGGACGGCCACAGCGAGGAATCCGTACCAAGCGGGATGTCCCACTCGGCGGCGATGGCCCTGAGCCGCTGCACCAGCGCCGCGTTCACCTTGCGCTCCGGCATGGGCGGGCGGTCGGAGACCATCACCAGATCCCACTGAACGCCGCCGCCGCGCAGGATGCCGCGCATGGCGCGGTCCATGGCCACCGCCTGGGCCTGGTCCGGATAGGACAGCTGCAGGCCGATACGCACCCGATGCGGCAGGCGCATGGGGAAGGCGTCGGTAGCAATGTCCGACACCGAGACGGCCACGCGGGACTTGCGGTCCGTCAGACCGGTCAGCTCGTCGAGCTTGCGGTAGAGCACGCGCATGACTTCGGCGCTGCGCCCGGCCTGGCCGAGCCGCAGCGCCTTGCCCTCCACCCGCAGCCGGTAGCGGCGCTGGCCGCGGCGGGTGGTGATGATGCGGTCGCCGGCGTTGCCCGGGTTCAGCACCAGCACGCGCCCCGCCTCCGCACAGGCGCGCCGCAACACCTCGGTGCTCTCCTCGCAGTCCCGCCCTTCGTCGGCATAGATGGCGACGCCGAGCTTGGTGCGATTGAGGCGGCGCACATGCTTCACGGCCCGCAGCGCCATTTCCAGCATGGCCAGCGACGCCCGCGAAGAGCCGACGCCCTCGCCGTAGAGCCACTCCGGGTCGCGGTGGAAGTGCTCCATGCCGAGCTGGGGGTTCACCGGCACATCCAGGTGGCCGATCACCAGGGTGCCGCCGGCGAGACCGGCCGGGCTCTCCCAGGTCCAGATGTCGCGATCGTCGGTGAGCTCACGCACCAGCCGCAGGCCGATGTCGTTCATCTGCTCAGTGAGGCGCTGCGCCGCGAGCCGGATGCCCACCGGGTCGTCCGAGCGGCTGCCGACACCGCTCCATTCCTGCAGCAGCTTCTCCAGCCGATCACGCCGCTCGGTGAGAAAGGCGAAGCCGGCGTGCTTGGGGTCCGAGCGCCGGCGGCTCAGGTCCGGCGGATTCGGCGTGCCGAAGTAGCGCGCCGCCGCCACCTCCACCAGGCGCACCACCAGCGCATCGAAATCGAGCCCGACGGCCTCGGCGCCGGCCACGTAGGAACCGTGCTCGCCGAGGCTCGGCAGGCTGTTGATCTCCAGCACATAGAGATTGCCGTCGGCGTCCATGCGCATGTCGACGCGGGCGCAGTCATAGCAGCCGAGCACATGGAAGGCCTTCACGGCGATGTCTTTGGCCTTGTTGGCCAGCGCCGGCGTCAGCTCCGCCGGACACTGCACGCCGATGTCGCGCCCGGAGGTGCGCTTCTTGTCTTCCATGGTGTAGATGTGCGGGCCGCCCTCGCCGAAGATCAGCTCCGCCGGCGGGAAGGCCTCCAGCGCGGTGCCGTTGCCGAGCAGGCCGACATTGACCTCGCGGCCCTCGATGTAGCGCTCGGCGAGCACGGGCTGCTCGAACTGCTCGAAGATCACGCCGGCGGCGTCACGCAGCTCGGCCTCGTCGTTGACGATGCGGATGCCGAAGGAGACGGCCTCGTTCTTGGGCTTGACGATGAGCGGAAAGGCGAGCTCCGGCATCTCGAAGCCCGGCGCGTCCAGCACCGCGAACTCGGGCGTCGGCACCCCGCGCTGCGCAAACAGCATCTTGGCGACCACCTTGTCCAACGCCAGGGAGTGCGCCAGCGGCCCCGAGCCCACGTAGGGCACGCCCACCATCTCCAGGATGCCCGGCACATGGGTGTAGCGCGCCTGCCCCTGGATGCCGTAGGACAGGTTGAAGGCCATCCCCGGGCGCTCGCCCTTCAGCGCCCGCGGCATGAACTCCTCCAGGTTGTCGATGAGATCCTTGTCCCCTTCCAGGGCGATGACCTGGTGGCCTCCTTTCTTGAGGGCATTGACGATGCGGTTGATGGCCTTGATGCCGTACTTCTCGCGGTTCGGCTGACCGAAGAGGTTGATGACCTTCTGGGATTCTCGGTTATAGATGACGGCGACCTTCATGGGTCCTCGCGGCTCGGGTGGATGGCGCGCGCCCTCTCATGGGACGCTCGGGCGCGAGGATACACCCTCCCCCAGGCTCTGGAAGTCCCGGGGATGTAGGGTGGACAAGCGCAGCGCAGTCCACCAAGCCCTGTGCGGCCCGGGGTGGACTTCGCTGGCGCTCGTCCACCCTACCGGTCTCGTCCACCCTACCGGTCGCGCCAGGGAGCGAGGTCGGGCCGACGCCGGGAGGCCCGACACCTGGGCGGTTAGCACCGGCGCGGTGTCGGGCTCCGTGCCTCAGTAGACGTAGGGTGGACAAGCGCAGCGCAGTCCACCAAGCCCTGTGCGGCCCGGGGTGGACTTCGCTAGCGCTCGTCCACCCTACCGGTCTCGTCCACCCTACCGGTCGCGCCAGGGAGCGACGTCGGCCGACGCCAGCAGGCCCGACGCTCGGACGGCCAGAATCGGCGCGGTGTCGGGCTCCTTACCCCAGCCCGACCTAAGCTCCGTTATCAGACGGGCATCAGTTGGCGCTGCTGCCCGCAACCGGCTCCTCGGCGAGCTTGGCCGCCGGCGCCGGCGCCGGCGCCGACTCGGGCTCGGCTGTGGGCTCGGCCTGCGGCTCGGAGGCAGCGACCTGCTCCGGCCCGTCCTCGCCGGACAGCAGTCTGGCCGCCGTGCCCGGTGCCAAGTCGAGCTCCTCTTCCACCATGGCGTTCCAGGCCTCGCGCTTGAAGGTCTGCTCGCTGGGCACGTGGCGGTGAACCAGGTTCATGTGGCAGTCGATGCAGGTCTTGCCGTCGGTCTCTTCCTGGTGGATGGCGGCGGTGTTGGCGCGGGTGCCCTGGATGGCGTCCAGGGCGTGGCAGCGCTTGCAGGTGGCGGAGTCGCGCTTGCGGAACCACTCGCGGGCGGCGAAGGCGGCATCCGGCAGGTGCAGCAGGTTCACCGCCGGGTCGTCGTAGTCGGCTTTGCCGAAGACCTGCTTGATGAGGTCCTTGGTGCCGATGACGTGGTCGTAGGTGGCCATGACGATGCCCTCGGACACGTGGCAATCGCCGCAGCTGGCGCGCACGCCGGAGGCCGAGTTGTAGTGGGCCGACTGCTGATAGCTGTCGTCGGCATAGGTCATGGAGTGGCAGGTGGTGCAGAACTCGTTGGAGCTTGTGTAGTGGTCGAACTCCAGCAGGAAGAACATGAATGCCACGCCGCCGAGGCCCCCCGCCACCAGCGCGAACAGCACATGGCGTGTGATAAAAGCCGGCGCTTGCAGCTTGATCATTGTGGCGTCTCCTCTGTTGCAGTGTCGCCGGCGTCCGCGACGGCTGCGGCATCTTCGGCGTCAACGGCCGCAGAGCCGGCGTCGGGTGCGTGCTCGGCCGCCGGCTCTTGGCTGTCGGGCGCCGGTGCAGTGGACTCGGCATCGGCGTCGGCGCTCGCGGCCGGCTCCGGCTGCGGCGGCGGCATCCAGCCGAGGATGGGGTTGCCCTCGCCCTGGTTGGCGAGCCAGGCGTGGCCCTCGGCGCCGTCGATGTGGGCATCCACCAGCGCGGCCGCCTGCTCGCCGGCCACGGCGCGCGCCTCGGGCAGAAAGCGGCTGTAGAAGTTGCGCCCCACCAGATACATGCCCTCCCACCAGGCGTGGTTCGGGCTCATCATCGAGGCGCCGTGGCGGGCGCGGGCGCCCTCGTCGTGCCAGAGCTCCCAGTAGGTGTACTCCAGCGGCTCGTCGAAGGGCAGCGGCGTCAGCAGGCCTGCGTCGTAGAGGCCGGCCATGATGGCCGCCGCCGGCTCGCCGAACTTGCTGTTGTACAGCTCCACCACGTCGTCGAACTGCCGCATGAAGCCCTCGGTCATGGTCTTGGAGTGGCACTCCAGGCAGACCGTGGACATGACCAGGCGGCGGCGCTCGGGCGTGGCGACCACCTTGACCTTGGCGGTGCTGCCGTCGGCCTTGGTGAGCTCGCTGCCGCGCTTCGGCGGCTTGGCGTCCGCCGGCAGTTCCAGCTTCGAGCCGTCGTCCAGCACCACCAGATATTGGCGCTGCGACACCGGCGTATTCAGGCTCCAGGCGTTGCGCATGCCGACGTCGTGCGTCGCCGGCACCTTGCCGGCGGCGCCCATGTGGCAGGTCACGCAAGTCGGCGCGGCGGTGTAGTCCTTGCCGGCCACCCAGGTGTCGGCGTGCAGGTTCATGGCGTCGCGCTGGGCGGCGTAGATCATGCCGTGCTTGGAGGCCTCGAAGATCTCCTTGTCCGGGGAGTCGGGCCCGGAGTGGCAGCGCACGCAGGCGCTGGGCTCCCGCGCCTGGGCCTTGGAGAAGCTATGGCGGCCGTGACAGGACGAGCAGCTGCCCTTGGAGCCGTCGGGATTGATGCGCCCGATGCCGGAGTTGGGCCAGGTGGCCGGGTCCAGGGTGCCGTCGCCGCGCACCTTCACCCGGGAGCCGTGGCATTGGTCGCAGCCCGCCGCCTGCATCTCCGGGCCGGTGACGTTGTGTGCCAGCGCCGGCACCCGGTCTTTGATGATGGCGTAGGCCTCGGCGTGCACCGAGCCCTCCTGCTCCCGGTATTCCTTTTCATGGCAGCGCCCGCAGTCCTTGGGCGAGACGATGGTGGCGATGACGTGCCCCTCGTGCTCGATGGCGTCCACGTCGGCCGCATCCGCCTGATGACAGTCCATGCAGTTGACGCCGGCGCTCTTGTGCGCGCTTTGATGCCACTGCTCGGCGATGCCCGGCGAGGCCTTCTCATGGCAGCTGGCACAGTTCTCACCGGCAGGGTGGCCCCACTCGCTCGGGTCCAGCTTGACCTTCTCGGCCGCGGCGGGCAGCGCCAGCAGGGCGCAGAGCGCCAACAGGAGCCACGCCGCCGGGTTCTGGCGGCGGCTGTGCGGTCGCGGGCGCGACCGGTTCGGGGATGCTTTCATGGAACTTCTGCCTACTGCCTGCGGTTGCTACAAAGGCCGGTGCACGTCGGCACCGCCAGCCACTCGTGCGCCGGAGCGGGCCTTAGGTCCGCCGGGACGGCGACCGGCAGCCATTGCCGCTTGTCGTGTTGGCGGCAGGGGCCGTGATCATCGGCGCCGCCCGCCGTCCGCTGCGCTGACTGCGCTCTTATCGGCCCATTGTTGGCAATAGCACCGGGAGTGTGAATCAGCGTTTGCTTATTTAATTAAATAAGCTGAAACAAAATTAATTTGCTTCGAGCCCATAGGCCGCGATCAGTGGAAATTAGAGCAAGAAGGCCGGCAGCCGGCAATGAACAATATTGACCGCGCGCATGTCTTGCGCCGGCAAATAACGAAACAATGACTCCGCTCGTGAGCACCCATCGAAAGAACCAAAGGAGGAACGCGTGAAACCGATCTCGATCCTGCTCAAGCGCCCGCGCCAGCTGCGGCTGCGGGGCCTCGCGCCGGCCGCGCTGGCGCTGCTGGCAACCACCGCCTTCGGCGCCGCCGCGCAGGCGGAGGAGTCCATCCACCACGTGTCCTCGGAGGTGTGCGCCAACTGCCACCAGGAGATCTTCAAGCAGTGGTCGGGCTCCATGCACGCCAACAGCACGGCGCTCAAGGACCCGATCCACGGCACCTTCTACAAGATGGTCGTCGGCGACCCCACGGCGGAGAACGTCAAGAAGAAAGGCACCGACAAGTACCCCATCTGCCTCCAGTGCCACGCGCCGAACGCCGCAAAGGACGGCAAAACCAAGCTCGACGCCATGGCCGCCTACAGCGAGGGCGTCAACTGCGTCGCCTGCCATACGCTGAAGAAGTTCAAAGGCGTCCAGGGCGAGGACGGCAAGCTGCGGCTCGGCCTCAAGGCCTATGAGGTGGCCGACACCCTTCAGGGTCCCCAAGGCGTCAACAACGGCCTGGCGCAGCTGGCCTCGGCCAGCGACGACCTCTTCGGCGGCGTCGGCATCGGCGGCGGTGCCGACGCCCAGAAGCCGAACCCGCACCTGGGCGAGCCGGTGGAATTCGAGGGCGAAGAGATCCAAGCCCTGCCGATGGAGGGCAACCCGCGGCTCATGAAGACCTCGGACTCCTGCTGGGGCTGCCACGATCAGCGCAACAACCCCCACGGCGTGCCGCTGTGCCAGACCGGCAACGAGTACATCGACAGCAAAACGGACGTGAACTGCCTGTCCTGCCACATGCCGGTGACCGACGGCGTGGCGGACCACACCATGGGCGGCGGCCACAGCAAGCCGATGCTCAAGCGCTCCGTGGTCTTCGATGTGGACAGCGAGCGCGACGGCGACGTGCTCAAGACCAGCGTCTACATCAAGAACCAGCAGCCGCACGCCATGCCGACCGGTGCGCCCTTCCGCAACATCTATGTCAAGCTGACCGCCTACGACGACGCCGGCCAGCCCATCTGGCAGAACGCCGAAGGCCATCCGGCGAAAGATGATCCGCAGGCCTATATGGCCTATGCACTCGCGGACGACGAAGGCATGCCGGCACCGCCGCCCAAGGCCACCCAGGCCGGCGAAGACACCCGCCTGAAGCCCCACGAAGAGCGGGTGCTGGAGTACGAGATCCCCGCCGAGGGCGTAGCCCTAGTCCGCGGCGAGCTCTACTACAACCTGCTCTGGCCCGGCTTGGTCAAGAAGTTCGACCATTTGCCGGAAGATGTGAAGGAGCCGGTGCTCATCGCCGAGTCCGAGAAGTCCGTCATGGCACCTTGAGACCGCTGATCCCTACAGGGACGACGTAACCTCCTTCGGGCACGGAGTCGCCCGCGTCCACCAACCACGCAAGCCGCGCGACCGCGCGGCTTGCGTGCGCATGCCCCCGCGCCCGGCGCGGCTCTCCCGCCGTAGGGGAGCAAAGGTCCGCGCATCCACACCCCCTGCGACTGACCAGTCGCTGCGGACTTACCCCTGCGACGCTGTTCACAGCGGGTCCTCGGGGAAGTCCCTAGGCTTTGCGTAACAGGCGCCGAAGAGCTCGGCGCCACAGGCCACGCAAGACCTACGCCCGGTCTCTTCAGGGCGAGCGATGAAGATCACCCGCGCCAGAGCCAATGCGCCCGGCGTCCCAACACAGACGCTTCGACCGCCCGCGACCATCGAGCAGCGGCGCGGCGCGGCGCCGAAGCCGAGCGGCTTCACCCTTATCGAGCTGATGATGACCATCGCCATCAGCGTGATCCTGATCACCGTCGGCATTCCGGGATTCTCGACCCTCATCGGCAATCAAGTGCTGTCCGCCGAAGCGCGGCAGTTTTCGATGTCCCTGGCCTTAGCCCGGTCGCAGGCAATTGCCCGCAAGGAGCAGATTGCCTTGTGCAAGAGCACCAACCAAAGCGCCTGCTCCACAGTGGATACGGTCCACTGGGAAGACGGCTGGATTCTGTTCGTCGACGAAGATGCCGATGGTCAGCGCCAGACCGGAGAGCGCATTCTGCGCCGCCGAGCAGCACTCGATGGCTCGGTCACATTGCGGCCCTCCGCCGAGTACACGAACTACATCGCCTTCGCCACCGACGGCAGGTGCTTCGGCAACGGCGACGAAACACCACCGACCGAGGGCAGTTACCGCTTGTGTGACGCCCGTGGCGCACAGCAAGCCCGTGTCGTCGAGATTTCCCCCGTTGGCCGCGCGCGTGTTGCCCCCGCTCCAGGGGCCGCCGCGTGCCCGTAACCGCTCAGCCGAGTCGTCTCCATGGCTCACACCGCATACCAGCATGGCCACCACCTTCGGCGCCCGCGCCGAGACCAAACCGGGCTCTGTATGACAGAAGTCCTGGTGGCCGTGTTCATCTTCGCGTTCGGCGGCATCGGTGCCGCTACGATGCAAATCTTGTCCGCGCAAGCCAATCTGGAAGCGCACCAGCGCAGCCAAGCCGTCTATCACGCTACCGACATCCTCGAGCGCATCCGCAATAACACCGGCGCGCTTGCGGACTACGACACGCCAGCCGACGGTGACTGGACCATCCTCGGCGATGGCAGCAGGGGGACTCAGCCCACACCAGACTGTGAAAGCGTCGCTTGTACAGCAACACAGCAGGCCACTTACGACCTCTGGGAGTGGGAGCGTGCCCTCGACGGCCACGAGCGCACCCGAGCAGATGCTACTCCCGCCGGCGGCCTCATCCACCCCACCGGCTGCATCCGCAACCACGGCAACGGCCAGCTCGAAATTGCCATCGCCTGGCATGGCCGCCGTGAAACGCTCAATGCCAGCGTCGCTCCCGGCTGCGCCGCCACCGACCGCTACGGCGAAGACTCCCAATTTCGCCGGGTCATGCGGTTACGCACGCATGTTCAACCATGAACAGGCATCCCGCAATGAACAGCTTCTCAGGCCAACCCCGGTCCAATCAAGCCGGCTTCACGCTGCCCGAGCTACTCGTCGCGATGCTATTGGGCCTATTCATCACCGCCGGCGGAATTAGCCTGTTCGTAACAAACAAGGTAGTGTACACGGATACTGCCCGCCTCACAGAGCTTCAAGAAAACGCCCGCTTCGCGCAAAAGTACCTCTTGGACGACTTACGCCACGCCTATTTCTTCGGCGAGCTGCATTACCACGACTTTATTCCTGACCCCGATACGCCAAGTAACACGGCTGTCTCCGGCAACTGCAACGGCATGGCCGTGGCCTACGGATTCAATGACCGCTTCAACCCTCCGTCGTTACCCCTGCATGGCGCAACGGCCGCTTCCGGAGACGCCATCGGCTGCATCGACGACGCTGCTGAGGTGAACGGCATCCCCTCCGATGTCATCGTTTTGAAAATGGTCGCACCGCAGCCCCTGTCGCAGACTAACGATTTGACCATCGGCGGCGTATACATCGCATCCAACCGAACGGCGGGCGTCATGCGACTCTACACCGCGGGTGCATCGATGCCCTCGCTGTCCGACTCTTGCGTCGGCCGTGACAGCCTGTGCCTGAGAAACGGTTCCTATTGGCCTTACCTTTTCCGTGCCTACTACATCCGCGATGCCGATCCCCTGGACGCCGATCCACCCACCCTTGCCCGCAAAACCCTTGAGTGGGACGACACCAATGGTATGTCCATTGTGACTGAAGACCTAGTCGAAGGCATCGAGGGTATGCGTATACTCTACGGCGAACGCACCGGCACCGGCACCGATGCCCTGTTGTTCCGCGGTGCGAACGGTGGTGTCGGTGATTGGGAAAACGTTGATGCCGTCCGTGTTCATCTACTCGTGCGCACAATCGAGCCGGATCCGACGCATCATGATGAAGCTACCTACGTCCTCGGCGATACTGACGTCAACTTCGCCGATGCCAACTTTGCAACGTCGTTAAGTCAGGGCGCGCAACTGCGCAACTTCCACCGGCGGGTCGTCTCAGCCACTGTAATGCTACGCAACAAGCCCATCATTGACGGGACAGAGGAGCAGCCATGACCAGCGGATTCCCGTCCCCCAAAGTCCGGGAGACGCCGCGGCGAATCCCGCCCAGACGAGGCTTCGCGTTAATCGCGAGCCTGATCATCCTCGCTATGCTTGCGCTTCTCGGCGCCGCCTCCATGACCGCGACAAACACCGAGATCCAAATTTCATCAAGTATGGAGGACTCAGCAAGGTCTTTCCACGCCGCGGAAGCCGGGGTCAGCGCTGGGGCCGCAGCGGTGTTCGACGATACCGGCCAGCTCGATTTTGTCGGAGACTCCACACAGCTGGATTTTAGCTCTGCCTCCCCCGATCCGCTTGCGCATTTGCACAACGACACGCCAACCGACGCCCACAATGACTTGCCGACCGTGACTGCCGTCGTCAGTGGCGACCCGGAGGGCAAGTGTGCAAGGTCTGAATGGGCCTCGAGCGACGATCTCATCGGCTGCGGAGCCTTCGACTTAGTCAGCGCCCATAGCTCTGGCGACGCGGATTCCGCCCGCGGGCACGTCACGACGACGCTGCGGCTTGGCATTTCGCGTCAAATCATAGCCAATAATTGACCCTGCTTCCACAAAGCTTATCCTGCGCCAAATCACCCCTGAAATAGACACAGCACAAATCGCAACCCGCCAAACGCCAGCAGACCGCCGCAAGCGATACCGAGCGATTCCGGAGTCCAACCATGAATAGGACAACGACCTTCTTCACGACACTGGTTCTCGCACTAGGCCTCGCCTTCGGTGGCTCAGTTTCGCTCCCGGCACGCGGCGACGATACCGAGATATTCCTAACCCAATTCAGCGGCACCGGCCAGAGCAGTGGTCGCCCAAAGGTCCTAATCCTATTCGACAATTCCGGGAGCATGGGTGATGGGGTACCGCAAGCAAAGCCCGATTACGATCCGGCAATCGACTGGACCGATCATACCCAGTATCCGGGTGCGCCAAATACTTTTGAGCACGACCGTATCTATTGGTCGTTTGACGGCGAGCCCCCGATCGAGACCACGGACCGCTACATCCCGGCGTCTTCCAACCGCTGTGCATCGGCGCTACAGCCCCTGGCCGAGACCGGACGCTACACCGATTACCTCCGCGTCTGGCGCGAAGGCCTGGGCGTAACGGGCACGGAGACCTCCGAAGAATGTGAATGTCAATATCGCTACCGGTGGCAAACGTCTTGGAATCGCTCATACTGGCAAATCGGGGAAGCTGACTGCACCTCACGCTCCAATTGGCAGCTTCAGTATCGCTGGCAATGCGAGACCCGCGAAGACGACATAATCGGCTCCGTCGACATGTGGCGGAGTGTGCAAGACAACGACGACACTCGGCAGACGGCACACATGGAGTGCGCCACGGACATTGACGAAAACAATCCGAGCAACCCCAATGCTTCCGACGGCTGGGCCAGTGACGACAGCGGCCCCTTTCGCAGCGGAAGCCCAGGCTCTCCCTGGGAGAACTGGCAACAGCGTCATGACGGTGATCTAGTGCGGACGTTATTCACCGGGAATTACCTGGCCTGGTATTACAATGACGACCTGATCGAACAGCGCAGTAAGATCGAGATCGCACAGGATGTCGTGACAGAGCTGATTACCAATAACCCGCAGGTCGATTTCGGCCTTATGGTTTTCAACCGAAACAACGGAAACGATGATTGGGACCAGAACGGCGGACGAGTCGTGAGACACCTGGCGCGGATGGAGCCCGCCGCCCGCGCATCGCTGGTGGATCTCGTCGACGCCCTTTCGGCGGAAACCTGGACACCGTTGTGTGAGACCTTCTACGAAGCCTATCGTTACGTTGCCCGCCCGGGGGATACGCCTCAAGCAGTCTACTACGGCGATGACGACAGCAACGCCTGGCCACCTCGAGACGCTTGCGCCGAACAACTGTACGAAACCGGGGGGTGCGAGTCCGATGGAAGCTATGACTCACCGATGGGTGACTGCGAGAATATTTATCTTGTGGTCATGACTGATGGTAAGCCGACTTATGATCGGCATGCAAATTCCGCCATTGGCTCGCTACTCAATATCGGTGCCTGTGGTGATTACATGACGGATCATTACAATGCTGATGGAGAGTTGGATTTTCAAGAGAACTGTATGCCTGCCCTCGCGCGACACATGTTCGAGAGCGATCTTGACGATCAATGGGAGAATGGAAACCAGCGAGTTATCACTTATACCATTGGCTTCCTTACCGACCAGGATCTGTTGAGTGATACGGCTGAGTTTGGCGGCGGGACGTATTACACGGCGTACAATGCCCATGAGCTGGCTGACGCCTTCCAGGCGACGCTCACCGAGATCCTATCGAGCAACACCTCCTTCGCAGCGCCGGCGATCGCGGTGGACGCTTACAATCGTACCAAGAGCCTGAGTGCCGAGTACATCGCGATGTTTCGGCCCATGCCCTATCCGCGGTGGCCGGGTAATCTGAAGAAGCTCGCCATTGAGGGGGCAGACCCCGAGGAGGTGGTCGACGCGAACGGAAACCGAGCCGTTGACCCCGTAACAGGTAATATCAAGGACACGGCCACCACGTTCTGGACGACCCTGGGCGTTGACGGCATGGAGGTGGATGAGGGGGGGGCAGGCGAACGCTTGATCCTACGCAATCCCAGCACCCGGAGCATCTTCACCAACACGGGTGAAGGCGGCGCCTTGGAAAGCTTCGACGTCGCCAATGGCAACCTGACAGCAGCGATGGTCGGCGCATCCGATGCCAGCCAGCGAGCCAACTACATCGGTTGGGCGCGGGGCGTGGACGTGCGGGACGAGGACAGTGACGACGATACCACCGACACGCGCCCATGGATTCTGGGCGATGTCATGCACTCGACGCCCGAGGCCATCAACTACGGTAATTCCGGCCCCAACGATGATACGCAGGATGTCCGAATCGTATTCGGTACCAATGCCGGCTTCGTGCATATGATCGACGCTCAGAGCGGTGACGAGTCCTGGGCCTTTTTTCCGAAGGAGCTCGGTCGAGTGATTCCCACGCTATACGAAAACAATCCCGATGATCAGCATCCGTATGGTGTCGACGGTGCCCCTGCTGTCTGGGTAAACGATGTCGACAGCGATGGCAATATCAGCGCCGCAGACGGTGATCGGGTTCTTCTATTCATTGGGCTGCGGCGCGGCAGCAGTAGCTTTGAAGGGGCCAGCCTCGGCTACTACGCACTCGATGTCTCTGATCCTGATAACCCAAGCTTCCTGTGGCAGGTGGACCAAACGGACCTGCCAGAGCTGGGCCAGTCCTGGTCCACGCCAGCCCCAACTTTCGTGCCGGGGTATGACAATCCAGTGATTGTCTTTGGCGCCGGCTACGATCCCAATAAGGACGCACTTGGGGTCGGTACGGCAGACAGTGTCGGGCGCGGTATCTACGTGGTAGATGCCCTGGATGGCTCACTCGTCTGGAGCGTGACGCCTGCGGACAATTCGGATACGAACCTGCAAGAGCAAGGGCTCGTTGATAGCGTGCCGGCCAACGTCGCGGTGTTTGATAGCAATGGTGACCATGTGACGGATCGCATGTACTTTCCCGACACGGGTGGAAACATCTGGCGCGTCGACTTGGTCGACGATGACAAGTCGTATTGGTCCATCTTCAAGTTGGCGTCCCTCGGGGGGAACACAGAGGGGACGGATCGGCGCTTCATATATGGCGTTGATATTGCTGTGACCAAGTCGGTCAACGCCAGCTATGAGGCGTTGTTGATAGGAAGCGGGAATCGCGCGCACCCCCTTGACCGGGTCGTCGATGATCGGTTTTTCATGATCCGGGATACCGGCATACAAAGTGCATTGCATGTACCTAACGACGGAGATCCAGACAGCGATGCATGTTCGGATGGCGGTTTGAATCCAGACGGATTGCCTTGCGCGGAACAACCACCGGTCATAACAGTTTCAGATCTTTATGATGCGACCGATAATTTGTTTCAGGACGGCGACTTGGCCTCTCAGGAGGCTGCGCGCGAGGAGCTGTTTACCGGTAAAGGATGGTTCATAGAGCTCGAACGCACCGGCGAGAAAAGCTTGTCACGCTCCTACACCATGCAAGGTCGCGTGTTTTTCACCACGTATGTACCTCCTGATCCTCTAGATCCGGACCTTGAGTACATCTGTCGCCCTTCCGAGGGTAAGGGGTTCCTGTATGCGATCGGTTTGCACGACGCCACCGCACAGTACGATTGGAATGGGCAGATGATCGATGGCGATGAGACGCAGGAAGGCAGTGGCGATATTGACAAGCTGGACCGGAGTAAGACCATTAAGGATCACATCCCCGACCATCCGTCCGTTTACTTCGGCGAGGAAATTGGGCTAGTGGGCGTGGGCCCTGGCACGAACGGCACCGGCATCGAAGAGACCGGACTCTCGCTAGCGGTAAGCCCGGTCTATTGGATGCAGGAGGCAGAGTGATCATGACTCTTGAGACTAACCACGGAAGCGATCAGCGCCGTCGCGCTCGGCGGCAACTCGAGAGGGGCTTCTCTGAGCTTGCTCGCGTAGCGGTGCTGGCGGCCGTGGTGCTTTCTATGACGTTGAACGCAGCGTTGGGGCAAGGCGGAGGAGCGCTAAGTACCGCAACTCCCGAGTACAAATGCCACGTGCAGATGATCGAGACCGCCGAGAGCGTTATCCGTTTCTACAGCACGCAAGAGCTTCCCGTGCGGTTTTCGGACCAAGAAACCTTTGACCAGGCGCCCGTCAGGGATTCGCTGAAGGCCAGGGTCAGCGCAGTGCATGAGTGCGTGCGCATCCCGCAGCAGTTCTCTGACCCCGCCGCAATCGCGCTCGAGCAGCGGGTGCCCAGGTAGGCACCGACAATGGCCATCCGGCAGGAAGTTCGCACCGGGACACGGCAACCCTTGATCGGGTACTCGCTCATCGAGGTGATGGTGGTCGTCGCGATCGTGGCCATTCTCGCCGCGGTCGCGATCCCGAGCTACCAGGCGCAGATTCTCAAGACGCGCCGCACCGAGGCGCAGTCGCTGCTGCTCGACATCGCCGGCCGCCAGGAGCTCTACTACGCGGACAACAAGACCTTTACGACGGACATGACAGAGCTCGGCTTCGGCGCGGACCCGGTGGTGAGCGAGAACGGGTATTACCGGGCAGACGCAGTGGCCGGGGATACGGGCGACATCGGCACCAGCTTCGTTGCCACTGCGACCCGGCGCGATTCTCAAACGGCGGATACGCACTGCGGGGACTTTACCGTCGACTCGGAAGGCAACCGCGGGCTGGCCAACTACCCGGGTGCCGACGACGACCCGCCCGCTGCGCCGCCAGCCGGGTGCTGGTAGCGCCCCGTCCACGCCCACGCAGCGGCGGCTGCGTGGGCGTAGACTGCCGGGATGATCGCTGCCAACGTCCGCTACGGAGACTATGCCCACGGCTTCAGAGCACCCGAGCGACACCAAGCCACGCGCCGTGCGCGCGCTGATCCACCAGCCCCAAGGCGCCGTTCAGGGCTCAATGCCGGATCGCCTTGGGGCCATTTGGGCGCGTGCGACAGAGGCCGCGTGTAACCTGTTGCTATTGCCGGAGCTGCATCAGACCGCCTATTTCTGTCAGCGGGAGGACACGGCGGCGTTCGATCTGGCGGAGACCATTCCCGGGCCCACGACCGAGCGCCTGAGCCTTCTTGCCGCAGAGACCGGTCTGGTCATCGTCGGCTCCCTGTTCGAGCGCCGCGCCGCCGGCGTGTACCACAACACCGCCGTGGTGCTGGATGCCGACGGCAGCCTCGCCGGCGTCTATCGCAAGATGCACATCCCGGATGATCCCGGCTATTATGAGAAGTTCTACTTCACGCCCGGCGACCTCGGCTTCAGGCCCGTTGATACGGCCGTCGGGCGCCTCGGCGTCCTGGTGTGCTGGGATCAGTGGTTTCCGGAGGCGGCGCGGCTGATGGCCATGGCCGGCGCGGAGATGCTGCTCTACCCCACCGCCATCGGCTGGGATCCGGCCGACGACGAGGCCGAGCGCCGCCGCCAGCTGGAGGCCTGGCGCACGGTGCAGCGGGGCCATGCGGTGGCCAATGGCTTGCCGCTGGTGGCCTGCAACCGCGTCGGCTTCGAGCCGGCGCCGGATGCCGGCCAGGCCGAGGACGGCATCCTGTTTTGGGGCAGCTCCTTCGCCTGCGGGCCTCAGGGGGAGATCCTCGCCGCAGCGTCGGAGACGGAGGCCGAGGATTTCATCGTGGATATCGATCTCGCCCGCGGCGAGGCGGTGCGGCGTATCTGGCCGTTCTTTCGCGACCGCCGCATCGACGCCTATGGCGATCTGCTCAAGCGCTGGCGGGACTGAGCTAAACTCTGGTGCAGGCGGGTATTGCCGCGCGCCCAAGACCCGGCGAGCCGAGACTTCGTAGGTCGGGCTGAGGCACGAAGCCCGACGCCGCGCTGCCCGACAGCCACGCTGGTAGTGAGCGCCCGATTGTCGGGCCTCCTGGCGTCGGCCCGACCTACGCCGAGTCATGGGCCGGGCGGCAGCGAGCAATACCTGCGCAATCTCGCGCGCCCAAAGGCGCACCCGGAGGTCCATGGTGTCCGCCACCGCTGAACATCTCTACCATCCTTACCGCTTTAGCGTGGACGAGTACCTGCGCATGGGCGAGGCCGGCATCCTCACGGAGGACGACCGGGTGGAGCTCATCGACGGGGAGATCATCGATATGCCGCCGATCGGCATTCCGCACACGGGTGCGGTCAAGCGCATTGCCAATCTCTTCGGCCGCCAGCTCGGCGACCGCGTCGTGCTCTCCGTCCAAGATCCGATCAGAATCGGCGACTTCTCCCTCCCCCAGCCGGACATTGCCCTGCTCCATCCGCGCGATGACTTCTACGCCAGCGCGTATCCGGAGCCTGCCGACATCCTGCTGCTGGTGGAGGTCGCGGAATCCTCGGTGCGCTACGACCGTGAGAAGAAGCTGCCGCTGTATGCCGCCGCCGGCATCATGGAGGTATGGCTCGTGGACATTCCTGCCCGCAAGCTCACGCGCTATTCCGAGCCGTCCGCCGACGGCTATCGCAGCGTCGGCGAGCCGGATGACCTGGGCAAGGTCACGGCGCGGGCGTTGCCGAATTCCCCGATCGATCTCGACGGGCTGTTTGGGTAGCAGGACGCCCGCCGCCGGCATCGAGCCTGCCGCACTCCGCGCCCCTCGTCGCGAAGCTCTTGCTTCGCGACGCCCCGCTGCATGCTCTGCTTGCCGTCGCTGAGTGGGCGTACGCGCTGGTGGGCAATGACCAATGGCGACGCGTCTCTCGCCAGATCCGCGAAGCAGAGCTTCGCCGCTGGGGTCGCGAAGCTGGAGCTTCGCGACCAGGACACCACGCGACACTCGTCGCGAAGGTGGAGCTGCCCGACCAGGGCGATCTGCGTGACACTCGTCGCGACGTCCCGCCGCAAGCTCTGCTTGCCGTCGCTAAGCGGACGCGCGCGCTGGTGGGCGATGACCAATGGCGACGCGTCTCTCGCCAGAGCCGCGAAGCAGAGCTTCGCCGCTCGGGTCGCGAAGCTGGAGCTTCGCGACCAGGACACCAGGACACGCCCGCCGCGGGCATCGAGCCCGCCGCACTCCGCGCCCCTCGTCGCGAAGCTCTGCTTCGCGACGCCTCGCCGCAAGCTCTGCTTGCCGTCGCTGGGCGGGCGCGCGCTGGTGGGCCATGACCAACGGCGACCCGTCTCTCGCCAGATCCGCGAAGCAGAGCTTCGCCGCTGGGGTCGCGAAGCTGGAGCTTCGCGACCAGGACAACGCCCGCCGCGGGCATCGAGCCCGCCGCACTCCGCGACCCTCGTCGCGA
This sequence comes from Thiohalocapsa halophila, assembly GCF_016583825.1. GTDB lineage: Bacteria > Pseudomonadota > Gammaproteobacteria > Chromatiales > Chromatiaceae > Thiohalocapsa > Thiohalocapsa halophila. The sequence continues at coordinate 36,709 of NZ_NRRV01000025.1, read as the reverse complement.
AGCTCTGCTTCGCGACGCCTCGCCGCAAACTCTGCTTGCCGTCGCTGGGCGGGCACGCGCTGGTGGGCCATGACCAATGGCGACGCATCTCTCGCCGGATCCGCGAAGCAGAGCTTCGCCGCTGGGGTCGCGAAGCTGGAGCTTCGCGACCAGGACACCAGGACACCAGGACACCAGGACAGCGCGTAGACGCTCCCCCAGCCGGCGCGTCGGGCCTCCCGGCGTCGGCCCGACCTACGGGTTGGTGCTGGAGCGCGTGTCCTTCTGCTGACCGGAGGTCGCAGCACTCGCCGCGGCCAGGGACTTGCGCAGGTCCGCTTCCATCTGGGTCAGCTCTGTGGCGGCCGCCGCGCGGGCGCGCTTGCCCTCGTCGGCGATGGCTAGGCTCTCTTCGATGGTCTCGATGAGCGCTTGATTGGCCTGCTTGACCGTCTCGATGTCGAAGACGCCGCGCTCGATCTGCTTGCGCGCCTCGGCGTTGGCGGTCTTCAGGTTCTCGGCGTTGGCGCGCAGCAGCTCGTTGGTGAGGTCGTTGGCGGCCCTGACGGTCTCGGCGGCGCGACCGGAGCGGTAGATGGTGATGGCCTGCGCCAGCTGCTGGCGCCACAGGGGCACGGTGTTCACCAAGGTCGAGTTGATCTTGTTGATGAGCCCCTTGTCGTTCTCCTGCACCAGGCGGATGCTCGGCAACGCCTGCATGGCCACCTGCCGGGTCAGGCGCAGGTCGTGCACGCGCCGCTCCAGGTCGTCGCGGGCGCTGCGCAGGTCGCGCAGATTCTGCGCCTGCACCATGTCGTCGGCCTGCTCCACCTCGCTGGCCAGCTTCGGGATGGTCGCCTCGTCCAGCTCCTTCAGCTTGGCATCGCCCGCGGCGATGTAGTGCTCCAGCTGCCGAAAATAATTCAGGTTGGCGTCGTAGAGCCGGTCCAAGCTGGTGACGTCCGTGAGCAGCCGGGTCTTGTGCCGCTCCAGATCGATGGTGATGCGCTCGATGTGGTCGCGCACCTCCTCGTACTCCTGCAGGAACTTCATAATGGGCTTGCCGGCGCCGCCGAACAGCCGCGCCAGAAAGCCCGGCTTCGCGTTGGGGTCGAGCGCCTCCACGTCGAAGCCGCGCAGCGTGCCCACCATCTGACTCAGCGTAGCCCCGGCGGCGCCGGTGTCTTTGCTGCGCACCCCCTCCAACATCTGGTCCGAGACCTCCGTCAGCTGCTGCTGGGCCTTGGCACCGAAATGCATGATGGAGCTGGAGTCCGTCAGGTCCAGCTCCGCCAAGAGGCCCTTGATCTGCCGCTGCTCCGCCGGCGGCGCGTCGTCCAGGGCGACGATCTCGCTCGCAGGCAGCGCGGCGGTCTCATGCACCGCCGCCAGCTCCGATGGCTGCGCCCTGGTGTCCGAAGACGGCTCGCTCATGGTCGCTCCACTCCACAATGTGTCGCTCGAAGATCCGCGATTCTCCCACAACGGCGGCAACCGGCGCGCCCGCGTGCGGCGAATCGGCCGGCAGCACATGGCTTGGCGCCAGCGTCCGGCACCAGCGGGCAGTCGGTATGGCGCGTGCGATACTAAGCGCCGCCGACGCATCTCCCCCCGCTGGCTATGGCTATCGTTGTCGTCATCGATGCGCGCTGCGGCAACCAGCACGACCAACCGCCTCTTGCGTCGTTCCCGAGTCACCTTCTGCAAGATGAGAGAGTCCCAGCCCATGTCCGCCAGCACAGACCGCCCCGCTCCCGGCCTCCGCACCATACAGGCCGCCCCGCCGCGGCTGCGCGCCGGCGCCGCAATGCTGCTGGCGCTGTCGCTCGGCCTCGGCTGCTCCGGCGCGGGCGAAGACGTGCGCGTGACCCTGTGCAAGGACATCGTGGCGGTGCAGACGAGCGCGGCGCCCGCGTTCGAGGCACCGGAGATCCGTACCCGCGGCTACCAGGGGGCGGAGGTTCGGCTCGCCTACCGCGTCGGCGACAGACCCGGCCGCGCGACCTGCTTCTACGCGCACGATGCGGTGGAAGACACCGCGGACCAGCTGGCCAACCCGCTAAACGCCTACGCCACGTCGCCCGAGCGGGTCATTATCGCCGGCGAGGCCCTGAGCCGCCCGGCGCTGGCGCAGGCGGTGAAGCAAGCCATGCTGAAGCAAGGCCGGCAGCTCGTGGAGGACGCCGGCGACATGGCGCGCAAGGCCGTCGCTCAGTGACGCCTCGGTCCGTTCATGGCATCGCCGCCTGGATCCTGCTCCTACAGCCACCGGTGCTCACAGCAACCGACGAGCCCACCCCGCCCAGCGCCCGAGTGCCGCAGATGCCGAGTCACCCACCCATCGTCATCGCCCACCGCGGCGCCAGCGCCTACCGTCCCGAGCACACGCTGGCGGCCTATCAGCTGGCCATCGAGCAAGGGGCCGACTTCATCGAGCCGGACCTGGTGCCCACCCGCGACGGCGTGCTCATCGCCCGCCACGAGAACGCCCTGTCCGACACCACGGACATCGCCGCGCACCAAGACTTCGCAGACCGGCGCACCACCAAGACCATCGACGGCGAGCCGGTCACCGACTGGTTCACCGAGGACTTCACCCTCGACGAGCTCAAGACCCTGCGCGCGCGCGAGCGCATCCCGGCAATCCGCCCGGCCAACAGTGCCTTCGACGGGCGCTTTTGCATCCCCACGCTGGCGGAGATCATCACCCTGGTGCGCCGTGCCGAGCAGGCGATGGGTCGGCGCGTCGGCATCTACCCCGAGATCAAGCACCCCACCTATTTCCGCCATACGGGGCGGCACCTGGACGGCACACTGATCGCGCTGGATCTGGGCGCCCTGCTGGTGGCGGCGCTCGCGCGCGAGGATTTCACCGACCCCGCGCGGGTCTACATCCAATCCTTCGAGCCGGCGTCGCTAGTGTCGCTGCGACGCGACATCCTGCCGCAAGCCGGGCTGGACCTGCCGCTGGTGCAGCTCATCGGCGACGTGACTGGCCGCTTCATCAACGCCGGCGGGGGCGGCTTCTCACGGCCCTTCGACCTGGTCCACCACGCGCGCAACGGCGACGACCTGGCCGACATCTACGGCGACGAGCTGGCGGCGGTGATCCGACGGGGCGACGGCTGGCAGGCGGGCTATGCCGCACTCGCGAGCGCCGAGGGGGCGGCAGCCGTCGCCAACTACGCGAGCGCCATCGGCCCCTGGAAGCTCTTGATCCTCCCCCGCCGCACGCTGTCGGAGCCCGTGGACGGCGATGCCGACGGGCGCGCCGAGATCACCCAGCAGCTCACGGGCGAGGAGACACCGTTGGTGCGCATCGCCCATGCCGCCGGCCTCGCGGTGCATCCCTTTACGCTGCGCCCGGAGGAGCCCTTCCTGGCGCTGACGCCGAGGGGCGAGCCGCAGTCCTTTCGGGACGAGCTCTCGCAGCTGCTCGCGGCCGGGGTGGACGGACTCTTCAGCGACGACCCGGCGGCGGCGCGGGCGGCGCTGCGTGCGCGAGACGCCGGCCCGCCATGATTGCAGCTGCACTCGCGAAGATGCCTCATCCGTAAACCCCTGCGGCCGCGGCCGTTCGCTGGCCAACCTCGATCCGGCACCGAAAACGCGCCAGGCGCCGCGGGCTCCGGGATTGATCGAGCGCAGTCCACGCAGCTTCGCGTTGTCCCGGGGCCCGGTTCCGACGCCGGCAATTGCGTAAAGCTGGCGCGGGCTCGGGCGGCGGCCGCTATACTCCACGTTCCAATACAAACGCGCGTTTGACTTCGACCCCGGGGATGCCCCGCGGCCGTCACCGCGACCCCGCCATGCAACGCCCAAAGCCCTCTATGTTCCTGCGCCTGCTCTCGGTTCTGCTGATCCTCGCCGCACTGGTGGGCGGCCTCGCCTACATGAAATACGAGCAGGTGACGGCACAGATGGCCCAGCTGTCCCAACCCATGCCGCCGTCGTCCGTCTCCGAGGTGCGGGTGCAGAGCCAGCGCTGGCAGCCGCAGCTGGACGCGGTGGGCAGCGTGCGCGCGGTCCAGGGGGTCATGGTCAACAATGAGGTGCCGGGGCAGGTGCAGACCATCCGCTTCGAGTCCGGCGACCAGGTGCGCGCCGGCCAGCCGCTGGTTCAGCTGGACACCACCGTGGACGAAGCGGATCTGAAGGGCCTCGAGGCGTCGCTGGAGCTGGCGCAGCTGCAGATCGAGCGCAACACCAAGCTGCTGCGCGACCGGGCCGTCTCCCAGGGCGACGTCGACCAGATCCAGGCCGAGCTCGCCCGCGCCCGGGCCGCCGTGGCCGGTAAGCGCGCGCTCATCGACAAAATGACCGTCCGCGCGCCCTTCGACGGCGTGCTCGGCATCCGCCAGATCGATATCGGCCAGTATCTGCCGGAGGGCTCGTCCATCGTCGCGCTGGAGGCGTTGGATCCGGTGTTCGTGGACTACAAGCTGCCGGAGCGCCACCTGGCCAAGCTCGTCGAAGACCAGAGGGTGCAGGTGCGGGTGGCGGCCTATCCGGGCGAGGTCTTCACCGGCCGTATCCAGGCCATCAGCCCGACGGTGGACCAGGGCACCCGCAACGTGCAGGTGCGGGCCGAGCTGCCGAACCCGAACGGCCGCCTGCGACCCGGGATGTTCGCCAAGGTGGCGACCCTGATGCCGGTGCGCGAGCAGGTGCTGGTGCTGCCGCGCCGCGCGGTGGCCTTCAACACCTACGGCGACTCGGTGTTCCTGATTAAGGAGCAGCCGGCGGCGCCGGAGGATGCGAGCGGCGCGGAAGCTAGCCCGGACCAGCCCGCCGACACCAAGCTCGTGGTCGATCGCAAACAGATCACCACCGGCGCCGTGCGCGGCGACTTGGTGGAGGTGCTCGATGGCCTGTCCGAGGGCGATCGGGTGGTGCTGGCGGGCCATCAGAAACTGCGCAACGGCGCCGAGGTGCAGATCGTGCAGGACGCCGGCATGGCCCCGGGTGAGCTGGAGCAGGCCGCGGCGGACCCGGAGTCGACGGCGCAGGCCGCACCGGATACCGCGACGAGCAACGGTGACGGCTCATGACCTTCACCGACATCTTCGTCCGCCGCCCCGTGCTGGCGAGCGTCGTCAGCCTGTTGATCTTCATCCTGGGGCTTCGCTCCTTCCTGGGCCTGGAGGTGCGCCAATACCCGGAGACCCGGAACACGGTGGTGACCATCTCCACCGCGTATCCAGGCGCCGGCAGCGACTTGGTGCAGGGCTTTATCACGACACCGCTCCAGCAGGCGGTGGCCGAGGCCGACGGCATCGATTACCTGACCTCCACCAGCACCCAGGGCATGTCCACCATCGAGGCGACCATGCGCCTCAACTACGACCCCAACGCCGCCATCGCCGAGATCCAGGCCAAGGTCGCAAGTCGTCTCAACGTGCTACCGGAGGCGGCCCAGAATCCGGTGATCACCTCCACCACCGGTGACGCCACGGCGCTGATGTACCTCGCCTTCTACAGCGAGGAGCTGGGCCTGGCGCAGATCACCGACTACCTGCTGCGGGTGGTGCAGCCGCAGCTTCAGGCGCTGGAGGGTGTGGCCAAGGCCGAGATCTTCGGCAACCAGACCTACGCCATGCGCGTGTGGCTGGATCCGGACCGGATGGCGGCGCTCGGCGTCACCGGCGAGGACGTCGCCGAAGTCCTGGCGGCCAACAACTACCTGGCCGGCATCGGCAATCTGCGCGGCGACATGGTGCAGGTGGACCTGGCCACCAACACCGATGTCAGCGGTGTCGAGGACTTCCGCGACCTGGTCATCCGCGCCGACGAGAGCGCCCTGGTGCGCCTGCGCGATATCGCCGAGGTGGAGCTCGGCTCCCAGGACTACGACTCGGCCACCCTGTACAAGGGCATCCCGGCCATTTTTATCGGCATCGAGCCAACACCCGGGGCCAATCCGCTCACGGTCGCCGAGCGGGTGCACGCGCTGATGCCGGAGCTGAAAACCCAGTTCCCGGAGGGGCTGCAGGCGCACATCCCCTACGACGCCAGCGAGTTTATCGAGGAGTCCATCGAGGAGGTCTTCAAGACCCTGGCCGAGGCGGTGGTCATCGTGCTGTTCGTGATCTTCCTGTCGCTGGGCTCGGTCCGCGCGGCCATCGTGCCATCGGTGACGGTGCCGCTGGCCATCGTCGGCGCGGCCTTTCTGATGCTGCTGATGGGCTTTAGCATCAATCTGTTGACGCTGCTGGCGCTGGTGCTGGCCATCGGTCTCGTGGTCGACGACGCCATCGTCGTCGTGGAGAACGTGCACCGGCATATCGAGATGGGCAAGCCGCGCATGCAGGCGGCCATGGACGCGGCCCGCGAGCTGGCGCTGCCCATCGTCGCCATGACCACCACCCTGGTGGCCGTCTATGCGCCCATCGGCTTCATGGGCGGGCTGGTGGGCTCGCTGTTTGTGGAGTTCGCCTTCTCCTTGGCGGCGGCGGTGCTTATCTCCGGCATCGTGGCGCTGACGCTCTCGCCGATGATCGCGGCGCGCGTGTTGCGGCCGGCGGGCAACCAGGCCCGCTTCGAGCGCACTGTCGAGCACTTCTTCGACGGCCTCGCCAAGGGCTATGCCGGAGCCCTGCGCTGGTGGCTCAAGTACCCGAGCAGCACGGTGCTGGTGGCCCTCGTCGTCGTCGCGAGCATCGGCGCCATGTACAGCTTCTCTCAGAAAGAGCTGGCGCCGACGGAGGACCAGAGCATCCTGTTCTTCATGGCCACGGCGCCGCAGACCGCCACCGTGGACTACAACAAGCGCTACGTGGAGCAGCTCCAGCGCACCTTCGAGCAGGTGCCGGAGTACCAGGAGAGCTTCATCATCGCGGGCTTCATGGGCGACACCGCCACCACCTTCGGCGGCTTCAAGATGCCCCAGCCCTCCGAGCGCGAGCGCTCGCAGATGGACATCCAGCCGCAGCTCCAGGGCATGCTCGGCGGCATCGCCGGGTTCGACACCGTGATCTTCCCCCGCCCGAGCCTGCCCTCCCCCGGCCAGGGCATCCCGGTGGAGTTCGTGCTCATCTCCGATCTGCCGGTGGAAGAGCTGACCGGCTACGCAGATCAGATCGTCGGCCGCGCAATGCAAAGCGGCAAGTTCATGTTCTTGAGCAAGGACATCAAGCTGACCCGCCCGCGCACCATCATTGAGGTGGACCGGGACCTGGCCGGGGATCTGGGCATCAGCATGCGCGCCATCGGCCAGTCGCTGGCATCCATGCTGAACCAGGACTATGTCAACTGGTTTAGCCTGGCGGGACGCAGCTACCAGGTGATCCCGCAGGTACCGGATGCCGCCCGCAATGATCTGGAGAAGATCCAGGACTACCAGATCGCCACCGCCTCCGGCGAGCTGGTGCCGCTGTCCACACTGGTGAGCGTGCGCGAAGAGGTGGTGCCATCCAAGCGCGTGCAGTTCCAGCAGCTCAACGCCGTCACCCTCTCCGGCGTCATGCTGACCTCACTCGGCGAAGCGCTGGACTACCTCGAGACCACCGCCCGCGAAGTGGCCCCGCGCAATGTGCGCTTCGACTACAAGGGCGAGTCCCGCCAGTTCAAGCAAGAAGGCGCGGCGCTGGAGATCACCTTCTTCCTGTCCATCCTGGTGATTTATCTCGTGCTGGCGGCCCAGTTCGAGAGCTGGCGCGACCCCTTCGTCATCCTGATGTCCGTGCCGCTCAGTATCGCCGGCGCCATGGCGTTTCTGTTCTTAGGCTTTGGCACGGTGAACATCTACACCCAAGTCGGCCTGATCACCCTCATCGGACTCATCGCCAAGAACGGCATCCTCATCGTCGAGTTCTCCAATCAGCTGCGCGAGCGCGAAGGGCTAAGCAAACACGATGCCGTGGTCAAGGCGGCCATGATTCGCCTGCGGCCCATCCTCATGACCACGGTCTCCATGCTGGTGGCCATGATCCCGCTGCTCACCGCCACCGGCCCCGGCGCCGTCAGTCGCTTCGACATCGGCCTGGTCATCACCACGGGCCTCGGCATCGGCACGCTCTTCACGCTGTTCATCGTGCCCGGCATGTACGTCTTGGTGGCCTCCCGCCAAACCCAGCGCGAGCTGGAAGCCACCGCCGCCGCCCGCACCTAAAAAGGGGTCAGAGCCCTTAAAGATTTAAAGGGCTCTGACCCCTTTTTGGTCTGCTGAATGTCGCCATACCCTCGCATCGGCGGTAGCTGGCGTGGTGCAGACCATCGGCGAAGTCGAGGCCGGCGGCATGAGACTCGACCGCCTGCTGCACCGCGTCACGGTCTTCGATCTCGACGTGCTCCAGCGACAGCAGATGCGTCAATACCCTGGAGACGTCCGCCGGCTCGAATCCGTAATAGCCGCGCATGACCCACTCCAGTTCCAGCAAGACCGTCTTGCTGACCAGCAGCGCGCTGCCGGATTCGATCAGCCGTTGCGCCGCTTCGCGTTGTCTCGCGGCCTCGGCATCGGTCGCGTCGTCGATGTAATAACGGGCGAGCACATTGGTGTCCACACCGATCATGAATCGTCCCGATGCTCTTGCAGCAGCGAGGCCGCATCGAAGTCCGCGGGAACGGACGCACGCCGCGATCTGAGCATGCCGAAGCCCCCGTCCACTTCGGCCACGGGCCGACTCAGTAGCCTGAGCTCCACATGATCGCCAACGACCTCGAAGCCGATCTTGGCGCCGGTGCGGATACCGAGACGCTGTCGAACGGCCTTCGGAATGGTGACCTGCCCCTTGCTGGTGACAGTTGTCGCATCCATCGGCCTTCCTCCAAGTAATACCGAGTAAGAATTCCAGATCCTAGCAGACTTGGGATTCCGGAGACCAGGTCTAAGAATTAAGAATCGGGTCAGTGCGGCCTGGCAAGGCCGCACTGACCCCTTTTTTGTGCGGTGAGCAGCGCACGGGTGGGCGCTGGGTGGCCCTCGATGGTGCGCTGCGGGTTGGCCGGGCTCAGGCACTGGGCCAGGGATTCGAAGCGCATCCACGGGGTGCTGCGCTGCTCGTCGGTGGTGGTGCGGGTGACGTCGGCGACCTCGACACGACGAAAACCGGCGCCGTCGAGCCAGCCCCGGAGCACGTCGATGCCAGGAATCGCATGGACGTTGCGCATGCGTGCATAGCGCCCGGGCGGCCTCAATACGGACTTTGGGTCGTGCGGGAGCACCAGGGTTTCTAGCACCAGCTCGCCGCCCGGGCGCAGCGCACGATAGAGCTGCGCCAGGTGTGCGGCGGCGTCGCGGCGGTGATAGAGCACACCCATGGACAATGCCGTGTCGAAGGGGCCGTCGGCGGCCAGGAGCGGCAGGTCCGTATCCGCCGCCGGCAGCACCGCCAGCCGGTCTTGGCGTAGGTACTGGTTCACTGCCAGGAACTGGAGCACGAAGCGCAACGTCGGGTCGATGCCGAGCACCAAGGCGGCACCGGCCCCGAGCGCCCGGTAGCCGTAATAGCCGTTACCGCCGCCGACATCCAGCACCAATCGGTCGTGCAGTTGTGCGATGGCAGCGGCGGCCCTGGCCCATTTCCAGTCCGCGCGCCACTCGGCGTCGATGCGAACGCCATGCAGACAGAAAGGCCCCTTGCGCCAGGGATGCAGCGCATCGAGGCCGCTGCGTAGCGCCTCGCCGGCCGAGCCGTGCACACCCGGCCCCCGCTCCACCTGCACACAGTCTGCATCGAGCTGGATCTCCCCGGGCTCGATCCGCGGCAGCGACTCCAGCGCTTGCAGCCAGCCCGGCAGATCCCCGTGGCGCTCCGGGTGCAAGCGCTCGGCGGCGAGTCGCCGCAGCGGCGCCGCCCAGGTCGCCGCCGGCGTCGCCGCCATCCGTGCAAAAAAAGGCGCGAGGCGCCGCAGGGTCATCGCCCTCGCCGACGCCGGGTGCAGCTGCCGAGCGCCATCAGCCCCGCGCCAGCCAGCCGACGAAGTTGAGGCACTGAAACCAACGCTCGATGCGGGTGAAGCCCGCCGCGCGCAGGCGCTCCTCGTGGGTCTCGATGTCCTCAGGCACCAGCACCGCTTCCAGCGCCGCACGCTTGCGGGCGATCTCGAGCGCGCTGTAGCCCTGGCCGCGCTTGAAGTCCTGATGCAAACCGTCCATCAGCGCGTCAGTGGCGGCATCGGGAAAGATCACCTTCTCCACCAGCAACAAAGCGCCCCCCGGGACGAGTCCCGCCCGCAGCCGGCGCAGCAGATCCTGCCGCGCCGCTGGCGGCACGAATTGAAGCGTCAGGTTCAGTACGATGAGCCCCGCATCGCTCACGGGCACATCCACGATGTCCGCGCAGACGGGCCGAACGCGACCCGCCGCCACAGGCTCGGCGAGCCGCGCGCGCAAGCCGTCCAGCATCGCCGGCGCATTGTCCACGGCAACGATGCGCGCCTGCGGCAGCCGCGCCAGCAGACTCGCCGAGGTGGCGCCCAGGGAGCAGCCGAGGTCATAGATGGGCCGTCCGGGCACAGACACCCGCGCCGCCACCAGCCCCAGAAGGCGCAACAGCTCTGGCCAGCCGGGCACAGAGCGACGCAGCATGTCGGGAAAGACCCGCGCCACCTGCTGGTCGAAGACGAAGTCCGTCGGCGGGGCGGCGCCGGCAAAGAGGCTGTCGTGGGGCTCGGTGGGGGCGCTCATGGTATCGCTTGTCGATTCGACCAAAGGGCTCCAAGCCTAGGCGCAGCCAGCAACGGCTGGGGGCAGCCACCAGAGCCGGCAGCGGTCATGCAGCGGATCAAAAAACCATCACACATGGGCGTACCGGCGTTGATACGATACCTTGTTGTCAATCGGAACCGCAGCCCTGCCGGAGTCTCCAGCGCCATGAACGACACCGACCCGAATGTCCTGCTCGACGAGGACACCGACATCGCCACCGTGGACACGGAGCTAGAGGCACCGCCGGAGCCGCCCGACCTCGATGACCCGGCGCTGTACCTGAACCGCGAGCTTACCTGGCTCGCCTTCAACCAGCGCGTGCAGCACGAGGCCGACGACCCCCGCACACCCCTGCTGGAACGGGTCAAGTTCCTGGCCATCGTCAACAACAATCTCGATGAATTCTTCATGAAGCGCATCGGCGGGCTCAAGCAGCAGATCGCCGCCGGTGTGCACACGCTGACCGTGGACGGCCGCTCACCCGTGCAGCAGGTACAGGAGTGCCGCGCCGTGCTGGCGCAGATGCAGGCAGACCAGGAGCGCATCTTCCAGGAGCTGCTGACGGAGCTCGAAGCCCACGACATCCGGCTCGCCGCCGTTGAATCCTTGCCCAAGGACGCCCGCGAGCGCCTGCGCGAGCAATACCGCACCGACATCTTCCCCATGATCACGCCGCTGGCCATGGACCCGGCCCACCCCTTCCCGTTCATCTCCAATCTGGCGCTGAACCTGCTGGTGACGCTGCGCTACCCCGGCGGTACCGAGGTCTACATGGCTCGCGTCAAGGTGCCGATCAGCAAGGACATCAGCAGGCGGCTGATCCGGGTGGACGGTGTCAACACCTTCGTCAGGCTGGAAGACGTCATCGTCAACAACCTGGACATGCTCTTCCCGGGCATGGAGATCGACAGCTGCGAGCTCTTCCGCGTCACCCGCAACGCCATTGTCGAGCCCACCGAAGAGGCCGCCAACGACCTGCTGGAGCACATCGAAACGGAGCTGCGCGAGCGCCATTTCGCGCCCATCGTGCGCCTTGAGGTGCAGGCGGGCATGGACAAGACGCATCGCGGCATGCTCGCCGCCGAGCTCGGCCTCAACGAGGAAGAAGACGTCTACGAGGTCCCCGGCATGATGGCCAAGCGCGACCTCTTCGAGCTGGCCTCACTGGATTTCCCGGAGCTGCGCGATCCGCCCCATCGCCCGGGCGACCATCCGATCCTCGGCAACGACCGCCGCAACATCTTCCACATCATCCGCGAGACCGGGCCGCTGCTGGTGCAGCACCCGTATCAGTCCTTCTCCACCACCGTGGAGCGCTTTCTTGCCACGGCCGCGCAGGACCCGAAAGTCCTAGCCATCAAGATGACGCTGTACCGCACCTCCGGCGGCGCCATCCTGGAGTCCCTGATCGAGGCGGCACAGAACGGCAAGCAGGTGGCCGTGCTGGTGGAGCTGAAGGCGCGTTTCGACGAGGCCGCCAACATCGGCTGGGCGCGGCGGCTGGAGGCCGAGGGCATCCATGTCACCTATGGCGTCATGGGCCTCAAGACCCACAGCAAGCTGATCTTCGTCGTCCGCCGCGACTACGCCCAGCTGCGCCGCTACTACCACGTCGGCACCGGCAACTACCACGGCGGCACCGCCAAGCTCTACACGGATCTCGGCATGCTCGGCTGCGACGAGGACATCGGCGCCGACCTGACGGAGCTGTTCAACTATCTCACCGGCTACTCGCCGCCGCCCAGCTACCGCAAGATCCTCGCGGCGCCCTATACCCTCAAGCGCGGCATCCTCGGCAAGATCGAGCGCGAGATCAGCCTGCACCAAGAGCAAGGCGGCGGTCACATCCAGATGAAAATGAACGCGCTGGAGGACGTGGACATCGTCCGCGCGCTCTATAAGGCAAGCCGCGCCGGGGTCAAGCTGGATCTCATCGTCCGCGACACCTGCCGCTTCCGCCCCGGGCTGCCCGGCCTCAGCGAAGGCGCGCAGGTCATCAGCATCGTCGGGCGCTTCTTGGAGCATGCGCGGATCCTGTACTTCCACAACGGCGGCGACGAGGAGTACTACATCGGCTCCGCAGACATGATGGGCCGCAACCTCGAGAGCCGTGTCGAGGTCATCGCCCCGGTGGAGAACCCGGAGCTGCGCCAAGAGCTGCGCCTGATCCTCGACGTGCAGCTCGCCGACGAGCGCACCGCCTGGGACATGCACTCCGACGGCAGCTACACCCAACGCACACCCGCTGACGAGAAATCCAAGGGCACCCAGCAGACCCTCATCGGCGTCGCGGAAAAGCGCCTCGCCGCCGCCGCCAAGCACAAGGAGAAGACCTTGCGCTCAAGGCTGCTGAGCCACTTCGAGAATCGACTGGCTGAGAAGGGTTGAGATGCCGGAGATCAGTCGATTCTATGGAATCATTATCAAGCTCTTTTTCGGGGATCATCCACCACCCCATTTCCACGCTGTCTACGGTGAGTACGTTGCACTCTTCAACATCGATACGCTCGACATGATCGAGGGTGACTTACCGCCGCGAGCAAGAAAGCTCGTCGTCGAATGGGCGAGTACTTACCAGCAAGATCTCAAGCGCATGTGGATGAAGCAGCAGTTTCAAAAACTGCCACCGCTACAATGACAGCTAGTATCCCCAGGGTTCGCCACGTCATTCCGATAGAGGGCCACGTGCTGTTGGTCACCTTCGACAACGCTGTCATGAAACGCTATGACGTCCAGCGTCTGACAGATCGGGAAATGTTCGCGCCGCTCAAGAATCCGCATTTCTTTGAGACTGTCGCGGTGGAGCCGGGTGGCTACGCAGTCTCTTGGGGGCCCGACATCGACATAAGCGAGTACGAGCTATGGCAACACGGCATTACCGAGAGGGGCGGAGCCGGGCATGACGTGCCAGGCGGGGAAACAGCGAAGGGATGAGCCACCATCATGCATCGGTCCGCCCGGCGATGTCGCGAGGGCGTCAGCAACCCCGCCGCGCTCTCGGCTTGGCTCGAGGCATCGCGGCTGACCCGGAGGCAACAGCGACGCCCGCCGCCCCTGTCTTTAGCTTGAGAATGTGCGTCATCAGCGCCATTCCCGGCTACTGCCGTTGTACCGCCAGAGACCCTCGACCATGCCCGTGCTCGTCCGCCCCGCCGCCAAAGTCATCGCCGCAGCCGTTCTCAGTGGCCTTTCGCTCACGGGGTGTTACGACAAATGGGAGGTCCTATCGGTCACCGATATGACCTTCCCCGGCGACTGCCAGGTGGCGCGGGAGCACTTCGACCCCGCCGCCACCTCCGACAGCGTGCCGGGCTGGACCGGCGAGAGCGACGGCGACGACGTCTGTGCGACGGTCTACGTCAAAATTCTCGAATCCGACCCCACGGAGCCCTTGCCCGCCGGGCTCAGGGTCAACGTCACCTTCACGCAGGCGCCACAGGCGGGCGAAACGGTGCAGCGCAGTGCGTCCTATGTCATCACCGACCCGACAGCGGTCTCCAAGCTTCGGGTCGTCGGCTTCATGGCAGGCAGCGCGGAAGCCGCAGCCTGGGCCCGGCAGAATCCAGACGGCTTTGCACTGGAAATGGCGGGCGAAGACATCGCGCCGACGGAATGCAGGCTTCACCTGGAGCGCAGCGAAGTCGACTGCGGTTAAAGCGCAAGATAAGGTTACCGTCCCCGTAATGACTTAGGCCGGGTGGACAAGCGCAGCGCAGTCCACCCACTGCCAACCGGCGCTTAGCGTGCATAGCCGGGAGAAAGGTATCTTCCGCAAAGGCGCAAAGGACGCGAGCATCTTCTGGCCGCGCCGCGACACGACCTCCATGTGGCAAAATAAGGTTACCGTCCCCAGAATTTTGCCTGCAATTCTGGTCGCGGCTCTGTTGGCGGCCGGGTGTGGGCGGCAGTCGACGCCGGCGGCGGAACCGAGCCCGGCGACATCGAGCCCGGCGACATCGAGCCCGGCGGCACCAAGCCTGGTAGAGCTCACCATCGACGGGGCGCATGCGGCGCTGTCGCAGGGCCGCCTCAGCTGCGAGGGGCTGACGAGGGGTTATCTGGCCCGTATCCAGACCTTCGATCCGCCGCCCGAGCCCGGCGCGGATGCGGAGCAGCCGCCATCGCGCACGCAAGCGCCCGCCGCACCAGAGGCCGCAGACAACGGGCCTGTCGGCCGGCTCGAAGTGCCGGCATCGCCGGCCGATGCGCTGAACGCCATCATCGCCGTCAATCCCGAGGCCCTGGATCGGGCTCGGGCACTGGACGCGGAGCAGGCGCGCCTCGGGCGGCTGCGCACCCTGCACTGCATGCCAGTCATCCTGAAGGACAACTTCGATACCGCGGACATGCCCACCGAAGCGGGCTCCGCGGCCCTGGCGGGCACGGTGCCGCCGGACGATGCCTTCATGGTCCGCCAGCTGCGCGCCGCCGGGGCCATCGTGCTCGCCAAGGCGAACATGGGCGAATGGGCCTTCAGCCCCTACCGCACCATCAGCTCCACCCACGGCGAGACCCGCAACGCCTACGACCTCTCGCGGGTGCCGGCGGGCTCCAGCGGTGGTACGGCATCCGCCATCGCCGCGAGCCTCGGCATCATCGGCATGGGCACGGACACCGGCAACTCCATCCGCGGGCCGGCGTCGCACTCGGGCCTGGTGGGCATCCGCTCGACGCTGGGCGCCACCAGCCGCGACGGGATCCTGCCCTTACTGGCCAACCGCGACGTGGGCGGCCCCCTGATGCGGACCGTACGCGACACGGCCATTGTCTTCTCGGTGCTGGCGGGCCCGGACCCGGCGGACCCCATCACACAAGCCGCCCGCGGCCGTGCCCCGGACAACTACCGTGCCTTCCTGCGCAGCGACGGGCTGCGCGGCGCCCGTCTAGGCGTGCTCCGGGCGCTGGTGGACACCGACACCGCAGACCCGAAGGTGGTGGCGGTCTTCGAGCGCGCCTTGGCCGACCTCGAGCGCGCCGGCGCCACGCTGGTGGACCCCTTCACCATCCCGCGCTTCACAGCCCTCACGAACGCCACTGGCTTCTGTAGCCGCTTCCGCTACGACCTGGACCGCTATCTGATAAGCCTAGGGCCTGCGGCACCTGTGCGCTCGCTGGACGCCATCGTCGCCGCGGGCCTGTTCTTGCCGCGCCACGCGGGCGCCATGCAATGGGCCATGTCCGTCGACGCTGCGCCCGCCAAGCAAGAGCCACCCTGTGTCGACGTGCAGGGCGACCCGCGTCGGCGCGCGCTGCTGCAAGGCGTCGTCTCGGCCATGGACCAAACCGGGGTGGACGCCATCCTCTACCCAACCTGGACCAACCCGCCAGGGCGCATCGGCGACGACGACAGCCCCCGCGGCAACAACAGCCCCGTCATCGCCCCGCACAGCGGCCAGCCCGCCATCACGGTGCCCATGGGCCACACCGTCTCCGGGCTGCCCCTCGGCCTGCAACTGCTGGCACGCCCCTTCGACGAGGCCAAGCTGTTCCAGTACGCCTACGCCTATGAGCAGGCGACCCGCCATCGCCGACCACCGCCGGGCTTCGGGCCTTTGCCGCATCCGCCCTCGCAGCCCGCGGCAAGGGTGCCCGGCCACCGCTGACAGGGACGCACGCCGGCACCGCGCCCGGCGGCGCCGCTCGTCGCCGGGACCGCGCGGCGGGCGTTATTTCCATCCTGCGTGAAAGAACCTAAGTCCGGCCCGGGTCTCTAACGAGCGATAACACCAGAAAGACCTAGTGCGAATCTGTGTTTCTCGCTGGCTTTCCGTGTTATCAAGGCAGATGTAGCGACGGGACTTGCATGCCGAGCCCACCCGGGCTCACCCGACGTGACCACTGCTGGAAGTGACCACTCAGTTTTTCATACAGAGGCAAAGACCATGTCCAAGAAGACCATCACCCCCGTTGCCGCCATCGTTGGTGCCGCCCTTGCCGGCGGCCTGGGCACCGCCCACGCCGCCGCCACCGACCTGTCCGCGGACGAGCTGTTCAGCGCCACCGAGCTCAACGGCGGCTACATGCAGCTGGCCGGCTCCGAGGGTAAGTGCGGCGAAGGCAAGTGTGGCGAAGGCAAGTGCGGCGACGACAAGGGTGAAGGCGAAGGCAAGTGCGGCGAGGGCAAGTGCGGCGGCGAGGGCTGATCCAGTCACCGAGACTCCCATCGCGGAGACCCGCTAAGCGGCTGGCGCTGATCTCCAGCGCCGCCGCGGCCGGGCCCGGGCAGCCCCGGGCTCGGCCCCTCCCCCACCGGCCAACGAGCCCTTCGCCATGCACGTACCAAGCTATCCGGTCCGCGGCGCCGGTCTCGGACTACGGCGGGAATTCCTCACTGAGGCCGCCGAGCAGCCACCGCCTGCAGCGAGCTTCTACGAAGTGGCGCCGGAGAACTGGATCGGCGTCGGCGGGCGCTTCGGGCGCCTGTTTCGGTCCATGACCGAGCGCTATCCCTTTGTCTGTCACGGGCTGTCGCTGTCCATTGGCTCCCCGGCGGCGTTGGACGAGGCCTTCGTACAGCGCGTGAAGACGTTTCTGGACACCCACCAGATCCGCGCCTACACCGAGCACCTGAGCTACACCTCAGACGACGGCCAGCTCTACGACCTGATGCCCATCCCCTTCACGGAGGACGCCGTCCACTACGTGGCCGAGCGGGTGCGCCGGGTACAGGACATCCTGGAGCGGCGCATCGCGCTGGAGAACGTCTCCTACTACGCGGCGCCGGGCCAAGCACTGCGCGAGATCGATTTCCTCAACGCGGTACTGACGGAGGCGGACTGCGACCTCCTGCTGGACGTGAACAACATCTACGTCAACAGCATCAACCACGGCTATGACGCCGTCGAATTCTTGGAAGCCCTGCCCGCCGAGCGGGTGGTCTACTGCCACGTGGCCGGGCACTATGTCGAGGCCCCGGACCTGCGTGTCGACACCCACGGGGCCGATGTCATCGACCCGGTCTGGAGCCTGCTGGACCATGCCTACCAGCGCTTCGGCGTCTTCCCGACGCTGCTGGAGCGGGATTTCAACATCCCGCCGCTGGATCAGCTGAACGCCGAGGTGGCTCAAATCGCTACCATCCAGGCGCGCCATCAGCCCGCCGCGGACCTGGAGGTGGTGCATGCCTGAGCAGGCAGCCACGCAAGCACCGGCAGAGGACTTCAGCGCCGTTCAGCGCGCGTTCGCGGCCCACATCCGCGACCCCGAGCACCGCGCGCGCCCGGCGGACGTCGAAGACCGGCGCATGGCCATCTATCGTGACCTCGTCTTCAACAATATCGCCGGGTTGCTCGCCTCCGGCTTCCCGGTTCTGCGCCGCACCCTGCCGGATGACCAGTGGCGCGCCTTGATCCGGGACTTCATGGTGCACCACCGGGCGGCGACGCCCCTGTTTCTGGAAATCTCCCAGGAGTTCCTGGACTACCTCGGCACCACCCGTGCGCAGCAGACCACGGACGACCCGCCCTATCTGTTGGAGCTGGCCCATTACGAGTGGGTCGAGCTGGCCCTGAGCGTCAGTGACGACGAGCCCGACCCGAGCCATGCCAACCCCAACGGCGATCTGCTGGACGACAGCCCCGTGGTCTCGCCGCTGGCATGGAGCCTGAGCTATCGTTTCCCGGTGCACCGCATCGGCCCCGAGCTTCAGCCCGACGCGCCCGGCGAACAGCCGACGCATCTGGTGGTGTACCGAAACCGCGCCGAGCGCATCGAGTTCCTCGAGATCAACGCCGTCACGCAACGCCTGCTCGCCCTGCTGGAAGACGAGACTCCGCGCACCGGCCGCGAGGCCATGCAGGTCATCGCCGCCGAGCTCGGCCATCCGGAGCCGGACAAGGTCATCGCCGCCGGCGCCCGCATGCTCACCGACCTGCGCCGCCGCGATGTCATCCTCGGCACCCGCTGGCCCCGCTCGGGCAACGAAGACTGAGCATGAAGCCGGCATAGTCGCGTTAGCGCAGCCAAGCCCGTCGCGGCAAGGATGCCGCTCCCACATGCCGAAGCCGCTGCGAGAGCGGCCTCTGGCCGCGACGATGCCCCGACAGCACCGCCAAGCCCGTCGCGGCAAGGATGCCGCTCCCACATACCGAAGCCGCTGTGGGAGCGGCCTCTGGCCGCGACGATGCCGAAGCCGCTGTGGGAGCGGCCTCTGGCCGCGACGATGCCCCGACAGCACCGCCAGGCCCGTCGCGGCAAGGATGCCGCTCCCACATGCCGAAGCCGCTGTGGGAGCGGCCTCTGGCCGCGACGATGCCCCGCCAGCACTGCCAAACCCGTCGCGGCAAGGATGCCGCTCCCACATGCCGAAGCCGCCGTGGGAGCGGCCTCTGGCCGCGACGATGCCCCGCCAGCACTGCCAAGCCCGTCGCGGCAAGGATGCCGCTCCCACATGCCGAAGCCGCTGTGGGAGCGGCCTCTGGCCGCGACGCTGTGCCGGCTGCACTGCCAGGCCCGTCGCGGCAGGGATGCCGCTCCCACATGCCGAAGCCGCTGTGGGAGCGGCCTCTGGCCGCGACGCTGTGCCGGCTGCACTGCCAGGCCCGTCGCGGCAAGGATGCCGCTCCCACATGCCGAAGCCGCTGTGGAAGCGGCCTCTGGCCGCGACGATACCCCGACAGCACTGCCAAGGCCGTCGCGGCAGGGATGCCGCTCCCACATGCCGAAGCCGCTGTGGGATCGGCCTCTGGCCGCGACGCTGTGCCGACAGCACTGCCAGGCCCGTCGCGGCAGGGATGCCGCTCCCACATGCCGAAGCCGCTGTGGGAGCGGCCTCTGGCCGCGACGATGCCCCGACAGCACCGCCAGGCCCGTCGCGGCAAGGATGCCGCTCGCACATGCCGAAGCCGCTGTGGGAGCGGCCTCTGGCCGCGACGATACCCCGACAGCACTGCCAGGCCCGTCGCGGCAGGGATGCCGCTCCCACATGCCGAAGCCGCTGTGGGAGCGGCCTCTGGCCGCGACGATGCGCTGACAGCACTGCCAGGCCCGTCGCGGCAGGGATGCCGCTCCCACATGCCGCAGCTGCTGTGGGAGCGGCCTCTGGCCGCGACGATACCCCGACAGCACTGCCAAGGCCGTCGCGGCAAGGATGCCGCTCCCACAGCGGCGAATCGGCCCGTGGGAGCGGCCTCTGTCAGCGTCATCCGGCGAGATAAATGCGGTGTCCGACCGGTCTCTGCTTGAGAATCTACGCCAAATAGCTCTCAAGACGAGGACTCGATTGATGATCACGCTGTTGAACAAGCTCCAGGACCTGCTCGACGCCACGCGCGCCGCGGACTTTCTCGGCCCGCTGGCGCTCCGTCTCTATCTGGCGCCCATCTTCTGGGTGGCGGGCACCAACAAGGTCGCCGGCTTCGAGAGCACCGTTGCCTGGTTCGGCAACCCGGACTGGGGACTCGGCCTGCCCTTTCCGACCCTGATGGCGGCATTGGCGGCAGGCACCGAGGTCATCGGCGCCCTGTTTCTGCTGGTGGGCTTTGCGGTGCGCTGGATCAGCATCCCGCTCATGGTCACCATGCTGGTGGCCATCCTGAGCGTGCACCTGCAAAACGGCTGGCAGGCCATTGCGGACTCCAGCGCCGCCTTCGCCTCACCCCTGCTCGGCGTCTTCCAGCTCGAGGACGCAGGCCCCGCCGGCGAGCGCCTGTCGGCCGCCAAAGAGATCCTGCGCGAGCACGGCAACTACGACTGGCTAACGGAGACAGGTAGCTTCGTGGTGCTGAACAATGGCATCGAGTTCGCCGCCACCTATTTCATCATGCTGCTGGTGCTGTTCTTCATCGGTGCCGGCCGCTACCTGAGCGTCGACCACTGGCTGGCCCGGCGCTTTCGCACCGGCGCCTGAGCGGCGAAGGGCGCACTGCCGTCGGGGCGGACATTGACCAGCCCGCCGGCAGCCGTCAGGTGAACAGCGTCAGCACGCCGGTGTAGCCGTAGAGGCGGTCGCGGAAGATCTCGCCGTTGGCGTAGAAGCCCACCAGCGGGAAGTCGCCGAGCTCGTCGCGAATCTGCTTGAGCTCCTCGGAGTCGTCACCGAACAGGTTGGCACCGCGGCCCAGGCAGGAGACATAGACGCCGCCCCGGGGCGGACCGCTGAGCCGGGATTTGAGATTGGACAGCATGCGGCTCAGGTCCTCTCGGGCCGTGGCGGCATCGCGGCGGCAGAACATGATCTCCTGCCCCTGCTCCACCAGGTCGCCAATACCGAGCAGCTTGCGCTCGGTATCTACGCCGACGAGGTTGCGCACCAGATAGTCGCCCGTATCCGACCCAGGAATGGGCAGCCCGGCGAAGATGTAGCCGCCGACCCGAGACAAATCCCGCGCCAGGACTTCGCCGATGTCCTCGTTGAAGACCTCCAGCGCCGGGCGGTTGTCGAGGCGCGCCAGCACGTTGCGCTCGGACTCGGTGATGACGTGGTGCGGGCCGATGGGTGAGCAGCCCTGGGTCAGATTGGTCTGGATGCCGACGGCGTCCGAGAACATCACCCCTGCCACGCCGCCGTCTGCGGACATGTCTGCCACTACTCGCGCGTTCTCTCGGGCGCTGGCGAGCCCGCCCACCAGGAAGCCTGTGGCGGTGCGCTCAGCGAGGCCGCTCACCAGGGACTCGGTCAGCGGGTTCGCGGGGTCGCCGTGCACCAGGCCGATGAAGGGGCCGATAAAAGGCTTGCCATCTGCCCCGAGCCACTCCGCGAGCATGTCGTCCAGCACGGCGGCGTCCTTCACCACCGGCTGAAAGACGCGAAAGGCATCCTCCGGGATGTCCGCCAGCATCGCGGCGATGGCCGGCTGCTCGTAGTATTCGACACCGGTGGCGCAGATGCCGATGCCGACCGCCCCCACCCAGTGCTCGCTGCCCGTAACCTCACGCAGCCGGGCGATCACGGTATCGAGGTGCGCGCTCACGGGGTCGGTGACATAGACGAAGCCGAGGCTGCCCTGCGCGCCGGCAAGGCCGTCGGCCACCTGCGCGAGTGCGGCCTCCCAAGCGTCAGCGGCGGCATGGGCGTAGCGGAATGG
Source organism: Thiohalocapsa halophila (assembly GCF_016583825.1). Lineage (GTDB taxonomy): Bacteria > Pseudomonadota > Gammaproteobacteria > Chromatiales > Chromatiaceae > Thiohalocapsa > Thiohalocapsa halophila. The sequence goes on along the minus strand of NZ_NRRV01000025.1, from coordinate 15,055 downwards.
CGTCATGGCGGCACCTTCAGGGGTGGTTGGTGGGGATGGGCGCGAAATGCGCTCAGCTCAACGCCCGCAGAATCCGCTCGGGCGGGTTGAGGGCTCGTGATATCGCGGACAGGAGCGAGTTTCGACGGGCGAGGTTCGAGGAAGAGAAGGCATATCAGCAGGTTCTTGGCGCGGCAAACCGACAATCCGGCGTGCGATGGGTATACCTCTGAGCCGAGTCACTCCCGGCTCCTGGTCGCGAAGCTCCGGCTTCGCGACCCCAGCGGCGAAGCTCTGCTTCGCGAGCCCGGCGAGTGCGACGACGCCTCCCGTCATCATCCACGCCCTCGCGCGCGGCCGCTCAGCGACGGCAAGCAGAGCTTGCGGCGCGGCGTCGCGAAGCAGAGCTTCGCGACGAGGACCGAGGACCTTGGATTCCTGGTCCGTGGCCCCTCATCCCTGATTCCTGCTTCCTGGCTCCTGATCCATGACTCCCGGCCCCTGGTCGCGAAGCTCCGGCTTCGCGACCCCAGCGGCGAAGCTCTGCTTCGCGAGCCCGGCGAGTGCGACGACGCCTCCCGTCTCATCCACGGCCTCGCGCGCGGCCGCTCAGCGACGGCAAGCAGAGCTTGCGGCGCGGCGTCGCGAAGCAGAGCTTCGCGACGAGGACCGAGGACGTTTTGGATTCCTGGTCCGCGGCTCCTGGTCCCTCGTCCCTGATTCCTGCTTCCTGGCTCCTGATCCATGGCTCCTGATCCATGGCTCCTGATGCGCGACTCCTGACTCCCGGCTCCTGGTCGCGAAGCTCCGGCTTCGCGACCCCAGCGGCGAAGCTCCGCTTCGCGAGCCCGGCGAGTGCGACGACGCCTCCCGTCTCATCCACGGCCTCGCGCGCGGCCGCTCAGCGACGGCAAGCAGAGCTTGCGGCGCGGCGTCGCGAAGCAGAGCTTCGCGACGAGGACCGAGGACGTTGGATTCCTGGTCCGTGGCCCCTGGTCCCTCGTCCCTCGTCCCTGATTCCTGCTTCCTGGCTCCGGATCCCTCGTCCCTGACTCCTGCTTCCTGGCTCCGGATCCCTGGCTCCTGATGCGTGACTGCTGACTCCCGGCTCCTGGTGGCGAAGCTCCGGCTTCGCGACCCCAGCGGCGAAGCTCTGCTTCGCGAGCCCGGCGAGTGCGACGACGCCTCCCGTCATCATCCAGGGCCTCGCGCGCGGCCGCTCAGCGACGGCAAGCAGAGCTTGCGGCGCGGCGTCGCGAAGCAGAGCTTCGCGACGAGGACCGAGGACGTGGGCTCAGGGCCGTTGCCGATAGCCGGCGGCACGCCGACGGTCCCAGCGCGGGCGTCGACACTAGCCGTGCCTCACACCTCCGCGAGGTCGCCCTTCTCTTGCAGCCAGGCCCGACGATCGGCGGAGCGCTTTTTGGCCAGCAGCATGTCCATCAAGGTGCCGCTCTCATCGCCGGGTTCAACCGTGAGCTGCACCAGCCGACGGGTGTCCGGGTGGATGGTGGTCTCGCGCAGCTGGGCCGGGTTCATCTCGCCGAGACCCTTGAAGCGCTGCACGCTGACCTTGCCCTTGAGCTTCTCGGCGGCGATGCGGTCCAGAACCCCCTGGCGCTCATCGTCGTCCAAGGCATAAAACACCTGCTTGCCGACGTCGATGCGATACAGCGGCGGCATGGCCACATACACATGCCCCTCCGCCACCAGCCGCGGAAAGTGGCGATAGAACAGCGCGCACAGCAGCGTTGCGATATGGGCGCCGTCGGAGTCCGCATCCGCCAGGATGCAGATCTTGCCGAAGCGCAAGCGGGTCAGGTCGTCGCTGCCCGGGTCCACGCCGATGGCGACGGCGATGTCATGCACCTCCTGGGAGCCCAGCACCTCCGCCGGGTCCACCTCCCAGGTGTTCAGGATCTTGCCCCGCAGCGGCATGATGGCCTGGAACTCCCGGTCGCGGGCCTGCTTGGCGGAGCCGCCGGCGGAGTCGCCCTCCACCAGGAACAGCTCGCTGCGCTCCGGGTCCGTGCTGGTGCAGTCGGCGAGCTTGCCGGGCAATGCCGGGCCCTGGGTGATCTTTTTGCGCGTGACCTTGCGCCCCGCCCGCAGCCTGGCCTGGGCGCCGGCGATGGCGAGCTCGGCAATGCGCTCGGCATCCGCCACATGCTCGTTCAGCCAGAGGCTGAAGGCGTCTTTGACCACCCCCGAGACAAAGGCCGCGCACTCCCGCGACGACAACCGCTCCTTGGTCTGCCCGGAGAACTGGGGCTCCGCCAGCTTCACGGACAAAATCCAGCTCGCCCGCGCCCAAACATCCTCCGGCGTCAGCTTGACCCCGCGCGGCAGCAGATTGCGGAACTCGCAGAACTCGCGCACGGCCTCTGTCAGGCCGGTGCGCAGGCCGTTCACGTGGGTGCCGCCCTGCACCGTCGGGATCAGGTTCACGTAGCTCTCGGTGACCGGGTCGCCGTCCTCCGGCAGCCAGGTAACCGCCCAGGCGGCGGCTTCCGTCTGCCCCTCCATGGTGCCAACGAAGGGCGGAGCGGGCACCGTCGGCACATCCGTCAGCGCCTGCTGCAGATAGTCCTTGAGCCCGTCTTGGTAGCACCAGGTCTGCTCCTCGCCGCTCGCCTCGTCGCGAAAGCGCACCGTCAGCCCGGGGCAGAGCACCGCCTTGGCCCGCAGCAGGTGGGTCAGCTGGCGGGCGGAGAACTTGGGGCTGTCGAAGTAGGACGAATCCGGCCAGAAGTGCAGCCGGGTGCCGCTGTTGCCGCGCCCAACGCTGCCGACCTCCTCCAGGTCTGTACGCTTGTGGCCGTCGGCGAAGGCCATGTTGTATTCCTTGCCACCGCGCTTGATCCAGACCTCCAGATGCTTGGACAGCGCATTCACCACCGACACGCCGACGCCGTGCAAGCCGCCGGCGAAGCGGTAGCTGTTGGCGTTGAACTTGCCGCCCGCATGCAGCTTGGTCAGGATCACCTCAACGCCCGGCAGCCCCTGCTGGGGGTGGATGTCCACGGGCATGCCGCGGCCGTCGTCGGCAACCTCGCAGGAGCCGTCGGCGAACAGGGTCACGTCGATGCACGTGGCATGGCCGGCCAGCGCCTCGTCGACGCTGTTGTCGATGACCTCCTGCGCCAGATGGTTCGGGCGGCTGGTGTCGGTATACATGCCCGGGCGCTTGCGCACCGGGTCGAGGCCGCTCAGGACCTCGATGGCAGAGGCGTCATAGGTGCCTTTCATCGGCGGGGCAATACTCCTGAAGACAGTGCGGCGCCCGCGCCGCTGAAACTGGGCAAGCATTCCACTCCCGCCCCAAACGCGGGCGACCTTAGAGCGCCGCGTCGGGTTAGGCTGCGCTGACCCGACCGACGTCGGATGCTTGCCCAGCCGCCACTGTTTCGGCGACGGCGGGAGCGCGGAAATTGACCGCAAAAACCCGCCTAAGCTACCGTAACCACGTCCAACCGCACAAACCGCACATGAGCAACAACGCCGCCACAGACGACAACGCAGCGCCGACGCCAGACCCGGACGCAGCCGAGCCCGCCGCCATCACTGAGCCGCCGCAGTTCGAGCGCGCCATGGAGGAGCTGGAAGCCCTGGTGGACCGGCTGGAGGGCGAAGACCTCACCCTGGAGGAATCGCTCCTGGTGTTCGAGCGCGGCATCGGCCTCACCCGCGCCTGCCAACAAGCCCTCGATGCTGCCGAGCAGCGCGTGCGCATCCTCACCGAGCAGTCGGAGACGGCGGCGCCGGAGCCCTTCGGTACCAATCCCGGCGAATGAGACCGGCGAACGCGCCCGGCGGTTGACACGGACGCCGAGGCGCAACCGCACCCGCCCGCCGCACACAAGATCCCAACGTCTCCCCCCGAACAACCCATGAGCAAAGACCCACTCGGCCCGCTGATGGCGCAGTGCCGCGAGCGCATCGAAGCGGTGCTCGACGCCCGGCTGCCGCCCGCCGACGCCTCGCCGGAGCGCCTGCACGCGGCCATGCGCTACGCGGTGCTCGGCAGCGGCAAGCGCGTGCGCCCCATTCTCGCCTACGCCGCCGCTCAGGCCACCGGCGTGCCCTGGGAGCGCATCGACGCCGCCGCCGCGGCATTGGAGCTGATCCACGCATCATCCCTGGTGCATGACGACCTACCGGCGCTGGACGACGACGACCTGCGCCGCGGCCAACCCACTTGCCACAAGGCCTTCGATGACGCCACCGCGCTGCTCGCCGGTGACGCCCTACAGACGCTGGCCTTCGAGGTGCTAGCCGCCGATGAGCACAACCCGCCCGCCGCACGCGTGCGCATGGTCGCACGGCTCGCACAAGCGGCGGGCGCCGCCGGCATGCTGGGCGGCCAGGCGCTGGACCTCGCCTCCGAAGGCCAACAGCTCGACCTGGACGCACTCAAGGACATCCACCGCCACAAGACCGGCGCGCTGATCCGCGCCGCCGTCGCCATGGCGGCCATTGCGGCCGAAGAGTCCGCGCAGCAGCCGGCCGATGCCGCAGACAACGCCCAGACCCCAGCCCAAACCGCGGCCATGGACCACTACGCCGCCTGCATCGGGCTCGCCTTCCAGATACAGGACGACCTGCTGGACGTCGAGGGCGACACCGCCGTCATCGGCAAGACCAGCGGCGCCGATGCGGCCCACCACAAGGCCACCTACCCGTCCCTGCTCGGCGTCGAGGCCGCCCATGCCGCCGCCGCAGAGCTAGTGACCTCGGCACTCGCCGCGTTGCATGACTTCGGCGCGGGCGCAGACCCGCTGCGCTGGATCGCAGGCTACATCATCCACCGCGACCGCTGAGCGGCCGGCGTCCCGACGCTAACCCGGCGCTAACCCAGCGACAACCCAGCGCCGCACCCGCTGCAACCGCGGCCGAGCGCATTTGCCCTACCGGACGCGATCCCCGATAATCGGGACATCATGCAAGTGCCGGTCCCCGCGGACAATATCCACACGGGATACCCGTTTTCTTTAACGCGTTCCGCGCACACCTCCTCGCCATCAGTTAGAACGCACCAGCCGCCGGTGCCCCCAAGCGGGGATTCCCGTTGAGGATGCAATCAATGGATTCCAGGCTCTCCACAGCCACGACCACCACCGCCATCGCTGACGTCCAGGGCAGCGCCGACAGCCGGCGGATTGCCATCGACAAGGTTGGCATCAAGGACATCCGCCACCCGGTCCGCATCAAAGACCGCAGCGGCCATGAGCAGCACACGGTGGCGACCTTCAATATGTTCGTGTACCTGCCGCACAACTTCAAAGGGACCCACATGTCGCGCTTCGTCGCCATTCTTAATGGCCACGAAGACGAGATCGGCGTGGCCACCTTCAAGCAAATGCTCACGGAGATGGCGCAGCGGCTGGAGTCGAACGCCGGCCATATCGAGATGCGCTTCCCGTTCTTCGTCAAGAAGCGGGCGCCGGTCAGCGGCGTCCCGAGCCTCATGGACTACGACGTCACCTTGATCGGCGAGATTCGCGATGGCAAGCCGCAAATGTCCATCAAGGCCGTGGTCCCGGTCACCAGCCTTTGTCCGTGCTCGAAAGAGATCTCGGACTACGGCGCCCACAACCAGCGCTCCCACATCACCGTGCAAGCTCGCACCCGCGGCTTTCTGTGGATCGAAGAGCTGATCGAAATGGTAGAAGCGGAGGCCTCCTGCGAACTCTACGGGCTCCTAAAGCGCACCGACGAGAAGCACGTCACCGAGCGCGCCTACGACAACCCCAAGTTCGTCGAAGACACCGTCCGCGACGTCGCCAAGCGCCTCAACGAGGACGAGCGCATCAACGCCTATGTGGTGGAAGCCGAGAACTTCGAGTCCATTCACAACCACTCGGCTTATGCGCTGATCGAGCGGGATAAAGAGGCGGGCTTCAACTGACCGAACAGCTCAGAAGCATGTAGGGTGGACAAGCGAAGCGCAGTCCACCCAGCCTCGCACACACCGGCCGGGGTCAATCTCGCTATCGCCTGTTCACCCGAACAGTCGCGCCGGCAATGGATGCCGACGCCGGACGGCAAGTGAGTGACCGAAGACCAGCCGAACGGATACGCCCCTGGTGGACTACGCTTCGCTTGTCCAGCCTAGGCAGTTCGCACCTCCCGCTTGGGCGCAGCGATGATCAACGCTCTGAGCTGGACAATGCCGTTACGACCTCAGCGACGAAAGCGGCAGCATCGCGCGCTGCCCGATCGGCATCGACATCAAACTCGGTAACAATGCGTGTTGTCAGCGCGTCCATCGACTCAACGCCGTTGCGGATTTCATCGATGACGAATGCGCCGACTGGCGAGACTGACAGCACTTGGTGCTGATCAATATCCAGAATCACGGCGGTGCCGTCCGGCAACGCCGTCTCACTAAGGGTTGGATTCTCTAACAGCGAACGCGCTCTGGAAATTGCGTCTGAGCTCATCTCTGGCGTTCAATGCGGATATGTTGCGCGGAGGTATAGTGGTGTCGATCTTGTCCCGCCGAACGTTCGCCCGACACATTGACGCCACCGACCGTTACCCAGGCATGCCCCACGGCCAAGGATCCGGCGTCGTGACCTGACCTAAATCCAATATGCAACAGCACGTCCGGTCGATCTGACACTAGAGCGCTCAACACCAAAGCCCGTACCAGGCAAGTATCGTCTTTTCGCCGGAGCCGGGCCAGGTGTCGACTCGCCCTAAGCGACGCACAACGGGCCACCCCAGGCTCCAATCGGCAGGGCAGCCACGGAAGCCGTGACATTGTCTCCACGACAGCAGTGAGCTTGTGTCCGTTGAGCACGCGTTGGGCATACCTTGCCAGCCGCAGAGCCGCTACAAAAACCACAACATCCCCAACCGACTTGCCACACTTAGGCGTCTGCGGTGCCGGATCAGGCACAGAGTGGCTTAGCGCGACACTCTCCCTTCCCATTCATGCTCAGGTCATCAGCCTTCGGTGTTGTTGTGGCCACACTCGCGGGCGAAGTAGGCATCTCAGGTGTCGCCACGGCGACGCCTAGCCCGGTGACCCTCACGTAGACTGAGAATCACTACTCCGTCGCCACTTCACCACCAATACACCGGGAATGGCAAACAGGAGAAGCATCAACGGAGAGGCGACCGGGACTTCCCCTGTGAGCTGGAAAGCCGTGTCAGCGCCAAAGATATCGAGCCAGGTATTGGCGGGAAAACTAATCGGAGGATTCGTTGCGCTCGCACCAGATCCGAGTCTGCCCAACGCTGGGCTGCCGGAGCGGGAATTCGTATACTGCCATGATAGCCCATCGACGTCAGAGGAATTAACAGACACGCTGATCCAATAATCGACACCTGGCAGGAGGGAATAATAAGGGCTGGTGAGGCCCAGAATCCATTGCATGCCCGAGGGCGGAGCAGACGGCACGCCGGTCAGACCGGAGACGTTGCCCGAGGTGAGCACTGCTCCGGGCTCGCCGGCGCCGTCACTGTAGAGCGCGTAGCTCACGTCGAGCTCAGTTGGGTTGCCCCCTGCGACCGTCCAAAAAGTTAGCCCGGTCAATACATACAACTCCGAGACGCTGAAGTCGTCAGCAACGGTGACCTGATCGCCGGCAGGCGTCACCAGTAGGGCACCCTGCCTCTGGTTGGCAGGACCATTGTTGAAGATGGTGACGGGGGAGCCGGAGGCGGCAAACGACGGTACAAGCCCGGCGATTGCGATCAGGAGAATTCTGGAGATCTGTAGCATGGTTCAAGTTTCGCCTGAGGGGTTTTACAGGTGCTGCCGCACAGGAAGGGGTTTTAGTTCTTCTAGCAACATACGGGCCAATCTTAGCAAGTGCCTGACTGGCAAGCTCAAGCTGCTGCGACCTCTCCTGCGCAGATCTGCTTGGTTGCGCCGAGTGTAAAGTTTGGAAAACACCTCAGCCGCAGGTGCGCTAGTCAGTTACACAGTAGCACGTTCCGCTTACCGTCGCGATCGGCCGACTAAGGGAATAATACGGACACCGGAAGGCTTGATCAGCACACACCGTGGTCTGCACAAGCGGGCGCAGCCAACGGAGACGTTTCAACAAAGCCCAAGGCGCGCGGATCGCGGCGATTGTGCGGTTGACGACCCTGCGCGGCCTAGCCGGCTCGGATATCCGTCAGCAGTGTTTGGAGCGTACGCACGGGACTCTCGATAAGCCCGTTAGAGACCCTTACCCGAAATGCTGGGAGAGCCGTCGCGAGCATCTTGGCCGTGCGCAGCGCAGCAGAGTCAGGAGCCAGCCGGCTAAATGCAAGGCGGGAGCTCGCGCCGATCAGGGCGGACAGCGCTTGTGCCTGGGAGGCCGGTGTCACGCGAGTCTGCTCATTGCGGTCCTGGGCATCGAGCAAAAGCAGGTGGGTCGGGGCAGAACATGCCTGAAAGTGCCCCGGCGCCGCGAGTCGCGACAACACTAGCTTGCCGGTCGGGGTTGTGGCCCCGTCTTGCAGCAGCCGCTGCAGCGAGTGTGGCAGCAGGCTAGCTGTATCAGGCAAAAAAGACGCATCGGCACGATTCGGATAGACCAGCACCCGCTCGTCTGCGACGCCCGGTGCAACGAGCAGCGAATCATCCGAGATCAGCCGACCTCCCGACGCGACCGCTGCGGCTGATAAAGACGATTTGCCCGCTCCTGAGTCTGCCACGGCGATGACTGACGCCGAGCCGAGCGCGAAGCAGGCGCCGTGAAGGAAGAAGCCGCCCTGCTGCTCCAACAGGTAGCAAGCGGCTGCGTCTATGACCCCGCCGACAGCAGGCGCACTGCAGAGGCTCACCTCGACCCGGGCCTGCCCGCGCAGTACCCTGCCCCAGCCGTCAAGGTAGTAGGTAACCCCGCTCGTGCCTGAGCTTGAGCAATAAACGCTCTCCTGGGCGGTTAGCGACGACGCCAGGCTTTCACACAGGTCGGATCGCGAAGAGACGCGGGACACGTCCACGGTGCCCCTGCCGGGGGATTTGGACATGGCGACAGTAGGCGCGAACCGGCGGAGCACGCCGGTGACTTGGCTTGCCTGCAAGCCACCAAAATCAACCCGCAGACGGTCTGCGATTGTACACGTCAACATAACGGGACTGCCGGAGAGCAGGCCCGGGCAGTCTCATCAGTGGCCCCCCCCGGAACTAGGTGATGACAGTACTCGAGCCGCCAAGACCATCGTCACCCGCCGGGGGAAAGGACGCTAGGATGGCTTTATGAAGGGGCTCGACGGTCAGCGTAGGTTCTTCGTAGACTCGACGCTGCAAGCTGTCCTTCGGATCAGCTGCCGGGACACCGGTCACATTACTCTCAGCATTGGACTTCATAACAACCTCTCTAAGGGCTCGGCTTTGTTGCGGTGGTTTTTACCTCTAAGGCATTTCCCTGTCAAGCTTCAGGCGCCAACCATCCCACGGCTTAGCGCGTCTGCGCCTGGCCGGCGCTTGGGTGCGACCCGGTTACAAGCCATACAGGCGTAAAGACCGCTCGCTGAAGGCCAAGCTTTTTCTGAGTCTCTCAGTTTTTGAGTCGGCGCCGGCTGCATCGAGCAGCTGTCGGAGCACTTCCGGGCGGACGACTTCCTGTTGGAGCAAGTGCCAAGAGCTCGCGTCGCCCAGTCCGCGCGGCAGGTCAGGGTCCGCCGCATAGGCTTGGTCCACCAGTTTGTAGAGGGACCATGGCGGCGGCGCCCCGAGCGCCAACGCGGCACAGCGACGCAGCAGGTCCTTGGGGTGGCGCCCGCCGGTCAGCAGCCGCGCCGGCACGCGGAAGCCGAATTCTGTCACGCGCCGATGCATAAACGGGGTGCTCAGCTCCAAGCCGTAGCGCTCCCCCAACTGCTCGACGCGCTCGACGCCCACGCCGATGGCATACAGGCGAAGGTTGAGCCATTTTTGCCCGCGCCCAAACCCCTCGTAGCTGTACAGCCGGTCGAGCCTGGCGTCGATGGCGGCGGAGAGGTCGTGCCATCGTGGCTCCAGCCAATAGGGTGCGCCCCGGCCCCGGTGCCGCAGTCTGTGCAGCAGGGAGCCAGGCGGTGCAGCGGCAGTACGCAGGAAGCGCAGCGCACTGCTCAGCCTGCCGGCAGGCCTTGCCCCGTACGCCCGATAACGCAGGGCGTCGACGAGCAGCGCGGCCAGGTTACCTCGGCGCAGCAGATCCGCCGCATACGTGGCCGAGGCATGCAGCCATGCCTCGACACCAAAGCCTGTCGCATGGCAGGACATCCCGTCGGCCCGTGCCGCCTCGCCGATCAGGTCCATGGTGTGCAGTGTAGCGACCTGCGGCAACCGATCCACCTGTCTGCTATGGGCCTCTGCGTAGGCCGAGGCCTTGACGCGTGCGGCGTCGATGAACTTGGCGGACGTCCCTGTTTGGCTCATCAGTCGCCGTACGACTTCTCGCTCGTCACTCGCCGACCCACCATGGAAGAGGGTGTATGCGCGGAAATCGGCCCGAGTGCTGCCGGCCCGATGCGCCACCGCCCACAACGCACCAGAGTCATAGCCGCTGCTGAGCGAGAAGGCCGTGCTCCGCGGCAGCGTATCGACGCAAACGGACAGCACATCTAGGAGTGCCGCGGGTAGCTCAGCAGCTTGGTCAGCGGAAAAGCGCTGCTCCGCCGGGGGCGACCAGTATGCTCCCTCCACGGCGACCGACGGGCCCTGCAACGCGAAGCGATAAAGATCCGGCGCAAGAAGCCGATCGATACCCACGTATTCCGTGCGGTCTAAGGCCAGAACAGGTCCGCCGGCGAGAAGCCCCTCGACGACCCGTTCCAAATCCAGGCGCTGGGCGATACCGGCACCGGCAGCAACCTGTCGCATTTCGCTGGCGAGTACGATCAGCTCCCGCTGCTGAGCCATGTACAACGGGCGCGTCATAGACAGGCTGAGTGCGGCGTAGGCCAGATCACGCCGCCGGTCGTACACCCAGACGCCAAAATCTCCGTCCAGCTCGCTGAGGCAGCGGCTGCCTACGGCCCGCCAGCGCTGGGCCACCCGCTCGGCGGACGGCATGCGGTACGGATCGGCATCCTTGGCCGCTGGATCGTAGACCCGCCCCTGGCAGGCCACCACCAGGGCGTCATCGGCATACAAGGTGCTCTCATCCTGGCGCGCCTGAATGCCGACGGATGCACCCGGCAGATGCAGGAGCTGCAGGCGGCCGCGGTAGGGCGACCTTGCCGCCATGCGCTCCAGGCGCTCCTCGCGCTGCGGCGCGGGCTCGGCGCTGATGACGATTAGGACACTCCCCATGGACTCGGACCCTTCTGTTCGAGGCGGGACAGGCGACGCCCCGAGGATAAGCGCGGTGACTGGCGGCGGCGAAGGGCCTCTGCATGCGCCCGGGTTGCAGACATTCGGATCAGAGGCGCCTTGCTAGGTGGTCTGACGGAACGGGCCGAGAAAGCGCCGCAGGAAACCCGCGTGGCGCGGGGCTTGCTCTTCGGCACAGCGCTCCGAGCGCTTGAATCGATGCGGAAACGGCTGCTCTGGGACCGCCAGCCCGAGGAAGCCGCACAAGCGCAGCCAAGCATCCGGCCGACTCACGTCCAACTGCAACAGCTTGCCGGAGCGCCCGGCGAAGTGGCGTTGGGCACCATCGCGGTGCGTGCGAAAGGCGCGCCGGCAGCCGGCGGTGTCGAAGGCCGGCGTGCCGTACAAGTCGCGATGCAGCTGCGCCGAGAACGGGTCCAGCCCGCCGGCGGCAAACTGATCCGCAAAGGACTCCAGCCAGGCGTCGATATCGCGGACGGTAAGGATGAACTTGGCATCCGGATAGCGCTCGTCCAGCTGCGGGTAGATGCGCGCGATGGGGGTGTCGGCGAAGGCGTCGTGGCGCTCGAAGAAGTCCCAGTCGATGTCGATGCCGCCGTCCGCGGTGTAGCGAAAGGCGTGCTTGGTGGCGTACCAGTGCACGGCATCGAAGCCGAGGATGCGCAGGGCCTCGGTGAGGCTGGTGGTGCCGGTCTTGGAGAGGCCGATGCAGAAGATTTTCATCGCACAGCGGCCTGGGCTTGGGCTCGGGTTTGGCGGGCTTCGAGGTCTTCCCAGCGGGCATAGTCGGCGGCGAGCTGATCTTCCAGCTCCGCCAGGCGGCCCTGCACGGCGGTCACCTCGGCGCCGCCGTCTCGGTATAGCGCCGGATCTGCAAGGCGCTGCTGCAGCTCGGTCTGCTCGGCTTCCAGCTGCTCGATGCGCGCGGGCAGCTCGCTCAGCTCCCGCTGGTCTTTGTAGCTCAGCTTTTTGGGTGTCGCCGGGGCCGCGGCGGCTGCGGGCTTGCGCGCCCCCGCCGGCTTCGCGGCCTGGGATGCGCCGGCAGGCTGGACAGCCGGCGCGGCCGGGCGCTGGCGCAGCCAGTCCGACCAGCCACCGACGTACTCGCGCACCCTGCCCTCGCCCTCCAGCACCAGGCTGGAGGTGACGACATTGTCCAGCAGCTCCCGGTCGTGGCTCACCAGCAGCAGGGTGCCGTCGAAGGCCGCGAGCATTTCTTCCAGCAGCTCCAGGGTCTCGACATCCAGGTCGTTGGTGGGCTCGTCCATCACCAGCAGGTTGGCGGGCTGGGTGAAGAGCCGCGCCAGCAGCAGGCGGTTGCGCTCGCCGCCGGAGAGTGCGGAGACCGGCTGCTGCGCGCGCTCCGGCGCGAACAGGAAATCTTTCAGATAGGAGAGCACATGGATGCGGCGCCCGCCTGCCTCGACCATGTCGCTGCCGCCGGCGACGTTGTCGCGCACGCTGCGATTGGGGTCGAGCTGGGCGCGCAGCTGGTCGAAGTAGGCAATCTGCAGATTGGTGCCGAGGCGGATCTTGCCGGCGTCGGGCTGCAGCTCGCCCAGCAGCAGCTTGAGCAAGGTGGACTTGCCGGCGCCGTTGGGGCCGATGATGCCGACGCGGTCGCCGCGCAGAATCAGGGTGTCGAGGCCGTCGATGACCGGCTTGTCGGCGCCTGCTTCGCCATAGCCGAAGCGCACGCCCTCGGCCTCTACCACCAGCTTGCCGCTGCGCTCGCCGGTGTCTAGGCGCAGGCGGGCGTTGCCCGGTCCGGTGCGGCGCTCGCGGCGCTCGGCCCGCATGGCCTCCAGCTCGCGCACGCGGCCCTCGTTGCGGGTCCGCCTGGCCTTGATGCCCTGGCGAATCCAAACCTCTTCTTCTGCGAGCTTCTTGTCGAAGCGCGCTTGTGCCTGGGCCTCCGCATGATCCCGCTCGGCACGGCGGCGCAGGTAGTTGTCGTAGTCGCCCGGCCAGTCGGTGAGGCTGCCGCGGTCCAGCTCCAGGATGCGCGTCGCGAGCCGGCGCAGGAAGCGGCGGTCGTGGGTGATGAACAGGATGCTGCCACCGAAGCCCAGCAGAAATTCCTCCAGCCACTCGATGGTGTTCACATCCAGGTGGTTGGTGGGCTCGTCGAGCAGCAGCAGGTCCGGCTCCGACACCAGCGCCCGCGCCAGCATGACGCGCCGGCGCAGCCCCCCCGAGAGCACCGCGTAGGGGGCCTCGGCATCCAAGGCGAGGCGGCTGATGACGCGCTCCGCGCGCTGCTCGATGGCCCAGCCGCCCTCTGCGTCCAGGCGCTGCTGCACGGCGGCGAGCCGCGCCAGGTCGGCCTCGGCGGGGTCAGTGCTGGTGGCCAGCACATGACTCAGGTGCAGGTACTCGGCGGCTGCCGCGCCGAGGGAGCCGAGGCCGTCCATGACCACATCCAGCACGCGCTCGCCCGCGCCCGCGGGCGCCTCCTGTGCCAGGCGGGCGATACGCACACCGTCGCCGCGGCGCACCTCCCCGGCATCCGGCTGGACGTCGCCGGCGATGATGCGCAACAGTGTGGACTTGCCGGTGCCGTTGCGCCCGAGCAGGCACACCCGCTCCGCAGGCCCGATGGTCAAGTCGACGCCGTCGAGCAGATTGGGCGCGCCGTAGGAGAGCACGACGGATTGCAGGGAAAGCAATGGCATGGCGTTTTGCGGCCGCTGACGGCACCCCGGCGGGCGCGCCAACGGCTGGGTGAAATCGTTTACACTTCAGAAATTCTCACCGATCCGGCATTGTACAGCGCGAGGTTTGCTAACCCCTATGGTGAAGTCCGTGACACTGCGCGAGGCCTGGTCCGGCGAGGCCGACTGCCGCAACTGTGCGTTGCGCACCTCGGCGCTGTTCGCCGGGCTGACCGAGAAGGATTTCGACCTCATCCACGACCCCATCGATCAGTTCAATCTCAAGCCCGGCACCGCCTTGTACAAGACGGGCGACGTCGGCGACTACATGTATACCGTACGCGCCGGTGCCATCAAGCTGGTGCAGTATCTGCCGGACGGCAGCCAGCGCATCGTGCGCATCGTCCGGGGCACGGATGTGCTCGGGCTTGAGGCGCTGCTCGACGACGGCTACCACCACGACGCCATCGCCCTGCAGCGCTCCGAGGTCTGCCGCTTCCCCACCCGGGTGGTGCGTAGCCTCAGCCAAGACAACCCGCAGCTGCACCGTGAGCTCATGGCGCGCTGGCAGCGGGCACTCAACGAGGCCGACGCCTGGCTCACCGAGCTCTCCACCGGCTCCGCCCGGCAGCGCGTCGCGCGCCTGTTGCTGCGCCTGGTGCGCGACCGCGAGTCCAGCGAATGCGAGCTCTTCAGCCGCGAAGACATGGGCGCCATGCTCGGCATCACCACCGAGACCGCCAGCCGCACCATCGCCGGCTTCAAGCGCGAGAGCCTCTTGGTGGAATCCCGCCCCAACAACTTCATCCTGGATATCCCGAACCTGCGCCGCCTCGCCGAGGACTAGCGTCCGTCCTGCTCGCAGGGCCGAGCCTTAGGCCGTTGTGCCCGCGTCCCGAAGCCGGCACTTCGCAACCGGGATGGCGCGAGCACCAAGTGCCGAGCCGGCCCCGTGGGAGCGGCATCCCTGCCGCGACTCTTGTGCGAGCGCCATTCCTGCCGCGACTGTTGTGGGAGCGGCATCCTTGCCGCGACTCCCGTGGCAGCGGCATCCTTGCCGCGACTCCCGTGGCAGCGGCATCCTTGCCGCGACGAGGCGCCATCGGCAGCGCCAACCCCGTCGCGGCCAGAGGCCGCTCCCACAGTGCCCCCC
>NZ_NRRV01000024.1 GCF_016583825.1 Thiohalocapsa halophila | reverse complement strand
GGGCTGGGGCGCGGCTTAACTTGGTTGTTGTGCGAAACCTTGCGCTGGTTAATCCACGCCGATGATCACGCTGGAGGCTGGGAACACCGCGCAGGCCTCGCCTTGCTCGCGGATGCCTAGCTCGGCGAGGTGGTCGTCGGTGGTGACGCCGCGGACGGTGACGCCGGAGCCGAGCGCAATGACCACCTCCGCCGGCCCGTCGCCCCGCAGGATGCGCTCCACCCGCCCGCACAGCGCGTTGCTGCGCGGCGGCGGCGGGGCTGCGGGTGCTGCCGCAAGCACGTCCACGCCGACGGCCTTCACCAGTGCCCAAACGCGCCCGCCGGGCTTGAGGCCCAGCAGCTCGACACTCTCGTTGGTGACGCTGGCGGTGATCCGCTCGCCGCCGGCGAGCGCCAGCGTGATCTCCGCATCCACGGTGCGGGCGGTGACGGCGGTGATGCGCCCGACGAACTGGTTGCGGGCGCTGGTGCGCAGCGCCAAGCGCCGCAGCAGCTCGAGCGCGCTGTCGGAGCTCCCCGGCATGCCGCCGGCCTCTCCCAGCGCGGCATTCACGCCCGCCAGGAAGCGCTGGTACTCGGCGGCGATGCTGCGGTAGGCGGCGATGAGCCGCCGGCCGGCGTCGGTGAGCCGGGCGCCGCCGCCGCCGCGCCCGCCGGTGGCGGTGGCTACCACCGGCGCCGGGGCCAGGTTGTTCATGGCGTCCACGGCATCCCAGGCGGCCTTGTAGCTGACGCCTGCGCCCTTGGCGGCCCGGGTGATGGAGCCGCACCGGTCGATCTGCTCCAACAGCGCAATGCGCTCCTCGCCGAGGAAGGCCACCTCGTCCACGCTGAGCCAGAGGCGGCCCGCGACGTTGAAAGGCGGTTGCTCGGGGCGCTGCGTCGAGGCCGGGGCCGCGCCGTCGTCGCTGCGCGCCGTGCTGGGCTGTCGGGGCTTTCGCGGCTTGGACATGGGCGCAGCCGGCCTTGGTCACCGGCGAAAATGATGAGCGGCGCGCATGCGCCTTGCGGAGTCACCTTCGGGGCAGGCGTGGAGCGGACGACCTGCATCCGGTCGGTTGATCCAGCCTGCTCGCGGAGGCCGAAGATGGAGCCGCCAGGCCCGCGGGCGCCGACCCCACCCGAAGCATGGCAGATCCCGATGGTTGGCTCCACCACGCTGCATCCGGCTGCGCCGGACCGTCCTCCGGACCATGCTGCTTCAATCCCGTCCTTCACCCTTCACCCTTCAAACTTCACAATTCACCCCATGCGCACCACCGCCGTCTTCTTCGCTTATCTCTTCTGCTGCCTGCTGCTGGCGGCGGCCACCGCCCCGGCGCTCATGGAGACGGGCCTCATCGACGAGCCGCCGCGGCGGGTGATGGGGCGCCTCGCACAGCTGTACATCCTGCTCGGGCTCTGGCCCTTCCTGAAGCTGCTGCGGCTCGATAGCAAGGCGGCGCTGGGCTTCGGCCTGCCGCGCCGGCGCTTCCTGCTGGATGTGGCGCTCGGCTGGGTGCTGGGTGTGGCCATCCTGGCGGCGCTGGTGTGGGCCTTGCTGGCCCTGCAGGTCCGCGTGCCGGATCGGCCCGACGACGGCCTGGTGTGGTACGTCCTGGAGAAGGCCGTCGCGGCGCTGGTGGGCGGACTGCTCATCGGGCTGCTGGAAGAGCTCTTCTTCCGCGGCGCCCTCTATGGTGCCATCCGCAGGCGCAGCGGCATCCGCGCCGCGGTGGTGTGGTCGGCGGTGCTCTATGCGCTGCTGCACTTCATGAAGCCGCACGACCTGCCCGCCGGCGTGCCCTTCGACTGGGCCGGCAGCTGGGCCATGTTCGCGGGCGTCTTTACCGGTCTCGCGGACTGGCGCCACCTGGACTCCATGCTGGCGCTCTTCCTGGTGGGCGTCTTCCTGGCCCTGGTGCGCGAGCGCAGCGGGCACATCGCCTGGGGCATCGGCCTGCACGCGGGCTGGGTGTTCGTGATCCAGGTCTCGCGCCGACTCTCCGACGGCAATGAGACCGCCGCCTTCGCTTATCTCACCGGCGACTACGACGGCGTCATCGGCCTGCTGGCGGCGGCCTGGATCGGCGCGCTCGCCTTGGCATACTGGGGTGTCAGCGGCCTCTGGCAGCGCAAGGCCGTATCACTGTCGTAGGTCGGCGCCGACGCCAGGAGGCCCGACACCCGACGTTGGCGCGCTGTCGGGCTTCGCTATCGCTCAGCGCCGACCTACGGGCCTGCCGGTGTTGACCTGGCTCGGATAGATCACGCAACGGTCGCAACGTGCTCACCCGCGGCGGGCAATTACCATCGCCTTTCCCGGCCCCACCGGGATACCACAAATCTGCGCTGTCTCCCCGACAACAGCGACGTCTCAGCACCCCGCACCCCGCACACCGTACCCCGCACTACGCACCGCGCACCGCGCACCCGTACCCCGTACTCCGTACTCCGTACTCCGCATTTCAAACTTCCCCTTCCCCCTTCACCAACCTCAAACCAACGGCCGCGGCCGATCCGCCGCCCGGTCCGCCGGCTCCGGCGCCTCTTGATCGGCCTTGGGTCCGAGCCAAACGACTCGCTCCCCCGCCTCGGCCCGCAGCGGCTTGTCCGCCTCCAGCAGGCGTATGGCATGGTTGGGGCCGATCACCAACACCGCCACGGCACCCTCCGGCAGGGCGCTCTGGAAGGCCTCGGCGTCGAAGGTCTCGGTGAGCTCGCTTTCGCGAAAGCCCCAGCCCTGGTACCAGCGCTGCTGCAGGTCCTCGAATTGCACGTCATGCCCCATGGCGGTGCGCCCGCGCAGCTCCGGGGCGGGTTTGTAGGGCTCGGCGGTGTCGTTGGCGGCGAGCTGGAAGATCTGCTGGCGCCCCAGCTCCGGGGCGAAGCGCGCGCAGGCCAGGGCGTTGTAGGCGTCGTTGTTGGTGGCGGCGAGCAGACTGCCGAAGGCGCCGAGCTCCAGCGCATGCTCGGCGTGCTCCGAGAGCAGGTCGCCGAAGTACACCGGCACCCCGGCCTGGCGGGCGGAGCGCAGCCGATGCCAGGCGCTGTCGGCGACGATGACGGGGACATCCGCTTCGTGCAGCTTCGCGGCCAGGCCATTGCTCCAGGCACTGGCGCCGGCGATGATCAGCCCGCCGTGGCGCCGGGCGCTCAGGTCCAGCTTGCGCGCGAGCCGCCCGAGGGTGAAGCCGTGCAGCACCACGGTGGTGAAGATCAGCACGAACACCAGCGGCAGCAGCAGCTCGGCCCCGGCGAGACCCTGCTCCGCCAGCAACGGCCCGAAGACGCCGGCGACGGCGGCGGCCACCACGCCGCGGGGCGCGATCCAGCCCACCAGCGTACGCTCCTGCCAGCTCATGCCGGCGCCGATGGTGGACAGCCACACCACCGCCGGGCGCACCAGAAAGACCACGGCGAGGATGAGCAGCGCGCTGCGCCAGTCCAGCGCGGCGAGGATGTGCGGGTCCAGGTCCGCTGTCAGCAACAGGAAGACGCCGGAGACCAGCAGCACCGCGACATACTCCTTGAAGCGGCGGATCTCGCCGATGCTCGGCAGGTTCATGTTGCCGAGCACGACGCCCATGACGGTGGCGGCAATGAGCCCGGCCTCTTCCAATACCAGATTGGAGAGCGCATAGGCGCCGATGGCCGCCGCCAGTGCGACGGCGCCCTTCAGGTACTCCGGCACCAACCCGGCTAGGAAGGCGCGGCCCAGCGCCCAGCCACCGACGCCGCCGAGCAGCAGCGCCACACCGACCCCGGCGCCCAAGTGCTGGAGCGTCTCGCCGACATGGCCCGCATGGGCGCCGACGGTGACGTCGAACATGACGACCACCAGCACGGCGCCAGTGGGGTCGTTGACGATGCCCTCCCACTTCAGGAACGACGCCGGGCGGCCCTTGAGCTTGGCCTGGCGCAGCAGCGGCAGGATCACTGTTGGACCCGTGACCACGGTGATGGCGCCGAACACCAGTGCCACCGGCCAAGCCATGCCGACGATGTTGTGCGCGACCCAGGCGGTGAGGCTCAACGACAGCACCACGGCGATGGTGGTGAGTCGGAACACCACCGCCGCGGATTGCTTCAGCTCCGCAAAGCGCAGCGACAGTCCGCCCTCGAACAGGATCGCCGCAACCGCGAGCTTGATGAGCGGGTGGTAGGCGTCGCCCAGGGCCTCGCTCGGGCGCAGGATGCCGAGCACCGGTCCGATCAACAGCCCCGTCAGGCTCAGCAGCACGATGCCCGGAATATGGAAGCGCCAGGCGATCCACTGGGCGCCGATGCCGATCACCATCAGCAGGGCGAGGATCTCGGTGAGGTGATGCATCGATGGCTTGCGCGCACGCGCCTGTGGCTTCAGGACGCGCGCAGGTTACCGGAAGCGCCGCCGGGATGTGCGTACGGCAGGGTTGGCTGGTGGGCCCTGTCGGGCTGCGCTATCGCGTAGGTCGGTGCCGACGGCAGGAGGCCCGACATGCGGCGTTGGCGCGCTGTCGGGCTTCGCTATCGCTCAGCGCCGACCCACGGCGGGGTAGGTCGGTGCCGACGGCAGGAGGCCCGACATCCGGTGCTGGCGCGCTGTCGGGCTTCGCTATCGCCCAGCGCCGACCTACGGGCGTTGTAGGTCGGCGCCGACGCCAGGAGGCCCGACAACGGCATGGCGTTGTCTTCGTAGCAGGCCGATGGCTTACACTGTACGACACACGAAAGGGGCCAGAGGAACACAATGCAATATCGCCGTGCCCGCCTCCCTGGAGCGGCGTACTTCTTCACGGTCAACCTGGCCGATCGCCGCCAACGGTTGCTGGTGGACTACGTTGACCTACTGCGTGAGTCCGTGCGCACCGTCAAGCGGACGCACCCGTTCGAGATCGTCGCCTGGGTGGTCTTGCCGGAGCACCTGCATGCGGTCTGGGCCTTGCCGGCGGGCGACGTTGATTATTCCACGCGCTGGAGCCTCATCAAGGGCGGCTTCTCCCGCGCCTTGCCGAAAGTCGAGTCCATCACCGGCGTCAGGGCAGCCAGGCGGGAGCGCGGCATCTGGCAGCAGCGCTTCTGGGAGCACACCATTCGCGATGATCTGGATCTCGAGCGCCATGTGGACTATGTGCACTTCAATCCCGTCAAGCATGGTTACGTGACGCGGGCCTCGGATTGGCCGTATTCGTCGTTCCACAGATACCTGCGTGCCGGTGTCCTGCCGGTGGATTGGGGATGTGTGGGGGACTTTGCCGGCGAGTTCGGCGAGCGGCGATGAGCCTCGATGCCTGTTGTCGGGCTTCGCTGTCGCGTAGGTCGGCGCCGACGCCGGGAGGCCCGACATGCGGCAGTGGAGCGGTGTCGGGCTTCGCTATCGCTCAGCGCCGACCTACGGCGGGGTAGGTCGGTGCCGACGTGAGGAGGCCCGACACGCGGCGTTGGCGCGCTGTCGGGCTTCGCTATCGCTCAGCGCCGACCTACGGGTGAGGTAGGTCGGTGCCGACGGCAGGAGGCCCGACATGCGGCGGTGGGGCGGTGTCGGGCTTCGCTATCGCTCAGCGCCGACCTACGGGTGAGGTAGGTCGGTGCCGACGCCAGGAGGCCCGACATGCGGCGGTGGGGCGGTGTCGGGCTTCGCTATCGCTCAGCGCCGACCTACGGGTGAGGTAGGTCGGTGCCGACGCCAGGAGGCCCGACATCCGGCGTTGGGGTGGTGTCGGGCTTCGCTATCGCTCAGCGCCGACCTACGGGTGAGGTAGGTCGGTGCCGACGCCAGGAGGCCCGACATCCGGCGTTGGGGTGGTGTCGGGCTTCGCTATCGCTCAGCGCCGACCTACGGCGCGGTAGGTCGGTGGCGACGCCAGGGAGCCCGACACCCGGCGTTGGCGCGCTGTCGGGCTTCGCTATCGCTCAGCGCCGACCTACGGCGGGGTAGGTCGGTGCCGACGGCAGGAGGCCCGACATGGGGCGTTGGTGCGGTGTCGGGCTTCGCTATCGCTCAGCGCCGACCTACGGCGGGGTAGGTCGGTGCCGACGGCAGGAGGCCCGACACGCGGCGTGGGTGCGATCTTGGGCGTCGCTACTCGATGACGCCGTAGCGGCGCAGCAGCTGCGCCATGACGGGGTCGCCGATGTCTTCGGCGGTGGGTACCTGGGGTTGGGGGGCGTCCTTGTCGGGCTTCTCCGTTGGGGCCAGCGGGGCGCCGCGCTCCAGCAGGAGCTTGGCGATGTTGACGCTGCCGGTTTGTACGGCCAGCGCCAGCGGGGTGCGGCCGTCCGCGCCGACGCTGCCGAGCGCCACTCCCTGGTCCAGCAGCAGGTCTAGGGTGTCGCGGTCCAGGGCGCCGCGCTTGATGAGCTGGTACAGCAGGGCCTTGGGGTCGTCCTCGGCGCCGCGTTGCAGCAGCAGCTCGGCCGCCTGCACCCGGCCGCGGGCGAGTGCCGTCATCAGGGCCGTGTCGCCGTTCGGTCCCTCGGCCATGGGGTCGGCGCCGTGCTTGAGGAGCTCCTTGGCGATGGCGACCTTGCCGTCGCCCACGGCGATGTTGAGCGGCGGCTGGCCGCCGGGGCCGCGCTGATTCGGGTCGGTGCTCCAGTACAGGTGGCGCTTCACCTGCACCAGGTCGGCGGTCTGCACAGCGTGGTGGAAGTTGCCGCTCGGCTTCGGCGGGGCGTCACAGCCTTGCAGCAATAGCAGACAGCCGAGTAAGGTGCCGAGGCTCAGTATGCTTCGCATGACTTTAGGGAAAAGACTCCTTACAGAATTGCGCCGCTGCGGCCGGCGCGTGTGCCAGCGGTGCGCGCGCCTGCTGCCTTCGGTGCCGACAGTGCGTCGCCCCGGCGGCATCCGGCACCGTAGCGCCCGGCGTCGCCGGCGGCAAGTGACCTCGGTACCCGTCGGCGGCCGCTGCCGCGGCATTGCCGCCCATGATCCGAGCCGATGACGTTCCCGCGCAGGGAAGGCGCGGGCCCACATCGGCGACTCCCAGGCTCTGACATATACCCATGCTCGGGAAGTTCCTCCTCACCGCCGCCGTCATCGTGCTGGCCTTCTATGTCATTCGCCAGCGTGCGGACTCCTCTGGCGAGCGCGGCGAGCGAGGCGACACCGCGGACGGTGCCCGCGCAGCGGCGAGCGGCGGCCGGGCCGGCTTGTTCTCGCGCCGCAGCCTGATCCAGACCGCCGCGGGCGTGGTGGTGGTGACCATGATCGTCGGCAGCGCCTTGGCGCTGCTCCAGGGTTGGGAGCGGGCCCGGGACGTGGTGACCGTGGAGGTCTCGAACCCCATCACCGGTGCCGTAGAGCGCTTCGAGGCCAGGCGCACGGACGTCGGGGATCAGACCATCCGCACCCTCGACGGCCGGCGCATCCGTGTGTCCGAGGTGGAGCGCATCATCATCCGCGAGGGGCGCTGAGGGAGTCGCCGGGGCGGCTTCGGGCTCGCTGCGGTGCCCGGGCCCCACGGCCTTGGAGCGACCGGCGTCTCGACCCATCCGGCGGTATGCATCCCGCTCGGCCCGCGCCCCGCCGCCTGCTGTCGACGCCTCTGGGCGCAGGCCGCCGGCTCAGTCCTCCGCCGCCGGCCCCAGATTGCAAGCCACCGACAAGCGCAGCCCCGTGCCCTGATGCGGCTCCACCCAGTGCCCCAGGCTCGGGGGGAACAGCAGCAGCAGGCCGGGCTCGGGTGTCACGCGGGTCTGGAAGGGCCCGTCCGCGAAGCAGATGTCACCACTGTCGGCGGGGGCCGTGACGTAGTAGACAGCGGACAGGAGTTCGTCGTTCTCGGCATGGTCGTGGCGGCTGGTGCTGCTGCTGGCGTGCATGGCATTGAGCCAGAAGCCGCAGCGAAGCGCCGGGCAGTCCGGGCCCAGGCGCTCGGCAGCGGCGCCTGTCGCGAAGTCGAGCACCGCGGCCAAGCCGGGCAGCCGCCCGCGGTTCAGGTAGAGGTTCTCGAAGCGCCCGTCGATGAAATGGCTGCGGTGGGTGAAGTCCTGCTCGCCCAGGGTCTCGAAGGCCGCCGCCAGCGGGCCGTTGACGGCGTCCGCGCCCGGATACCAATGCGCCGAAATTGGCGCGATCTGCCGCGGCGCCTTCGCCATGTTCACGGGCGGGTGCTTCTAGGATGAGCGCACCGACACGTCGGCTAGGCAGCCGCGGCGGGGGCCTCCTCGAGCGTCTCCGTCAGGGCGCCGAAGCGGCGCTCGTGCTCGCTGCGGCTGCGGGTCACGCAGTCTTCGATGGAGACCCCTAGGAACCAGTTACCGGTGATGCCGACGCGCCCGCCGGCAAGCGCCCGATCCAGCGCGGCGATTTGGTCGAAATGGCCCTTGCGCAGCGCCGGCAGCCGGTTGCGCACGAAGGCGGCTGCGCGCACGCGCTCGGGGCTCGCATTCAGCGCCCGGCAGGCGGCCTCGATGCGGGCCTGCTCGTCCAGCGCATCGCCGGGGAAGTGGAAGGCGAAGCCGCGCAGCTGCGGGTGCTCCAGGAAGTCTCGGGAGACCGCCGACAGAAAAGCGCCGTCGACGCTGATGAAGCCGGCGAGGGCATCGACGCCGAGGTCGGCCTTGTCGAGCACCAGCAGCTGCGTGTTGATCTCCGCCATGCCGATGCCGGCGATGATGGCCGCCGCCTCGGCCGCGTTGTCCGTCAGCAGGGTGGCGGCCACGTCCGGCGGCACCGCCAGCGTCAGCCAGTCCGCGCGGTGGCGGGTGCCGTCGGCACAGGTGACCGCGAAGCCCTCGCCGTCGCGCTCGATGGCCGTTGCGATGGCGTTGGTGGTGAGCGTCACCCCCGGTGTCCTGGCGATGCGTTGCGGGATTTCGCTGAGGCCCTCGGGCATGGTGAAGCTCCGCAGGACGTCCTTGCGCCGGGGCTTCTTGCGGAACAGGGCCTCGGCTGGAAACTCGTCCGGCGGCTGGCAGATGACGGAGCGGAAGGCGGGGCCGAAGAGGTCGCGGTAGTTCTTCTCGCCGAGCCCCTTGCCGTAGTACTCGCGCACGCTGGCCCCGGTCTTGTCGGCGCCGAAGAGCTTGGGCAGGGAGCGCACCAGCTCGACGGGATGCAGGGCGGAGAGGATGGACTTGTGCTCGCCCTCTCGCCAGAGCTTGTAGCTCTGCTTGGCCTTGGCCGTGGCGCGCCCCAAGATGCCGAGCTGCTCCATGATGCCGAGCAGGTTCCCGTAGCTGTTGAAGCAGCTGTGGCTGCCGGCCTCCACCCAATAACCGCCGAGCTCCGGGAAGGCGTGCGTGTGCATGCAGCCGCCCTCACGGGCGTCGGCCTCCAGCACCCGGACGTCCTGGCCGCTGCGGGCGGCGTAGTGGGCGGCGCTCAGGCCGCTGATGCCGGCGCCGATGACAATGTGGCTGGGTTGCTGACTCATGGATGGATTCCAGACGGCGTGCGGAATGAGATGCTGTGGGCGGCGCCGCGGGGATGCGGCTGGGGCTGACGTGTGGATCTGGCAAGGCGCGGCCTGTCAGTCGTGCGGCCGAGGTGCCGCGCCCGGCGGTGATGCCCGGCAGCCCATTATTCTGCGTCCTCGCCGCGGCGGGCGTCGAGGGGGGCGAGTGCCAGCCCGCTGAGATCATAGTCCGGCGTCGCCGCCGGCGGGGGCGCGCAGTCCGACAGGTCCCAGTCCTGGCTTTGCACCAGGCTCAGGGCGCTGGTGTCCGGCTGGTGCGTCGGGCCGCGGTCGTCGAGCTCATCCAGCGGTGTGCCGGGCGGCGCCAATGCCAGGGTGGCCCCGGGGCTCGCCGCTAGCCGCTTTGGTGTCTCGGGGTCCTCCGCCGCTGGCTCGGCCTCGGCTGCGGTTTTCGGAAAGTCGGCGGGCTCGCCTGGCGCTGCGGGGTCCGCCTGTGCCGGCGGTGCGGTGGTGACGAGCTCGATGGCGGCGCGGGCGCCCGCGGCGAGAAAGGCCTGCTGGAAGCGCGTCGCCGTCATCAGGTCGACGTCGCGCTTGACGACGACGGCCTGCCCGCTGAACAGGTTGTCGAGCTGGCTGGCATTCAGGCGGAAGGTACTGCCGAGCCGCTCGCGCGTGGTCACCGCATCGGCGCCGGTGACGAGCTCACCCGAGAAGACAATGTTATAGCGATCCTCTGACATAGGCCCCTCGTGCGCGGCTCGATCGCGGTGACCGCCGTCGAGCCGGCCGCCGCTCCCGTGGTCGACCACCGATGCGGGAGCGGCGGTCAGAGCGGCCTAGAGCGGCTTTGACAGCGTGAAGGCGCCGCGGATGTCGCCGACGGAGTAACCGCGCGCCTCGTCCTCAGGATAGGCTTTGTCGATGGCTTCTACCAAGTCCGGCGGCAGATCCTTGCCGTGGCAGGCGAGGCACACCTGCTGGGTCGGGATGGCCTGCATGTAGCGGTAGACCTTGCCGTCGTCGGTGTCGACCACCGAGGCATAGCTCATGCCCTTGGGCGACTCGCCGTTCGCCTTGCGGGACTCGAACTGCTCCAATACGTTGCGCTCCCACTCGTCCGGGGTGTTGCGCGCAGCATTGCGGGTCTTGAGACTGGTGCGGCCCACATCCCAGCCGCTCTGCTCGGACAGGTTGGTGGCGATGGCTGGTGCCTTCTCCTCGCATACCGACACGGCATTGACCGGTCCGCCCTCCTTCAGGGCACCCTTGAGCTCGCCCTGCAGCGTGGTGGCGAACTCCTTGATGAGCTGTTGGGCTTGGTCTGCGTCTTCCTGGGTCGTCGCCATGGCGACCATCGAGGTGGTGCCGACGGCGGCGGCGAGCGCCAGCGCGGAGCCGGCGAGCAGGGGCTTGTTCATGGTGTCAATCTCCCGGTGGGGCTGGATTCAGGGCTGGGGTCACAGGGCTGGGGTCACAGGGCTGGGGTCAGGTTAGCGCAGGCGGCGGCCTGTTGCCCGCCTTCGGTCGCGCGGCTAAGTTTGGCCTGCGCGGGGTAGTTGCAACCGCATAAGGCGCCGGACTATGCCTGTCGGGCCGCAGCCGGTGCCATGGCAAACCGCAACGGCAGGGCTGCGCTCCCGGGACACGCCGCTTGATGAGCATCTCGCGTGCGGAGGCAGGCCCCCCGGCCATTTGCAGCAACGCAAGTCGCGGAAAATGCAAGCCTCCGGAAACCAGGTTTCGGGCTCCGTCCGGTTTTTGGTAACCCAAGGCGAATGAATCGGTGTCTCCCCAGCGCTGACGGCGAGCGCTCACGTATACTCGCCGCGCAGTCGATTCAGGGGGTGCCATGACGGGGCTTTTCGGATGGTTCGGCGCATTGCCGGAGCCGGCAGCGGCGGATTCGGTGTTGGCTGACATGCGCGTCGGCAGCGGCTGCGACGCCGCTTGCAACGCGCGCGCGTCTGACTTCTACGCCGGTGTCTGTGGCGATGCGGCAGCCGGCTGTCACCAGGACGACGATTGCATCGTACTGGTCTCGGACACCCGCGCGGCCAGCGCCGCCGAGCTCGCCGCCCGCTGGCGCCGCGACGGCGAGCGAATGCTGGAAGCGCTGCATGGGCCCTTCGCGCTGGCGCTGTTGGATCGCCGGCGCCGACGCCTGCTGCTGGCCGTAGACCGCGCCGGCGCCCGTAGTCTGTATCTGCTGCGCCGCGAGGGCTGCATCGGCTTCGCGACTCGGCTTCAGGCCCTGACGGCGCTGCCTGGACCGGGGCTCGCCGTCAGCGACCAGGCCCTGTTCGAGTATTTGTATTTCCATATGATCCCGAGCCCCGGGACCATCTACTCCGGCGTCACCAAGCTGCTGCCGGCGCAGGTGATCACCTTCGGCGGCGTGGACGCCGCCTCGCCCGTACAGGCGCGCTTCTACTGGCGTATGCCCTACCGCGACGGTCCGGGCATGTCCGGTCAGGCCGGTTCCGAGCAACGGGGCGCGGCGCAGTCCGGCTTCGATGACCTCAAGGCCGAATTCCGCGGCCTGCTGCCGCAGGTGGTGGGAGATGCCGGCGCCGGTGACGGGCGCGTCGGCTGCTTCCTGAGCGGCGGCACGGACAGCTCCACCGTCACCGGCACCTGGCGGCAGGTGCGCGGCGAGCCGGTGCCGAGCTATTCCATGGGCTTCGATGCCGAGGGCTACGACGAGATGGCGTTCGCGCGCGTCGCGGCGCGCCACTTCGCCACCACGCCGCGGGAGTACTACGTCCGCGCCCAGGACGTGGTGGAGGCGGTGCCGCAAGTCGCCGCCTTCTGCGACGAGCCCTTTGGCAACGCCTCCATCGTGCCGGCCTACCTCTGTGCGCGCTTCGCCCGCAGCGACGGCATGGACGCGATGCTCGCCGGCGACGGCGGCGACGAGATCTTCGGCGGCAACGAGCGCTACGCCAACCAGTGGCTGTTCGAGCAGTGGGGCCGGTTGCCGCGGGCGCTGCGCCGCGGACTCGCCGGCGCGGTGGACCTGCCCGGGCTCGGGCTGCTGCCGCCGGTGCGCAAGGCCCGAAGCTACATCGCCCAGGCCGAGATCCCGCTGCCGGACCGCTTCGAGACCTACAACTTCCTGCACCGTACGCCGCTGGCACAGATCTTCGAGCCGGACTTCCTCGCCCGCGTGGACACCGGTGCGCCGCTGGCCAATCTGCGCGAGGTGTACGGCCGTGCGGCGAGCCGCTCCGCTGTCAACCGGATGATGCACCTGGATCTCAAGATCACGTTGGCCGACAACGACCTGCGCAAGGTGAATCAGGCTTGCCAGCTCGCCGGCGTGGACGTGCGCTATCCGTTGCTGGACGACCGCATGCTCGCCTTTGCGGCGTCCGTGCCGCCGACCATGCAGCTCAAGCGCGCGCAGCTTCGGTGGTTCTTCAAGCGCGCCCTGGCCGACTTCCTGCCGGCGGAGATCATCGCCAAGCGCAAGCAAGGCTTCGGCCTGCCGGTGGGGCTGTGGATGCGCGAGTACCCGCCGCTGCGCGAGCTCGCCGGGGACAGCATCTCGACCCTCGCGCGCCGCGGCATCGTGCGGGCGGACTATATCGACTGGGTCCGCTCCCAGCACCAGAGTGCGCATGCGTCCTACTACGGCGTCATGCTGTGGGTCCTGGTGATGCTGGAGCAATGGCTCCAGAGCCATCGGAGCTGATCTCGGCCCATCTCGCCAGTCACTGCTCAGGGGCCCCCTCGCCATGCCCGTCATCACCGACATCGCCGACCTGAAGCGCCTCTACCGCCGGCGTGTGCCGCGGATGTTCTACGACTATGCCGAGTCCGGCAGCTGGACCGAGCAGACCTTCCGCGACAACACCACGGACTTCGCCGACATCCGCCTGCGCC
This sequence comes from Thiohalocapsa halophila, assembly GCF_016583825.1. GTDB lineage: Bacteria > Pseudomonadota > Gammaproteobacteria > Chromatiales > Chromatiaceae > Thiohalocapsa > Thiohalocapsa halophila. The sequence continues at coordinate 67,582 of NZ_NRRV01000024.1, read as the reverse complement.
AGCGCGTGGCCGTGGACATCGCCGAGCGCAGCACCGCCAGCCGGATGGCGGGCCGGCCGGTGGCCATGCCGGTGGCGCTGGCGCCGGTGGGGCTCACCGGCATGCAGCACGCCGACGGCGAGATCCTGGCGGCGCGGGCCGCCGAGCGCTTCGGCGTGCCCTTCACCCTGTCCACCATGTCCATTTGCTCCATCGAGGACGTGGCGGCCGCCGTGCGCGAGCCCTTTTGGTTTCAGCTCTATGTCATGCGCGACGAGGCCTTCATGGAGCGCCTCGTCGCCCGTGCGGCGGCGGCCGGGTGCTCGGCGCTGGTGCTGACCCTGGACCTTCAGGTCATCGGCCAGCGCCACAAGGACCTCAAAAACGGCCTCTCCGCACCGCCCAAGCTCAGCCTGCCGGTGCTCGCGGACCTGGCGCTGCGCTGGCGCTGGGGGCTCGGCATGCTGCGCACGCCCCGGCGCGGCTTCGGCAACATCGTCGGTCACGTGGACGGTGTCAGCGACGTCTCGAACCTCATGGCCTGGGTGGGTGAGCAGTTCGACCCGAGCCTGGACTGGGCCAAGGTCCGGCGCATCCGCGAGCTGTGGGACGGGCCGTTGATCCTGAAGGGCATCATGGACCCGGAGGATGCCAGGCTCGCCCGCGATGCCGGTGCCGATGCCATCGTCGTCTCCAATCACGGCGGTCGCCAGCTCGACGGCGCCGTCAGCGCCATCCGCATGCTCCCGGCCATCCTGGACGCCGTGGGCGACGAGTTGGAAGTGCACCTGGACAGCGGCATCCGCTCCGGGCAGGACGTGCTCAAGGCCCTGGCGCTGGGCGCCACCGGCACCTACATCGGCCGTGCCTACATCTACGGCCTGGGCGCCCTGGGCGAGGCCGGCGTCACCCGCGCGCTCGAGATCATCCACAAGGAGCTGGACGTCACCATGGGCTTCTGCGGGGAGCGGGACGTGGCGGACCTTGGCCGGGACAACCTGCTGTTGCCGGCGGATTTCGCGTCGCGGTGGGCTTGAGCTGGCCCTCAGTCCGGCCAGACCCGCCCCGGGCTGCGGTAGGGATCGTCCTCCGTCGGAGCGCCGGGGTAGGCCGCGGGCTGCGGGCGCTGGGTGGCGAACATGGGGTAGGGCGCCGCGGTGGTGGCGCCGCGCTGCGCTCGGGTGCCTCGGCTTGCCGCCGCCTTCTTGGCTGGTGCCTTTTTGGCAGGCGCCTTCTTCGCCGTGGTCTTGCGTGCGGGTGCCTTCTTGGCGGCGGTCTTGCGTGCGGGTGCCGACGGCGGCGGCGTTTCCGGCGTCGTCTCTGGCTTAGGCGGCGCCGCGCTGGCCTCGGGGGCGGGCGGCGGTGCCTCGGCGGCGGGCTCGTCGCCGGCCTTGGCCTTGCGGATGGAGTCGAGCAGGCGCTGGCCCGTGCGGTTGCTGTCAGCCATGGTCGAGGAGCTCCGTCAGCAGTTGGTGGATCTCGGCGGCGGCCTCGGCGCCGCGCTTGCCGGCCTGGAAGACGCTGCGGCCCTCCAGTGCGCAATGGCGGTGGATGGAGCGCCGGCGGATGCCGGCGGCGGCCACGGGCAGGTCCAGCTCACGGGCGGCGTCCGGCATGAGCCTGGAGAGGGTCGTGCGCGGCTCCAGCTGGCTCATGACGATCAGTGCCCTGAGCGCCGGATTGTCCGGGCGCAGCTGCTCGATGACCTTCGCGATGTGCGTGGTGGCCCAGAGGTCCATGGGCGAGGGCTGCACCGGCACCAGTGCGTGCTGGGTCAGCCGCAGGGCTTGCTCCGACTGCGGCGCCTTGATGGACGGCGGACAGTCGATGACGACGTAATCGTTGGCTTCGCGCAGCGCCTGGACGGTCTTCGCCAGGCCCATGGCGGCGGCCACCACGTCCGGCAGGCCGTTGTCCTCGGCGCCGGTGAGTCGCCACTGGTAGGCGGACTGCTGCGGGTCGGCATCGACGATGACCACCGTCTCGCCGCGTGCGGCGAGCCCGGCGGCGAGGTTCAGCGCCAGCGTGGTCTTGCCGGTGCCGCCCTTGTTGCCGACGACGGCGATGATGCTCATCGCGTCCGGTGTGGCCTTGGTTGCTGCGTGGCCATGGGGCTTTTCGTCTCCCTCGTCGCTGCCTTCGCGGAGGATACGCCGGGGCGCCGCAGCGTCAAGCGGCTTTGCCGGACATCGGGTGATCGCGGGGGCCCGACAGTGGGCGGCATGCGGCGCGAGCGTCGGGCTTCCTGGCGTCATCAGCCCGACCTACCGGACCGACGACAGGTCAGGCCGGCATGTGCGGGGGGTCCAAGTCCTCGGGCTCCGCCGGCTGGGGTGCGCCGGTTTCCACCAGCATGGCCTCCAGCAGCGCCACATGCTCGGCCTCCTCGGTGGCCATGGCGGCGGCGAGGGTGCGTGCCTCGGCATCGGTGGCGCTGGCGGCGACGTGCAGGTAGTAGGCACGGCCGCGGCGCTCGTTGTGCAGGGCCACCGCCACGGCCTCGGCGGTGGTCATGCGATAGCTCACGTCCGGGTCCAGGCAGTCGGCGCCTTCCGGGGCGTCCGGGCATTCCCACTTGAAGGCCCAGGGCGGGATGCGCGGCAGGGTCATGTCGGCGGCGCGCGCGGCGACCTCGGCGGCATGCTCGCCGCTCAGCGCCGCCAGCCGTTGGAACAGCGACGCGACCTCGGGGTTGTGGTGGACGGCCATGCTGTCGGCGAGCTGCTCGTAGTGGGCCTGGGAGGCGTACTCCAGCTCCAGGGCGTGCGCGACGAGCTCGGCGACGGACTCGATGATGCTGTCGGCGGCGGGTGGGCTCATCGGCAGTGCTCCGCTTCGATGGCGGCGAGCCGCTCGGCCGCCGTCAGGGTGTCGGCGGCGTCCGCGGCCACGCCGGCCGCATAGACGGGGATCTTCTGCTCGAAGAGTAGTCCGAGACCCAGGCCGTCGTCGCGCTGGATCAGCTCTGCGGCCCGGGCGGCGTCATGAGCGGGCCCAAGCTCACAGGCGTGCACCAGCTGCTTCCACTCCTGCTGCTCCGGCCGAAAGGTGCGGCAGGGGCTCAGCACCTGCACGAAGGCGAAGCCGGGGTGCTCGATGGCCGCCGCCAGCAGCCGCGTCAGGCCGTTCGGGTCGCCGGCGAAGCCGCGGGCGATGAAGCTGGCGCCGGCGGCCAGTGCGATGGCCGCGGGCTGGAAGCGGCGCATGCCGGTGCCGTGGGGGGTGAGCTTGCTGCGGCACCAGTCGGGCTGGGTGGTGGGCGAGGCCTGGCCCTTGGTCATGCCGTAGACCTCGTTGTCCATGACGATGTAAGTCAGGTCCTGGTTGCGGCGGCAGGCGTGCAGGAAGTGATTGCCGCCGATGGAGAAGCCGTCGCCGTCGCCGCCGGCGGCGATGACCGTGAGCTCCGGGCGCGCCGCCTTGAGCCCGGTGGCCAGCGGCAGCGCCCGGCCGTGCACGCCGTGGAAGCCGTGCACCGCCAGATACGCCGGCAGCCTCGAGGAGCAGCCGATGCCTGACACCACGGCCACCTGCTCCGGCGGCAGCTCCAGGTAGGCCAGGGTTTTGGTCAGCGCCGCCAGCACGCCGAAATGCCCGCAGCCGGGGCACCAGACGGGCTTGACGTCGGACTTGTAGTCCTTCGCCCGCAGGCTCGGGATGGACGCCTTGAGCTGCTCGGTGCTCCTGCCGTGCGCTGCGGTCATGGGCCACCTCGGTGCGCGTCGATGAGTGCCGCCGCCGCGTCGACGATCTCCCCCGGGCGCAGCGGCAGCGGTCCGGCCCGCGCCAGCGAGCGGGCGTGGGCCGGTAGGGCCTGCTCGGCGTGTAGGTAGTGGAAGAGCTGGGCGCCGTGGCTCTGCTCCACCACCAGCACGCGGGTGTCGCCGAGGGCATGCATGAGCGCCCGGCGCCGCAAAGGCGCCAGCAGCCGCAGGGCGACGGTGCGCACCGCATGACCGCCCGCGCGCAGACGCGCGGCCGCCTCCAGCACGGCGCCGCGGCAGGCGCCGAAGGTGAGCAGGGTCAGCGCCACCGCATCCGGGTCGGCGGGCTCGGTGATCTCGGCCCAGTGGGGGCCGTAGTCATGGGCGAGGAGCTTGTGCCGGCGCTTGTCGAGCTGGTCGGCGTGGTCTGCGGCGCGGCTGGAGGGGGCGCCCGTCGGGTCGTGCTCCAGCCCGTCGGCGGTGTAGGCCAGGCCCGGCTCGCCGGGCACCGACATTGGGGATATGCCATCGGCGGTGACCGCATAGCGCCGAAAGGGTGCGTCCCCGGCGGCCGTGGGGTGTTGCAGTGCTGCGAGGGGCTCCTCGGCCACTGGTGCGGGCTCGCCCACCATCCGCGACTGCCCCAGGGACTGGTCCGACAGCACAATGGCCGCCGTCTGCAACTGCCACGCCAGCCGGGTCGCCCAGGCCACGGTGTGCGCGCAGTCGCCGATGTCCAGCGCCGCCAGCACCAGATGCGGGGCGTCGCCGTGCAGGCCGTACAGGGCGGCGTTCAGGTCCGACTGCTCGGACTTGGTGGGGATGCCGGTGCTCGGGCCGCCGCGCATCACGTCCACGACGACGATGGGCGTCTCGCTGGCCACCGCCAGCCCGATCCCTTCCAGCATCAGGCTCAAGCCGGGCCCGGAGGTGGCCGTCAGCGCCGGCACGCCGCCGAAGGCGCTGCCGATGATCATGTTCACCGAGGCCAGCTCGTCCTCCGCCTGGAGCAGCGTGCCGCCGAGGCGCTCCAGCCGCGGCGCCAGCCACTCCAGCATCTCGCTGGCGGGGGTGATGGGATAGGCGGCGACGAAGCGCACGCCGGCGCGCAGGGCACCGAGCCCGGCGGCCTCGTTGCCGTTGATGTGCCAGCGCTGCGGTATCTCGGCGGGCGCTGATGCGGGCTTGCGCAGCCGCTCCGCCGGATCGGCCAGATCAAAACCGGCGCGGATGCACGCGCGGGCAGCAGCCACCACCGCCTCGCCCTTGCCGGCCAGGGTGCGGGCGGCGCCGTCCAGCAGGGCGTCCAGCGGCAGTCCGGCGAGGGCGCCTGCGGCGCCGACGGCCACCATGTTGGGGCGCCCGCCCGCGCGCTCCCGGGCGCTGTCGGCAAAGCCGATCTCCCGCAGCGCGGCGTCGCCGGCGGCCACAACGGCCGGCGGCGTGCCGGCGGCGGGGTCCGTCAGCACCAGGCTGTCGGCGTCCAGCGGGATTTCCTCGGCGAAGCGCTCGTGATTCGCCCAGTCCAGCGCGGCGAGCAGATCGCAGCGGTCGCCCGCACAATGCACCGGCGCCGGGCCGAAGCGCAGCAGCGCCGCCGACTCGCCGCCGCGGATCTGCGGGCCGGCGCTGCGCCGGAGCAGGCCGAAGAGCCCGGCGGCGGCGACGGCTTCGAGCAGGATCAGGCCGGCGGTGACGGCGCCGCTGCCGCCGGCACCGGTGACGGCGACGGTGAGCGGCGGCGAGTCGCCGGGGTCGGGCCTGGTGCCGGACGTTGGGGCGCCGGACCTTGGGGTGCCGGACATTGGCGAGCCGGACATGACGCCGACGCTCAGGCGGGCAGGTCGGGTCCGAGGAAGGGCCGCAGGCGCTGCAGCATGGCCTTGTGGACCTTGTGGCCGCCGGCGACCACGTTGCAGGTCTCGAAGTGGCGCTCGCTGCCCGCGAGGTCGGTCACCATGCCGCCGGCCTCCGTCACCAGCAGGGCGCCGGCGGCGAAGTCCCAGGGCTTCAGGCCCAGCTCCCAGAAGCCGTCCAGGCGGCCGGCGGCGACATAGGCGAAGTCCAGCGCCGCCGAGCCCGGCCGGCGCACGCCGGCGGTGCCCTTGATGATGGCCTCCAGCATGGGCAGATAGGTGCGCAGCTGTGTCTCGTCGCTGAAGGGGATGCCGGTGCCGATGAGCGCCCCGTCCATGCCCCGGCGTTGAGTGACGCGGATCTTGCGGTCGTTCAGCAGGGCGCCGCCGCCGCGCTCGGCGGTGAAGAGCTCCTCGTGCAGCGGGTCGTAGACCACGCCGAGCTGCATACGCCCGCGCTGGCGCAGGCCAATGGAGATGGCCCACTGCGGGAAGCCGTGCAGGTAATTGGTGGTGCCGTCCAGCGGGTCGATGACCCACTCGAATTCATCCCTTGTCCCGCGACCCTTGCCGGCGGCGTGGCTGCCGCTCTCCTCGGCGAGGATGGCGTGGTCCGGGAACTTCTCGCGCAGGATCTCGATGATGGCCGCTTCCGCGGCGCGGTCCACCTCGGAGACGAAGTCGTTGCGGCTCTTGGTCTGGACCTTCAGCGCATCCGCACGCTCGAAGAAGCGCATGGTGATGCGCCCGGCGGCGCGCGCGGCGCGGACGGCGATATTGAGCATCGGTGACATACCTTCACCATAGCGCAAGCCTCGGGTGGATTAGAAGGTGCTGATGCGCTTTCCCCTGCGCCCGGTCAGGCAGTTGGGCCGTCACGGACCGGCGCAGGCGCGTCGACGTGACGTGCCCAGATTGGCTTGTGCACCGGCCGACTTCGTGTAACCCTTTGCCTGTCGGCACTGAATGTTCCAAACGATGACCGAGCAAGGCGAAAACCTGATCCTGGAGCACCTGCGCCACATCCGCGGCCGCGTCGATCAGCTGGCGGAAGACCTAGACACTATCAAGCTGCGCCTGACCTCGCTCGAGACACAGGTGGCCGGGCTCCACGGCGACAACGCCATCGCCCACCAGCGCATGGACCGGATCGAGGCCCGCCTGGACCGCATCGAGCGGCGGCTCGATCTGCACGAGCCGGCCTGAATCCCGCCTTCGGGCCGCAGGCGCCCCCGCCTCGACCGCCGCGCAACCGCGCCCCAGCCGCCACTGGGCCAGCCGCCGCTGCGTCCAGCCGATGAGCGGATCGCGGCGCACGCCGCCTTGCCCTAACCTGTGCGCGTCCTGTTCGGTTTTGGAAGGAGGCGCGATTGGCAAGCGAGCAAACACCGGCTGATGCGGCGGCCGCCGCGCGGCTGGCCCGCATCCGCTTCGTGCTGGTGGAGACCAGCCTCTCCGGCAACATCGGCGCCACTGCGCGGGCCATGAAGAACATGGGCCTCTCGCGCATGGCCCTGGTGCGCCCCAAGCTCGGTGCCCGCTTCGCCGACGCCGATGCTGTTGCCCGCGCCTCCGGCGCCGACGATCTGTTGGCGGCGGCGACGGTGCATGACGACCTCGCGGAGGCACTGGCCGGCTGCCGGCTGGTGGTGGGCTCCAGCGCGCGGGCGCGGGCCTTGGAATGGCCGGAGCTGGACGCCGCCGGCTGCGGCGCCCGGCTGGTGGCGGAGGCGGCCCACGGCGACGTGGCACTGGTGCTCGGGCGCGAGAGCACGGGCCTCTCCAACGACGAGCTGGCGCTGTGCCACTACCTGGTGCGGATTCCCACCAATCCGGACTTCAGCTCGCTCAACATCGCCGCCGCGGCGCAGGTGTTCGCCTACGAGGTCCGGCGTCACCTGCTGGCGGAGGCCGAGGCGACGGCTGTGTCACCCGCCGGCGTCGACGACCGCCCGGATCTCGCCACCGCCGAGGAGATGGACGGCTTCCACGCCCACCTAATGCGCACGCTGACCGCCATCGGCTATGCCGACGAAGGCCAATGCAGCACCCTGTCCCGGCGCCTGCGGCGGCTCTTCCATCGCGCCCGCCCGGACCGCACCGAGCTCAACATCCTGCGCGGCGTGCTCGCGAAGACGGCCGGCCGCCCGGGCAAGCCACGCGCCGGCGCTCCGGACGCGTAGGTCGGCGCTGAGCGGCAGCGAAGCCCGACACGTCCGCGCCGCTGGCTGTGTCGGGCCTCCTGGCGTCGGCACCGACCTACGCTCGCTGACTCACGCGAAGGTGACGTGCTTGTTGAGCGGATACTCGCGGATGCGCTTGCCGGTGGCGGCAAAGACCGCATTGGCCAGCGCCGGCTTGGACGGCGGCGTGCCGGGCTCGCCGACCCCGGTGGGGGCCTCGCCGGATTGCAGGATGCGCACCCGGATCTCCGGCGTCTGCGCGAGCCGCAGTGCGTCGTAGTCGTGGAAGTTGGACTGCTGGACGCGGCCGTCTTTGAAGGTGATTTCTTCCATGATGGCGGCGGAGAGGCCGTAGACGATGCCGGACTGCATCTGCGCCTCGATGATGGCCGGGTCCAGCGCCAGGCCCACGTCGGCGACGCAGTGCACCCGCTCCACGCGGATGCCGTCCGTACCGTCGCTCACCTCCACCACCTGCGCCACGGTGCTGCCGAAGGAGTGGGTCATGGCGAGCCCGCGCCCGCGCCGGCGCCCGTCGTCCGTCGGCAGGGGCCTGTCCCAACCGGCGAGCTCGCGCATCGTCTCCAGCACCGCCTGCGCGAAGGGATAGTCGCGGGTGAGCGCGAGCCGCATCGCGAGCGGGTCCTGCCCGCCGGCCGCGGCCAGCTCGTCCAGGAAGCACTCGTGGAAGAAGCCGTTGAAGGAGGCCCCGACGCTGCGCCAGTTGCCGAGCGGCACGGGAGAGCTCGGCGCATAGCCCACCACGCGGTAATTGGCGATGCGGTAGGGCTGCATGGCCGCCCCTTCGGTGATGAGCTTGTCCGGGCCCATGGCCGGCAGACCCGCGCGCCCCGCAAAGGAGCGCATCACCGACGGCGAGGCGATCTCCAACACGGCGGTCTCCGGCAGCCCGTCCCGGCCCGGCACGCCGGTGCAGCGAGCGACGGCCGCGGGCCGGTAGAGGTCGTGGCGGACGTCTTCCTCGCGGGTCCAGGTGAGCTTGACGGGGGTGCCGGGCATGGCCTCGGCCACCGCCGCGGCCTGCAGCGCGAAGTCCACCTCCGCGCGCCGCCCGAAACCGCCGCCGAGGAACTGCACCCGCACGTCCACCTGCTCCGGGTCCAGCCCCGCCTGCTCGGCGGCCAGGTCCCGCAACAGGGTGGGCGCCTGGTGACCGCACCAGAGGGTGAGGCGCTCGGGCTCGCGCAGTGCCACCGCAGCCGGCGGCTCCAGCGTCGTGTGGGCGAGGAAGGGGGCGCGGTATTCGGCCTCGACCATGGGTTTGGCCTCGGCGCGGGCGATGCGCAGGGCCTGCTCCACGTCGCCGTCGTCGCGGGGCGTGGCGTCCGGTGCCTGGGTATCGATGGATGCCGCGATCACGTCCAGCATCGCCGCGCTGTCGCCGGTCACATCCGCTGCCGGGCGCCAGTCGATGTTCAGTGCTTCGGCGCCCTGGAAGGCCCGCCAGGTGTTGTCGGCCACCACGGCCAGGGCATCCCCATGCTCGGGTCCGAGATCGACGACCTGCACCACACCGGGCATGTCCTCGGTCTTGCCGGCGTCGAAGCCGCCGCGGATGCCGCCCGGGTAGGGATTGGCGAGGACCGTCGCGTAGCGCATGCCGGGCAGCTGTACGTCGATGCCGAAGCCTGCCGTGCCGGTGCACTTCGCGGTCATGTCCACGCGCGGCAGGCTGCGCCCGAGCAGCCGCCACTGCGAGCGCGGCTTGAGCGGCGGGTCCGCGGGCGGCTCGATGGCGGCGGCGTCCGCGGCGAGCGTGGTGTAGGGCAGCCGCTCGCCGCTGCCGGGGTCGACGACGGCGCCCCCGTCGGTGCGCAGCGAGGCCGCATCCCGCCCCCAGCGCGCCGCCGCGGCCTGCACGAGCACCGACCGCGCCGCCGCGCCCGCCTTGCGCATCTTGACGAAGGCGTCCGCCGTGCTGGTGGAGCCGCCGGTGAGCTGCATGCCGAGCAGCTTGCCGGCCACGCCGGCGACATCCCGCAGGCCCTCGGCGAGCCAGCCGTGGTCCCAGCTGGGGTAGGGCACTGCCGCTGCCAGCACGGCCGCGTTGAAATAGGCCGCCGCCGCCGGGCCGTGCAGCGTGCGCACGGACTCCCAGGGCAGGTCCAGCTCTTCGGCCACCAGCGCGGCGAGGGTGGTGTGCACCCCCTGGCCCATCTCCGCCCGCGGGGTGACGATGGCGACGCCGTCGGTATCGACGACGAGGTAGGGATTCAAGGTCACCGCGGGGTCGTCGTCCGCGCCGGCGGGGTCCGGCCGGTCGCCGCCGAGCGGGTTTGGATGGGGCTGGCGCGCCTGGTAGACACCGAACGCCACCCCGCCGGCCACCGCCACCGAGCCGATCAGGAAGGCGCGGCGGGTGAGCCTGCCCGTCTTGCTGCCCGTTCTGCTGCCCGTTTTGTCCCGGCGCCCGCCGCTCATGCCGTGCCGTCCTCCGCAGCCCTGAGCGCGTCGGCCGCCCGGGTGATGGCCATGCGCACCCGCTCGTAGGTGCCGCACCGGCAGAGGTTGGTCATGGCGGCGTCGACCTGCGCCGGTGTCGGCTCCGGATATTCCTGCAACAGGCAGACGGCGGCGACGATCTGCCCGGACTGGCAGTAGCCACACTGGGCCACCTGGGCGTCGATCCAGGCCCGTTGCACCGGGTGTAGGGCCTCCGTGGTGCCGAGCCCTTCGATGGTGGTGACGGCGCCGGTGACGGCGCTCAGCGGCAGCGAGCAGCTGCGCACCGGCGCGCCGTCCATAGACACCGTGCAGGCGCCGCAGCGGCCGATACCGCAGCCGTACTTGGTGCCGGTGAGGCCGAGCTCGTCGCGCAGCACCCAGAGCAGCGGCATGTCCGGCTCCAGCTGTAGGCTGTGGCCTTTGCCGTTGACGGTGAGCTCGATCGGGACAGGTTTCATACGGCAGGGCCTCCGAGGGACGCGTAACGGCCGATGCAAAGAGGTTGGGCGGGAGACCGGCCGGCACAACAGACCGCGACCGATGCGGGCGCGCTCGGCTGTCTGCGCGCCGGACTTCGGGTCCGCGGTGCCTTGGGTCCTGTTGCGCTGGGCCCGGGGGTCTCAGTCGGACTCCCAGAAGTCCAGGTCGATCTTCGGGACTGGTAGCGGTTCGTGACGCACACCGACTTGGTGCTCAATCATCAGCGCGGCCAGCTCTTCGCCATCAATCAGCCGTAAGCTCAGGCCGCGCACGCTCGCGGCGGCCTTTTTGGCGCCCGCAGTAAACCCGCTGGTGGTGATGAAAATCCCCTTGACCGCGCCCTGCAGGTGAAGCGCTCCGATGAAGCCGTGAATGGCGTCCTTGCTGATGTGTCGCTCGGTGGCGTACCGCTTCGCCTGTATATAAACTTGATCGAGTCCCAGTCGATCAAGCGAAATGACACCATCAATGCCGTCATCGCCAGGGCTACCGCTGTGCTCGAGTGAGCGCTCGTCTGCGCCGTATCCCATGCCTTTCAGCACCCGTAAAACCAGGGTTTCGAAGAATTCGGGCTCGCGCTCAAAGATCCGATCGAGCAAATCCAAGGCCGTGATCTGACGAATTTCCGTCAGCGCATGGTAGAGCCGTTCATCCGGTGGTGTACTGTCCCTTTCGGGGCATTCGGTTGCGATCTCTGGGGTGCCATGGTTCGTGGTTCCAATCTGAGACAACCGGCCAGGTGTCTCCGGATAAGCAAGGTGCTTGAGTGTCTCTGGGTCGAGTGTTGGATTTCGGTTTGAAAAGTCTCTGCCGCTGTTGGTGAGGCGCCAAAAGCCACGCCGCTCGCTCTGCGAAAAGCCAGCTCGCTTCAAGCGGTCATGGGCCCACCCGATTCGACTCTTGTAGACAGGGTACACGCCGCTCGGTAGCAATTGCCGCCGTTGTTCATCGCTGATACCAAGCTGGTCTGCCAGCGCTTTCTGAGCATCCCCGGTTTTCATGCCATCCGGATGTTCGGCCAACAAACGAAGCAACGGCTCTATGAACTTGTCGAAGCTGGGGATCGCCACAGTCTGCCTCAGCTGTTGTTGGATTTGGACCGGTCGGGAGGGACTTGGTCACAGCCTCATGCGCCGAGTCGCGCTAGAACGGCCGCCGCCGCACCGACGCCGAGCAAGGCGCCGAGGGCCGTGCCGCCGAAGGCCCTGAGCCGGAGCTTGGTGAGCAGGGTGGCCTCGTCCTCGGTGGATACCAGGAAGGGTTGGGTCGGCTCGCTGGTGGCGACGATGCGCGGCCTGGGTGGGTCGGCGCTCAGCTTGGCCTCGGCGCGCTCGGCGAGCCGTGCCGCCTTGGCGCGGGCGCGGTCCCATTCCGCGAGGTCCACCTCGCCGTCACCGTCGCGGTCGAAGGCCTGCATGCGCTCGGGGTCGCGCTTCCAGCGCGCGAGCAGGGTGCGGGTGAGCGCCTCGCGCTCGCGTACCCCGCGGCGCGGGGTCTCGAAGCCGCCGAGGACGTAGACGGGCTCGCCGTCGTGGACGCGCGCTTCGGTCATGCGGTAGCGGCGGTGGCGCCGAAAGAACGCGGTAATGGGGTTTTGCTGGCCGCGGTCGGGCTGGTCCGGACGCGGCCCCTGCCAGCGATCGCGGCTGCGCAGGTGCAGCCTAGCGTTCGCCGGCAGCACCTCGGCTTGGCCGGTGCCGTCGTCGATCAGGAAGGGGCGCCCGGCGTCGCCGCGGTCTCGGGTGACCCAACGGCCGCTGCGCCGGGCGCTGCTGCTGCTTTGGTATTCCTCGACCTGCCACTGGTACCAAACGCAGGGCTTGCCGGTGAGCCGCGCCCGCAGCGGCTCGCGCAGCGGTGCGGCCAAGCCTTGCAGCTCCACATAGCCCTGCGGGGCCGAGCGGATGCGCGCGGTGGGTGTGTCGACGATGAGGCGCAGGCCCCAGAAGGCGCGCAGGCCCCGGTGCACCAGCCAGGCGCCGGCGGCAGCGGCGATGGCCACCCCCAGCCAGAAGCCGACGGGGTCTTCGGTGGCGATGGCGTCTGCAAACAGGTCCATGCGCGGCGGCGCGTCGGTGGCGGCCCTTGGGGCAGCTCAGGCGAAGAGCTTGGCGATGTCCACGTCCTTGCGCGCGGCCTCGAACTCCAGCAGGTCTGCTGCCAGGAAGCCGAACATGCGCGCGACGAAGACGTCTGGAAACTGCTCGATGCGCACGTTGTTCAGGTTGACGCTCTCGTTGTAGAGCTCGCGGCGGTCGGCGATGGTGTCTTCCAGCTGCGAGATGCGCTGAGAGAGCTGCTGGAAGCCGCGGTCCGCCTTCAGGTCGGGGTAGCTCTCGGCCAGCGCGAAGAGGCGGTCGAGCCCGGCGCGCAGGGCCGTCTCGGCGCGGCCGAGGTCGCGCACGTCGCCGGCGTTCTGCGCCGCCAGCACCTCGCCCCGGGCTGCCACCACGCGGGTCAGGGTCTCCTGCTCGTGGCGCATGTAGCGCTTGCACACGTTCACCAGCTTGGGCAGCTCGTCGTGGCGCTGCTTCAGCGCCACATCGATGTTGGACCAGGCCTTGGCCACCGTGTGCTTGAGCCGCACCAGGTTGTTGTAGATGAGCGTCGTGTACAGCGCCAGCACGACGACGACGGCGAGGATGACGATGAGGGTCAGGTTCATGGCAGCGGTGCGTCGCTTGAACAGTCTGCCCCTATCCTAGCGCGTGTGCGCGGCCCGGGGTGTGCGATGCCGCAGCTTTCCCGAAGCTGGTCACGTGCCGGATTTGTCCTTGACCCAGTCCAAAACCTGTTGCTGATCGTCGCCCGCCAGTGCGCGGAAGCCTTCCAGCAGCCCGGTCTCCTCGGGGCTGGCCGCGCAGTGATCGTCCACGCACAGGATGTGCGCCACCGAGACGTTGCCCAGGGCTTCGGAGAGGACTTGGGCCCCCTCGATGGTGACGCGTCGCAGTCCCTGTTCGTAATTACTGATTCTGGGCTTGCTGTAGAGCCCGCCGGTGAGGTCCGCGAGCTGGCTGAGGCTCAGCCCGCGGGCCTCGCGTGCGGCTCGGAGCCGCTGGCCGATGGCGCGAGTCAGCGCCTGGTCCGCTTTCGTCATGGGTCTTTCTGGTCGCTTTTCTGGTTGCCCCTGCGCGGGCGCAGGACCGCCCCCGCGGGGTGTAGGGGGCGGCGCGCGCATCCTAGCGGACTCGCAGGGGCTGGTGTGATGCGCGTTCGCAAGATATCGGCTGCCTTTGGGCATCGCCCGACCTGGGGCCGGCCGCGCCTGGACCGTGTCGGCCGTTGCTGCTCAGCCGGGAGTGCCGGCGCAGACCCGGGCAGAAGCACCCGTCACCGCTGCGTGCAGCTGTTCCACCACCAGCGACAGCTCCGTTGCCAAGGCCTCGGGCCCCTGCTCGCAGAAGATGGCCGAGACCTCGCGGTAGTACCAGAGGATATCCTCGGGGTCGGCGTTGAAGCGGGTCCAGATCGCGTCGCCGAGCTGGCGGTGATCGCTGCTGATGCTGCGGGCGTTGTGCAGCTTGTCGGCGCAGGACACCAGCCGCACGTCCGCCGGCGCCTCGCGCAGGTGGGCGATGTAGGCGCGCTTGCGCTGGTGCCATGGGGGCTTCGGCTGCTCGAAGGTGTCCGAGCAGGCGGCGACGATGTCCGCGACCCGGTCGCCGTAGCGCCTGCGGATCTCGGCGAGGGTCGCGAGTCCGCCCTGGTCCTCAGCGGCGTCGTGCAGCAGGGCCGCGATGGCGGCGTCCTCGTCGCCGCCGGCCTCCAGCACCAGGCCCGCCACCGCGAGCAGGTGCGAGACATAGGGCACGCCGCTGCCCTTGCGGATCTGGGTGGCGTGGAGCTCTGTGGCGTAGACGAGGGCGTCTTGGAAGCGCTCGGTGAGCATGGCACTCCTGGCCGCCGGCGGGCTGACTGGTGCGGCGCGGAATGGTAGCGCACGGAGATGGGCTTTTGGGTGGCGTAATCGATGCCGATACTCCCCCCAAGCCGGCCCCGATGACAACGCCGACCAGCTATTGCTGCCGTGGGAGCGGCATCCTTGCCGCGACCCGCCGCCGTGGGAGCGGCATCCCTGCCGCGACCCGCCGCGAGCCAGGCGCACGGACAGTACGATGATCGCTGCCGCTGCCGCTGCCGCTGCTGCTGCCGCTGCCGCAATGCCGCTGCCGACGCGGCGCCAGGCGCGGGCAGCCCGGCTGACGCTACACCGGACGCTGTGCGCAGGCGCGCCGTCAGCCCCCGGAGATCACCGCCGCGGGGATTTCGTAGACCTCCTCGCCCACGGTCACCGTCCAGAGGTCTCCGTGCTGGCTCGCCGATACCGCGTCGCTGGCTGGCGTGGACCACTCGCCGTTGTGCAGGTAGAGAGTGCGCGCCGCGCCGGGCGCCACGTCGGCGCCGGGCCGGATGACGAAGACGGTCGCACCCTCGTCCATGCGATAGCGCACGACCTTGAAGGGGCAGGCAGCGGCCTGCATGGGCCGCCCGCCGCGGGCGCAGCCGAGGTCGCCGCGGGCGTCCCACTCCCTGGGCCCGAAGTCGTTGGCCTCACGGGCGGTGCCGGGGTCCGGCTCGCCGGCGACCTCGACCTGGAGCCGATAGTCCGCGGTCTCGCCGCGGCGGGCGGCGGCGCGGTAGAGGTAGACGCGGAGCTTCCAGTCGCCGTCGAGGTCCAGCGTGCCCACGTAGCGGTTCAGCTCCGGCCCGGTGTGGCCGGCGTAGACGGCAACGTTCTCCGCATCCGGCGGGATGACGTTGAAGTAGGCGGCGGTGTTGTCGCTGTCCATGGTCACCGACAGCGTCTGCCCGGCGCGGGCGCCGAGCAGATAGTCGATGCTCCCGCGGCCCTGGATGCTGCCGGCGATGACCGCGCCGGTGGCGCCGGGGGCGAAGTGCACTCGCTCGGTGCGGATGTCGCCCGCGCGCACGGTGGCTGCCGCGACGACGGCGATGAGCAGCAGCGGCAACAGCTTGGCGGCGATGGGCATGGCGAGGGCTCTTATTTCAAAGGTGGTGACGCGACAGCGTAAGACCCGGGCTCAGAGACGCCAGTTGTCGCCGACGAAGCGGACCGGTTTCGCGCCCTTGAAGAACTTGGCCGCGGCGGTGGCCCAGCGGCAGTAGCGCTCGCGTGCCTCCATGGTCTGCGCGACCACCGCCGGACTGCGCTCGGCGGCGGACTGGACGAAGCCGCGCCCGGTGAGCCCGCGCAACGCCGCGCGGTCAGTCTCGGTCAGTCTTGCCATACCAGCCCTCGATGCGCGGCAGCTCGGCGTCGAGCCCGAAGATGTGGAGATAGTCCTTGATCAGCTCCCAGTCCAGCGCCCGGCCGAGCGCTGCCCGGGCCTCCACGAGCAATTTGATGTCCGCCCAGTCCGCGGCGGCGCGCTGCGGGTCGTTTACCGCCGCCTGCACCTTGAGCCCGACGATGTCCTCCACCCGAGCCACCGGCAGCGTCAGCCCGTCGGCGACGGGGATTTGGTCGGCGCGCCGGAGCATGCTGAGGCTCGGGCCGCGGAAGGCGTGCAGGATGTCGATGCGGCCCAGGTCCGGTGGCTCACCGATATAGTGGGAGACGTTCTCACTGTGAAAATCGCGGCTGTAGCCGGCGCTGCGCAGGATCTCATCCGCCCGCTCCAGATCGTCCAGCATCAGCAGGAAGTCCAGGTCCACCGTCGCGCGCTGCACGCCCCGCAGGGCCATGGCGAAACCGCCAATGAGCGCGAATCGTACCCTGGCCGCTTCGAGCCGCTGCCCGACTTGGCGCAGGACCTGGAGAAAGTCCATCTAAAGACCGGGACGGTATACGAATCTTGCGATGAGGGCGCTGTCCACCGCCTCATTCCGCCGTCACCAGCCCGGCGCGAATCGCAAAGCGCACCAGCCCCGGGAGGTTGTCGATTTGGAGCTTGTGCATGACGCGCGAGCGGTAGGTCTCGACGGTCTTGACGCTGATGCCGAGCGCGTCTGCGATGTTCTTTGCCCGCTGGCCGCGCGCCAGCATGCAGAGCACCTCGCGCTCGCGGGCCGTAAGCAATTCGCGGTCCATCTCCGGGCAGCGCCCGAGAGGCGTTGCTTGCGCATCTTCACTGAAGGGATCGGGTCCCGCACGCAGCGCGCGGCTCAGGTAGCACTCGCCGCGGGTGGCGGCGTCGATGGCCTGCAACAACTCACCGCTGACGTCGTTCTTCAGCACATAGGCCAGGGCGCCGGCTTCCTGCATGCGCCTCACGTAGTGACCGTCGGCATACATGGACAGCGCCACCACGGCGCAGCCCGGTGCCGCGGTTTGGATAGCGGATGCGGCATCGACACCGGTGATGTCCGGCAGCCCCACGTCCAGCACCACCACGTCCGGCGCGAACTCCGCTGCGAGGCGCACCGCCTCGCTCCCCGTGGCGGCCTCGCCCACCACCTGCCGCTCCGCGCTGCGCTCCAGCAGCGCCGACAGGCCCTCGCGGAAGAGGGCGTGGTCGTCGCACAGCAACAGCCGCAGCGGGCGCGTCGGCGCGGCCTGGCGGTCAAGGCTGGCGGCATTGGCCGGCGGGTCGTTTCGGACCATGCTGGTTTGGCTCATGCTGAACTCCCGGCGGCCGCGCGCCGTGGCAAAAGGATGCGAGCCCGGGTGCCGCGCGGGCCGCTGTCGATGCTGAGGGTGCCGTCCAGCAGGGCGACACGCTCGCGGATACTGTAAAGGCCGAAGCCGCCGGTCGCGACGCTGTCCACCGCTGACAGCGGGCGCTGCGGCGGCGCCGTGCCGTCGGTGTGCCGGTAGTCGGGCGCATCGCCGTCGGCGGGCGGCGCCGAGCGCGCAAGACCCACCCCATCGTCGGCGACCACCAGTGTGACGCTGGCGTCGTCCCAGGCCAGCTCGATGCTGCCCTGGCTCGCGTCGGCGTGCTTGATCAGGTTGTACACCAGCTCGCGGGCGCATTGGAACAGCGTGACCGACAACACGCGCGACAGCACCACCGGCTGATCTGCGGGAGACATGCGCCAGCTGATGGGGATGCACCCCGCGCTGGCCCATGCGCTCGGCGAAAAGGGGTCAGCGCCGAATGGCACTAACTTAAGCGGCGTCTTCATAAAAACAGTCACTTAGCGAAGCGGTTGGCCTGCAACCCGAACAGCTCCAGGCCGTCCGACATGCGAAGACCGCCCGCTTGTGCCGCAGGAGAGCTTGGATCGTCGTATCGTAGTCAACGTAAGTGTCTGATTCATATCGCGGACTGGCTTAAGTTAGCGCCATTCGGCTCTGACCCCTTTTTTCGGCGCGATCAGCGGGCCGCTGTCAACGACGATGCTTGGCATCGATGCGCTCGCGGATCAGCGCCTTGCGCCGGGTGCTGCGATCCGGGTCGCCACTGGCAAAGCGTTCGAACAGCGACGCGCCGGTTGCGTACGGGGTCGACGGCTCCTCCGTGCGCGCGAGCTTGTCGCGGATTGCCTCGCGCACGAAGGCCGAGAGGGGGATCCCCTCGGCGGCCAAGTGGCGCCTTAGGGCGTCCTCGGTGTCCTGATCCAGACGGATGGAAATGGTCATGGCCGCCTCGGTGTATTACGACTGCGTACGACAGAGTAGGGGCGCCACCGCACGGCTGAGCAACCCGTTGCTCCGCGACCGGTCCGTGGGCTGCCGGCGCGGCGGGGTCGGGATCCACCTGGGGGTATTGCGTAAGGCATTGACTGACGAGGTTTCCTGATTGTCCGGGCTGCGGATCTCCCATACCCTCTCGGGTTTGTCGGCGTGCAGGCTCAGCGGAGTGCCGGGCGGCTTGGCCGGGTGGCGGCCGCCGGTGGTCCAGGGGGGAGAGCGCGCTCCAGGTTCTGACGGTTGTCGTGGTCCGCAGCGGGCAGGTACTGGGGCCGCGGCCTTGTTGACCGGCTGCCGGGCAGCGGCGGGACGCCGCTGCCCGGCATACTGCCCCGTCTTCTCACTCAGCATCGGCGCGCGGCGCTGGCACCGGATGTTCCAGCCATGTCCATCAGCTCCAGATCCCGCACGGCCCTGGCCGCCGCAGTGCTGTCCCTCGGCTTGTACGCGCTGACCGACGTGCCCAACGCCGCCGCGTTGCTGGATGAGGCCGCGGCGGCGGCGCCGCAGGCCGGGGAGCCGGACATGCTGCGTGCGGTGCTGCTCTTGCAGGACGGCGCCGCGGACGCTGCGCTGGCGGCCCTGGGCCGCGCGCTCGGCAAGGCACCGGACGCTAATTATGGTGACGGTAACCTTAATTGCACGCTTGATGCGAGGGCGGAAGCGACGCTGCGAGCGCGAAGGAGGTGTTTGCCGGCCGCTGCCTGTTGCCTCGGCAAGGGCGAGACGACAGCTTGGCTGCGGGTAATTGCGTAGACTGTCCCCATTTTGGGGCGGCACGCATCCGAATTGCGGTTGAGCGGTCATTCGGGCGCGTCGCGCGCTTCAAGCCGCGGAATGCAGCTCCTCGCGCAGAATACGGCGCAGCGCCTCCTCGTCGACCGGCCGGCGCGCCAGGTGCTCGCGCAGGGCAAGGTTAATGAGTGTCTGATAGCCGATGCCCTGCTCGTCGGCACGCTGGCGGAAGGCATCCAGGACCTCGTCGTCGAGCATGATCGTGATCCGGGTCTTGCCGGCGCGCAGGCGGTTCAGATGGTCGATCTCTGTCGCGCGACGCGCGTTGCTCATGTCGTATTCAGTTTTCATACGCTTGCTGCTCTCTCTTCGTGGCTTGGCGAGCCGAGATCAGCCGAACGGTGTCCGGCGGACGATAGGTGTAAACGACCGTCAACAGGCGTCCCAGCGCATCCCTGCCAACGGCCACGAAACGCTGTTCGCCTTTGGCGTCTGTGTCCTCGCGCACCAGCGCGCGGGGATCGAAGAGCACCGGCGCGGCGTCTTCCAGGTCGACGCCGTGCTTGCGTCGATTCATGGTGCCGCCTCGGCTATCGAGCAACGGGCTGCGGCTCAGGGCCGCAGGGGATCAGCGTTCGCCGGGGTGCCCGCGGCTAGGTCGGGCGGCGCCTCCAGGTCCAGGCGGCGCGCGAGCCAAGGGATGGTCCAGCCCTGGAGCACCAGGGAGGCGATGACCACCAGGAAGACGATGTTGAAGAAGTCCGTCGCCACCGGACCCGGGCTCAGCACTGGAATGATGGCGAGGAAGATGGGCACGGCGCCGCGCAGGCCCACCCAGGCGATGAAGAGCCGCTCCTTCAGCGTGTAGCGAAAGGGCAGCAGGCACAGGCCGACGGCCACGGGCCGGGCGACGAAGATGAGCACGGCGGCCACGCCGGCGGCGGCCAAGGTCTCCGCCGCAAGCTCGCTCGGTGTCACCAGGATGCCGAGCAGCAGGAACATCAGGATCTGGCTCAGCCAGGCGAGGCTGCCGTGGGTGATGTCCAGCTCATCCCGGCGCCGTCCGTCCAGCCTGTGCATGGTGAGCACGCCGCAGAGGTAGACGGCGAGGTAGCCGCTGCCGCCGGCGAGCTGCGTACCCTCGAACAGGGCCAGCGCCGCCGCCAACGCCAGCACGCCGTAGAGGCCCCGGGCGAGCTCGAGGCGCTGCACGATCCAGCCCAGCAGCAGCCCGCCGAGCAGGCCGGCCGCCGCACCGATGCCGATCTGCTGCGCGAAGCTGCCGACGAGTGCCCGGGAGAGGGTGTCGGTGCCGCCGCCGGCGTCGACGATGGTCACCAAGGTGAGGGTCAGGAAGATGGCCATCGGGTCGTTGAGACCGGACTCGACGACAATGGTCTCCATGACCCGCCCGCGCAGGCGGATGCCGCGCCCTTGCAGGAGCAGGAAGGTGGCGGCGGCGTCCGTGGAGCCGATGACCGCGCCCAGCAGCAGGGCGACGGCGAGCGCCATGCCGGCGGCCCAGACCGCGAGCCCAACCACGCCGGCGGTGATGGCGACACCCAGGGTCGCGAGGAGCAGCGCCGGGCCCCAGCAGACGCGGATGTCCGTCAGCCGGGTGCCGAGACCGCCGGCGAAGAGAATGACGGCGAGGGCGATGCTGCCGATGTCGTAGACCAGCTCGAAGTCGTCGAAGGCGAAGCCGCCGGGGCCGTCCTGCCCCACCAGCATGCCGACACCGAGGAACAACAGCAGGATGGGCGCGCCGAGGCGGGTCGCCAGCGGGCTGATGAGCACGCTCGCGAGCACCACGGTCGCCGCCAGCAGCACGGCGAGCTCCACGGAGAGATCCAACGAGGCAACCATATCGAAGGCGGGAAACGAGTGCTGACGGGGACCGATTGGCGCGCGCAGCTTACCGTCACGGCGCCTTGCTGTCAGTGTGTGCGCTGGGGAGGCGGCGGCCGGCGCGTGTGGTTATGTTCAGTGCGGGCGCTGGGCCGGCACTGGCCGCACAGGGCGCAGCATGCCGGCGGTGGTCCGCGCAACGGGCGGCCGGACTTCGCTAGAATGCGCGGCAACGGCCTATCTCGGAGCTCTCTCTATGCGTGTCCTCGTCACCGGCGGCGCCGGTTATATCGGCAGCCATACCTGCGTCGAGCTGCTCGCCGCCGGGCACGAGGTCGTCGTCGTCGACAACCTGCATAACAGCAAGCCGGCGGCGCTGGAGCGGGTGCAGACCTTGGCGGGTCGGCCGCTCGCCTTGGTGCAGGCGGATCTGCGCGATGCAAGGGCGCTGGCGGCGCTGTTCGGCGATTTCGCATTCGATGCCGTGATCCATTTCGCCGGGCTCAAGGCCGTCGGCGAGTCCACGCAGATCCCGCTCGACTACTACGACAACAACGTCCATGGCACGGTCTGTCTGTGCCAGGCGATGGCCGCCGCCGGCGTCAAGCGACTGGTGTTCAGCTCGTCGGCGACGGTCTATGGCGACCCGGCCTCGGTGCCCATCCGCGAGGACTTCCCGCTGGCGGCCACGAACCCCTACGGCCGCACCAAGCTGATGATCGAGGAGATCCTGCGTGACCTGCACGCCGCCGACGCCGCCTGGGACATCGCGCTGCTGCGCTACTTCAACCCGGTGGGCGCGCATGCGAGCGGGCGCATCGGCGAGGACCCCAACGGCATCCCGAACAACCTGATGCCCTTCATCGCCCAGGTCGCCGTGGGCAAGCTGCCGGAGCTCAAGGTCTTCGGCGACGACTACGACACGCCGGACGGTACCGGGGTGCGCGACTACATCCACGTCGTGGACCTCGCCCGCGGACACCTCGCCGCCCTGGAGCGGCTGACGGCGGGGCCGGGCGTGGTCACCTACAATCTCGGCACCGGGCGCGGCTATAGCGTCTTGGAGGTGCTGCGGGCCTTTGCGGGCGCCGCCGAGCGCGAGATTCCCTACCGTGTCGTGGCCCGCCGCTGCGGCGACATCGCCGCCTGCTATGCCGACCCCGAATTGGCCGCCGCGGAGCTCGGCTGGCGTGCCGAGCTCGGGATCGATGCCATGGTGACGGACCACTGGCGCTGGCAGCGCGAGAACCCGAACGGCTACGCATGAACGTGCTGACGGATGCCGCGCGCCTCGCCGACGCCGCGCCGGTGAAGGTCCTCCAAGTCGTGCACGGTCTGCCGCGGGGTGGACTCGAGAACGGCGTCGTCAACCTGTTGAACGGCCTGCCGGCCGGGCAGTTCCAGCAAAGCGTCGTCTGCCTGGACCGCCGCGGCGAGATGGCCGATCGCGTAGCCCCGCAGGTCCCCGTCGACGTGCTGGGCCGCCGCCGCCACGACCTCACGCTGGCGCTGCGCTTGGCGCGGGTGATCCGCCGCACCCGTCCGCAGGTGATCCACTGCCGCAACTGGAACACCTGGCCGGATACGGTGCTGGCGCATCGGCTCGCCGCCTGCCGCAGCACCCTGGTTTGGTCGTTCCACGGCTTCGCCGACGGCCACTGGTTTCCCCGGCGCCGGCGGCTGGCGAGCCGCGGCTTGTCACTGGCGACGGACCAGCTCTTCGCCGTCTGCCGCGACTCGGCGGAGCGCTTCGCGCGTCTCGCCGGCATCCCTCCGGGTCGCTTCGAGGTCCTCTACAACGGCGTCGACTGCCGGCGCTTCGCCCCCAGTGCGCAGCGCGACGCGCTGCGCGCCGCGCTGGGCTTCGCGCCCAACGAGCTTGTGATCCTCACCGTGGCCAGCCTCACGCCCGTGAAGGGCCATGCGCATCTGTTGGAGGCGGCGGCGCAGGTGCTGGCGGGCACGCCGCGGCAGGTGCGCTTCCTGTGGCTGGGCGAGGGGCGTGAGCGGGCGGCGCTGGAGGCGCGCATCCACGATCTCGGCCTGGACGGGCGTGTTCAATTGCCGGGCGGGAGCGACCAGGTGCCCCGCTACTTGGCGGCGGCGGACCTGTTCGTACTGCCGAGCCAGCTGGAGGGCATGAGCAATGCCATCCTGGAAGCCATGGCGAGCGGTCTGCCGGTGGTCGCCCATGCGGTGGGCGGCAACCCGGAGCTGGTGGATCACGGCCACAGCGGCCTGCTGTGTCCAGCCGATGACCTGGATGCCCTCGCCGGGGTCATCGGTCGGCTGGTGCGCAACGATGGCGAGCGTGCAACGCTGGGCGCAGCTGCGCGCATGCGCGCTGAGCAGATCTTTTCGCTAGACGCCATGTTGATGCGCTACGCAGACTTCTACCGTCACGCGGCGGTGGGCGCGACTCGGGGATCCTCCAGTCTCGGACGGCAATGAGCGACCCCCTCACCCCGCATCGAGAAGTTAGGCCCAGGGTACTGATGGTTGGCCCGCTTCCGCCTCCCGTTGGAGGCATGGCTACCGTGGTGCAGAATCTGACGCACGCCCTCTCGGACCGTGTCGCCCTGCGCGTCATCAACAATGTTAAGACCACCGCGACGGACCGCAGTCTGTGGCAAGGCGTCGCGGCGCAACTGCGGTTGCTTGGACGACTCGCCGGTGTGTGCCTGACATGGCGCCCGACCGCGGTGCATATTCATACGTGCTCGTGGTTTTCTTTTTGGCGCAACGGCGCCGACTTGGTGCTTGTACGCCTACTTGGACGGCGGGCGGTGTTACATATCCACGGCGGGCAGTTCCACCGATTCCTGGAAAGCTTAACTGGTGTGCGTGCTTGGCTTGCACGTCGTCTATTGAGTGCGGCGCATCGGATCGTGGTCCTGAGCCCAGGGTGGCGCGAGATCCTTTTGCCATGGGCCAATTCGGCACGAATCGTTGTGGTGCCGAATGGTGTTCCGGTGCGCGAACCAGCGACGCCACCGAATGACGGTCCGTTCCGCATCCTCTGTCTGGCCCACTACCAGTCTGGTAAGGGCCAGGAGGATCTTCTGCGAGCAACGGCGGCGCTGCGCGTACACCGGGCCGTCAGGGTTGACCTGCTGGGCTCAGAGGCTGAGCCCGGCCGGCGTGAAGCGCTTATGGCGCTCGCTCGGGAGCTGGGCCTTGACGGCGTGAAAGTGCCTGGGCCTGTCGTCGGCGCGGCCAAGAACGCAAAACTCGCCGCGGCGCACTGCTTCTGCCTGCCGTCTTACAACGAGGGGCTGCCCATGTCCATGCTGGAGGCCATGGCCGTGGGGCTGCCCGTGGTGGCCACCCGGGTGGGCGCCATTCCGGAGGCGCTGGTGGACGGCGCGGAGGGCTTGTTGTTCGCACCCGGCGACACCGCCGCACTCACCGGCCATCTGCAGCGGCTCATCACCGAGCCCGCCGCCGCTGCCGCCCTCGGTGCTGCCGGCCGCGAGCGCTTGGCGCGTGACTTCAGCCTGGCGCACTCGGCGGAGCTGCTGCTGGGCGTCTATGCGTCCCTCGCTCGCTGACCGCGGCGTCTGCGCCGGCCCGGGAGCCGCCGACCAAGGCCGGGCATCCCGCCCGGAGCAAGAGGCGGCGAATGCATGGGCGTTTTGCAGTTGCAGTGAAACCAAAGCCCCAGTGGTCCGGTCTGAAAAACGGTTCAGACGTCACGAGGCACATCCATGCTGATCAAGCGACCGAGCGACATCCCGGCTTCGGAGATCACGCCGCGTTCGGTGTATTTGCGCCGGCGGGAATTCCTGCAAACGGCGGCGGCAGCGGGCGTCGGTGCTGCGCTGGGCGGCGCCTCACTGCTCTCGGCGCCCGCGGTTCGTGCCGGCGAGCCGATTCCGGACGTGCGCCCGAGCCGACTCTCCACCGACGAGACGCTCACGGGTCGTGAGGACATCACCAGCTACAACAACTTCTACGAGCTAGGCACCGACAAGCGCGACCCCAAGCGCAACGCCGATCAGCTCGAGACCCGTCCTTGGCCGGTGGTGGTGGAGGGCGAGTGCGAGGCGCCCGGTGTCATCGGCATCGAGGATATCCTGCGCGACTTCCCACAGGAGGAGCGCATCTACCGGCTGCGCTGCGTGGAGGCCTGGGCTATGGTGGTGCCCTGGGTCGGCTTCCCGCTGGTGAACCTGCTGACGCGCTTCAAGCCGACTTCGAAGGCCAAGTACGTCGCCTTCGAGACCCTCTATGACCCCGAGATGTTACCGGGGCAGCGGCGCGGCATCATGGATTGGCCCTATCGCGAGGGGCTGCGCATGGACGAGGCCATGCATCCGCTCACCATCCTGGCGACGGGCCTCTACGGCGAGATCCTGCCCAACCAGAACGGCGCGCCGCTGCGGCTGGTGGTGCCCTGGAAGTACGGCTTCAAGAGCATCAAGTCCATCGTGCGCATCCGCTTCACCGAGGATCAGCCCTCGGCGACTTGGAACATGATGCAGCCGAGCGAGTACGGCTTCTATGCCAACGTCAATCCGGAGGTGGACCACCCGCGCTGGAGCCAGAAGAGCCACCGGATGATCGGCGCGGGCCTGTTCGCCCGCAAGCGCCCGACGCTCAAGTTCAACGGCTACGGCGAGCAGGTGGCGTCTTTGTATGATGGGATGGATTTGGCGGAGTTTTACTGATTGGGGAGGGGGCGTGGTGCGTGGTGCGTGGTGCGCAGTGCGTGGCGACAGCTTGCGTGTGTGGGCCTCGCTGTCGGTAGTACGGAGTACGAAGTACGGGGCGCTGCGGCAGGCGTGCGCGTTCATGTCGTGACACCGCTCTGAAATTGGGAAAGCAATCGCCGGAGGTCGGGATGATCCAGTGGCCCGACGCCGCGATTGCCCTAACGGCCTAATTGTCGCGCGAGCTTGCGTCGGCCCGATCTACGCTGAGGCGCGTGGGGGCTGGCAGCAGGCAATAGTCGCCCAGTCTCTCCGGGGTGGGGAGCAACGGCAGGCGCTCTGCGTCCTGCGGCCATTGTCGCGACTTGGTCGGAGTGATGATCAAGGCCCGGCAGCTCGCAGTACGAAGGTACGCAGCATAGAGCGCGGGCTCAGCGGTCGGCGACGCACGCGCCCGCACTGCGCACCACGCACTTAACCTCCCGCACTTCCTTTGCGGCTGCCTCCCACTGCGCCAAAATCGACGCACATCGCCGCACTGCGCGCTTCTAACTTCACACCTCAAACTTCTCACTTCCCCTCGCAATGGTTTCCCGTCCAACCCCCGACCGCATCATCCGGCTCGTGAAGCCGGCCCTATTCGCCGCTTGTCTGCTCCCCTTTGTGCTCCTGGTCTGGCGCACACTGGACGGGAGCATCGGCCCGAACCCGGTGGAGGCCATTACCCACGACACCGGCGACTGGGCTCTGCGGCTGTTGCTGGCGACGCTGGCGGTGACGCCGCTGCGCCGGCTCACCGGCTGGACCTGGATGGTGCGGCTGCGGCGGATGCTCGGGCTCTATGCCTTCTTCTACGCGGCGCTGCACTTCATCACCTACCTGTGGCTGGATCAGTTCTTCGACTGGCAGGCCATTTTCGCGGACATCGCCAAGCGCCCGTATATCACCGTCGGCTTTGCGGCCCTGGTGCTGATGGTGCCGCTGGTGGTGACCTCCACCAAGGGCTGGCTGCGGCGTCTGGGCCCCCGCTGGAAACGGCTGCACCGCCTGGTCTACGCCATCGGCGTGCTGGCGGTGCTGCACTATTTGTGGCTGGTGAAGGCGGATCTGCTCGAGCCCGCCATCTACGCCGGCGTGCTGGCGGTACTGCTGGCGGCGCGCCTGCCCTGGGGCGGCTGGGAGCGCCGGCTCGCGGGCTCGGGTCGGCGCGGTGTGTCGGCGGCGCGGTGACAGCGGCGTCGGGCTTCGTGCCTCAGTCCGACCTACGGGGCTGGGTTGCTCACCCGCGCCGGCGGCTCAGCGCCAGCGCTCGGCGGCGGCGTCGTCGCTGTCGCGGGCGTCGACCCAATGCTCGCCCTGGTCGGTTTCCTCTTTCTTCCAAAAGGGGGCTTGAGTCTTGAGGTAGTCCATCAGCAGCTCGCAGCCGCGGAAGGCCTCACCGCGGTGGGCGGCGGTGACGGCGACCAGAACGAGGGGCTCGGTTGGCAGGACACGGCCGACCCGGTGCACGATGCGCACGGCCTGCAAGCCGAAACGCGCCGCGGCCTCTTCAGCGATCTGCCGCAACGCCGATTCCGTCATGCCCGGATAGTGCTCCAGGGTCATGGCCAGCACGCGGCGGCCGGCGTTTTGGTCGCGCATGAGCCCGACGAAGGCAGCGAGGGCCCCTGCGGCTGCGTCGCCGGCGAGGTCGGCCTGTAGGGCCCAGGGATCGAACGGCGCGGACTCGAGTCGGATGTCGATGGAGCTCATGCCGGGCGAGCAGGTGCGAGACCAGCGGCTGGCTTGATGTACTGGGCAAGGTACGGGCTCGGCTGGTGCGCTGCAAGCGCCTGCCGGCAACCTGTCCTGGCAGAATCGCTTCGGCGTGCGGGCGCTGCTCGGCGCGCAGGGGACGAGCCGGTCTAATTCGCATTCGCCGACCCTTGCCCGCCGGCTGCGTCGCCGCCATGCTCCGACCAAATGGCGATACCGGTGAGTGGGCGTGCTGGCCGAGCCCAGGCTCGCCGCCGGATTATGCCGCCCTATCACGCTGGAGCACGAGACCGCCGATGGCTCCGCAGCGACATTCTCCCCTGCACTGGCCGCGCCGCTTCCTGGACTGGCTCTGCGAAGGGCGCGCCGATTATCGTGAGTTCCAAGAGCGCAAAGCCACGCGCGCCTACAAGGCCAATCAGAGTACGTGTCTGATCATCTGGCTCATCGCGGCCGGGCTGCTGTTGATCTGCGGCGGCACGGGGTGCCTGCTGACTTTCGGGCTGGTGGCGACGCTGCTGTGCTTCAGCGTGCTGGACCCGGAATGAGACAGCCGCCCACAGCCGCAGCGTCGGCTGCCATGCCATGAGGGTGGCGCCCGCGCGCCGCGCACCCCAAACCTTCGATCTGCGTGCCGCCACCCTTTTGGTGGTGGCCAATATGATCGGCACGGGCGTGTTCACGACCCTCGGCCTGCAAGCCCAAGGCGTGCATAACGGCGCCGCCTTACTGCTGCTGTGGCTGCTGGGCGGCTTGGTGGCCGCCTGCGGCGCTCTGGTCTATGCCGAGCTGGCGGCAGCGCTGCCGCGCTCGGGGGGCGAATACGTTTATCTGCGCCGGAGCTTCAGCCCCGCCGTCGGGCTCATCGCGGGCTGGATCTCCACCACCGTGGGCTTCGCCGCACCCGTGGCGCTGGCGGCCATGGCCTTCGGTCAGTACGCGGCGACCGTGGTGCCGGTGGCCCCGACACCCACCGCGGCCGTGGCGGTGGTCGTGATCGCGGCCCTCCACGCCTTCGACGTCAGGCTCGGCACCGGTTTCCAGGTGCTGATGACGCTGCTCAAGATCGTGGCCATCCTGCTCTTTTGCGCCGCGGGTCTATTGCTGCCGGCGGCGCCCGGCGCCCTGACGCCGCTGCCTGACGCCGGCACCGCCGCGGCCGTCTTCTCGCCGGCGTTCGCCCTGTCGCTGGTGTATGTCTCCTACGCCTATTCGGGCTGGAATGCCGCGACCTACGTGGCCGCGGAAGTGCAATCGCCGCAGCGCCTGGTGCCGCGGGCCCTGCTGCTGGGCACGGCCCTGGTGACACTGTTGTACCTGCTATTGAACTGGGTGTTTCTGCGCAGCGTGCCGTTGGACGAGCTGGCCGGCACCGTGGAGGTGGGCGCGCTCTCGGCGCGCTGGCTGTTCGGCGAGGGCGGCGGGCGGCTGATCAGTGCCATGCTGGCGCTTTTATTGCTCTCTACCATCAGTGCCATGCTGCTGGCGGGGCCGCGCGTGTTCGAAGCCATGGCGGAAGACAGCCCCGCACTGGGCATTTTCGGTGCGCGCAACCGCCGCGGTGCACCAACAAGGGCGGTGCTGTTGTCGCTGGTGCTGGCATTGGTGCTCATTCTCACCGGCACGTTCGGCGCCGTGCTGGCCTTCGCGGGGTTTACCCTGATGCTCTCGTCGCTGCTGACCGTACTCGGTGCCCTGCGGCTGCGGCACCGGGAGCCGACGCTGCCGCGGCCCTTTCGCATCCCCTGGTATCCCTGGCCGCCGCTGGTCTATCTTTGCCTCACGGCGGCAGCGCTGCTGGTGGTGGCCTGGAGCAATCCGGCGCCCGTATTGGTCGGCCTGTGTGCCTTGGGGGCTTGCTGGTGGTGGCTCGAGCGCCACACGAGGCGAGGGGCGGGAGCGGGCGCCGACCGGCGGTCTACAAGGCCACCCCGAGCAGGGAATTGAACCCTTGCGAGGGGACCTGTCTAAGCGCAAAGTTCCCGAACACGAGGCGCCCGTCGCGCCGCTCCCTGCCGCAGTGCACTCTATGGGATGCGCGGGTGCGCGCGCACCGCACTCAAAAGTGGCATGCTGCGGAGGGACGAATCCCGCCGGTTGCGGGTGACGACGACGGTCCTTGCTTGGCGCGGACCTTGCAGTTCGCCCTCGGCGTTGCAATCTTAAAGCGATATGCCACGCCGGATCGCCCGCCGCTCGCGTCCGGACAGACAACCGAAACGAGGTGTGCTGAATGTCGATCTTCGAGCGCTACCAGGCCCGCTACGAGTCCTCTCGCGAAGAGGACATGAGCCTGCAGGAGTACCTGGATCTGTGTAAAAACGATCCGATGGCCTATGCCGGTGCGGCGGAGCGTCTGCTTGCGGCGATCGGCGAGCCCGAGCTGATAGACACCCACAACGATGCGCGCCAGAGCCGCATCTTTCAGAACAAGGTCATCAAGCGCTACCCGGCGTTTGCGGACTTCTTCGGTATGGAGGACGCGATCGAGCAGCTGGTGTCCTATCTCAAGCACGCCGCCCAGGGCCTGGAGGAGCGCAAGCAGATTCTCTACCTGCTCGGCCCCGTCGGCGGCGGCAAGTCCTCGCTGGCCGAGAAGCTGAAGGAGCTGATGGAGAAGGTGCCCTTCTACGCCATCAAGGACTCGCCGGTGTTCGAATCGCCGCTCAGCCTGTTCTCGCCGGAGGAAGATGGGCCCATCCTCGAAGAGGACTATGGCATTCCGCCCCGGTGTCTGCGCACCATCATGTCGCCCTGGGCCGTCAAGCGCCTGCAGGAGTACAACGGCGACATCACCAAGTTCCGGGTGGTGAAGCTGTACCCGAGCATCCTAGAGCAGGTGGCCGTCGCCAAGACCGAGCCGGGCGACGAGAACAACCAGGACATCTCCTCCCTGGTGGGCAAGGTCGATATCCGCCAGCTGGAGCACTATGCCCAGAACGACGCCGACGCCTACAGCTACTCCGGGGCCCTGTGCCGCGCCAACCAGGGCCTGATGGAATTCGTCGAGATGTTCAAGGCGCCCATCAAGGTGCTGCATCCGCTGCTGACGGCCACGCAGGAAGGCAACTACAACGCCACCGAGGGCCTCTCGGCACTGCCCTTCCAGGGCATCATCCTGGCACACAGCAACGAGTCCGAGTGGCAGTCCTTCCGTAACAACAAGAACAACGAGGCCTTCCTCGACCGCGTCTTCATCGTCAAGGTGCCGTACTGCCTGCGGGTCACGGAAGAAAAGCAGATCTACGACAAGCTGCTGCGCCACAGCTCCCTGAACCAGGCGCCCTGTGCCCCGGGCACGCTGGAGATGATGTCGCAGTTCTCGGTGCTGACGCGCCTGAAGGAGCCGGAGAACTCCAGCATCTTCTCCAAGATGCGCGTTTACGACGGCGAGAACCTCAAAGACACGGACCCCAAGGCCAAGTCGGTGCAGGAGTACCGCGACTACGCCGGCGTCGACGAGGGCATGTCCGGGATCTCGACGCGGTTCGCGTTCAAGATCCTCTCCCAGGTATTCAACTTCGACCACACTGAGGTGGCCGCGAACCCGGTCCATCTGCTGTACGTGCTGGAGCGCCAGATCGTGCGCGAGCATCTGCCGCCGGAGGTGCAGGATCGCTACGTGGGCTTCCTCAAGCAGTACCTCGCGCCCCGCTATGCGGAGTTCATCGGCAAGGAGCTGCAGACGGCATATCTGGAGTCCTACGCCGAATACGGCCAGAACATCTTCGACCGCTATGTCACCTACGCCGACTACTGGATCCAGGACCAGGAGTACCGCGATCCGGACACCGGCGAGATGATGAACCGCGGCGCGCTCAACGAGGAGCTGGAGAAGATCGAGAAGCCCGCGGGGATCTCCAATCCCAAGGACTTCCGCAACGAGATCGTCAACTTCGTGCTGCGGGCCCGCGCCAACAACAACGGCGCCAACCCGCGCTGGACCAGCTATGAGAAGCTGCGCGTCGTGATCGAGAAGAAAATGTTCTCGAACACCGAGGAGCTGCTGCCGGTGATCTCCTTCAACGCCAAGGCCTCGGCGGACGACAAGAAGAAGCACGAGCAGTTCGTCGAGCGTATGGTCGAGAAGGGCTATACGCCTAAGCAGGTACGGTTGCTGTCGGAGTGGTACTTGCGCGTGCGGAAGTCGCAATAGGAAGCAGCGAAGGCTGAGGGCTGAGGAAGACCGCGCCGCGCCTTAGCCCCCAGCCCGCGGCCCTTGGGTGTCTGGACATGCGGCCTCTTCAGGGGAGCGGATCACTTCGACCCAGCCAGTGCAACGCGAGCCACCGAATTTTATGTCCCACTTCATCGACCGACGTCTCAACGCCAAGAACAAGAGCACCGTCAATCGGCAGCGGTTCTTGAAGCGTTACAAGAGCCAGCTCAAGCGGGCCGTGTCGGATGCGGTCAACCGCCGCAGCATCACCGACATCGATGGCGGTGAGCAGGTGGGCATCCCATCCAAGGACATCTCCGAGCCCATTTTCCACCATGGCCAGGGCGGCACCCGGGACATGATCCACCCCGGCAACAAGGAGTTCGAGGCCGGCGACCGGGTGCAGCGCCCCGAGGGCGGCTCCGGATCGGGCTCCGGGCAGGGGCGGGCCGGCCGCGGCGGCAAGGGCGAGGACGACTTCGTCTTCGAGCTCTCGCGGGAGGAATTCCTGGACCTGCTGTTCGACGACCTTGAGCTGCCCAATCTGGTGCGCAACCAGCTCATGGGCACCACGGAATTCAAGACCGTGCGTGCCGGGTACACCACCGAGGGCGCGCCCAGCAATATCGATGTCGTGCGCTCACTCAAGGGTGCCATCGCCCGGCGCACGGCGCTGGGCGCGCCGCACCGCGGGCGCATCCGCGCCTTGGAAGAAGAAGTCGAGCAGCTCCTCGCCGAGGGCGTGCCGGAGGACGACGCCCGGGTGGTGGCGCTGCGCGAGCAGATCGACCGCCTCAAGACGCGGCTCGCGGCGCTGCCCTTCATCGATACCTTCGACCTGCGCTACCAGTCCTTCACCAAGCAGCCGGAGCCCACCAGCAAGGCGGTGATGCTCTGCCTGATGGACGTCTCCGGCTCCATGGACCAGGTGCGCAAGAACCTGGCCAAGCGCTTCTTCATCCTGCTGTATCTCTTTCTGCAGCGGAACTACGACCAGATCGACGTCGTCTTCATCCGCCACCACACCATCGCCCAGGAAGTGGACGAGCAGGAGTTCTTCTACTCCCGCGAGACCGGCGGCACCGTGGTCTCAAGCGCCCTGAACCTGGCTCACGAGGTCATCACGGAGCGCTACGACTCCGGCAGCTGGAACATCTATGCTGCGCAGGCGTCGGACGGCGACAACTGGGACTCGGACTCCGCCATCTGCCGCGACTTGCTCATCAATCGGCTCATGCCGCTGATGCGCTACTACGCCTACGTGGAAATCACGCCGCGCCAGCACCAGAGTCTCTGGTACGCCTATCAGGACGTGAAGGCGATGCATTCCCACTTTGCCATGGAAGAGATCGGCGGCGCGGACGACATTTACCCCGTGTTCCGCGAGCTCTTCAAGCGGCAAGAAGCGTAGCGAGTACGGAGTACGGAGTACGCGAGCCACCGTCCCCGTACTTCGTACTCCGTACTGAATGCCTAACAATGGGCTCTGAGCCCGGAATTCAGTGACGCCCGGATCAGCGCGAGTACCCATGCCAGACAAACTCATCTCCGACTCGTCCGAATGGAGCTTCCCGCTCCTGAAGCGCTTCGACAAAGAGATCGCGCGCATCGCCCATGACGAGTTCGGCCTGGACACCTATGCCAACCAGGTGGAAGTGATCTCCTCGGAGCAGATGATCGACGCCTACTCCAGCGTCGGCCTGCCCATCAACTACCACCACTGGTCCTTCGGCAAGCAGTTCGTCTCCACCGAGCAGACCTACCGCCGCGGGCAGATGGGGCTGGCGTACGAGATCGTCATCAACTCCGACCCTTGCATCGCCTACCTCATGGAGGAGAACACCCTGCCGATGCAGGCGCTGGTGATCGCACACGCGAGCTACGGCCACAACAGCTTCTTCAAGGGCAATTATCTCTTCCGCACCTGGACGAGCGCCGACGCCATCATCGACTATCTGGTCTTCGCGCGTAATTACATCGCTGAGTGCGAGGAGCGCTACGGCCAGGAAGAGGTCGAACTGCTGCTGGACTCCTGTCATGCATTGATGAATTACGGCGTGGATCGCTACAAGCGGCCGTCGCCGTTGTCGTTGTCCGAAGAAAAGCGCCGGCAGGCGGAGCGCGAGGCCTACCTCCAGTCGCAAGTGAACGACCTCTGGCGGACGCTGCCGGGGGAGCAGGCGGGCGGCGGCGGCGGCCAGCGCGAGCAGCGCTTTCCGGAAGAGCCCCAAGAGAACCTGCTCTATTTCATCGAGAAGAATGCACCCCTGCTGGAGCCCTGGCAGCGTGAGGTGGTGCGCATCGTGCGCAAGGTCGGTCAATATTTCTACCCGCAGCGCCAGACCCAGGTCATGAACGAAGGCTGGGCGACCTTCTGGCATTACACTCTGCTGAATCGTCTCTACGACCAGGGCATGGTAACCGACGGCTTCATGATGGAAGTGCTGCAATCGCACACCAACGTCGTTTATCAGCCGGATTTCGACTCCCCCTATTATTCGGGCATCAACCCCTATGCGCTGGGCTTTGCGATGATGCGCGACATTCGGCGCATCTGCGAGGAGCCCACCGACGAGGACCGCTACTGGTTCCCGGACATCGCCGGCGGCGACTGGCTCAAGGTGCTCGACTTCGCCATGCGCAACTTCAAGGATGAGAGCTTCATCGCGCAATATCTCTCGCCCAAGCTGATGCGCGACTTCCACCTCTTCCAGGTACGCGATGACGACCGCGAGGACACCCTGGAGATCACCGCGATCCACGAAGAAATCGGCTATCGCCAGCTGCGCCAAGCGCTGGCCGAGCAGTACAACCTCGGCAACCGCGAGCCCAACATCCAGGTCTACGACGTCGACCTGCGCGGCGATCGCTCCATGACCCTGCGCCATTTTCGCCACAACCGTCGCCCGCTCGGAGACACCCTGGACGAGATGCTGCTGCATATTCGCCGGCTCTGGGGGTTCGATGTGCGACTGGAGGCCGTGGATGAAGAGGGGCGGGTGCAGCTGCTGAGCGAGGCCTGAGCGCCTGGTGACCGGCACCCCTCCGGCGCGCTCGATAGGGTGGCGGCTCGGCTAGCTCCGCGCTCGCGCGGTCGGCCGCCGGCAAGCTTGGCGTGCGACTTGATCATGGCTCCGAGCACCTGAGACTGCTGCCTGCGTAGTCAGGCCACCCTGGCGTGACACAATTAGGGCTGGAAGCCCTGGCTACGCAGCGATTGCCTAGGGGAGGACGCAGTCGTGAGCAAGCCCTCGGCGCGTGCCAAGCTGCGGTTCTCACCTAGCTTCGGTATAGTGCCGCTATCTATCTGTTGCAGCTCGGGTTCGCTCTCAAAGCAGCCGCGCCCAGCACCGAGGTTTTCGGCTATGCCAGTCGTCCGCGCTCTTGCCAAAGATCCACCCGCAGCCGGCATCGTCGCGGCGCGCCCGCTGCTGGCGCTCGCGCGGGCCGGGGCAATCGGACTCTGTCTGCTGCTGGCGACGGGCGCCGCGGCAGCCGACCTGGCTACAACACTGTCGCCTTTCCTTGGCACCGACGACGCATCCGCCGAGGCGCCCACAGTCGCGCTCGCGGGCCGCGATATCGAGTTCTATTCGCCGCGACTGCTCGCCGAGTTTTATGCCGAGCGGGACTACCGGCCCGCCTGGGACGGCCGCCGCGCCCGCACCATGCTGGCACTTGCCCGGCAGAGCCGCGCCGACGGCTTCCTGCCGAGCGACTTTCATGCCGAGGCCATCGAGACGGTGCTCGCGACCGACGCGCTGGCGGCGCGGGATGCGAAGCGTCGGACCAGCGCCGAACTGCTGCTCTGCGATGCGCTACTGCGCTACGTGCACCATTTTCGCTTCGGCAAGCACAATCCGCGGCATGTGAACCCCGATTGGACCTTCGTGGAGCCGGCGGACGCCGAGCGACTCAAGGCGGACCTGGCGCAGGCGCTGGCGACGCCCGGCATGGCGGAGGAGCTGACAGCCATGCTGCCGAGCCCGGCCTTTTACCGGAATCTCAAGAAGGGCTATCGGCGCTACCTCGCCATCGCCGACCGCGGCGGCTGGGACGACATCCCCGGCGGCCCGAATCTGCGGGTGGGCGCACAGGACCCGCGGGTGCCCCTGATCCGCGAGCATCTTGAAGTCATCGATGGACTCGACCTCGGCGTCGCCGCGGTGCCCGAGGTCTATGACGAGGACTTGGCCGAGGCCGTCAAAGGCTTTCAGCAACGCTCCGGGCTCGCCGCCGACGGCATCGTCGGGCCCAACACCCTGCGCGCGCTGAACGTGCCCCTCGACGAGCGCCTGCTGACCATCCGCGCCAATCTGGAGCGCATGCGCTGGCTCTATGACGACCTGCCTGCCGACTATCTATTCGTGGACTTGGCCGCCTTCGAGCTGTATCTAGTGCGCGATCATGAAGAAGCCTGGCGCACCCGTGGCATCATCGGCACCGTCGACGACCAGACGCCCATGTTCCGCGACGAGATGGAATACCTAGTGTTCAATCCGACCTGGACCGTGCCGCGCTCCATCGAGAAGAAGACGTTCAAGGGGGTGCCCGACGGCTACAAGCGGGTGCGAAGCGGCGGTCAGTACTACCTGGTGCAGGAGCCCGGGCCGCGCAACGCCCTCGGCCGGGTCAAGTTCATGTTCCCGAACGGCCATGCCATCTACCTGCACGACACCCCGTCGCGCTACCTCTTCAAGCGCTCCCGGCGCACCTACAGCCACGGCTGTGTGCGCGTCCATGACCCGCTCACCCTCGCCGAGCAGGTGCTGGACGAGCCGGCGTGGAACAGGTCGAATATAGACCGCGTGGTGCGCCGCGGCAGCACCCGTTGGGTGCATCTGGACGAGCACCTGCCCGTGCTCCTCTACTACCTCACCGCCAAGGCGGATGCCGCGGGCCGAGTGGGCTTCCGCCGCGATATCTATGACCGCGATCAGCGGCTGTTGGCGATGCTCGACGAGCCGGTGAGCGGTGCCGAGCGCATCGCCTTCGCAGAGCCCGAGCCCGCACCCCAGCCAGCCCCCCAGTCAGACTCCCAGCCAGCATCTGAGCCAGCCTCCGAGCCGAATCCGGAGCCGGTCGCAATCCATACGAGCGCCGTCGGTGAGACCGTCACCGCTGATGCGGATGCCGCCGGCTCCGCAGAGCCGGCCTTGTCGGCCGACGACACGGCAGAAACCTCGAGCGCCTCACCGGCAGACACCGGGCCCTCGGCGCCCGCCGCTGCCGCGGCGGACCGCAAGCCCGAGTCTGCACACCCAGCCGACGCGGCGAGTCCGGCCACTGCGGTGGTGTCAGCGCCGAGGTCGTCATCAAGGTCAGCCGCGGTTGATCCAGCGCCAAGCTGGCAGGGCGGGCACAACGCGGCGGCGACGCTGCGGCTGGATGGGGCGGGCCGTTTCGTGGACAGGATCGTGGACGAACGGCCCTTGCTCCGGCGGGCCCCTTCGGCAGCGGCGCCGCGCCCGGAGCGCGCGCGCCTGGACCCCTGGGAGCATGTGCCCGCGCTGCGCATCCCGCCGCCCGGCCGCAGCGACCAGCGCCGGCCGTCTGTCCCCGCGCAAGACCAAGACGCCTCCTCTCTGGCCGTGCCGCGCATCGCCGACGAGCTCTCCTTCCCCGTTCTGCGCGCCGACTGAGCGCCGCCGCTGGCGCCGGCCGCCGCCCGGCCTAGCCCTGATCCGCGCCGGGCGGCTGGCAGATGCGCTTGCCGACTCGGCGGCGCGTGGTCCTGCATGGTCGCCGCGGGCTCGCGGCATGAGCCACCGATGGGCGCATGCTGCTCCCACAGCCCACAACGCCGTTGGAGCGCACCATGCTGCCCGTGATCGATCTGCTGCTACTGATGCTTGGCCTCAGCCTCCTCTACGCCGCCCTTGGTGTGGCGAGCGTCGCCGTCGAGTCCTTCTCTATGCTCCTGGTGCGCCGACCCCGGCGTGCTCGGCCGCGCAGGGTACACCGTGTCCGGCGGCGCACACCGCGGCCGCGGCGTCAGCCGGGCGCGACCGGTGTGCCCGCCGCGCGCCGCCGGCTGGTCGCTGGCGCCTGACGGAGACCGCATAATGGCGCCCCTGCCGAGCCGTATCAGATCAGCGCCGCCGCATGCCCATCCGCACCGGAGCCACCGCCACGACCCTGTTCCCGCTATGGGCCCTGCTGGGGTCGGTGCTCGCCTATCTGCGCCCGGACTGGCTCGCGCCGCTGAAGCCCGCCATCGTGCCGCTGCTGGGCGTCGTGATGTTCGGCATGGGGGTGACGCTGACTTGGCGTCAGTTCGCGGCCGTCTGGCAGCGGCCGCAGCAGGTGGGGCTCGGCATGGCGCTTCAGTTCGGCGTCATGCCCCTGGCCGCCTGGGTCATCGGCACGGCGCTGGGCTTGCCCGCGGCCCTGATCGCCGGGCTAGTATTGGTGGGAGCGAGCCCGGGCGGCACGGCCTCGAACGTGGTGTGCTACCTCGCCCGCGGCGATGTCGCTCTGTCCATTACCTTGACGGCGGCCTCCACGCTGCTCGCCGTCGTCGCCACGCCGCTACTGACCTGGCTCTACGTGGGGCAGCAGGTGCCGGTGCCGGTATGGGACATGCTGCTGTCGGTGGCCAAGATCGTGCTGCTGCCGGTGATGCTCGGGGTGGCCGTGAACACCTGGCTCGGTGCGCGCCTGGCGCCGGTGAAAGACGTCTTCCCGCTGCTGTCCATGGCGGCCATCGTGCTGATCATCGCCATCATCGTGGCGCTGAACCTGGATAACATCGCCGCCGCTGGCTGGCTTATCGTTCTCGCCGTTGTGCTGCATAACGCCGTTGGCCTGACGGCGGGCTACGGCCTCGGCTTGCTCGTGACACGGGACCTGCGCAGTGCGCGGACCCTGGCCATCGAGGTGGGCATGCAGAACTCGGGTCTCGCGGGGGCGTTGGCGGTGCAGTACTTCTCTGCCGCCGCCGCCATCCCAGGGGCGCTCTTCTCCATTTGGCACAACCTCTCGGGCTCGGCGCTGGCGGCATTGTGGTCGCGCCGCCCGCTGCCGGCGGTGGCAGCCGCGGACAGGCGCTGATTCCTCATGCTTTACCGGTTTGTGCCCGCGTTTTTTGCCTAGATTATTGCACCCGAGCCGGCGCCGCCGGCACCAATAGCGAGGCAAAAGCGATGGATTACAGTACTTTCAAGAGCCTGCAGATCCTGTTGTTCTGGGGCTCGGCGATCGCGTTCTGCATCTGGCAGCTGCGTGCCGTGCAGCGCATGCGCCGGCAGCGTCTCACCGTGAAGCATGACGAGGCGCTGCGCCGGGGGACTCTCCCGCGCAGCCGCGCGAGCGCCGCTAAGCGCTCGAGCAACCCCCCAGATCTTTCGTTGATCCGCCGTGATGAGGCGTAGGCGCGAGCGGCTCGAAGCCATGAGAGACAAACAAAAAACGCTGCCTTGAGGGCAGCGTTTTTTGTTTCTACTGCTTGTTTCTGCTTGGGGGCCCGGGAGCGGCCCTTCGCCGGAGTGTGGTGCCGAGGAGAGGACTTGAACCTCCACCTGGTTTCCCAGACATGGACCTGAACCATGCGCGTCTACCAATTCCGCCACCTCGGCCGGGGGCGCGCGAGCGAACTGATGAACGCCGCCCGCGAAGCCTCGGAATGATAGTGAGACAGGAACCCCCTGTCAACGCTACACTAAGCCGTTTTAAGGAAAGCGGCGGAGATCACGTGGCACGACGCAAATCGGCCCAGTCGGCGAAGGGGCAGGACCCGCATCGCCAGCGCGAGGCCAAGAAGTACGAAAACCCCATCCCCAGTCGCGAGT
The DNA here is from genome assembly GCF_016583825.1 of Thiohalocapsa halophila. Classification (GTDB taxonomy): domain Bacteria; phylum Pseudomonadota; class Gammaproteobacteria; order Chromatiales; family Chromatiaceae; genus Thiohalocapsa; species Thiohalocapsa halophila. The sequence goes on along the minus strand of NZ_NRRV01000024.1, from coordinate 28,375 downwards.
ACATCCTCGAGACGCTCACCCAGCACGGGGCACCCATGGGCTTCCAGGAGGTGGCCGACGCCCTGGGTCTGAAAGACGAGGAGGACCTCACGGCACTCGACCGCCGGCTCGGGGCCATGGTCCGCGACGGACAGCTGGTGCGCAACCGTCGTGAGGCATATTGCCTGGTCAACAAACGGGACCTGGTCGCCGGGCGCATCATCGCCCACCCGGACGGCTTCGGCTTCGTCAAGCCGGACGAGGGCGGCGACGACCTCTATCTATATCCGAAGGAGATGCGCACCGTCTTCCACGGTGATCGCGTGGTGGCCAGGGTTACCGGCCGCGACCGCCGCGGGCGTCTTGAGGGCTCGGTCGTCGAGATCCTGGAGCGCAGCACCACCAGTGTCGTCGGCCGCTTGTACTCCGAAAGCGGGGTCGGTCTAGTGGTGCCGGACAACAAGCGCATGACCCACGACATCATCATCCCGAGCGACCGCCTCATGGAGGCGCAGCAGGGCCAGATCGTGGTCGCCGAGATCACCGACCAGCCCACCAAGCGCACGCCCCCCATCGGCCGCATCCTGGAGGTGGTGGGCGACCACATGGGCCCGGGCATGGAGACGGACATCGCCATCCGCGCCCACGACCTGCCGGTGGAGTGGCCGGAGGCCGTCACCGCCGAGATCGCGACCCTCGGCGAGGAGGTGCCGGAGGCCGCCAAAGCCGGGCGCACCGACCTGCGCGAGCTACCGCTGGTCACCATCGACGGCGCCGACGCCCGCGACTTCGACGACGCCGTCTACTGCGAGCGCAAGCCCAAGGGCTGGAAGCTGCTGGTGTGCATCGCCGATGTGTCGTCCTATGTGACGCCGGATAGGGCACTGGATCAGGAGGCGCTGAAGCGCGGCAACTCGGTGTACTTCCCGGACCGGGTCGTACCCATGCTGCCGGAGGTACTGTCCAACGGGCTCTGCTCCATCAATCCGGACGTGGACCGGCTCTGCATGGCCTGCGAGCTCTATGTGAACCGCGAGGGCCGGGTGACGCGCTCACGCTTCTTCGAGGCGGTGATGCGCTCCCACGCCCGGCTCACCTATGACCAGGTCGCGGCCATGCTGGACGAGACCGACGCGGCGCTCGCGGAGCAATTCGAGGCCGTCCTGCCCCACCTGCACGAGCTGCATGCACTGTTCGAGGCGCTGCACGGCGCGCGCGCCAAGCGCGGCGCCATCGACTTCGACACCACCGAGACCAAGTTCGTCTTCAACGAGTCCCGGCGCATCGCACGCATCGAGCCGGTGCGGCGCAACGACGCCCACCGCATTATCGAGGAGTGCATGCTGGCCGCCAACGTGGCCGCGGCCCGGCTCTTCGAGCGCAAGAAGATGCCGGCGCTCTACCGCATCCACGAGACCCCGAACGAAGAAAAGCTCTCGGACCTGCGGGAGTTCCTGGGCGAGCTGGGCCTGAATCTACCCGGCGGCAACAAGCCCACGGCGCAGGACTATGCGACCCTGCTGGACTCGGTGAAGGGCCGCCCGGATGCGCACCTGATCCAAACCGTGCTGCTCAGGTCCATGCGGCAGGCCATGTACAGCTCGGACAATGTCGGCCACTTCGGCCTCGCCTACGACGCCTACACCCATTTCACCTCGCCCATCCGCCGTTACCCGGACCTCATCGTCCATCGTGTCATCAAGCACATCCTGGCCGGCGGTACCGCGGCGGACCTGGATTACTCCAAGCCCGAGCTGCAGCAGATCGCCGACGTCTGCTCCGGCACCGAGCGCCGCGCCGACGACGCCACCCGCGACGCCGAGAGCTGGCTCAAGTGCGAGTACATGCGCGATAAGCTCGGCGAGGAATTCGACGGCACCATCACCAGCGTCCAGGGCTTTGGCATCTTCGTGGAGCTGGACGAGATCTACATCGACGGCCTGGTACACATCACCGCGCTCGACAACGACTACTACCACTTCGACCCCGTCGGCCACCGCCTGACCGGCGAGCGCACGGGCCAGGTCTATCGCCTCGGCGACCGGCTGCGGGTGCAGGTGGCGGCCGTGAATCTGGACGAGCGCAAGATCGACTTCGTGCTGGCCCAGTCTGCGCAACAGTCCGAGAAGCAGGCTGCCAAGGGCGCCGGTAAGAAGCGCTCGCGGCCCTCGCGGCGCAAGCGCAAGGCGCCGGCCTCCTGAGCCGCAGCGCAGCCGGCGCAGCGCCCCAGCCGCCGCACGCGTGAGCGCCAAGCACCGACGGTCGAGCTGAGGCACGAAGCCCAACGCAGCGCCCGCGGTCACCGCCTGGTTGTCAGGCCTGCCAGCTCGGCCCGCCCTGGCGCCGTAGGCCGGGCTGAGGCACGAAGCCCGACGCCGCGCCTGCGGTCACCGCCTGGTCTGTCAGGCCATCCAGTGTCGCCCTGCCCCACGCCCGAGCCCGGGCACGAGCGGCGGCATGCAATCCTCGCCCAATCCCAGTCGTGAGTGCGTCCGAGCCGTGAGTCCGACCCAGCCCAGCGGCGCGAGCCCCACCGTCGGCATCAACAGCGCCCGCAGTGCCCTCAAGCTCGGCGCCGGGCAGGTCGCCGAGCTGTGGCTGGACCGCCGCCGCCGCGACCAGCGCCTCGCCGAGCTGGCGGGTCTGGCTCGCAAGGCCGGTGTGCACGTGCGCCAGCTCGACCGCGATGCGCTGGACACCGCCGCCGGCGGTGCCAACCACCAGGGCGTCATCGCCTGGGTGAGCGGGCCTGCCGCGCGCCCGGTGCAGGACCTGGATGCGCTGCTGGGCGGCTTGGATCATCCGCCGCTGCTGCTGATCCTGGACGGTGTCACCGACCCGCACAACCTGGGCGCTTGCCTGCGCAGCGCCGACGCCGCAGGTGCCGACGCCGTCATCGCCCCCAAGGACAAGGCCGCCGGTCTGACGCCGGCGGCCGTCAAGGTCGCGAGCGGCGCGGCGGAGTCCGTGCCTTTCATTCAGGTAACCAACCTGGCCCGGTCGCTGGCGCAGCTGAAGGCCGCCGGCGTTTGGCTCATGGGCACCGCGGAGGACGTCCCGGCGAGCCTCTACGCAACGGCTCTGACCGGCCCCCTGGGCCTGGTGCTGGGCGGTGAGGGCAGTGGCCTGCGGCGACTCACCCGGGAGCACTGTGATGTGCTCATGCGCATTCCGATGCGCGGGCGGGTGGAGAGCCTCAACGTCTCCGTGGCCGCCGGTGTCTGCCTGTACGAGGCGCTGCGCCAGCGTGGCGGGGACCGCGTCTAGGCGCGGTGTACCTTGTGCTCTTGGCTTCCGTATTGTCATTGCCGTCATTCCGGCCCGCGGATTTGACCACCACGCACACGCGGAGCGAGAAGAAGCCTCGATCACCACTCCAACCACTCGGGCAGGCGCAGGGCGTAGGGTGGACAAGCGAAGCGCAGTCCACCAGCTTACGGGTGGCCCCGGCGATCACGCCCAGCTGAAGGCGGCGAAGGCGTCCAGTGCCTCCGGGTTGGCCAGGACCTCGCGGTTCTTGACCTCGCGGCCGTGGATGACGTCGGCCACCGCCAGCTCGACGATCTTGCCGCTGCGGGTGCGCGGGATGGCGGCCACCTGGCGGACTTCGGCCGGCACATGGCGCGGGCTCAGCTGCGCGCGGATGCGCCGGCGGATGGCGTCCGTGAGGGCATCGTCCAGCGTCAGGTCCGGGCGCAGCACGACGAACAGCAGGATGCGCTGATCCCCCTGCCAGTCCTGACCCACGGCGATGGCCTCCAAGACCTCGTCCATGGCCTCCACCACGCGGTAGAGCTCGGCGGTGCCGATGCGCACGCCGCCCGGATTCAGCACCGCATCGGAGCGGCCGTGGATGACCAGTCCGCCGCGGGGCGTCAGCTCGGCGAAATCGCCATGGGTCCAGATACCAGGGAAGCGCTCGAAGTAGGCCGCGCGGTAGCGGGCGCCGTCCGGGTCGTTCCAGAAGCCCACGGGCATGCAGGGGAAGGGCTGGGTGCACACCAGCTCGCCGCGCTCGCCGACCACCGGGCTGCCGGCATCGTCGAAGACCTCGACGGCGAGCCCGAGCCCGCGGCACTGGAGCTCGCCGCGGTAGACCGGCAGCATCGGGTTCCCCAGCGCGAAGCAGGAGACGATGTCTGTGCCGCCGGAGATGGAGGCGAGCAGCAGGTCGTCCTTCACGGCCCGGTAGACATAGTCGAAGGATTCGGGTGCCAGCGGCGAGCCGGTGGACAGCAGCGTGCGCAGCGCCGAAAGGTCGTGGGTGCGCGCCGGCTCGGCACCGGCCTTCTCCAGCGCCGCGAGGTACTTGGCGCTGGTGCCGAAGGCCGTGACGCCTTCCTCCGCCACCAGGTCCCAGAGCACCTCGGGGCCCGGGTGGAAGGGGGAGCCGTCGAAGAGCACCAGCCGGGTGCCGAGCGCTAGGGCGCTCGCCATCCAGTTCCACATCATCCAGCCGCAGGTGGTGAAGTAGCAGAGCCGGTCGGCGGCGCCCAAATCCGTGTGCAGGGCCAGCTCCTTCAGGTGCTGGATCAGGGTGCCGCCGGCGCCGTGGACGATGCACTTGGGCTTGCCGGTGGTACCGGACGAAAACAGAATGTAGAGGGGATGATCGAAGGGCAGCGGCTCGAAGACCGGGGCCGCGCCGCGATGCGCGTCGATGAGGTCCGGCCACGACTGCGCGGAGGGCTCGCTCGGCCCAGTGGCTGGCCGGGTGCTCGGGGCCGGCGCGTCCGGCGCGTCCGGCGCGAGCCAGGGCACCAGCACCAACTGCTCCAGCGACGGCAGCCGCGCGGCGATTTGCGCCAGGCGCTCGCCCACGTCGATGCGCTTGCCGCCGTAGTGATAGCCGTCGATGCCGATGAGCACCTTGGGCGTGATCTGCCCGAAGCGATCGAGGACGCCGTCGACGCCGAAATCCGGTGACGCCGACGACCACACCGCGCCGATGCTCGCCGCCGCCAGCATGCCGACGATGGCCTCGGGGCGGTTCGGCAGGATGGCGGCGACGCGCTCGCCTGCGCCGACCCCCGCCGCGCGCAGCCAGGCGGCCAGCGCACCGACCTGGGCGCGCAGCTCGCCGAAGGTCAGGGTCTGGCGCTCGCCGTTCTCGCCGCGGAAGACGATGGCGATATCATCGCCGCGGGTGTCGGCGTGGCGCAGCAGGTGCTCGCCGAAGTTGAGCCGAGCCCCCGGAAGCCAGGAAGCGCCCGGCATGCGCTCGGGGTGCTCCACCACCTGGTGCCACGGCGTGCTGGCGTGCAGGTCCAGGAACTGCCACAACAAGGCCCAAAAGCCTTCCGGGTCCAGCACGGACCAGCGGTGCAGCGCGGCGTAGTCCGGGAAGCGGTGGCCGGTGGCGCCCTCGGCGGCGGCGATGAAGGCGGCCATGCGGCTCGCGTCCACGCGCTCGGGAGAGGGGGACCAGATGGGCGGCTGGGTGGAATCGGGCGGGCTCATGGGCGGGTCTGGGTTTGCGCAACCGGGCCGTGGAGGATACCGCAGGGGGCCGTTGCCGGCGGGCGCGGCTGCATCCAGTGTGAATCCGCGTCGAATGCACGGGAGTGCGCCCTTATACTGGGGCGTCACGCAGTTTCTGTCGCCCGGCGGCCGCCGCTCCCCGTTCCCGCGGCAGCCGCCAACCTGTCCTGGGTCGTCGCCCCGGGCCATCACCCCGTCAATCCCCCGAGTCAATTCCCCAAGTCACTTTCCAAGCAACGAGGTTCGACCCCCATGGATCACGGTACCACCATTACGCAGTTCATCAGCGAAGAGCAGCACAAGGCGCCCGGCGCCACCGGTGAGTTCACGGCGCTGCTGAACGACATCGTCACCGCCTGCAAGATGATCAGCAACCAGGTGAACCACGGCGCGCTGGTGGGTGCGCTCGGCACCGCCGGCAGCGAGAACGTCCAGGGCGAGACCCAGAAGAAGCTGGACGTGCTCTCCAACGAGATGTTCATCCAGTGCAACGAGTGGGCGGGCCACCTCGCGGCCATGGCCTCCGAGGAGATGGACGATGTCTATCAGATCCCGGACCAGTATCCGCGCGGCAAGTATCTGATCACCTTCGACCCGCTGGACGGCTCCTCGAACATCGACGTCAATGTTTCCGTCGGCACCATCTTCAGCATCCTGCGCTGTCCGGGCGGCGTGGACCGGCCCACGGTGCGGGACTTCCTGCAGGCCGGCACCCAGCAGGTGGCCGCGGGCTACGCCCTCTACGGCCCGTCCACCATGATGGTGCTGACCACTGGCAAGGGCGTGAATGGCTTCACGCTGGATCAGAACATCGGCGAGTTCATCCTGACCCATCCGAGCATGACCATTCCGGCGGACACCTCGGAGTTCGCCATCAACGCCTCCAACGGCCGCTTCTGGGAGGCGCCGGTGAAGCGCTATGTCGATGAGTGCCTGGCCGGCAAGGAGGGCCCGCGGGAGCGGGACTTCAACATGCGCTGGATCGCGTCCATGGTCGCCGAGGTGCACCGCATACTCACCCGCGGCGGTGTGTTCATGTATCCGATGGACTCGAAGATGGCCGCTAAGGGCCAGGGCGGCAAGCTGCGCCTGCTCTACGAGGCCAACCCCATGAGCTTCATCGTCGAGCAGGCCGGTGGCGGCTCCATCACCGGCCGCGAGCGCATCATGGACATGCAGCCCCAGGAGCTGCACCAACGCGTGCCCGTCATCCTGGGCTCCCGCAACGAGGTGGAGCGTATCCAGGGCTACCACGCCGAGGACTGACATTGTCCGCGGCAGCGTCGGCGCCCGGGAGCGCCGGCGTCCCGCCGGCAACTGGGATAGCCAGCGTCTCGCCGGCCCCGCCGCCAGGCGGTTACAGGTCCCCGGAAAAGCACTCGCGCCAACCGCCGCCGAAGCTGCCCCCGCGCTACCCCGACTGACCTGCCCCCACGCTCACCACCCGGCAGACCCTCAACCACAGACCGACGCGCGGCCTTACTCTGCTGCCGCTGCTGCTGACGTTCAGGATTACAGGCCCGGCGTCGAGCCGTCGGCGGCCGCGGGTCCGCCTTGGGCAGACGGCGCGGCCTTCCCCCACAGCTCCCAGGGCCGCCCCATGACGCCGATGAGGGCGCGGCTGTACGCCAGTGCGGTGAGGAAGGTGAAGCCGACGAGGGTTGCGTAGCCCACCCAGAGCATCACGGATTGGGTCGGGTCATTGGCCACGCGGGCACCGTTCTGCACTGCCCAGATGGCGATGGCCTGGCCGCTGACGAAGACGGTGGCGGCCGTCTCGATGATGCCGCAGGCCGCATCCGGTACGACGAGGTTGTAGGTCACCACCTCCTGCCAGCGCATGCCGGTGTAATCGGTGGGCGGATAGAACAGCAGCGACATCATGCCCTCGATCCACAATAGCAGCAGGCTGATCCAGACGGCCCATTGCCGTGCCATGGCATAGCGAAAGGGCGGGCGCACCTCGGTGCCCAGCAGGCGGGCGATGCGCGGAATCAAGAGTGTGAGCAACAGTAGGTCAACGAACAGCAAGGACCACTGCCGCGGCGCCAACGTGAGGGCGCTCGTCACCAGCACCACCCCCAGCAGCACAGCGACCGCCAGATCCCGCAGATTGATGAGCAGGCCGTTATAGACCAAACGCAACAAGCGACCGTCGTGCCGTACCGTCTCGTTGAACAGCGCGCGGCTATGCATGTGGGAGCGCTCGCTGCCGGCGACGAACACGGCAGCCGTTATCAGCAGGAGAACCGCGATGCTGGTGACGCACCCGACCCGGTAGGCGTTGAGGACCCACACCAGCAGCGCGAGCCAGACGATGGACATGGTGAGCAGGCGCATGATGATCGCATAGGATATGAAGCTGGCTCTGGGCATAGTGATCCCTGCTGCTTTGCGTGCGCTCGATGGCTGGGGGTCGGCGGCCAAGGGCGCGCCGCGTCGTCCCGATTGTATCCACTCCTCGTCGCGGTGAATGCGACCCAGTTGGCTGGCCGTGTGGTCGAGTCGTGGATTGTCGGTCTCGATTTCGTCGCTCGGCTCGGCTCGGCTCGGCTCGGCTCGGCTCGGCTCGGCCGGCCCGGCCTCAGTCTTCTCCGTTGCCGGTCGGGTCCAGCAGCGCCGCCGCCAGGCTCAGGTCCGAACCGCCGTGGTCCGAGTCATCTGCATCGGATGGCTCTGCCCCCTGCGGCGGCTCGCCCGCGCTCGGCGGCGGGTACACGCTGTCGCCCCCGCTGCGCTTTGCCTCGCATAGCGCGAGATCCGCGTTCGCGAGCAGCGTCGCCTGGGTATCGACGCGGTGGCTCAGGGTGGCGACACCCGCAGAGCAGGTCATGGGCACGGCTATATCCGGCTGCCCGCCGCGGTCCAGATGGGCGACGGCGGCGCGGATGGACTCTGCGGTGGCCGAGGCTTGGCCGATGGCCGTCTCCGGCAACAGCAGCGCGAACTCGTCGTCACCGAAGCGCGCAAAGGTGTCGTTGCCGCGGGAGCAGGACTCGACGATCTCTGCCAACGCCACCAGCGCCGCATCCCCGGCGCCGCGGCCGTAGCTGTCGTTGATGGCGGTGAGGTGGTCGATGTCCAGCAATATGACGCTGAGCGGCAGGCGGTTCGGCTTGTGGAACTGGAGCTCCACTTCGAGCCGCACCGTGAAGGCGCGGCGATTGTAGCTTCCGGTGAGCGCGTCGCGGTCGGCGAGGTTGCTGAGCCGGCGGCTGACGCGGGAATGCTCCGTTTCCGCCCGCATGAAGTCGAGCAGCGGAAAGCACAGCGCCTGGGCCAATGCGCAGACCAGGTTTACCAAGAGGGCCGCGTAGACCAACTGCTCCAGGAACACCGGCGGCACCCGGTTCGGCGCGACGCTTGCGAGCAGCAATACGCCGGTGCGCGCGATGAAAACCGCGCCGATGAGCATATTGGCCCCGATGATGGTCTGAGCCACGCTGCCGCGGGGATAGCAGTAGCGGCTGAAGATCCAGGCCGTGCCCAGGTACATGGCGCCGTTCAGGCTGGAGGTGAGGGCGCCCGGGATGATGGCGTGGCGCATGGTCTCGGCCAGCACGAAGTACAGCGTCAAGACGATGGGCGAGGCGACGATCAGCGCCAAGCCGATGCCGGGCAGGCGCAGGAAGGCCAGTGACGCACAGATCAGCATCACCGGCAGCAGCAGCAGGAAGATGTTGGACAGCGGCACCGTCACCCAGCTGACACCGATGACGTTCTCCGCGAGCGCCAGCGACCAGCCCAGGGCAAAGGCCAGATTGCCGGCCGCCAGCCAGGCGTAGGCCCGCTCATGGCGGATACGGTGCGCCAGCGACATGAACAGCCCGGTCACCAGAAACACGCCGACGGCGGTCAGCATCAGCGTGCCCGGGTCGATGACGGAGAAGGGATACATGCGCCCGGCGATGGTCTATTTACCCTGCGCGCTGCGGCCATCCCGCTGGGTCAGTGCCGGGGCCGGACCTGCAACTATGGCCGGGGTGGCGGCCCTGCCCGACCGCCGCGCCCGCGGTCTCCGTTTGCTTAAGCTCGCCGAGGATGGGGCCGACGGAAGCGTGCATGTGCGTCGAGATGGATCGTTATGTGTGCGCACAGCATGCTGGCGCAGTGCGGCCTGCGGTCGGTTCGAGCCCGCCGAGGCCCTTGTCCTTAGCCTAGCGGGTTTTCCGGCGGTATGGCGGTACGTGGCCAAAGCGCTGGCGTAAGATGAGACCTGCGTCCCGGAGCCGACCGGGTCGGGCGGGCGGCGTGTACGGGCGACGGCGATCACCCGCTCGCCATGGCTCGAGTATCGCCCGTACACATAATAACCAGGCCCGGCGCAGCACGCAAAAGGCCCGCGGACGCTCGCGGTTTGCCGGCGTCGGCGCGGCCGTTAGACTGCCGAGGAGCTCGCGCCGGCGCGAGCGATGTGGCGTGGGCGCCGCGCGCGGGCGTGCTTCATGCTTTGCCCCTGGCGGGAGCGCCGGCGCCCGTGTTCCCGGTGCCGCAGAGGTCGCACGCATGTCCACTCCCGATGCCCAAACCGCTGTCGTGCTGCTCTCCGGCGGCCTCGATTCCGCCACTGCCCTCGCCATGGCCCGTGCCGAGGGATTGCGCTGCCACGCCCTCAGCATCGACTACGGCCAGCGCCACCGGGCCGAGCTCGACGCCGCCCGCGCCGTCGCGTATCAGCTCGGTGCCGCCGCCCACACCATCGTGCCGCTCGACCTGCGGCCCATCGGCGGCTCGGCGCTCACGGACGCGGGCATCGCCGTGCCGGAGACGCCCACCGACGGCATCCCGGTCACCTATGTCCCGGCGCGCAACACCCTGCTGCTGGCCCTCGCCCTGGGGCTTGCCGAGGTCGCCGACGCCGGCCGCATCGTGGTCGGCGTCAACGCCCTCGACTACTCCGGCTATCCCGACTGCCGACCCGCCTTCATCGACGCCTTCCAGCAGCTCGCCCGGGTCGCCACCAAGGCCGGCGTCGAAGGCCGAGCCCCGAGCATCGACGCCCCTTTGATCGACCTCAGCAAGGCCGAGATCATCCGTCGCGGCACCGACCTCGGCGTCGACTACAGCCTCACCGTCTCCTGCTACCAAGCGGACGACCGGGGCCGCGGCTGCGGGCGCTGCGACTCCTGCCGGCTGCGCGCCGAAGGCTTCCGCGCCGCTGGCCTGCCGGACCCCACCCGCTACGTCTGACCGAGCCGCCCCGGTTGCAGAGGCAGGGCCGTACACAAGACTACCCCTGCCGCTGCTTCCCATACCCTGGCCAACCAAGCTATAATTCGCGTTTGTGCGCAGGGCTCAGCGACACGGCCCCACCACGCACTTCCAGCACCAAGCGCCCTTAGCTCAGTTGGTAGAGCATCTGACTTTTAATCAGGTGGTCGATGGTTCGAGTCCATCAGGGCGCACCATAAAATCAACAACTTATATAGCTTTTGTAATGTCAGTTGTTGTTTTTGGGGGGCGCGAAAGGGACGCGGCATGCCCAAAACCTCTAAACGCCCGACAGATCCGCCTGGACTCAACGTTTGGCAGTTCCGGCAGCAGCGGAAGTGGACCCTGGGCGACCTCATTGCCGCAATCCGCCGGGCCACCGGACGCACCTACTCAAAAGCCAGCCTGTCTCGGCTGGAGCAACAAAACCAGTACAGTGCCGAATCCATCGCCCACGTGGCGGCTGGCCTCAGTGTTCCTTTGTTTGCTCTGTTTGCCACGGACGATGACGTTCTGTACTACGACCTGAACGAGGACGGGCAGCGGAAGGTCCGTGAATATATCCGCGACTTGTCTGACAGGTATCGCCGATAGTTACGCCTCGCGCAAGCTATAGATCCAAGCCTGTTTGTGCTGTGCGCTGTTTTTGCAGTTCCGCGTATTCTTGATTCAGTTCGCAGCCGATCCAGCGCCGCCCAAGGCGCTGCGCGACCTCCCCCGTCGCGCCGGACCCGAAGAAAGGGTCAAAAACAGTTTCTCCACGCTGTGTTGATACAAGGATGCATGGTTCGATCAGCTCTGGCAGGAACACGGCGAAGTGGGCACCGCTGTAGGGCTTGGTTGAAATGGACCAAACCGAGCGGCGGTTGCGGTGGATGGGGTTTGCAACTGCCTGCGGACGAGCGCAAGGCGGCGCGGTTTGACTTCGATCATCAGGTGCGTCGGATTCTGTTCGGAGGTGCGGCGGACCCGCGTTAGCTTGGGTTGCCCCAATTCGGAGCGTGGCCGGGGATCGGCTGGCTCCCGGCTGCGTTCCGGTCAGTGCCCTGTGGATGCTCCTATCGCTCGGGGTCCCTGCTTCTGGCGAGGCGCGGCTGCTCGCCGCGTTCCGGGCCACGGATGCCGAGGGCCGGCGCCGGGTGCTCGGGGTCGCGGTGTCGGGGGCCGACTGCGGCGCGTTCGGGTCCGGGCAGCGACTGAGGCGGCGAACGGCCGCTTGACAGCTAGGATAGATCTGTTGGCTTGACAGAGCAGGGGAAGCGTGGCGAAAAAAGGGAAGGAGGTGCGCGATGACGATCGACGCTGCGACGCAAGCAGAGATCGACCGCCTGAATGCGGCGGTCGACGAGTTTTCCGGGGAGATGAAGGCGCGCCTGCGCGAGCAGGCGCTGAAGGGCTACCGCGGCTGGGACGATCCGGCGCAGTACGAGCGGATACTGGAGATGCTGGTCACGCGGGCGCCGGCGGCTGAAGGGGAGGAGGTCGATACCGCGAACCTGGCGATGATCCTGTGGAGTCTGCGGCGGCGCGGCTTAGGCTAGCGGTGGCGGTCACGCCGCTACCAGCAGACGCGGAGCAGAACCAAATATGTCGCAAGGCAAGTACAAGAAGGCGCTCAACAAGCGCGTGCGGAAAGGCCATAAAGGGTATCCCGTGGCCACGATTGCGTTCTATGGGCCGGACAATACCAGGGCCTCGAAAGTCGTGTGCAGCATCATCGAGCATGAGGACGCCGATCCCGACCCGATGCGCAAGTGGTTTACCGACGGTGAGGCAAGAACGTCGGAGCAGATCCTCGGGGAGGTCTTGGCATTCATCGAGGAGCACGGCGCCAAGAGCGTGGCGATGGCGGAGGCGCTCCTCGGCTGTCCCCACGAGGAAGGCATCGACTACCCGCAAGGCGAATCGTGCCCGCACTGCCCGTACTGGAAGAACCGGGATCGCTTCTCCCACGAGCGCATCCACTGAGCTTGCGAGCCATGCTGTAGCGCTGGCGTGCGTGCGACTGCTGGCACCGGTGGGAGGGGTACCTGCGTAGACGTATGACGATGGGGCTGGGTCGGCGTCGCGCAGACGCTGCGCGACGCCTTCCCTGGGCCAGAGTCCCGGCTCCGTTAGAGGAGGATAGAAGCGCGTTTCCGGCGGCGCGCGCAAACTTGGCCTGAATGCATATAAGCCTCAGACGCGCCCCTTCGCTGCGGCGAGTGCCAGAAGGCGATCCAGCAGCGATTCTGGAACATCCAACCCGTAGTCCGCGCGCAGACGTTCCTTCGCCTCTGGGGTGCTGATCGGCGGCGGATCCATCCGGCTCAGGAAACCTCCTACGTCCTCCACCACCGCCCAGGGGTAGATGAGCCAGCGCCATTCATCGATTACCCCGCCCGCGTATTCGGCGCGCACGGGCGAGCCGGCCTTTTCGTGCAGCACGGCCATACGCACCTCGGCAGGGCCAAGGGCCTCCAGGTGCGCGCGGGCGGCCTGCAGGGTGTCGCCGGTGTCGTTGACATCGTCCACCACCAGCAGGCGCTGCCCTGGCACCGGAATGCACACCGGATACTTGACCGTGGCCACCGGCTCCCTGTCGGCGGGCCCGCGGTAATGCACCGCGCGGATGCTCGTCAGGTTGAAGATGCCGAGCACGTCGCAGAGCACGCGCGCGGGGGTGAAGCCGCCGCGGGAGATGGCGATCACCAGGTCCGGCGCGAACCCCGAGGCCCGCACCTTGCCGGCCACGGTCCAGGCCAGATCGTAGACCGTCTCGTGCGACACCAGCTCGCAGCGCAGCTTCGCGGGCATGTTGTGAGACGGAAGACTCCGGTGATGTTGCCAGTGGTCAAGCGACCCGATCACGCCGCCAATTGCAGGTGGGACGCCTTGAACTCGTCCCGTTGCGCTTTGTCTGCCGGGTCGTAGCCGGCGGCTTCCATTTTCTCACGCAGCCACGTCGGCAGTGGACCGCGTGAGTAGCTCTGCGCCGGATTCTCCGGATCTACATAGCGCGTCACGTCACCCGCGGCACGTTTTGCGGACCGTCCCCGACGACTCTTGCTCAACTGGGCCACAACGTCATCCAAGCCATAGCCGCGGGCGCGGATCTGCTCGCGAAGCTCGTCGATGAAGGCGGCGAGCTCGGCGGCCTGTTGCGCGCGCAACGCCTCGCGCAGGGCATTTTCGTTGGCTTCGAGCTGTGCGAGCTGGGCCTGGATCTCTTCAACGGACTGCGGGTCAGAGGTTTGGCTCTTCGACATTGTTGATCTCCTCAATGGTGATTGCTGACATGGCACAGCTCGCGCAAGCGTTCGACGAACAGCCATTCCGCCGATGACGCCCCTGCGAAGACTGTGTGCTCGATGCGCTGTTGCGACGGTCGACGTCGTCGTCGTGAGGTCACTGCGCGCAGGTTCGCGTCTGACGCCACAGTCACCTAATGCGCCGAGACCGCCTTGGGTGCGACGCGGCTAAGTAAGCCCTGGACGAAAGTAGAACTCCGGATTGCGGATTATCCCGCCCTTAACATCCTTATGGGCCCGGTAAAATGCTCGACTTTGCTCGCCTCCGTTCAGCCAATGGATAGCGAGATGAATCTCTGCGTAGAATGGCGAGTACGCCCGCCTTTCGCGAAAGGTCTATATCGCTTACCCTGCAATGAGATTTCCCACCAGAGCCTGAGAAATCCTTGATCTTCCCCAGACTTCATACCCCCAGCAACATTACGACCGGAGCTTTCGAAAGGCGGGAGGGTGACAAAAAGGCGGCGCGTACTCTCACCCACCCAATACGCAAACGGCGCCCCCGGCACCTGCTCGAACGACGCCGGCGGGACCTCGAACACCCGCCGATCCGGCTCGCCGGCCGCCACCGCGCGCACCATCTCCAGCAGCGCCGCGCCCTTGTCCTCGTCCTCCAGCAGCCGCAGGAACAAGCCCATGGGCAAACCCTCGTCGTGTCTCTGGTCTACGCTCGCCGCGTCTCCGCGGTGAAACCCTCTGCCGCGACGACAAGGTGAAGCGCCCCATCGGGCGGGATTGACATCACTCACCAACCCGCCGCAACACGGCCTTGATGACGGTCGGTGCGAGACGGAAATCGGATGCATGCAGCCTGACGAACACCTCACGCGCCGACGGGATCAGGCCGCGCTGACGCGCCAGGCCGATGACCGCAGCGGTGCCAGCCACCCGCAGGCCGTGCTCGGCGGCGATGGCCCGGCCGGTGCGCTCGTCCATCAGCAGCAGACAGGGCTCTGGCTGCGCCACGGCGATGCGGATGCAGGCTGCCTCGCCCTCGTCGAGGTCCGGCAGCGGCGGCGCCGTCGGCACCTCCGTGTGCACCTTCAGCCAGCCTGCGTTCAGTCCCGCCGCGATCATCCGCTCGTCGTCGCGACCGAGGCCCGGCAGCACCTCATCGCGCACCCGTGGCGGCAGCCAGACTACACCGAACAACGACTCGAGCCAGCCGAGGCCGTCGACGCGTGACAGGCCGATCAACGGGCTGGCGTCCGTCAGGACGAGGCGAGCCATGCATCCAGGTCGTCGAGGTCGCGCTCCACCTCGTCGGCGCCGAGGTCGATCACCGGAATACCGAGTCGGGACAGGTGCGTGGCAAAGTCGCCGACCGGCATCCCGGCCAGATGCGCACCACGGGCCAAGGAGAGGTGACCATCGCGAAACAGGGCCGTCGCCAAGGCCGGACGCACGCCTTTGGCGTCCAGCACGCCGGCCAGCTCCACGCCGACCATCAGCGCGTCCGGCTGATCGCGATTGAGCACCAGCACCAGGTCCTCGCGGGCCTTGCGCAGCGCCTCGCTGGGGTTGTTCTTGAGCCCGCTGACGTTGACGGTCTGCATGCCTATGTCTGATGGGAAGAAAACATGGGTAACAGTGTAGCACCCGCCGATCCGGCTTGCGGAAGGCCCTCGCGGTCACCGTCATCGCCCCGTTTCCTGCCGGTAATGCGTCGTTACTCTTCGCCCCAGCTCCCGTAGGCGTGCTCGACGACGTCCACCATGCACTGCGGCAGGCCCGGCACGTCGATACCTTCGAAGTGGTCCAGCGCGGCCAGCGCTTTGCCCTTCTTGTCTCCTTGCGACTTCGCGACGCCCGCCGCCTTCTCCAGATCAGGCCCGAGCACGCAGACCCGTCCCACCGGCGCCTTCACCGCGTCGGCGATGGTCGCGTTGATGTCGAAGGTCCGTTGGTTGGCCTTGCGCCTGTCGTCCGGGCAGTCGTCCGGGATCGGGTCGGGCAGGGGGTCATCGTCATGTATCACCACATGCGGGATCCGAAAGGCTTCCGCGATGGCAACGTACAGCGGCAGATTGTGCTTCGAGCCACAGTCGATGACGGATACCTCGGGATCCAGACGGCCGAGCTTGTCCGCCAGGAACGGGATCAGCACCGGCTCCGTCTCGCCCTCGACGAAGACCACGCACCGCGCGAAGAACATCTCGGCCCGGTCCGGGTTGACCCACTGGGCCATCTGGAAGCGCTTCTTGCGCTCGGCCGTCGTCCGCGTGCCGTCATCCACATGCAGACTGGTGCCGGATTCGAACAGGCGCTCGATTTCGGGCGGCGTGACCTCGATGCCCACCCGCACGCCCCAGCCGGCCAGCTCGCCCTCGATGCGCTGCTCCAGCAGGGCAAGCTGGTGCTCGGCACCGCAGCCCTGAACCCTAGGCGGTGCGTGGCCCGGCGCCGGGGTGGCGGCGGCTTGAACGCTCACGGCTGTGCTCGGCGGGTGGGCGAGCTTATCCGACTGGGGCACGTGCAGGTTTGATCCGCTGCGTGATGCGGATGTCCGCCATACTGGGCGTCGGGTCGCCGCTGGGATGGTTGTGTACCAGGATGCAGGCGCCTGCGCCCACCGTGAGCGCGTGCTGCGCAACCACGCGCGGGTGGACCGAGCAGCCGTCGATGGTGCCGCGGAACAGCTCGGCCAGCTCGATCAAACGGTTGCGGGTGTCGAGATAGGCGCAGGCAAAGATCTCGTGCGGTGCGCGCGCGAAGCGCAGGCGCAGGAAGCACTTGGTGGATTCCGTGTCTGTGCCCGATTGTTCGGAGATGGCGCTCGGCACCGGGTGATATTGGTGTAGGAAGGTGTGAACGTCCGGTCAAGCGTAAGAAGCGGGCGTTCGCGGGCCACGGAGTGGTACCCGCAAACGACCCAAACCGGCCATAACGCTAACCTCAACCCGAGCCGAACGGCGGCGGGGCGGAATTCAGCGTTCCCGCCGTGGAGCGTTGATGAGAGTCATCAGTGCGCCATGGTGCTGAACACTTCCGCGGCGGACAGTCCCGCGTCAACGCCCGTTCAGTTCGCACCCATCGCGACGAGCTGAGTTTTTTTCGACCAGGCGATTGGTTCTGCAGCCTTGAAGTACCCCTGGCTCGCTCGACACATCCTTGGAGATCTCGGCCGCCGGATACTCCTCAGGCTTCAGGTCCCCGCGGGAGGCGTGCGGGCACCCAATCGATAGGAGCGGGGCGTCTGGCCTGCCCAGCGCTTGAAAGCCCTTGTGAAGCCGCTTTGTTCGGCGAAACCCGTCAGGAAGGCGACTTCGGCAAGACTGTAGTCAGTTTCAGCGAGCAACTGTTGGGCAAGGTCCTTTCGCGCCATGTCGATCACAGTCTGAAACGAATGCCCCTGCTCAGAGAGCCGCCGCTGCAGCGTTCGGGCACTCATCGCGAGCTCCGAGGCGACGGACGAAACCGTGGGCACCCCTTCACTGAGTACAGTCGCAACGGCGCGCCGTACCCGAAACTCGAGGTGACGCTCTTGTGTGAGCGACGCCAGTTGCTGCGCGAGATGGCGATCAAAAAATCGAGCGATCGTCTCGTCACCGAGTCGATTTGGCGCATCGATACTCGCCTCACTGACCAAGAGCGCATCGCGCCCGGATTCAAAGTGAACCGGACAGCCGAAATGTGCTTCATAAACAGAGACATCGCCTCTCGGTGCATGCTTGAAATGGACCGCCAGAGGCACGAAGGCCCTTGTGCTCACCTCTCTGCTGATCGTGTCGACGGCCGACAGGCTGGCTTCGTTCGACAGCAGCATGCCCGTCCGGCCATCGCCAGCCTTTTCAAGGTTAAAGAACAAACCGTCGGCGGTGCTCTCAAGCGAGTAGGTCTCTGCGGCTCCAAGAACATGGCCATACCGCTCTGATCTCGCGAAGGAGCCACGCAGCGTCGGCGCCGATTTCCAGGCGAGACCAAAGGCGCCGTACTCGTCGCTGCGCATGGCCGCACCGATACGGAGCGGGAGCGCGAGACCATTGGGATCTCGGTCGGCCAGTGCGGCAAAGAAGTCGTAGTACGCAGCCGACGACACCATGCGGGCCGGATCGATCGGACCCTCCGGGTCAAGGCCAAGCTGTCTGACAAGGTCCGCGGTGTCAACGCCGGGGCTCGCCTGGCCGACGACCTTATAGACATAGAGCGAGGTGAGCTGGCTCATTCGAAACCCCGGACAACGTAGACCACAGGTTAGTCCTGGCGCACTTGGCCAAAACGTTGGCAGCACCGGCAAAGAAGGAAACCCGCTGGCGCACGATCATGTGCTCGCACGTTCACCAACCTCTGGGAGCAACCACATGACCACGCAAACCAACATCGCCAACAGCAATGACCTCGTCCTCGTCCTGGGCGCCACCGGCAAAACAGGTCGCCGTATCGTCTCATCACTGAAGACCCTGGGCGTCCCCGTGCGGCCGGGCTCGCGATCGGCTTCGCCCGCCTTTGACTGGAACAACGCCGCGAACTGGGACGAATGTCTCGAGGGCGTAACCAAGATCTACATCAACTATGCACCCGATCTGGCGATGCCTGGCGCGACCGACACGATCAGCGAACTGGTCCGCCGGGCACGATCGGCTGATGTGAAGCACCTGGTACTGCTATCGGGTCGCGGCGAAGCGGAAGCCCAGGCCTGCGAGGCGATTATCCAGCACAGCGGCATCGACTGGACCATCGTTCGCGCGAGCTGGTTCAACCAGAACTTCTCGGAAGGGGCGTTTATCGACATGGTGCAGGCCGGGCAGATCACCCTGCCCGACGTATCAACGCCGGAGCCCTTTGTTGATGTCGATGATATTGCAGCAGTCGCGGTCGTTGCGTTGACCCAGCCAGGTCACGCCGGCGAGCTCTATGAAGTGACAGGGCCACGGCTACTGACCCTGGCCGAGGTCGCGGCAGAACTCTCGCAAGCGACCGGCCGGACAATCCAGTACAGGCCGGTAACGCACGATGCCTTTGTGCAAGGCGTCGCCGACGCCGGTGCCCCCCAGGATGTCCTGTGGATGCTCGACTATTTGTTCGCGACCGTGCTAGACGGGCGCAATGCCTACCTGACAGACGGTGTGCAGCGTGCCCTCGGTCGGGAGCCCAAGGACTTTGCTGACTACGCCAGAGAGATCGCCGCAACCGAGATCTGGAAGGCCGCGGCGTGAGAGCGTGTCGTGATACAGGTGCAGGTGTTGCAACCGCGCAAAGCGCGAACGTCTCCGCAACTTCAAACCACATCGAATCGGAAAGTGCATCATGAGTGTACTGGAACTTGCCTTGATTCTGGCGACCTTACTCTGTGCTTTAACAGCGGGTTTCGCCTTGGCCTTCACGATAGTGGTGATGCCCGGGCTCGGAAAGCTGGAGGATCAAGCATTTATCCGAGGGTTTCAGGTGATCGACGGCGTCATCCAGGCCGGCCAGCCCGCCTTCGGCCTGGTCTGGATAGGCTCTACTGTGGCTCTGCTGCTGTCGGCGGTGATGGGCGCCCTGCAACTTGACGGCATCGAGCGGGTTTTCCTTGTCGCCAGCGCGCTCATCTACGTCGTTGGCGTCCAGGTGCCCACGTTCAGGATCAATGTGCCCCTGAACAACGCGCTCCAAAAGCTGGATGCCGACGCAATGGATGACGATGCACTGGCATCAGCCCGGCGCGACTTCGAAGCCCGCTGGGTCAGATGGAACGCGATCAGAACAGTCATCGCATCCCTGGTCAGTGTGGCATTGATGTTCGTCTTGCTGTGGCTTTAACCTGACTCGCCCGGCTCTCTGGGGACGCTCGGGCATTCACTGGCGCGGAGCTGCCTTTCTCGATATTCCGATTCGTCTCCTGGGTGCGCGCTCTTCGTTCTTTTGCGGTAAGGCCATCCGAGGGTATCGCGAACATAAATACCCTGTTTCCCAGATTGCCCAATAATCGATCGGTCGTTTGGCGGCTGTCAGCGCTGCTCTTGAGGGGCTGCTTGTGGCCGAATCCTGCCGATCAGTGGTCCACGTCCGGCAGTCAGTTGTGTGACGGATTGCGGTCGCTACTCCAGCTGACGCTCGGAGGCAGTACGCGACCCATTGCAGAAGGTCCTGGTCCTACCCGCAACGTGCGCGATGCGGGGTAAGCCGGAATTGCTCCCCGTCCCCGAGGTAGCTATCGTTCTCTGTCTTGCCCGCGGATAACAACTCCCTGATGTCCCGCATACGGTACGCCCGTACGTGCCGTCCCTACAAGAGCGAGTCGTCACGGCGTGGATTCCGGGCTGTCCAGCCAGTTTTCCACCTGTAGTCCTGCGACCCGACCGAATTCCCCGGCGTTGTCGGTAACCAGGGTGAGGCCGGACTCCAACGCATGAGCTGCGATCAACAGGTCGTTGGGACCGATGGGCGTGCCGGCTTGCTCCAGCTGAAGTCGGATCTCGGCGTAGGTGTGATCGGTCCCGGCGTCGAGGGAGAGGACCGGTAGCGAGGCCAAAAGGTCATCGACCTTGTCGGTCAATGCCTTGGAGCCGAGCTTGCGGGCACCGAAGCGCAGCTCGGCGGCCACGACTATGCTGGTGCAAACTGTACCGTAGCCGCGCCTGGCAAGTGCGGCAGCCACCGGTCCTTGAGGTTGGCGGATCAGTGCGGAGAGGATATTGGTGTCGAGCAGGTAGCGAAGGCCCAAGACGTTCGTCACGGTCGCTAAAGTCGGATGTCGTCCAGTGGCGGCAGACCTTCGTCCACGTCGGGGAGGACCTCGTCGAGTGGCTCCCATCCGGCGAGCAGCGTGGCCAGATCGGGTCGGCGCCGGACCGGTTCGACGATCAAACGGTCGCCGTCTTTGCGGACAATTGCCTCGTCGGCATCCAGCTCTAACTCACGCGGGATGCGCAAGGCCTGATTGCGGCCATTGCGAAAGAGGCGCACATGACGCTCAGGCTGCATAGGAGGTCGCTCCTGAAGAGAAGAACGTGACATACGCCCAAGCATAGGCCAAATGGTCGGGTCGCGCGAGACCTTGGGCGCGACATCCCGACATGCGCCGGGCGCCGGAAAGCCTTGAGGGAACCGCCCGGCGCGCGAGTCCATCGGGCTTGCGGGCGTTCAGCGCATCCGGATACTTCGATAGAAGCCATCCGACGACCGACCGGCCACCCATGAAGCTTACCCTTTCGCGCCACCCTGTCCGGCTGGCGCCCCCTGGGCTCGTCCTCGGCCTGCTCACGGCCACCGCCACGGCCGATGTGGTTATCCTGCACAACGGAGACCGGCTCACGGGAACCGTGCTCAGGCAGGAGGATGGTCAGCTGCAGCTCGAGACCCACTACGCCGGGACCCTGTCCATCGACTGGGAGGAGGTTCGGGAGTGTCGTCTGGACGAGCCCGCCACCGTGCTGCTGGAAGATAACAAGGTGGTCGAAGTCGCGGCCATGAGGCGCGATCAGGGCCGGTTACGCCTCCAGGCACCGGACGCCGACGCACCGATGACGGTGGCGGCGGAGCGGGTGGAGGTGGTCAACCCGGAGCCCTGGGAGCTCGGTCGGGGGCATCGGCTCTCGGGTGCCGTCAATGCCGGCTTGCAGGATTCCCGGGGCAACTCCACGAGCACCGAGCTCGATCTGGACTTCAATCTGTCGTACCGACGGCGCTGGGACGAGTTCGAGAGCTTCGGCCAACTCGACTACGACACCACACGCGGGACCAAGACCACCGAGCAGTGGAGCCTGCGCAACAAGTACATCCGCCGCTTGCCGCACACCGCCTGGTACGGCGCCGTCTGGCTGCGCTTCCGGCACGACCGCTTCGCCGACCTGCGCCTGCGCACCATCATCGGACCCGGTCTCGGGTACCAACTCCAGGAGAGTGAGGATACGCGGCTGAGCGTCGAGCTAGGTCCCGTGCACATCCGCGAGGACTACTACGACCAAAACGACCTCGACCACTGGGGGCCCGGCCTGTTCATGGACTATGAGCAGGACCTCCTCGGCGATCGCGTCCAGCTGTACCTCAACGGCATGGGCTTCACCACGATCAGCGGGGACAGCCTGGATATCTGGAATTCATGGGCTGGCCTGCGGATTCCGCTGGTCGGTGGCTTCGTCAGCAGCATCGAGTACGAGGTCGACTACGACAGCAGCCCCGCCGAGGGGGCCAAGACCACCGACGAGACCCTGCGCCTGAAGATGGGCTACCAGTGGTGACCCCCGCGACCGCGGTGGCGGATGGCCCTAGCGGGCATCCGCCCAGGCTTGGATTGGATGCGGGCCGCCATGGACGATGACCGCCTGGGTCGGGTAGGCGAACGCGATGCCGGACTCCTGGAAACGGCGATGCAGCTCGCGGTTCACGGCCTGCTGGATGTCCATGTAGACGCCATAGTCCGGGGTCAGCACGTAGTAGACGACATCGAACTCCAGGGAGGACTCGCCGAGCCGCGCGAAGTGGGCACGGTCGAAGCGGGTTCGCGGTTGGCGCTCGATGGCCTTGCGGATCATCTGCGGGATGTGCTCGATCTGTTCCGGCGACGTCCAGTAGACGACGCGGATGCCGAAGGTGATTCGGCGCTCCGAGAAGTGCTTGAAGTTGTGGACACGGCTGTTGAGCAGGTCGCTGTTGGAGATCACCACCTGCTCACCGGACAGGCTGCGGATGCGGGTGGTCTTGACCCCGATCAGCTCGATCGTGCCGAGGGTGTCGCCGGCCTTGATGAAATCCCCGACCCGGAACGGCTTGTCGAGGATGATGGCCATGGAGCTGAAGACGTCGCCGAGGATGTTCTGCACCGCAAAGGCCACGGCCAAGCTGCCGACGCCGAGGGCGCCGATGAGCCCGGCGACCGGATACTCGAAGTAGGTCAGCAAAGAGACCAGCACGCTGATCCAGATGCCGATGCGGATGAAGAACATCAGCACGCCATAGCCGGTCACCGTCGAGGGGTCGCGCATCTCCTGGCGGGTGCGCCGACGGTTGAAGTAGTCGACCATGGCGGCGTTGGCCCAGAGCCCGAGTTGGGCATAGAAGGCGATGACCAGCGCCGTCCAGAGCCAACTGCGCACTGTCGGGCTCGCCAGCCCGGAGAAGACCATGGCCACGTAGAAGGCCGCGATCAGCACGAAGAGCTGGCTGGTGTTGCCGGCGATGGCCGACAGCACCAGGCGCAGATCGCCCGCCTGCGTGTTGCGGTCCTTTACCCTGCGTCGCCGCAAGGCGCGGCCCGCGCCGAGCCGGATCAACGGCACCACGATGAGCACGAGGGCGAACATGGCCAGCGCGGTCACCAGCTCGCCGGCGGTGATGCTCTGGTCGTTGATGACGATCAGCTCGGCGTCCCACCAATCGACCAGGGCCTCCTGGGCCTCGAGCAGCTGCAGGCTGAGCGGCTCGTTGTCCACGTGCTGCTGGAGTTGATGCCGCATGCTGACCAGCAGGGCGATCAGCGCGTCCCGGGTCTCCAGCAGCTCACGCCCATGGCGTTCCGCGAGCTCCTGGGCCGCGGTGCGTGCCTCCAGGGCCTCGCGCAGGTCTTGGCCGAGGTCGGGTTCGCGCAGTCGTCGCGCCTGGGTCAGCTGCATGGTGCGCAGTGCGTTGAGGCGGCCCTCGATCTCGTCCTTGCCGGCACGCGCCGTCGTCGCCGCGTTGATGATCTCGCGTAGCTGCTCGGCCGCATGCTCGGTGTCGGGCGACTGCATCAGTTCGAAGCGCTGCTGCCAGCGCCGTCGCATCTGGTCGATGTCCGCGATGGCCACGGTCAGTGAGTCCACCGCGGAGTTGATGGCGTCGAGCTCGCTCTGGCGAGCGGCCACCCATTCCGCCAGCGCGGCCCTATCCGTCTCTGGGCCGGTCTCTGGGCCCGCGTCGTCAGCCCTGTTCTGCCGCGCGTCGGCCAGACGGCGCTGGGCCTGGAAGAGGGCGGATTCGGTCTCGCCGGCCTGGCCGAGCAGGGTGTCGATCTGATCGCGCATGCGCCGCTCGGCGTCATCGAGCTCCTCCAAGCGCTGCTCGAGCATCTCCGGCGACAGCTGGGCACGCGATTCCAGGAACTCCACACGGGCTTGCAACAGCTCCTGCCGGGCCTCTGAGAGCCGGTCCTCCTGGCGCGCCAGGGTCAGCGCGTCCTCGGCGGCGGCCGCTTGTTGACGTGCGAGCAACTCTTGCAGTCTGGCGAGCTCCAGGGACTGTGCCAGCGCCTCGCGCTCGGCCTCGGGGCGCCCCTCATCGCTGGCGGCGGTGAGGCGATCACGGGCCGCGCGCCTTGCGCGGACGGCCGCCGCAAGTGCCTTCTCGCTCGCGCTCAGACGCCGTGTGGCCGTCTCCAGCCGGGTCTCGGCCACCGCCTCGGCGGCCTCCGTCAGGCCCAGTTCGGCCTGTTGCCGGTCGAGCTGGGAGACGGTGTAGGGTGGCTCGATGCCGAGGCCCTTCGCGGAGTCCGCGTCGTCGTCGTTCTGCTCGATGGCGGTGAGCTGTTCGCGGTGTTCGGCCAGGTCGTCCTCGAGCCTGCCCAGGCGCTGCTTCAGCAGTGCGCGACGCTGCACGGTGGCCCGCAGCGAGCGCAGTCGTTCGATGCGCCCGGTGCGCGCGGCCTCGTCCGCCGGGGCCTTTCCCGCATCCGCGCCGGCCCGTTCCGCATCCGGGTCTTCATCCAGGCCGTCGGCCAGTCCCTCCCTTGGGCCGTCGTCCGCGGCATCGGCCCGCTCCGCCTCCGCCTCCAGGTCGGCCAGTCGGCTGTCGATCAATGTCACCGTCTGGCTGAAGTCCTCGGCCGACATCATCGGGCGGGGCAGGGCGGGCAGCCCGATGTCCGCCGGGTCGAAGGTCAAGCGGTCTGCGTCCTGCTCCGGCCGCATCGCTTCCGGTGTCGCCTGCGGTCCTTCGGTGCTCGCCGTGCCTTCGATGGGGTCGGCGTCGGACGCGGCCGTGTCGGTGTTCGATTGCGCGGAAGCCGATAGGGAGAGGGAAATGAAGAAGGACAGGAACAGAAGCAAAGACAAGAAGCGAACAGAAATGATAGGAAATCGCATAACGGTCGATCCTTTGGTTACAGTCTGGGTTCGACGGGTGCTTCGATGCCGTTCTCGCAAGGATCGATGGTGTCAACTGCTCAATTTAGGGATGAAGGTCGCGCCAGGGCCTTGGTTGCCGACACCCGTGGTGCCTATCGGTGCGGGTCCGGCAATCAGCAGTTGCGTCACCAACGTCTCGCTCGGCGCGGGGAACCTGGATGTCGCCAACCCGTCATCGACGATACCGGAGAAGAAGGGCGCGTAATCTGCGGGGGTTAATCGCGCCGGCTGCAGGTAGGGAAACACGATGCGGTTGTTGCCTTGGCTCCAGTTGTCAATCGCGATCAGCGGTAAGCTACGCTCAAGCAGGGCGAGCGCGGTAGAAATGCCGATGGCTGCATCAGGATAGTGGCGTCAGCCGCGCTCTCGACCAGTGCCTCGGCCAAGGCGTCAGGCGTATCGCCCTCCACTGGCAACAACTCGGAGGAGAGCCCGAGGCCGTCGATAATGGATTGCGCGGCGCGATAGCCGCTTGAGCCCTCTGGGCCGGTCGCGATGAACGAGGCTTGTTCGAGCCGGCTGATCTCGGCGTCAAGGGCGAAGGCTTGTAGATAGCTGGTTCCGACCAAGGCGACGGCTTCGACGCCCGGCCGCAGTGGTGGCGGGCCGGTTTCCGGATCGACCCCGCCGGGCGCGAAAAAGGCCGGTGCGCTGACCAGCGCCAGATGCGCGCTGCCCTGCTCGACGGCGCCGAGCGGATCGGGTGAGCGCAGCAGTTGCACGTTGCGGGCCGGAAATGAACGCCGCAGCGCGCGCAGCACCTTGCTCGCCTCACCATCGGCGTTGGCCGAGAGCGACACAGCGAGCTCCAAGGCTTGGCGCTTGGGCTCGGTGGCCTCGCCATCTATCAGCGCGAAGCGGACCAGCTCGTCGAGCGCGACTTGGCGCGGGTCTTCACCGCGCAGGCTGACGCGTCGGCTCAGAGCGCGTATCTGCTCGATGCTCAGCGCGCCGGCGAGCTGATCGAGCACGCCGCTCAAGGCGGGATGGGCAGTGGTGGCTGCATCGCGATAGAGCAGCGCGGCATCATAGGTCGGGAAGAAGCCGAGATCATCGTCGAGCAACAGCAGGTCGAACGCATCGATCTGGCCATCGGTCTCATGGACCAGCACGACATCGATGCGACCGTCGAGCACCTGCTCGAAAAGCTCGCCGCGATCGACAACAGGCACCTCTGCGATCTCGGCAAAGGTCATACCGTAGCGTCGCAGCAAGGGCTGTAACCCATCAATGGGGCGGGGGCGGAACTCGTTGTCGACGCCAAGCCGAAGGCGAGCTGAGTGCTGCGCGAGGTCGGAGTAGGAGGAGATGTCGAGTAGATCCGCGCGCTCGCGCAGCATCGCCAATCCATAGCCGTTGTCAAAACCGAGCGCGTCACTCCAAGACAGCCCCAAGGGCGCAAACCGCTCGCGCACCAGGGGCATGGCGCTCTCTGCGTCGGGGGTTGGCGCAAGTTCGAGCATCGCCGACCCAGTGCCCGTGTATTCGGGGTAGAGATCGATCTCGCCGCGCTTGAGCGCTTCGAGCGTCAGCCGGGTCGAGCCAAGGCCGATGCGGCGCATGACTGGAATGCCCCGGGGCTCGGTCATCTCCGCGACCATCTCGGCGACGGGTTGCTCGTGTGGCAGTTTAATCGGCCGGGTCGGCGCCTGATGCTGGCGGGGTTCCAATCCGTCCGCGCCCGCTTCGCTTCATCTTCAGCATGGCCAGATCGGCCTGATGCAGCAAGGCCTCCAAGTCCAGGGAGTGATCGGCGCGCGAGCAGGCGAGTCCAATACTGGCATTCAGGCTCAGAGGCTCGCCCTGATCGTTGAGGACCTTGGCCGTCCGGATCTCCTTCAGCAGGCGTTCGGCGAGGCCAAGCGCCGCTGTTTGATCTTGGCTGATAAGCACGACGAACTCATCACCGCCCCAGCGGCCAACGACGTCCTCTGCGCGGGTGACACGGCTGCAGCAGGCGGCAAAGGTCTTGAGGGCGCGATCGCCGACATGGTGACCATGGGTATCATTGATGGTCTTGAAGCGATCGACATCGAGCAACAGCAACGCGATCCAGCCCTGAGTGCGCTGCGCCCGGGCGATCTCGCGTTCCGCCAGCGCGGTGAAGTAGGAACGGTTGGCGATCCCGGTCAAGGGGTCCGTGCGCGCCTGCTGCTGCAACGCGCTGCGCCCTTCGAGCAAACGCAGGTAGTTACGCAGCGCAATAAACCCCAGCACCATGATCAGGGTCCAGCCCGACACCGCCAGCCAGGCCAGACGATACCAGTCCGCCAACCAGTTGGCGCGATCGATGCCGAGGATGATCGTATAGGGGGTCCCCTCGACCTTCCGTGTGCCCCAGTAGCGGTGTTTCTGGTCCAGCGGAGAGCGCGCGGGGGGGTGGACCCGAAACCGTTCGTCGGAGGCGAAGAAGTCATTCATGTTTGGGTCGTCGAACAGTTGCCCGATCGCCTGCGGGAACGGCGGGTAGCGCGCCAGCAGCATCTGTTGGTCGTCCTCGATCGCCAGGGAATCGACGCGACCCGTGCCCACGCGGGCCAACCATTGACTGAAGAACTCGAGATCCAGGGCAATGGCGACCATGCCGAGAAAGCGCCCGTCTTCATCCCGTAGGGCGCGTGCATGGGTCACATTCACCGGGCCGACATTGGCGCGAAAGCCACGCGTCACCAGGCTATCGAGCTCGGGATCGGCCTGCAGCCGCTGACAGTATTCGCGCTCGCTGGCGTCGAAACCGAGCCTGGCGTTGCCATGTGTGACCACGCACGCGCGATCGAAGGCGCCATAGATAATGGCATGGGGAAAGGTCTTGTAGCGTTGCTCGAGCCGTTGGCTCAGATCGGCATGGGCCTCGGGGTAGGTTGTTCACTTTACCGTGTCTGACGCCCAATCCGTTCATGCAGTTTTCGTGTCAGGCCTGAAGGCCCGCCGCCGTCGCGCGAGCATGGAAAGCCCGATGTTGTTCTCGACCCACTGCTCGACGTCGATGCCGCGCACCGAGGTCATCGCATCGTGGATGGTCGCAGCGCTCAAGTCCGAGAGGAAGGCCGGGATCAGCAGCACCAGTCGACCGACCTCCTTGAGCGGGCCACGGGCGGTGAAGGTCTTGTAGTGGCCGAAGACGGATTCGATGATGTCCGAGGAGGCCAGCCAGGTGGCGCCTGCGGGCAGCTTGGCCGCTTCCTGCTCGACCTGCTCCAGCAGGCGCGTGCTGAAGTCGGCCACCGGGGCCGCGAGCGGTTCCAGCGCGGCGAGTTCCGCCCGAGCCTGCGCCGGTGCTGCGCGCGAGAGGCCTTGGGTTTTCAGCACCGTCTGCACGGTCTTGGACACGGCGATGGTCTGCGCCCACTCCGGCAGGATCTCCCGATACGCCAACACCCAATCGAAGGCGTC
>NZ_NRRV01000023.1 GCF_016583825.1 Thiohalocapsa halophila | reverse complement strand
TGTAGAGCAGCACCGCCGCCCCCACTGTCCCCCGTGATGGCGCCCACAGGCGGGCCGCCAAGCCGTCGCGTCCCAAGGCCCGCAGCCGCCGCCCGCGGAATGCGCTCTTTGGTCTGGTCGATTGGTTCGCGCGTCTGGTCTCGGCGCCCTTGGCTCTGCCCATGGATGTGGCTTTGATTGGTCTCCTGGGCGCGGCGGTGCTGCTCTACAGCATCCAGGACGAGCTGCCGGCGGTGGATGCGCTGCTCGAGGTCAAGCTGGAGGAGCCGCTGCGAATCTACACCGCCGATGGCTCCCTGATGGCCGAGTACGGTGTGCAGCGTCGCCGGGCCGTGGACTTCGAGGACATTCCGCCGGATCTGGTCAACGCCTTCTTGGCTGCCGAGGACAGCCGCTTCTACGAGCACCGCGGTATCGACGTCATTGGCCTCGCCCGCGCCGCCTATGCCGTCGCTCAAGCTGGCGAGGCCACCCAGGGCGGCAGCACCATCCCGATGCAGGTGGCGCGCAACTTCTTCCTGACACCGGAGAAGACGATCAAGCGCAAGGTCTCCGAGATCATGCTCGCCATGCGCATGGAAACCACCCTGAGCAAAGAGCAGATCCTGGAGCTGTATCTCAACAAGATCTTCTTCGGCAACCGCGCCTACGGCATCTCCGCCGCCGCCGAGTTCTACTACAGCAAGACGCTGGACGAGCTGAGTCTGCCGGAAATGGCCATGCTCGCCGGCCTGCCCAAGGCGCCGTCGGCCAACAATCCGCTTGCTGACCCCGAGCGCGCGCGCGAGCGTCGCGACTGGATTCTCGATCGCATGCTGGCGCTGGGCTATGTCGATGAGGTGGACCACAGCATGGCCTGGGTGTCGCCGGTGACGGCGGAGGCCTATGTGGCGCCGGTCGAGTTTGAGGCCGGCTACGCCGCCGAGATGGCCCGCCAGGCCATGGTGGAGCGCTTCGGCGCGGAGGAGGCCTATCGGCTCGGCCTGAAGGTGACCACGACCATCGACGAGAAGCTGCAGACCGAGTCCGATCGGGCGCTGCGCCGCGGCCTGATGGCCTACAACCGCCGCCACGGCTATCACGGGCCGGAAGACCAGCTCGAGAACGTCGGCGACATGAGCGACGAATCGCTGGACGCGTATGTCGCGGCGCGCCCGGCGGTGCCGGATTTGCCGGTGGGGGTCGTGCTGGAGGCCGATGCGAATAAGGCCGAGGTCTATCTCGGCGGCGGTGAGACGCGCGAGCTGCGCCTGTGGCAGGTCAACCACATGCGCAAGTACGTCAACGAGAACGCCAAAGGCCGGCGGCAGTCCCGCGTGGACCGGGTTATCGCCACCGGCGATGTCATCCGCCTGCGCCAGAACAACAAGGGCAGCTGGATTCTGACCCAGGTGCCCACTGTGGGCGGCGCCCTGGTGGCGTTGTCGCCCACCGACGGCGCCATTCGCGCCGTCTCCGGCGGCTACGAGTTCGATTGGTCCAAGTTCAATCGCGCCACCGACGCGCGGCGCCAGCCAGGGTCCACCTTCAAGCCCTTTGTCTACGCCGCCGCACTCGGCAAGGGCTATACGCCGGCGAGCCTGGTCAGCGACACCAAGAAGAGCTTCGGCAGCTGGAAGCCGAAGAACGCGGACGGCAAGTACATGGGTACCATCCGCATGCGCGTGGCCATCGCCAAGTCGCGAAACCTGGCCATCATCAACCAGCTGGATCGGATGGGCATCGACTACACGCGGGACTTCCTCCAGCGTTTCGGCTACAGCATGGAAGACATGCCGCGCAACTATGGCCTGGCGCTCGGCGGCGGCAGCTCGACGCCGCTGCAGCTGGCGGCGGCCTATGCGGTATTCGCCAACGGCGGCTACCAGGTAGAGCCGCATATCGTTCAGCGCATCGAGGATGCCAATGGCAACCTGCTGTTCGCGGCGGAGCCGCCGCAGGCCTGCGTCAGCTGCTGGCTTGAGCTCGAGGCGGGCGAGGCGGAAGTCCACGGCCTGGGCGAGGCCGACAGCCCGCTCGCGCAGCAGGTGCTCGACCCGCGCATTGCGTACAACATGACCTCGATGCTACAGGACGTCATCACCGACGGCACGGCGAGGCGCGCGCGCCGGCTCGGGCGCTCCGATCTCGCCGGCAAGACCGGCACCACCAACGAATCCAGAGACTCCTGGTTCGCCGGCTACATGCCCCGGCTAGTGGCCGTCGCCTGGATGGGCATGGATGACAACCGCCCGCTCGGCTCCGGTGAATGGGGCGGCACCGCAGCGCTCGGCATGTGGGTGGACTTCATGGCCGACGCCCTGGAGGACGAGCCCATCGCCAAAATCAAGCGCCCGGAGGGCATGGTCCCGGTGCGCGTCAGTGCGGCCACCGGTCGGGCCAGTAGCGGCGGCAGTGTGCTGGAGTACATCCGCAGCGAATACCAGCTGATGACCCTGGGGCCGAATCCGGTGAAGTACGCGGCCGCCAGCGGGCGCTCGGGCAGCAGCAATGCCCGTCGCTCCCGCAGCGGGCCCAGGCGCAGCGCGCCCCGGCGCAGCGCACCGCGGGTCATGGACGAGCTATTCTGAAGCGTGTCGCGCTGGCGATGCTGCTGAAAATGCAGGAGCCGGGAGACCGCCCCGTCGGGAACAAGCCTGGCCGCGTGCGATTGTCGCAACGGCAAGGCCAATCAATCGGGGTCGCCCTAGCGGATTGGCTTGCCGATCAGTGAGGCTTGCCTCGGTGAGGGCTCTAGTGAGGGCTCCAGTAAAGGATCTGGCCGAGCGTCACCTGGTCGCCAGGCATCGCTGCGCACTGTCTCAGCTTGGGGGTGTCGTCGCCAGCGCCAGGTCGACACCGCTGCGGGAGGCGAGCCGCAACGCCTCGCCTGCCGGCACCAAGCAGCTGCCGCCGCGGCGCAGCCGCAAGCGCGTGCCTGCGCCGGCGATGTCCAGCTCCCCCTCCAGCACCAGCCCGAGCATAACGGCGGCGGGCTGTAGCGGTGCACTGTCGCCGGCGCCCAGCCGCAGCCGGTGCAGGGAGAATTCCGCCGCCGGCGGCGCATAGGTCTGCCATCTCGGATCATCCACCGCGGTTACAGGCGCCAGGATCTCCGGTGCATGCGGGTCGACGCGCAGCACCTCCAATAGTGCCGCCACGTCGATGTGCTTGGCCGTCAGGCCGCCGCGCAGCACATTGTTGGAGTTGGCCATGAGCTCCAGGCCCGCGCCCTGGAGATAGCTGTGCAGCTCGCCGGCGGGCAGGAAGATGGCCTGCCCCGGGCGCAGGTGGAGCAGGTTCAGCAACAGCAGGGACAGCAAGCCGCGGTCGTAGTGGCCGGGGGGGGAGAAGCCGTTGTGGGCCTGCATTAGCCACTGGCAGCGCTCGCGGCTCGGGTCTTTGGGGTCGCACGCCTTGCGCCCGGCTGCCGCCACCACCGGCGCCAGCAGCGCGTCCACCGCCGGCTGCGGCAGACGCATGAAGTCCGCATACAGTGCGCGCAGACCCGCCGTGCCGCCGTCGAGGTGTCGGCGCATGTCCGTCAAAGGCGGCCAGCGTTGCAGCTCCGCGGCGAGCTCATGGAGCGGGCGGAAGCCGCGCAGGGCATGGAAGTCCGTCAGCGCCACCAGCAGCTCCGGCTTGTGATTGCGGTCGCGATAGCTGCGCTTGGGGTCGCTCAGGGCGAGGCCGAGCCGATCCTCGCGCAGGAATCCCTGTGCTGCCTGCGCACGGTTCGGATGGGCCTGGATGGACAGTGGCGTGGCCGCCGCGAGCACCTTGAAGAGGAACGGCAGGGTGTGGTCGAAGCGCTCCGCCGCGTCGGCGCCGAGGACGGCTGCCGGCATTGCGGCGATGAGCGCATCGAGCGGGACGCGGGCGGGATGCAGGCAGACGCTGGCGGGCAGATCGGGGTGGGCGCCGATCCAGAGCTCCGCCTGCGGGTCGGCTGCCGGCGAGGGGGTGCCGAGCAGGTCCGGGATGAAGTGACGATCGCCCCAGACGTAGCGCTGGATGTCGCAGCACAGCGCTGCGGGGTGGGGTCTGCGGGCATACGCGGCGATGGCGTCCGTGACCAGGCGTTGGCTTGCGGCAGCTCCGACGCCGTTCGCCGCCGCCATGGCTCAACGGGCGTTGTCGCCGGTGATGGGAACGAAGCGCACCGGCAGCAGGGCGCGCTCTTGCAGGCTGCCGTCCGGCTGCTTGGTGAGCACCGTGAGCTGCTGGACCTCGTGGACGGCGCCCACGGGCATCACCAGGCGCCCGCCCACCTTGAGCTGCTCCACCAGCGGCTCGGGGATCTTTGGATGGGCCGCGGTGACCACCACGGCGTCGAACGGCGCCGCATCGGGCCAGCCCAGGTAGCCGTCGCCGGCGCGCACATGGACGTTGTCGTAGCCCAGGCGCGCCAGTGTCGCGGCGGCCCGCTCGGCGAGCTCGGGCATGATCTCCACGCTGTAGACCTCCACCCCCATGGCGCCCAGAACCGCCGCCTGGTAGCCGGAGCCCGTGCCCAGCTCATAGACCCGGTCACCGGCCTCGACGCCGGCCAGGTGGCTCATGACCGCGACGATGTAGGGCTGGGAGATGGTCTGGCCAGCGCCGATGGGCAGCGGGCTGTCCTGGTAGGCCCGATCGCGCAGCGCAGGCGGCACGAAGGCCTCTCGCGGGACGCTGCGCATGGCTTGAGCGACAGCCGGATCAAGTCGGTGCGTGCCGAGATAATCCGCCGTGGCGGCGACGTCGCGCTCGATGGCGTCCACCAGGCGCTGGCGCGCGGCCTCGAAGTGCTCGCTGCTCGACGGAGCGGTGCCCGCCGCGGTGCTGCCGCCGCCGACGCCGAGCAGCAGCAGTGCGGGCGCGAGCAGACGCAGCAGAAAATGCGATGGTCGATGGATGTGCATGGCGGCGGCCGTCGGTCGGGAGTTACCCTTGCCAAGCGGCTGGGCAAAGGTCATTGCAGACGGGGCCCGTGCTGGGCACCCTGGTGATGTTAGCACTGCCCGCAGCAGGAGAGGGAGGCGGGCTGCCGACAGCGACCGCTCCTCTGCGGTGCCAGGCTGCTCGGTCTCTGGCTCACCATGGCGTTCCGCCCGGATGTCCTCGGCAATCCCGCCGTTGGTGTCGAGCTGCTGGTGGCGGCGCTGGCGGTGACGGCTGCGGCCCTCTGGCTCACCCGCGGGCCGCCGGGCAATGCCCGCGAGTCAGCGTGCTGCACAGACACACAGCAATCGACCCCTGGGAGGTAACCATGGATCTGACTGACAAGGTAGCCGTGATCACCGGCGCCAGCCGAGGGCTCGGTGCCGGTCTTGCCGGGCGGTTTCTCGAGCGCGGGCTGCGCGTCGCCGCCTGCGCCCGGCACCGCCCGCAGCTCGCGGGCGACGAGGCCAAGCTGCTCACCCAGGCCGCCGACGTCACCGACGCCGAGGCTATGGAGCAGCTCTGTGCCGCGGCCGTGAGCCGCTTCGGCCGCGTGGACCTGTGGATCAACAACGCCGGTCTGCTCGCTCCCATCGGCCCGCTGCGCGAGAACGACCCGGCGCAATTCGCGCTCCATATCCAGGTGAACGTGACAGGCGTGTTCAACGGCAGCCGCGCCTTCACTCGCCATGTGTACGAGCGTGGCGGCGCCGGTGTGCTGCTCAACATCAGCTCGGGAGCCGCCCGTAATGCTTATGCCGGCTGGTCCGCCTACTGCGCCGGTAAGGCCGCCGTGGAGCGCATGAGCGAAGCGATTGCATTGGAGGAAGCCGACAGCGGCGTGCGCGTGCACGCCGTCGCCCCCGGCATCATCGACACGGACATGCAGTCTCTGATCCGCAGCTGCACGCCGGAGCAGTTCCCGCGGGTACAGAAGTTCCTGGACCTCAAGGCCAAGGACGCCTTCAGCTCACCGGGCTTCGTCGCCGACCGTATGCTGGAGCTGGCCTTCGACCCCGCCGCCGCCGACACACCGGTGCTCACGACCCTGCCGCTGGAGCATGGCTAGGCAGATACCGATTCATTGGCCATCCTTGAACAGGTCCTCGGCGGCCTGTCTCAGCGCGTCGGGGTCGTCCTGTGCGCCGGCCGCCGGCTGGGGAAAGCTGGGCTCGAAGTAGCCGCAGAAATTGGCCCGGTCCTTATAGGTCACCGCCTCAGCGACGGGCTCGGCGCAGTCGTTGGCGCGCCCCGGCGCATACCAACGGCAGTTGCGGCAACAGTGAGTCGCTTTGCGGCAGCCGGGACAGGTCGCCTCGCGGGCATAGTCCAGCTCCGTGAGCTCGGTGCCGCAGTGCCAGCAGCGGCCGATTGCGGGGTAGTGCATGCAGCCGTCCTCCGAGTGGGCCTGACGATGGCCGAAGCATAACCGACCGCGCCCGCCGACTGCGCCGGTGTGTCAACACCTCGATACGGGGACGGTATATTTATCCCTCGGCCGATTGCGCACCAGTTCAGTATACTGTCACCGCACTCCGCACTCCGCACTCCGCACTCCGCACTCCGCACTCCGCACTCCGCACTCCGCACCTCGCACCTCGTTACATCGCGCCGGGCTCGCCCGAAGCGGCTCGGCCTCTACGACGCCGGCGTGATTCAGTGGCGCGGCGTCATCCCTCGCTGGCGCGCAGCTGCTCGGTGAGCTTGGAGAGCTCGCGCTGCATTTCGAGGTTCTGGAGCGGGCGCAGGGCCGGCACCTGGCGTCTCAACAGGCCGTCCAGCAGCTGCTGGCTGGACCGCACCAGGTTCACCAGCTCGCCGGAGACGCGCACCGTCTCGTAGGTGTTCCAGGCCGTGGCGATGTCCTCCTGCAACGCGGCTCGAGCGGCGGCCACCTGTTGACCTTGATCTTTGAGATAGCGCCGGTAGACGTCGGCCGCCTCTAGGGTCAGCTGCTGGGCCTCCAGGTTGGCGTCCAGGACCGCAGCTTTCTCCGGGTGCTCTTGCTTGAGGGCGCGGGTTTCCTTGGAGAGCGCCCGGGCGCGCTTGGCGATGTCGTTGATCTCCGGGATATAGCGCTGGTCGATGGCCTGCTCCACGTCCAGGTGCATCTGGTTCAGGGCCCTTAGCAGCACCAGGTACATGCCGTAATAGCGCCGGGCGCTGGCGAGATCCTCGCCGCTCTCGCGCATCAAGGTCTCAAGCTGGGCGATGATGGCTTTGACGTTGTCGAAGACGATGCCGAGGTCGACGATGTTGTCGCCGACGACGGTGGAGAGGAGCAGCTCCAGCTGCGCATCGGATACCTCCAGGCCCATCCCCCGCAGCTCGGCGGCGAACTGCTGCTTGATGGCAGTGAGCTCCTGCTCGGCGCGGGCGATGGTTTGCTCACGCTCGTCGATGAGTCGGTCGTAGTCGCCGACGGTGCGCTCCATGAGCGATGTCTCCGGGGCGACCACCCGCTTCTGGCGAAAGCGGTCGATGTCGGCGCGGGCCTCGGCGATGGTCTGCTCCAGGGCTTCGAGGCGCTCGCGGTATTGCTGCACCGGGGATGTGGACAGGATGCCTACGGCGGCGTCCAGCAGCGCATCGATGTCCGCCTCTACGTCGGCCTGGTCGCGGCGGAGCCAGGCCTTCTCGGGCAGGTCGCGCTGCACCTCCTGCAGCTCGACCGTCTCTTCTAGCTTGGGCACCACGTTGGTCCAGACCTCGCCGAAGGCGTCTCGCTGCTCCGGCGTCAGGGCTTCGCGGGCACTGTCCCAGGTCTCGCGCGAGCGTTGCCACCAGTCGCCGGCGGTGTCGCGGGAGCGCTCCCACCAGGTGCCCGCCTGCTCCGCGGAGCGCTGCCACAGCTCGCGGGCCTGCTCCGTGAGCTCCGGGGCCGGGGTTGGCTCAGGCGCGGGCGGCGTGCCGCCCTCGTCCTGAGCGACAGCGGCGATTGTCACCAGCAACATGACCAGCGGGAGTGAGCGCGGGCAGGGCATTTGGGTCAGCGGGTCTTGGCGGTTCGGGCAGTGCTCTGGGCAGCCAGTCATTGTACGCCGGCGGGCGCGTGCGGACGCCAAAGGTGTCAAATCCAAGGGTGTCAAACCTGGCCGGCTTGTCGGCGCGGGGCCGACCGGTAGGGCCCCGCTATCGCCACTGGCGCCGAGCTGTCGAACGTGCTTGTCGAGCCAGGGTGGGTTTGCTATTGTGACGGATTCGGCGTGGTGCAAG
Source organism: Thiohalocapsa halophila (assembly GCF_016583825.1). Taxonomy (GTDB): domain Bacteria; phylum Pseudomonadota; class Gammaproteobacteria; order Chromatiales; family Chromatiaceae; genus Thiohalocapsa; species Thiohalocapsa halophila. The sequence goes on along the minus strand of NZ_NRRV01000023.1, from coordinate 74,680 downwards.
GCCTGCGCCAACCGAGCAATGGTGGGCGCCGCCGGTCCCCCCGCAACGCCAAACCGTGAATCCGGTCAGGCCCGGAAGGGAGCAGCCGCAGCGGTGGCAGCGTGTGCCGGGGTGCGGCTGGCGGGGCTCGCCGCCCCTTTCGCGACCACCTTAAGCTCATCCACAGCTGCTCGCCACCGGGCTGAGAGTCCGCCGCCGCTGGGTTACACTGCGGCTATGTTGCAGACCCCTATTGCGCCCGAGCTCGCGCACCGGCCCGATCCATGACCTACCAGGTGCTCGCCCGCAAATGGCGCCCGCGCGCCTTCGCCGATCTGGTCGGGCAGGGCCATGTGGTACAGGCCCTCACCAACGGCCTCACGCGCGGGCAGCTGCATCACGCCTACCTCTTCACGGGCACCCGCGGCGTCGGTAAGACGACGCTGGCGCGCATCCTCGCAAAGACCTTGAACTGCGAGCAGGGCGTGGGGCCGACGCCCTGCGGTATTTGCTCCGCCTGTGAGGAGATCGACGGTGGCCGCTTCGTAGACTTGATCGAAGTGGACGCCGCCTCGCGCACCAAGGTGGACCAGACCCGAGACCTCCTGGACAACGTGCCCTTTGCACCGGTGCGCGGGCGCTACAAGGTCTACCTCATCGACGAGGTGCACATGTTCTCTGCCAGCAGCTTCAATGCGCTGCTGAAAACCCTGGAAGAGCCGCCGGAGCACGTCAAGTTCGTGCTCGCCACCACGGACCCGCAGAAGCTGCCGCCGACGGTGCTCTCGCGCTGCCTGCAGTTCCACCTGAAGCGCCTGTTGCCGGAGCAGATCCAAGGCCGCTTCCGACAGGTGCTGGCCGCCGAGGAGGTCGACTTCGACGAGCCCTCTCTGGCCTTGCTGGCCCGCGCCGCCGACGGCAGCATGCGCGACGGCCTGAGCTTGTTGGACCAGGCCATCGCCTTCGGCGGCGGCGGGCTCCAAGCGGACGACGTGCGCCGCATGCTGGGCACCCACACCGGCGACTTGGTGCCCACTCTGGTGGCGGCTTTGGCGAGCGGCAACGGCAAGGGTCTGCTGGCGGAGGTGGACCGGCTCGCCGAGCTGACGCCGGACTTCGCCGCCGTACTGACGGAGCTGATCACCCTGCTGCACCGCATCGCGCTGGCGCAGCAGATACCGGCGACGGTGGCCGATGACGACCCCGACGCCGAGATGCTGCGTCGGCTCGCGGCCGAGGTGCCCGCTGAGGACGTGCAGCTCTTCTACCAAGTCTTGCTCACGGGCCAGCGCGATCTGCCTTTGGCGCCGGACCCGCGCACCGGCTTCGAGATGGTGCTGCTGCGGGCCCTGGCCTTTCGGCCCGCGGCTGCCGACGGCGGCGCCGGTGGTGCCGGCCCCGCGACCCGTGGCGACGCGGGCGCAGCGCCCCCACACACCTCGTCGAAAGCCGGCTCGACTGTCGCGCCCAACAGCGCCGCGGGCGCTGCCGGGCCCGCCGATGGCTCAGGCCGGGCCGCGGGCCACGCCGATGTACCGCGCAGCTCGGCTGCTGCCCCACCGGCGCGGATCAAAGCGCAGGGCGAGGTCGGCGCCGCGCCGCTGCCGGCGCTCGACAACGCTGAGGACTGGCACCGCCTGGTGGAATCCCTGCCGGTGGCGGGGCTTGCTCGTCAGCTGGCGGCACACTGCGCGTTGGAGGCCTGGGATGGAAAGACGCTGCGCTTGAGCTTGGCATCCTCCCTCGCCAACCTGCGTGTCGCCGGCGCCGAGCAGCGCTTGGGCGCGGCCCTGGCCGCGACGCTGGGCTGCGAGGTGGCGCTGCGCATCGAGGTGAGTCAGCCCGGCGGCGGCGATGAGGCTGCGGCGCCAGCCCGCCAAAGCTGTACGCAACAGCTGGCCGAGACCCCCGCCGGCCGTGAGGCCCGCAGTGCCGCCGAGCAGGTCGCCGCGGCGGAGGCCGCCATGGATGCCGATGCCGTCGCCGGGGAACTGAAGCGCCGCTTCGATGCCGATTGGGTGCCGGGCAGTATCCGCCCCAGCGACTGACGCCAAGCGCTGAGCCCCAACACTGGGTCCCAATACTGGGTCCCAATACTGGGTCCCAATACTGGGTCCCAATACTGGGTCCCAACACTGGGTCCCAACACTGGGTCCCAACACTGGGTCCCAACACTGGGTCCCAACACTGGGTCCAAGCACTGGCGCCCGGCGACCGAGTCCTGAGGCTGCGCGCCAGGGCACCCGTACCCGGCGGCCGCGCTTGCGCGGTGCCGACTGGACGCAGGCAGGGTTTGGGCGGATAAGATGCAGTGACAACCGGGCACCGGTGCGGCCGGCGCCCTCCACGACGAACGACCGAGAGGTGTTGTGATGAAAGGCGCGTTGGGCGACATGATGAAGCAGGCGCAGAAGATGCAGACCGAGCTCAAGGAGGCGCAGGAGCGGCTCGCCAAGGAAGAGGTCACCGGTGAAGCGGGCGGCGGGATGGTGCAGGTCACCATGACTTGCCGGCACGAGATCAAGCGGGTGCAGATCGACCCGAGTCTCATGGGCGACGACAAGGAGATGCTGGAGGATCTTATCGCCGCAGCCGCCAATGACGCGGTGCGCCGTGTCGGCGAGCGCACCAAGGAGCAGATGTCGGACATCACCAGCGGCCTGCCGTTGCCGCCCGGGATGAAGCTGCCTTTCTGAGCCTGAGCCTGAGCGTGAGCGTGAGCGTGACCCCCGGCACCGGTCTCCGACCTTAACGCCGGCTCCGCCGGTTGAGGTGTATCGACAGACAAGCGCCGAGCGGCGGTGAGCACAGATGTCCGATTCGAGTCTGCTGCAGCAACTGGTGGACGCCCTGCGCTGTCTGCCCGGCGTCGGCCCCAAGTCCGCGCAGCGGATGGTCTTCTACCTGCTCGAGCATGATCGCGACGCCGGCCGGCACCTGGCAGGCGTGCTCGGCGAGGCGATGGCGCGCATCGGCCACTGCCGCGAATGCAGAACCCTGACCGAGCGCGAGGTCTGCACGCTCTGCGCGAGCCCGGCGCGGGACCCTGCGCTGCTGTGCATCGTCGAGCAGCCGTCGGACATCGCCGCCATCGAGCAGGCCACAGACTACCGGGGGCGGTACTTCGTGCTCGGCGGGCGTCTGTCACCGCTGGACGGCATGGGCCCGGAGGAGCTCGGCCTGGAGCTGCTCGGTGAGCGCCTGCACAGCGGCTTGGTGCGCGAGGCCATCCTGGCCATCAGCCCGACCGTAGAGGGCAGCGCCACGGCGCATTACATCCACGACCTCGCCGCCGGCAGCGACGTGCGCATCACCCGTATCGCCCACGGGGTGCCCCTGGGCGGAGAGCTGGAGCTCGTCGACGGCGGGACCCTGGCGCACGCCTTTGCCGGCCGCACCGGGTTTTGAGGCGGCCGCCCAAATCACTCGGGTTGCCGCGCGCCGATGGCGCCTGCCGCATCGGCGTCCTGCTGCGCGATCTCGGCCGTCCACTCGGCGGTTGCACTGAACGGCAACCGCGACCAACATGCGCCCACCCCGATGGAGGAGTGTATTCGCCATGTCCGACGACACCATCTTCGGCAAGATCGCCCGCGGCGAGATCCCCGCGGACATCGTCTACGAGGACGAGCACGCGGTCGCCTTCCGCGACCTGAATCCGCAGGCGCCGACCCATGTACTGGTGATCCCGCGCCGGCCCATCGCGACACTGAACGACGCCGGTCCCGACGACGCCGAGCTCATTGGTCGGCTCTTCCTGGCCGCCGCCAAGGTCGCTGCGCAGGAGGGCTTCGCCGACGACGGCTATCGCACCGTTATCAACTGCAATGCTGATGGCGGCCAAACCGTGTACCATCTCCATGTTCATTTGCTGGGCGGGCGGCCGCTGCAGTGGCCGCCGGGCTGATGCCGGCCCGGCGGCGGCCCCGGGGCGGGCGGCCCAGAGGCCGCGTGCTCGGCGCAGGTGGAAGACCGACATCGCCCCGACCTGTCGCCGCTGTGCACCCGCGACGGCTTCCAGGTTTCTGCGTCAGGGGTTAGCATGCTGCGGTTGGCGCCCGGGCCCTGCCCGGCGCTCGTGTTAAGGAGTCCCAAGGAGCAAGAAACCCCCGCCGATGGCCGTGCAAACCTCCCCCGACAGCGCTTCCCGCAGCGGCCCAGACACCCCAGTGTCCCCCGCGTTCGAGCTCAAGGCTTCCAGTTTCACATTGCCCGTGATCCGGCTTTTGGCGCTGGATATGGACGCTGTGGAAGCGCAGTTGGCGCCCAAGGTGGAGCAGGCGCCGGGCTTCTTTCAGAACACGCCGGTGGTGATCGATCTCGGCGCGCTGCCCCGGGACAGTGGGATCGTTGCCTTCCCGCAATTGGTGGGCATGCTGCGCGGACTCGGTATGATCCCCGTGGGCGTGCGCGGCGGCAGTGCTCAGCAAAACGAGGCCGCCCGCGCCATGGAGCTGGCCATTCTGGGGGAGAGCACCCGCGCCGCCCGCGCGGCGGAGTCGACGGCGGACCGGGCCGAGCCGGCGCAGGCGGCGTCCGCGTCCTCCGAGGGGCACCCGGAGCCGCCGGCGGCCCATGGCAGCCTGGGCTCGCTGCTGGTGGACCGGCCCGTGCGCTCCGGACAGCGTCTCTATGCCGCGGGCGGCGACCTGACGGTGGTCGGGCCCGTGAGCTCGGGTGCCGAGCTGATGGCGGACGGCAATATCCATGTTTACGGGCCGCTGCGCGGACGCGTGATCGCCGGGCTTCAGGGCGATCTCGGCGCGCGCATCTTCTGCCGCGACCTACAGGCGGAGCTGGTCTCCGTCGCCGGCCACTACCGGGTCAGTGAGAACATCCCGGCGGATCTAAAGGGCCGCAGCGTGCAAGTGTTCCTGGATCACGAAGTGCTGCGCATCGAGCCCATCGGCTGATACGGCCATCGGCGGGCAGTGATGGTGCTTTGAATCAATCTGAATAATCGGCTTCCAATCAGCGCTTTGGAGAACCTCTTTGGCCAGAATCATCGTCATCACCTCGGGAAAGGGCGGGGTCGGTAAGACCACGACGGCCGCCGCCATGGCCATGGGCCTGGCGCAGCGGGGACATCGCACCGCCGTCATCGACTTCGACGTCGGTTTGCGGAACCTGGACCTCATCATGGGCTGCGAGCGACGTGTCGTTTACGATTTCGTCAACGTCATCAATGGCGAGGCGAACCTGAACCAAGCCTTGATTCGCGATAAGCGCTGCGACAGCCTCTATGTCTTGCCCGCTTCCCAGACCCGCGACAAGGAGGCCCTCACCCAGGAGGGCGTCGGCAAGGTGCTCGAGGAGCTCGGCAAGGGGCACGACTACATCGTCTGCGACTCGCCGGCGGGCATCGAGCACGGCGCCAACATGGCCATGTACTTCGCCGATGACGCGGTGGTGGTGACCAACCCCGAGGTCTCGTCGGTACGGGATTCCGACCGTATGCTCGGTATCCTCGCCAGCAAGTCGCGCCGCGCCGAGCAGGATGACGAGCCCATCAAGGAGCACCTGCTCCTGACGCGCTACTCCGCAGACCGGGTGGAGCGTGGGGAAATGCTGAGCGTCGACGATGTCCAAGAGATTCTGTCGCTCAACCTGCTCGGCGTGATTCCGGAATCGCAGGCGGTATTGAACGCCTCAAACGCCGGTATTCCCGTGGTGCTCGACAACGAGTCCAACGCCGGCCGCGCCTACAACGACATGGTTGCGCGCTACCTCGGCGAGGACCTGCCGATGCGGTTCCTTGACACGGAGCGAAAGGGCATTTTCAGCCGACTTTTCCGGGGGTGAGCCGTGGGTCTACTCGACGTTTTTCGGTCCAACCGCAACAAAGGCTCGGCGTCCGTCGCCAAGGAGCGGTTGCAAATCCTGGTGGCGCATGACCGCGCCTACCGCAACCGCCCGTCCTACCTGCCCAAGCTCCAGCAGGAGATCCTCGAGGTTATCCGCAAGTACGTCGAGGTCGATTTGGACGCCGTCTCGGTGAACTACGAGCAGGACGACGACCAAGAATTCCTGGAGCTCAACATCGTGCTGCCGGACGCCGCCGGGCGCGGCTAGCTCAACCGTCCTTCGCCGGCGTCCCGCCGGCCCACCGGGACGGCCGGCGTCCCCCGGCAGCCCGCAGCCCCACCGTCGCGTCCGACGACAGCGAGCCTGCGCCAGCAAGTCCGGCCAATTCCCCGGTCATGAACCGCTTCCACCACCCGCTCGACCTTTGCGGCCAGACCGACTTCGCTGGTGATTCGAAGCGCCCCCGCCCTCCCGGCTTGCGGCATGACAGACGGATGCCGCATCAGGTTGTGCTGGCCTCAGCGCATCAAACGGGGCAGAACAGCGCCATGCGAACGACCCTCGACATCGATGATCGTGGCCTTCGGCCGGCGTGTTTCCGCGAAGACGGTCAGGGCAGCGCGCGCGGAGCACTCGGGGCTTGTCGATGCACACCCCGGCCCGGTCCGACTTACCCTCTGCCACCGATTTCGCGAGCACTGCTCCGGTGGCAGTGGCAGTGGCAGAGGCAGGAATCCTGCCCCGAAGCAGACGCTCGCGGCGCGTGCGCTGGGAGGAGCAGAGGGCCAGGTCCGGACATCAAGGCCGCCTTGCTTGTTGGCTCCGTGTGAAGTCTCCCTGATACGCCGGGACGTCGGATCGCCTTGCGTAGGTGCGAGCCGGATGCCTACGCCAGTACCCGAGAATCTCTGGACAGTACATAGGTTTCTCGGGCAGCCTTGGCTACTCGTGCGGCCCAGCCGAAACGGCGGGTCGTCCAATCCTAGCAAGCGCACACCTACCGCAGATTAAAAATTGTGATGACAACGGCTTGGATAAAGGATCCCCACTTTGGCGGAGTGAAAATCCCTAAAAGAATACAAGAAAGCGTTAAGACTCGTATAACAAGCTATGCCGAAGCGCACTACGCCGGAAAATATACACGAATTGAAGTACGCTTTAGGGGGCACTTCTGCTATATCGACGCATATATCGAACCATTCGTGCCGCACGAATATGACCCACTGAAATGTGGTGAAATGAAAGAAGAATTTATCGAAAGGCTCAGGAATACTCCGTTACACCTCTGCAGATTAAGATACAAGGGCGACGAAGAACAATGGAGCATGGCTTTCTACACGTACAGTCACAACGCGTACGAGCCGAGTGTCTTTGATCACGGTGGCTTTTTCGGAACACCGGAAGAAGCGTTTCAGACGTCGGCCGTATACTTGGACGAATGATCTGCTATTAAGCGCTCGCGGAGCAACGTCGAGTCGGCGCACCTGGTGCAAAAGAAGATTGGCGGGATCTTGCCGATGGCTGCGGAGATCGACATCGTCGTCGCGTACATCTGTAAGGCATGTTTACCCCTGGTCCGCAGATGGCTCCTAAGCAGACATGCACCGTCGGTCGCCGACCGGCCGCTGTCGGCCAGTTGCGGACATGGGCCGCCGATTGCTCAGTGAGCGTTGAACGCCGTTAGCCGAAATGTCGACCACGACGAGCTTCAGACATTACGATGCGAAACCCGACATCGAGAACAAACTATTGCGGGTCCGAGGAGATTGAGTAAATTGTTCCCGGAACTGCCCTGCCACAGAACTGTTCTAGACCAAGCGGATGGTCGGTAACCTGAGCAGCTAAAGAGGTGAACGCCATGACCCAGGTGTGTCTGGATCTGCCGGAATCGTTGCCCGCGTTGTTGTACTGCCGCCCTGGTGAGTTGAACAAGGAGCTGCTGCTGGCTGCCGCGGCCCATTGGTATCAACAGGGGCGCATCTCCCAGGAGTGTGCTGCGGAGATCGCCGGGCTTGACCGCACCGACTTCTTGCTTGCCCTGGCGCGCATGGGCAAGGATTCGTTTGTGGTGGATTTCGACGACTTGGACGACGAGCTGGCGCGTGGTTGAGCGGGCGATCATCAATGCCTCGCCCCTGATCTTCTTCTCCCGCAGTGGGCATCTGGACTTGCTGCAAGCCTTCGCCAACGATGTCTGGGTCCCGGAACCGGTGGCCAAGGAGATTCTCCAGCGCGGACCGCAGGACATCACCGCCAAGGCCATAGAGTACACGGCCTGGCTGGACATCCGACCGGCACCGCCGCCCCCGCAGCACGTGCTGGAGTGGCGCCTCGGTCGTGGCGAATCCAGCGTGCTCGCCTTGGCCGCCACCCAGCCCGGTACGGAGGTGATCATCGATGATTTGGCCGGGCGCAAGTGCGCCGCGAGCCTGAACATTCCGCTGCGTGGCACCTTGGGGATCGTGCTGCTGGCCAAGCGTCGCGGGCTGATTCCTCAAGCCAGGCCCGTCATCGAGTCGATGATGAGGGCCGGGCTGTATTTGTCCAGACGCGTGCTGGATAACGCGCTACGGCGAGTTGCGGAATAGCGTGATTACCCCATCGTGACAACAAGGATGAAAGCGGCTGTCAGCCCGACCGCGGCAATTCCAAAAGCTGACGCGTTGTTTCGTGGTACGTCCCCCGTGCCTCCCCGGTATTCCCGTGGTGCTCGACAACGAGTCCAACGCCGGCCGGGCCTACAACGACATGGTTGCGCGCTACCTCGGCGAGGACCTGCCGATGCGGTTCCTTGACACGGAGCGAAAGGGCATTTTCAGCCGACTTTTCCGGGGGTGAGCCGTGGGTCTACTCGACGTTTTTCGGTCCAACCGCAACAAAGGCTCGGCGTCCGTCGCCAAGGAGCGGTTGCAAATCCTGGTGGCGCATGACCGCGCCTACCGCAACCGCCCGTCTTACCTGCCCAAGCTCCAGCAGGAGATCCTCGAGGTTATCCGCAAGTACGTCGAGGTCGATTTGGACGCCGTCTCGGTGAACTACGAGCAGGACGACGACCAAGAATTCCTGGAGCTCAACATCGTGCTGCCGGACGCCGCCGGGCGCGGCTAGCTCAACCGTCCTTCGCCGGCGTCCCGCCGGCCCACCGGGACGGCCGGCGTCCCCCGGCAGCCCGCAGCCCCCACCGTCGCGTCCGACGACAGCGAGCCTGCGCCAGCAAGTCCGGCCAATTCCCCGGTCATGAACCGCTTCCACCACCCGCTCGACCTTGTACGCTCGATGGCGGGTGCGCGGGGCATACCGGTTCAGCATCTGGTCGGGGAGGCGCTCTGGAGCATGGTCTCACCCGAGCCTTTCGCCAGCGACGCCGAAACGCTGGCGGAGATGGAAGCCATGGAATCCGACGTCCAGAAGGATCTTTCTTGGGAAGGGTAAGACGCGGCGATGGCGTCTTGGCGACTGCGGCCAGGGATTACGGTAAGCCGCGGCCCTGGCTCATTATGCAAGCCGACCATTACAACGACTCGGAACGGCCTGGCTCGGTGCTGGTGTGTCCGTTCACGACCCATCATGAGACGGTGCCCTACCGCATTCCTCTGGATCTTCCCGTGGGCGACTCTCACCGTCGGTCGTGGGTGATGGTGGACAAGCTGACTGCTATCAAGCGCGAGCGTCTTGGTGCGAAGATCGCGGGCAAGCCCGGTCCCCACGGTAAGGCATCGAGAGATTTGTGAGACTCCGGTGCACTGCTTGCCATCGGCCAGCCGAGCGACTCGCAACCGACATGCAACGAGCGACAGCTGCAGCCACTCATCGTCTCTAATTCTTCCCCCGTCCAAAGTCTGCCGGTAGGGGTTAGCCTGCGAACGCCAGCATGGGGTCAGTAAGCGGACTTCCAGCGATCGGGAGGCGGACGGCAGGTACCGGCCAGAAGCGCACGAGATCTGTTTGAGCGCGCTTGTCCAGATGCGGTATCCTGCGTTGGCAGTTCGGGGCGTTGCGTCACTCAGCGCGGCACGCCAAAACTGTGGCGAGGTCCCATAGCGTTGTTTGCCACCATAGCAGTCTCGGGTACTCCGATGACCCTGGGCCTCTGGCACGCGCGGTGCGAGAAACATACGAGGTAGAGTTTTTTGTCTGAACTACAGAAACGCGGATTGCTTCTCATCGTACTACTAACAGTGTTTTCTGACGTACATGCCTGGGGCTTCCATGGTCGCACGATAATCAATAGCGTTGTCGTTGACTACGCGGGAGATAGCGCTGACCTTGCGACGGCATTCAGACAAGAGGATCTTTGTGGAGTCGATGAGGATATGGCGGTTGCTTCCGGGCCTAATGTCGGGAGCACTGAGTATGTACTGCTGTCTGGTGGAGATGGGGTTCTAGACGAAACAGAATTCTGGACAGGGGAGGACTCCGTTTACTTTTCCATACCGGCAGATACTCCTTACGGCAACTTCAGGGTCGAACTTGGCAAAGGCCGGTACCGGTTAGCCAGCCGCTGGTTCGGGGGTTCAGTAACCTTCGCATACTATCCGCTCGCGAACGGCAGTAATGGCGTCGACCAGTACGCTCGGGATAGGGCACAGTTTGCAATGGATGCTGCGAATGCCGCTCAAGCATGCTGCGAGGCGAATGAGGAGCGGATAAACCGAATGTTTGCGCGCTGAGCGTGTGCTGTGGTCCGGGACCTGCCAGACGCCGCTGTGAAACGCTCCGATCTAGGAATGGCGCCTCCGAGATACTCTGATCGGTTCATCGTCCCCGGCAGCCGTTCCGGGAGTTATTGTCAAATCTGGTGGATAGCCGCTCAAGCGGCAACCCTGTCTGACTGATCGACGACTTGCTCTCCGTTGCGGAACTGGACGTTGTTGACGACCTGTTCGAGTTTGCTGAATCCCTTAATGCGCGTCCAGCCCTTCTGCGCGCTTTGCAGCAGCTTGTAGACCATCGCCAGCACGGTCCCGCGCGAGCCGCAGTTGCGCGAACGCTCGGTGCGCAGGCGCACCGTGGAGAAGGCAGACTCGATCGGGTTGGCGGTGGGGGCGCTGATGAGCTATCCCGCGCTGCTAAGAGAAGCGGTCGGGGATAACTGCGAGGCGCTGTTCTAGGTCGCAGATCGCTCGTGGCCGACGCCACGGGGCCTGAAGCGATGATCCTGGGGGACGACATCGGCGCTCGCCATGCCAGGTGTGCACCTGTCAGCGGGCGAACGGCGCCGCAGGGCTCTACGCCCGGTGTCGGCCAAAAGCTGTCATTGACGCATCCAGTCCAGCACAGCAAGATTCGGCCAGAGGGCGGAAGCAACGGCACCTGTGCTGCGCTCGCCGGTACGCCCCCACCTTCGACGCCCCAGGCGATGTCCATCGGTCAGCGGGCGTCTCGTACGTCTGGATGACATCCCCCACACGCGCGTTATCCCGAAACCAGATAATCACTTGTTGGGCGGGTAGACATCCACCGCACGCTCAGGAGAGCACTGGAATACTGTGAAGTTCGCCTGGAACGCAAAGAAAGCTGAGGCCAATTTTCGCAAGCATGGCGTAGCCTTCGACGAGGCTGCCACCGTGTTCGGTGACCCCTTGGCTGGCACGTTCGCCGATCAGGATCATTCTGACGGCGAACAGCGATTTATCACAGTAGGACGCTCGTCCTCGGGTCGGCTCTTGGTGGTGGCACACACCGAACACGACGCCGAGTTTCGAATTATCAGCGCACGACAGGCAACTGCACATGAGCGACAGCGTTACGAACTCTGACGACATCGAAGACGATTTGCGCCCCGAGTACGATTTTGATTTTTCCAAGGCCGTTCGCGGCAAGCACTACGACGCGTATCACCGCAGCACCAACGTCGTGGTTCTCGACCCTGATGTTGCCGCTGCTTTTCAGAACTCTGAGGCAGTAAACGCTGCACTCAGATCAATGCTGCAGTTCGCAGAACGCACCGCGCAGCTCACCACGGAAACACCCAATGACTCCGGCTAGCGGATGCACTTGTCCAACGCGTGCACAAGCCCAAGCGCATGCTGCCGAGCCGCCGCTGACGCGTGAGGGTCGGCAGCGTGCGCCGGGCTGTGCTTGACGGTTATGTCGGCTTTGGGGTCGTGAACGGACATTCGCGCAGTGGCCCCAAAGCGTCCGCTGTCGGACGTGGAGCGGACCCTTGCAGCTTGGCAGTGCGATCGGGGATTCTGCTCTTGTAGGAGCGCGACGTCTGTCGGTCGCGGGGGTCTGCTGATGGCGCTCGCATGGGCCGTCCTTGCTGCGCGGGTCAAGCAGCACTCCGGTTCCTTATCGCGAATCTCGTGGACGGTGTTGTGAATGAGGCCGCGGGCGACGGGGTGGTTGCCGGCCGCTTGCGGTTGGTCAGGTCCCCATTGCTGTGATCTTTTTCTCCTTTGAGCTCTGTTCCTGCAGGACTGCGGGCAGGCAGCGCAACGGCAGCCGGCGCCCAACAGCCGGGACTGGCGCGAGGCGCAAGGTGTCGGTGCGAAAGCTCGCCGAGCGACGATTGGCCCCGCCGCGCCGCTGGCCTATGCTGGCATCATCCCAACGCCGCACCCCCCACCATGCAAGTGCACCAGATCATCCCGCCCGAGACGCTGCCGCGGCTGACGCCGGACGAGCCGCGGGTGGATCTGTTGCGGCGGACCGAGGCGGGTTGGGAGGAGCTGCGCGTCGCCGGTGCGGACGCGACTCCGGCCCTCGATGCCGTCGGGCTGGCGCCGCCGATGGCGCGGTTGTACGCCTGAAGGCCGCGCGTCGTGCTGGCCGCGCACCTACGGCGGCGGTGCCTGGCGCGGCGGGACTCAGGTCAGCAGGCGCCGCAGCATCTCCGCGTAGATGGCCGCGAGCTGGTCCAGCTCCTTGACCGCCACGCATTCGTTGATCTTGTGGATGGTGGCGTTCACCGGGCCGACCTCCAGCACCTGGGCGCCGGTGGGTGCGATGAAGCGCCCGTCGGAGGTGCCGCCCGTGGTGGTGGGCTGGGTCCGCAGGCCGGTGACGGCCGCGATGGCGTCGCGGCCGGCGTCCAGCAGCTCGCCGGTGGGCGTGAGGAAGGGTAGCCCGGAGAGGTGCCAGTCGAGCTCGTAGTCGAGCCCGTGGGCGTCCAGGATGGCATGGACCCGCTGCTGGATGGCCTCTGGGGTCTGCTCCGTGGAGAAGCGCAGGTTGAACACCGCCGTCAGCGCGTCCGGGATGACGTTGTCGGCGCCGGTGCCCGCGTCGACATTGGAGAGCTGGAGGCTGGTCGGCGGGAAGTGCTCGTTGCCCTCGTCCCACTGCTCGGCGGCCAAGGCCGCCAGGGCGGGCGCCGCGCGGTGGATGGGATTGTCCGCGAGCTGGGGATAGGCCACGTGGCCCTGCTTGCCCTGGATACGCAGCTTGCCCGTCACGCTGCCGCGGCGGCCGTGCTTGACGATGTCGCCCAGGCGCTCTTTGCTCGACGGCTCGCCGACCAGGGCGTAGTCGATCTTCTCGCCGCGTGCCTCGAGCGCCTCGACGACCTTGCGGGTGCCGTCGATGGACGGGCCTTCCTCGTCGCTGGTGATCAAAAAGGCGATGGAGCCCGCGTGCTCGGGATGCACGGCGAGGAAGCCCTCGGTGGCCGTGATCATGGCGGCGAGCGCCCCCTTCATGTCGCAGGCGCCGCGGCCGTAGAGGATGCCGTCGCGAACCGTCGGCGCGAATGGATCGGTGTCCCAGCGCTCCAGCGGGCCGGGCGGGACCACGTCGGTGTGGCCGGCGAAGCAGAACACAGGGCCCTCCTCGCCGCGCCTGGCCCAGAAGTTGTCCACCTCCCCGAAGCGCATGGGCTCGACGTTGAAGCCGAGCCGCGCCAGGCGCTCCATCATCAGCGGCTGGCAGCCCCCGTCGTCGGGCGTGACAGACGGGCGGCCGATGAGCTCGCAGGCGAGCTGAACGGTGGCTGAGGGCTGTTTGCTCATGATGCGAAGATGGCTTGGTATTGGTCCTCGGTGAAGCCGACGTGGCGGGCGTTGCCGGTGTCCAGCACCGGCCGGCGGATGATGGTGGGCGTCTCCAGCATCACCCGGACGGCGCCGGCCTCGTCCAAGTGCTCGCGCACCGCGGGCTCCAGCTTGCGCCACATCTGACCGCGCTTGTTGATCAACTGCTCCCAGCCGAGCTCCGCGACCCAGCCGCGCAGCGTCGCTTCATCCAGCCCGGCCTGCTTGTAGTCGTGGAAGGCGTAGTCGATGCCGCGCTCGTCGAGCCAGGCGCGGGCCTTTTTGATGGTGCCGCAGTTGGGGATGCCGTAGAGGGTCATAGGTGCGAAGTGCGTAGTACGGGTTAGTGCGCAGTGCGAAGTAGTGCGAAGTGCGCGGTGCGTAGTGCGGACCCGCACCGCGCACTACGCACTCATCCCCTAGATGTCCCGCAACAGCTCGTTGATCCCCACCTTCCCGCGGGTCTTTTCATCCACCTGCTTGATGATCACGGCGCAGTAGAGGCTGTGGGTGCCGTCCTTCGCCGGCAGGCTGCCGGGGACGACCACGGCGCCGGGCGGGATCTGGCCGTAGATGACCTCGCCGGTCTCGCGGTTGTAGATCTTGGTGCTCTGGCCGATGTAAACGCCCATGGAGATGACCGCACCCTGGCCGACGATGACGCCCTCGACGATCTCCGAGCGGGCGCCGATGAAGCAGTCGTCCTCGATGATGGTGGGCGCCGCCTGCACCGGCTCCAGCACGCCGCCGATGCCCACGCCGCCGGAGAGGTGCACGTTCTTGCCGATCTGAGCGCAGGAGCCGACGGTGGCCCAGGTGTCTACCATGGTGCCGGAGTCCACGTAGGCGCCGATGTTCACGTAGCTCGGCATCAGCACGCAGCTGGGGGCGATGTAGGCGCCCCGGCGGGCGGTGGCGGGCGGCACCACGCGCACGCCGCCGTTGCGGAGCTCCCGCGAGTTGGTGTCCGCATACTTGGACGGGACCTTGTCGTAGTAATTGGTGAAGCCGCCCTTGATGAACTGGTTGTCCTCGATGCGGAAAGACAGCAGCACCGCCTTCTTGACCCAGTCATTGACCACCCAGCTGCCGTTGGTCTTCTCGGCCACCCGCAGCTCGCCGCGGTCGAGCCGATCAATGGTGTCGAGCACGGCGTCCCGTACCAGGGTCTCGACATTACGGGGGGTGATCTCGGCGCGGCGCTCGAAGGCCTTCTCGATGACGGCTTGAGTGTCGGACATGTAAGGATTCCTCGGTGATGCGGTGTCGATTCGCGTCGGGCCCCGGCGGCGGCCATAGCGCGCAGCGCGGGGGCCGGGGTTCAGAGCTTGCGGCAGAAGTCGGCGATGCGCTCGGCGGCCTCGACGCACTCGGCGAGCGAGGCCACCAGCGCCATGCGCACCCGACCCCGGCCCGGATCGCCGTCGGCCGTCGCGCGGGACAAGAAGCTCCCCGGCAGGACGGTGACATGCTGCTCGGCGTAGAGGCGGCGGGCGAGCTCGGTGTCGTCCAGCGGCGTTTGCGGCCACAGGTAGAAGCCGCCCGCCGGGCGTTGGACGTCCAGCACGTCCTGGAGCACCGCCAGCACGGCGTCGAACTTCTCGCGGTACAGGCGGCGATTGTCCACCACGTGCTGCTCGTCCCGCCAGGCGGCGGCGCTGGCATGCTGCTGCGGCAGCGCCATGGCGCAGCCGTGATAGGTCCGGTAGGCCAGAAACCGCCGCATGACGTCGGCGTCACCGGCGACGAAGCCCGAGCGCAGCCCCGGGGCATTGGAGCGCTTGGATAGGCTGTGGAACACCACGCAGCGGCGGAAGTCCGTGTTGCCCATGACCGCTGCTGCCTGCAGCAGCCCCACGGGCGGCGCCGCCTCGTCGGGGTAGAGCTCGCTGTAGCATTCGTCGGCGGCGATGATGAAGTCGTGGCGCTCGGCAAGCTCGATGAGCCGCGCGAGGGTCGAGTGCTCCAGCACCGCCCCGCTCGGGTTCCCCGGCGAGCAGAGGTAGAGCAGCTGGCAGCGCTCCCAGGTGGCGGTATCCACGGCCTCGAAATCCGGCTGATGGCCGGTGTCGGCGGTGCAGGCCAAGTATCGAGGTTGCGCCCCTGCCAACAGGGCCGCACCCTCGTAAATCTGGTAGAACGGATTCGGCAGCAGCACCAGGGCGTCGGCGTCGGCGTCCACCACGGCCTGGGCGAAGGCGAACAGGGCCTCGCGCGTGCCGTTCACCGGCAGCACATGGCGCTGTGGGTCCAGGGCGTCCTGCGGTAGCCGAAAGCGGCGTGTCAGCCAGTCGGCGATGGCTTCGCGCAGCAGGGGCGTCCCCTGGGTGGCTGGATAGGTGGCCAGACCGTCCAGATTCGCCGCGAGGGTCTCGGCGATGAACGGCGGCGTTGGATGCTTGGGCTCGCCGATGGACAGCCGAATGGGCGCGAGCCCGCGCGGTGGCGTCGCATCCGCCAGCAGCGCGCCGAGCTTCTCGAAGGGGTAGGGTTGTAGACGGTCGAGTCGGGGATTCATGCTGGCGCTGAATGGGGGGTCGCCTTGGAGCGCCGGCGGCGCTCGAAGCCGAACGCTCGGGTGGGGCATCGCAAGCACGCCCAGGGGGACGCGATGATCGGCCATGAGCCTGATGCAACAGCCGGCGGCGGCTGCCGGCTGCGCAAGCCGCCGAGCCAGGACCGCAGCGGACGCGCAAACTCGCAGTATAGGCGATGGGCTCATCGTCGCGAAACCGTCAGGAGGCCAAGCCCATGGCACTGGTAACCGGTATGCACCACGTGAGCTTGTTGGTGGCGGACACCGAGCGCGCGCTCGGCTTCTACCGCGACCTGCTCGGTCTGCCCGTGTCGCCCGAGCGCCCGGACATGGCCTTCCGCGGTGCTTGGCTCGACATTGGCCCGCAGCAGATCCACTTGCTGGAGCTTCCCAACCCCGACCCGACCCATGGCCGGCCGGCGCACGGTGGGCGCGATCGCCATGTGGCGCTTCGCATCAGCGACCTGGATGCCGTCATCGCCCGCCTGGATGCCGCTGGCATCGCCTACAGCGTGAGCCGCTCCGGGCGCCGCGCGCTCTTCTGTCGGGACCCGGACGCCAATGCCGTGGAGCTCATCGAGGAGCCTGCCGGCGCTTGAGCATCTAGCCGGCGGGTAGCGTCGGTGCTGTTGGCCCGGCGGCCGGGGACGCGGCGCCGAGCGGCGAGCGTTGTTGGTGTCGAAGTCGGGTAAGGGCCGACGAATCGCCGGTGCGCCCCGGTTGTAAGCGTCTGTACCAACGGGCCTCATGCTAAAATCCGGGGTTTTCAAGGAACCTGGGCGATGCCGCATTCGCCGCCGTCCCCGCTTCCCTGCTCATCCGGCTGGAGCTTCGCCTTTGACCCCCATGCGCCCATTGATCTTGCTGCTGCTCGCACTCGCCGTTGCCGGCTGCGCCAGCCTCGGCAGCTCCGTGCCCGGTGAAGAGAAGGTCTACATCGGCGACATCTCCAACCTGCCGCAGGTGAAGCTGCCAGGGGCGACCATGCAAGACGCGCGCTCTGTCGCCATGGCGGCGGCGCGCACCAAGGGCTGGGATATCATCGCCGCCGACGCCAACCGCCTCACGCTGGAGCGCCCGCTCCCGCCGGGCTCACCCCAGGCGCAGGCGCTGGGCAGCGTCCTCGCGCCGCCGCGCATCCAGGTGCAGACGGACATCGTGGAGCGTGGTGATGGCACCATCGTTGCATTGCAGGCCTTCGTGCTCACGAACCCCGGCACGCCGGAAGAAAAACGCATCAATTACACCTCGGACTACGAGAGCCAACTCCTGATCTCGCTCAGCTCATTGACATCGGCTTGGCTGGCTGCGCGGGACAAGCTGCGCTCCGAGGTGCCTGTGCTCGCCGCGACCGAGACCGATGCCGATGCCGACACGACCGCGGGCACTGATCTCGGCGACGTAGCGGCCACCGTGGGCGCGGGTGGGGGCGATGCGGCCGCAGCCGAGGTCGCACGGGCCGAGGACGATCCCGCAAGCCAAGCCAGCCAAGCGGCGCCAGAGCCTGCGCAGCGCGCGGCGTCGCCGACCCGCCAGCAGCCGGTCCCCCAGCAGACGACGGTCCCCCAGCAGCCGAGCGCGCGGCAGACGGCGGCCTCCGCCCCCGCAGCGCCGCCGGCGGCTGCCGGCAGTGCGCTGGTCGCCCCCACCATCGACGATCCGGGCAGCCCGAGCACCGCTGCCGAGGCTGCCGCCCCGAGCGCTCAGCCCCCGGCTGCCGCGGCCAATCCAGGCGCGGGGCCGGCGGCTGTGACCCCCGCCTCCGGCAGTGGCGGGTCCCGCAACGATATGCTGGTGCTCAATCAGGGCTCGCGCAAAGGGCTTTGGGCCTATTACGCGGAGGACTTCGCGCGGCTGCGCGGCTGCGCCCTCGGCGACCGAGGGGCCGTGCTGCTGCAGGAGACCGACGGCTTCGAGGTGCACGAAGTGCAGTGCGTTGGCAGCAGCAACCAGCTCGTGAAGTGCCGTGGAGGCGTCTGCGAGCCCTTGCGCTGAGGCATGCCCGCCTCGGAGCGCACCAGCCCGGCGCACGACGTGGGCGGACGTGCCGACCAGCCCCGGCTGCGCGCAGGGTGCGTTCGCCGTCTGCGCCCACGCACCCGTGCCAGACTTGCGTCGCCTGAACGCCCGCGGGCTTCTCAGTGTGAATACCCTCGGGCCCGGTCGCTCGCGGCGCTCCTGTCCATCCTGTTGGCACTGATCGCCGTCGCGGCGCAAGCCGAGACCGCCGCGCCGCCCAGTGTGCTGCTCGCCGGCGCCAATGTGCCCCGGGCCAAGGCCTTGGCCTTGGACGCGGCCCTGATCAAGGGCTGGCGGGTCGCCGTCAGCGAGCGGGAGCGCGTCGTCTTCGAGACCCGGCTGGAGACCCCGGCCAGCGCCGGGCCGCCCGGCGTGGTGCTGGGCAAGGTGGCGCCCCCGGCGCAGACCCTGCTGCGCATCCGGGCCGATTTCACGGCGACGGGCGACGGCGTGCGCACGGCATTGCGTGCTACCGAGACCTGGTATGCCGGGACCCGGCAGCAGTGGTCTACGGACGTCACCAGCCCTTACCGCGATAACCTGTTGAATGCGCTACGCTCCCTGCGCGAGCAATGGGCCGCCATCGCGCCGCAGGGTGCGGCGCGTGCAGCCGCGGCATCCGACGCCGGGGAGCGCCGGGCCAAGCCCCGAGCCTCCGCAACACCGGCCCGCGCGGAGCCTTCCGCCGCCCCCTCCGGCAGCATTGCTGCGCCCGCCCAGGCTGCTCGGCGTGTCCCGGAGTCACTGCGGCGCGAGCATTCGGCGCCCCCGCCCGAGGACTTGCCGGTGGGCGTCTGGGCCTATCATGCAGAGGAGCTCGCTGTCAGCCGCGGCTGCGAGCTCGACGAGCGCGGCGCCGTGCTGCTGCGCGAAGAGGACGGTGCCGAGGTACACCGCGTCGACTGCCGGGACGGCACCAGCATGCTGATTCGCTGCGATCGCGAGCGCTGTCGAGACAGCGGCTGATCGGCTTGGACGGCGGGTCTGTGGCGACGGCGCGTGCTGCGCACGACTGGGCCGAATCAGCCGCGGCTGCGGTGGCGAGCCGCACCACCGCCAGATAGGGGCCCACCACCTGCTGCACTTGATCCAGCGCCAGCGGCGGGCCGAAGGTGCAGTTGTAGTAGGGGGCGATACAGCGCAGATGCCGGATCTCGCCATAGGCGCCCGGGTCATCGTCCGGGGCGAGCCGCCAGATGGATTCCTGGAAAATGCCGTCGTGGCAATCCAGTGCCGGCCGCAAGAGGGGGATGCGTGTAATGGGGTCCCGCAGGACGCGGCTCGTGATGCGGGTGACCCGATAACGCCCGGGTCCAAGGGTGCGCCGGCGCTGCGCGACGGTGTTGACCTCCAGCTGGCAGTAGGGCTCGAACAGGCTCGCCTGGCGCACCACGCGCCCGCGCTGGAAGGTGGCGTGGGCGCTGCCGGCAGGGAAGGGCACCGGCTGCTCAACGCGAAGGCGCAGCCCGATATCGCCGCTGCCCGCCGGCGCCAGTGCACAGCCCGCCAGGCTTGCCAGCAGCAGCACGGACAGGGCGCAGACCAGGCGCTCGCCGGCTGCGGCCTCAGTCCTTGTGTGGGTCCGGGTCATCGGCGTTGGCGCTGCGGCTGGAGCGGCCCATCAGCAGCGCGCCGGCGATGCCGAGCGCCGCGAGCAGCAGCAGAGAGAGGGCGATCAGGCTTCCGACGAGGCTCATGGGGTGCTCCTGTGTTGGCGGATGCCAGCGTCCGGCGGCGGTTGGCCCCGGCAGCTGGCTTGCGGATGATCCCAGTGTAGAATCGGGCGCGCGGCCATGCGCGCCCGGCGCTGCGCCCGTTTCGTTGCTGTCCTACCCACCGCCGCCGCATGACCGACAATCTCAAGGCCAGTGTCGCCCGCCAGCGCCTCGCGCTGTTTAACATGCTCCTGGAGCCCATGGCCTATGTCGCCGGCCGCTGCGCCGCCGTCTGGGGTGAGCGCCAGGCGCTGGACGCTGTGTTACTGGACGCCCTGGGCACCGTGCCGCACAGCCGCTACCTCTACGCCCTCGACACCCGGGCCGTGCAGGTGAGCAGCAACGCGGCCGTGGAGGGCCTCATCGGGACGGACTTCGGCCGCGATCGCGCCGCGCGGCCCTATATGCACGAGCCCATGCCGGCGCACGGGCTGCTGCTGTCGGAGGCCTATATCAGCCTGCGGGCCAAGCGGCCGTCGCTGACCGCGCTGCGGCGCATCGAGCGCGATGGCGAGCAGCTCGGCCTGCTCGGCGCGGATTTCGACCTGCGCGACCTGCCCCTCACCCGCGAGGTCTACCGGGAGCCGAATCGCTGGCAGCAGCTCAGGGGCGATCCCGCCATCCGCGGGTCCCTGTTCGAGCAGCGCCGGGTGGAGAGCCTGATGGACCGGCACATCGACGAGGTGCTGCCGGTGCTCGAGGAGCTGGTCACCGAGAGCGGCGTGTTCCACTGCAAGATCCATTTCTCCAGCTCCCGGGCCACTATCTGGCTGGTGGATGATCCCTTCCGCTATCGGCTGCTGCACTTCGATGAGCTGGCGGACCCGGATGTCTGCCTCGCCTATCCGCACTGCGCCTACCCCGAGCAGGCCCTGGTCGCCGCCGAGCAGGTGCGCGCCATCCTGCAGGGCTTCCGGCGTCTGCGCTATGCCGACGACATCATCTACCTGCGCTCGGGATCCCTCAACGTCTTCAACGGTCTGGTGGCGTTGAACTTCTCCTGCGACGGCTCGCACTACCTGCCGCACACGGAGTTTCTGGATCCGGCGTCGACCTTTTGGCAGAACGTGAGCTGACGCTGGCGGCGGCCGAAGCGCGGCTTGCGCCGCTGTCGCCAAGCTGCTGATCTGCTTGGCATTGATTGCGGATTCGCATTGGCAGGCCGGCGTCGAGGGTGCACCATGTTTGCATTCTCATGCAATCGCATCCCATTGCCTTTTGAGCCATGTCGAAGATTCTGTGGCTATTGCCCGTACTGCTGATTCTGCCGGCGGTGCTGCTGGTGGGCGGTGACAACGACACCTCCCAAAGCCCACAAGCGGGCAAGCAAGCCCCGAGCCTGCTCGAGGTCGCCGAGCAGGGAGACGTCTCCGCGCTCGACGCCCTGCTGGAGCGCCGCGCCGATGCCAATGTCCGAGACAGCTGCGACTGGACACCGCTGATGAAGGCCGCCGTGAACGGCCACCTCCAGGTTGCCGAGCGCTTGCTCGCCGCCGGCGCTGCCGTGGACGCGGTCGATCAGGGCGGCTATACCGCACTGTTGCTGGCGGCGTCCAACAATCATGCGCAGCTGGTAGAGCTGCTGCTGGCGCACGGCGCCATGATCGACGCCCAGGAGCAGACCGAGGGCTACACACCGCTGATCTGGGCCGCCCACCGGGGCCACGCCGAGACGGTGCAGGTGCTGCTGGAGCACGGCGCCGATGCCACACTGCCGGACCTGGCCGGTCATGGCGCCCTGTGGCATGCCGCCACCCAGGGCCATGCGCAGGTCGAGGCGTTGCTGCAAGGCGAGACGGCCCCCGGCACGGCCGCCGCGACTGCCCTGCGTTAAGTTTGAAGTTTGAAGGGTGAAGTTTGAGGTTTGAGGTTTGCAGCGGCGGAGTCGATCGCCGGACGCTGACAGAGCACCGCGAGCAAGGGTGCTTCAAACTTCACACTTCGAACTTTCTTACCATCCCGCCATGGCCAGCCTGCGCGAAACCATGGCCCGCAACGGGTTCGAGTCGAACGACGACTACGAGTGCCGAGCCGGCGCTCACCCGCGTCATCGATGCCCCGCGGACCTACATCGGCACCGAGCAGATCGAGATCGGCGGCGGTTGAGCACCCACGGGCGAGGATGCCGACACCGGCCCCATTTTTGTTGAGTCCGCGAGGAGACGCCAGGTCCTGGGTACCATACCGCCCGGCGGCTCGTGCTCGGCCCTTGCCGCTGCGAGGCGCCCCAGGGCGCAGAGTGGCTTGTACTTCAGCGAAAGCGATCTAGGCTTGTGGATAAGCCCGACCAAACGGGTCGGGTTTTCACAACCCGGCGGGCGCCGCCGGCGTACCGTCATCCGGGTCCGCAGCCCGCTGGAAAGCGGGACCCTGCCCTTAGCCGTTCGACGATGGCGCAGGAGACGGCGCGCTCGGGATCGTGGCGCCGGGCGTTCGCCGAATGCAGAGCATCGGAGGAGGCCCATGGCAACCCTGACCCATCCGGACATGCGCTCCGGCGCGCCCGTGAACATCAGCCGCGTACCCGTGGAGCAGCCGCTGCAGTGGCTGCAGCGCGGCTGGGAGGACCTGCGCCACAACCCGGGGCCGAGCCTGGCCTACGGGCTGCTCGTGTCCTTGTTCGGCGCGCTCGTCTTGACCTTTTGGAGCCATCCCTTCCTGATTGCCGGCAGCATCTCCGGCTTTCTGCTCGTTGGGCCGCTCCTGACCACCGGGCTGGTGGAGCTCTCCCGTCGCCGCGAGCGCGGCGAACCGCTGAGCTTCGATGCATCACTATCCGCCCTCGGCCGCCACCGCGAGGCGTTGGTGCGCTTCTCCGTCGGGCTGCTGGTCATCGCTGCGGTCTGGTTCGCGGTGTCTACCGTCCTGCTGGCGACGGTGCTGGGTAGTGCCGCACCCTCACTGGGCGCGACCGTTTGGGGGAGCCTCCTCGATCAAGTGAGCCGCGGCCAGCTCCTGTCGTACTTTGCCGTTGGTGGCATCCTCGCGGCCATCGTCTTCGCTCGGTCGGTGGTGGCGGTGCCGATGATCGTGGATCGCGACACGAGTGCGGCCCAAGCAGTGCGCACCAGCCATCGGGTGACGCTCAAGGACCTGCCTGCGATGCTGATCTGGGCGTCCTTCATCGTGCTGCTGACGGTCCTCGGCTTCGCGAGCTTCCTGGTGGGGATGGTGGTGGTCTTCCCGCTGCTCGGCCATGCCACCTGGCACGCCTATCGGGACCTGGTGCAATGAGCACCGCCGCGGCCTCGGCAACTCGCCCGACGCACGCGGACACGCTTGCCGTAGAATCGGGCCCTGTCGTCACGACTGCGACCGGGAGTCCGCAGATGTCCGCCAGCGCCGCCCAGGCCGCCGACGCGCTCGATGTCGTCGAGCGCTATCTCGATGCGCTCGCGGCGCACGACCACGATGCGGTGGCTGCGCTGATCGCGCCGGCGGCCTTCCGCTACGAGAGCCCCATTGCGACCATCGACGACACCGCCGCCTTCCTCGAGTACATCATGATGACGGGCGGCATCCTGCGCGGTATCACGCGCCGGCAGGTGTTCGTGGACGGGGACCAGGTCTGTCACTGGCTGGTGCTGGACACCCAGGTCTCGGAGCGGGTCTCTACCCGGGCGGCGCAGTGGGCGACGGTGCGCGAGGGGCAAATCGTGCGGATCGAGCTGTTGTTCGACCCCTACCGCTGGCGGCTGCTGTTCGACGCCGGTGATTGAGCGCGCCGGTGCCGGCCGGTATTGGGCCGATGCTGGGCCGATGGTGGGCGGGGCGCGCGCTACGGGGCCGGCTCGCCGGCGCGGGCCGCGTCGCGCAGGCGCTGCTGATCGGGCGCGTCGGGGTCGATCTGCGCCTGCCGGGCCAGAAGCCGCGCGAGCTGGCGGCGCGCGCGGGCGATTTTCGCGCCATAGCGGGCCCGGATGGCACGGCGCCGATCGGCCTGGGTCGCCGGGTCTAACAGCGGCGGGGTGCGCCGCGCGGGCTGAGCTTCGGCCGTTGCGGCGGCGTCGCTGGGCGCGCCGCCACTGCCGCTGCGGGACGCGGCCGCCGTGGCTCGCGTCTCGGCCTCGGCAATGGCGCCTTCCAGCCCGGCGAGCGCCGCTTCCCGGTCCTTCTCAAGGTCGCTGATGCGTCCCTCGGCCCGAGAGACCTGACGGCGGAGGGCGATCGGGTCCAGGTGCTCGATGTCCTGACCCACCGCAATACCCGGCACCGGCTCGGGGCTGATCTGCGCCGCGGCCGACTCCAGACCGGCCGCGCCGCCGGCCGGCAGTATGACGCCGGCCAGGACGCTCAGCCACGCGCTTCGGGACGGGCGTCGAGCGCGTCGCAGCAGCGGGTCTTTCAACCGGCTTGCTCAGCGGGCGCAACCGCGCCGAAGCGGTGCTCGAGGTAGCGGATGATGTCGTTGGATTCGTACATCCACTCGGTCCCATCGGCCGAGTCGATGCGCAGGCAGGGGACCTGGATGCGCCCGCCCTGGCGCTCCAGGGTGCTGCGATGCGCCGGGTCGTTCTGGGCGTCGCGCAGCTCCAGCGGCAGGTTCAGGCGGTGCAGTGCGCGCCGGGTCTTGATGCAGAAAGGGCAGGCGAAGTACTGATAGAGCGCCAATCCGTCCAAGGCCTGCTCCACCTGTTGCTGTGCCTCGGGTGTGCGTTGGATTGGCGTCGGGCGGGTGATGCGGTCGACGAACGCGACGGTGCGTCCGAGCCCTTCACGGACGAGCTTGAGCAGCATAGTTGGGCCTCAGAGATGATTGTGATGGGGGTCGGCGGGAGCTAAGGTGGTGGCCCCGGCGGTGGCGGCCGCGGCTTGCCGCAAGGCGTCTGGCCAAGGCTTGGGCCGCCGCCGATCTTGACGCTCTACGATTGTAACCGCGCCGGCTATCGGCTCGACCGCGCAATTGCAGCGGAAAGCGCCTCGGCGCGGTGCGCGTCCCCTTGATGCCGCGCGGTGAGCGCGCACATTGCCGAGGACATCCACAACACCACACAACACAAAGCCACAGGAGTCAGCCATGCGCAAGATCGCACTCGCCGCCGCCTCGCTAGTCGCCGTCGCCCTTGCCGGCCCGGTCGCTGCCGAAGACGTGCCGATGGACAAGGTCGAGCAGGCAGTCAAATATCGTCAGGCCGTCATGAGCACCATGGGCGGCCTCGTCGGCACGGCCGTTGGACAGCTGCGTGATGGCTTTGAGTTCGGGCCGGGCCTGGATACCGTGGCAGCCAGCCTGGTCGCGACCACCGACGACATCCCGGCACTGTTCCCGGCGGGCACGGACTTCGGCGAGACCGATGCCACGGCCGAGGTGTGGTCGGACGCCGAGGGCTTCGCGGAGAAATCCAAAGAAGCCAAAGAGGCCGCCGCGAGCTTCCAGGAGGCCGTCGCCTCCGGCGACAAGGCCACCCTAATGGGTGCCTTCAAGGCCGTCGGGGACTCCTGCAAAGGCTGCCATGAGGCCTACCGCAAGCAGTAAGCCTGTCGTCCAGGCCGTGCGAGCGGTGCGGAGGACGGCCCGCTGGTGTCGCCGCCCCGGCCTGTGGGCCGGCATCGCGCTGTGGCTCGGCTTTGGCGCCGCGGCCATAGTGCAGGCGCAGACAGGCACCGATGCGCCGGCGGCACCAGCTGTGAGCGACACGATGGAGCCCGCGGCGGATGCGAGCGCCCAAAGCACCGCCGAGCGCGGGCGCTTGTTGTTTCACGCCGGCCTTTGCGCCGGCTGCCATACCGCCGAGGATGGCGCGCCGCTCGCCGGCGGGCGCCCCATCGAGAGCCCCTACGGCACCTTCTACGCCAGCAATATCACGCCTGACCCCGAGCACGGCATCGGCGGCTGGTCCGATGAGGACTTCGTGCGTGCATTGTCCGAGGGGGTCTCACCCGATGGCGAGCACTATTACCCGGCCTTCCCCTACACCGCGTTCACCAAGTTGACGCGTGAGGACATGCTCGCCATCAAGGCCTACATTGACGACGTCGAGCCGGTCGCGCAGCCCAACCGCGAGCACGACCTGGTCTGGTATGCCGATTGGCGCTGGCCGCTTGGCCTTTGGAAGGCGCTCTTCTTCGAGCCCGGTACCTTCCAACCTGTTCCCGAGCGCGGCGATGCCTGGAACCGTGGCGCCTATCTCAGCGAGGCCGCCGCCCACTGCGCGGAATGCCATTCGCCGCGCAACCTCTTCGGGGCCATCATCGACGACGTCCGCTATGCCGGTGCCGATGCGGGAGTCGAGGGCGGCAGTACGCCGAACATTACGCCGAGCAAGGACCAGGGCATCGGCAGCTGGACCCAGGATATGCTGGCGTTCTACTTGGAGATCGGCATGGACCCCGACGGCGACTTCGCCGGCGGCGCCATGGCCCATGTCATCGATGTCGGCACCGGCAAGCTGAGCGCCGAAGACCGCGATGCCATTGCCGAGTACATCCTGTCCCTGCCACCCATCGAGCGCTGAGCCGACGGCTAGCGGCGGCTGCGTGCCGTGCGCAGCCGAGCGCGCACTGAGACCGAGTGGCCCACCAAAGCCTAGTGTCACTTTAGAAACTCGATACTAAGCGGATAGCGCCACAGCTCGCCGGCGTTGGCCTTGAGGCCGCCGATAATCGGGAAGACCACCGCCAGCACCAGCAGCGCCAGCAGTAGCGGGACGCCCACCACCACCAGCACCAGCAGCGAGGCGGCCAAAAGGTAGATCAACGCCGACAGCACCCAGTTCATCACCACCTTGCCGTGGGGATCGAGCCCCGGCAGCTCGTCCTTTTTGAGCTGCCAAATCAACAGGGGAGCGATGAGACCGGCCAGCGGCACCAGGAAGCCCAGCAGCTGTGAGATGTGCAGGAACATCGCCCACTCGCGGGTGCGCGCCTCCGCGCTCGCCGCTGGCGGTGCGCCGGTCGCTGCCCGCGGCGGCAGTTCGCCGGCCAGGACCCGCTGCTTGGCTTGCTGAAACTCGTCTTCGCTCAGCGCACCGGACTCCTTGAGTCGGTGCAGGCGCTCGATCTCGTCGGCGATGGTCATGGGCTGCGGTGGTCGTCGCTATCGCTGGAGCAGTTGCTGGAGCTCGATCTGTTTGGCCTCGATGCGCGTGTTGTAGCGATCGATGACCGTCTTCATCTCGGCGCGCTTGCGCTCGCGGTAGGTGTCGTCGGCGCGGTCTTCCGTGCCGCGCTGGCGCTCGGCGGCGAGCTGTTCCACCGCATGGTCCCGCTCCACCCGCAGGTCTTCGATCTCGCGCTCCAGGCCGTCGATGCGCTGCTCGCGCTCGGCGGCATCGGCGGCAGCCGCGGCGCTGGCCTCCTGCGCTTGCAGCCGCCGCTGCGCGTCCGCCGCTTCGGCTGGAGCCGGCGTGTCGTAGTGGACGTCGAGCTCGCGGGCATCCGGGCCGCAGGGCTCCTCCGAGAAGGTAATCGCGTCCCCTTGCTGGCAACGGTACATGCGTTTCTCGGCCGCCATGGCCGCCATGGCCGGCATGGCCGACAGGGTAGCCGTGGCGCAGAGCAATGCCAAGACGCGGCCGGGCCAGGCCCCCGGCAGGCGGGTTTGAGCGGGTTGCATGGGGTGTCTCCAGACTTTTGTGCCCGACGGCCGGGCGCGTCGAGGGATGCCGTGCGGGCCGCCGCTGTGGCGCGATGGTCTCAATAGACCCGGCTCCGGCAAACGCCGCTTGATTGGCGTTTCCCGGGCCGGGCAGGGTGCCGATGCTTGGCCGGACAGGGCCAATGATTCGGCGCTTCCTCGGTCCTTGTGCGCAGCAGTCATCCCGTCATTGCCGAAGCCGTCGCTTACCATCGGGCGTCCTTGCCGTCTGGCGCCGGCAGGCCGTGTTGGCGAGGCGTTCAACGCTGGTGCCGGGCTTCGCCGCCCGGAGACCGAGCTACGCCGCAGCCGCCTTGGCCTCCAGCTGCCGTGTCAGCTCCGGGTGTAGGCCCAGCGCGGTGGCGAGCCGGTCCAGATAGCTGCGCTCTGCCGGGTTCGCCGCGTCGATGACAAACAGCGACGCCAGGTAGATCTCCGCCGCCGCCTCGGTCGAATCGGCATCGGCGGCGGTGTCCTGCACGTCCAGCGGCCGGGCGAGCTCCGCCTCCATCATGAGCTTGGTGTCGTCGTCGAGATTGAGGTTGGTCATGGCGTCGTGGATGGCCCTGCGCTCGGCGTCGTCCACATGGCCGTCGGCCTTGGCGGCGGCGATCATGGCCTTGAACAGCGTCCGGCTGCGCTGCTCGGCCTGCGCGCCCGGCAGCTCCTGCACTGGTGTGCCGGGCTCGGCGCTGTCGCCCTGATCGGCCTGCCAGGTCTTGTAGGCATCGTGCGCCACCTTGCCGAGCAGGCCGATGCCGCCGAGCGCGGCGGCGGTGCCCGTGAGCTTGCGCCCAAACTTAGTGCCGAGCAGGGCCACCAGGGCGCCGCCGGCCACCGCGCCCTTGCCCAGGTTGCCGAGCATGGCATCGCGCTCCGGTCCTTCTGGCGGCAGGTTCATGTGCTTCTCGGCGAGATTGGTCCCCTGGGCGGCAAGGTCCTTGCCCGCGGCGAGCATCTGGTCGAGCATGTCTCTGAAGGCCATTGGCGGAATCCTCCGGTGTCGTGGAGCTTGGTTGTGCTAACTGTACGCTTGAGTCTAATCCAGCTTTGTCTCGCGCCGACGATGCGTTTCGCGCGAACGGGCCGTCAGCACGCGGGCCGCGGCGGCTGGCGACTGCGATAGCGTTGCAATGCGTCTCTGCGCCCTGTTGCTCGCCGCCGGTGCCGGCCAGCGCTTCGGCGCCGACAAGCTGTCCGCAGCCCTGCCGGACGGTACGCCGGTGGCTGTCGCCGCCGCTCGCAGCCTGCTGGCGGCGGGCTGCGAGGTGCATGCCGTGGTGCGCGCCGCCGACGCCGGCATCGCCCCGGCGCTGGCGCGGGTCGGTGCCGTGCTGGTGCCCTGTGCCAACGCATACCTGGGCATGGGGCACAGCCTGGCCTGCGGCGTGCGCGCGAGCGCCGACGCGGACGGCTGGCTCATCGCCCTGGGGGACATGCCCTTCGTGCAGCCGGCGAGTGTCGCCGCCGTCGCTGGCGCGCTAGTGGCAGGGGCGGGCATTGCTGCGCCGAGTGTCGGCGGCCGCCACGGACACCCCGTGGGCTTCGCCGCCGGCTTTCGCGAAACGCTCCTGCGCTCCTGCGGTGATCAGGGCGCGCGCGGTTTGCTCCGGGCGCATGCAGACCGCATCGTTGACATACCGGTGGCCGATCCGGGCGTGTTGCGCGATGTCGACCGACCCGAGGATCTGAGCCCAGCCAATCTGAGCCCAGCCAATCTGCGCCCAGGCGATCGGTACCGGCAGCGCGACTGAGATTAGTGATGGCAGGCATCCGGCACCCGTGGCCGTCCGTAAGGTCCAATGGACCTGAGGTGACTGAGCTTGACGGCCCTGCGGCGGTGGCGGCGAAGACCCGCACAGGCGCCGCCGGCAGGCCGGCCTTCACCGCAACAAGTAAGCCCCCAGAAGTCATGACCACATCCCGCAAAGACCTCGAGCGTACGTCCTCGGACGGCGAAATCGACGCCTTCCTGGAACAGGTGGCCCGAACCCCGCAGCGCGCCGAGCCGGGCGCGCGCGGGCGGCTCATCTTCGCCATGGACGCCACCGCCAGCCGCGAGCCCACTTGGGATCGGGCCGCGGATATCCAGGCGGCCATGTTCCAGGAGACCCGCGATCTGGGCGGTCTGCAGATCCAGCTCTGCCACTACGGCGGCTTTCGGGAATTTCATGCCTCACCCTGGTGCGCCAGCGCCGATGAGCTCTTGCCGCGCATGACCCGCGTGCGCTGCGCGGCGGGCCTGACGCAGATCGCCCGGGTGTTGGACCATGCCAAGGCCGAGGCCGCCCGCAAGCCCGTCAATGCGCTGGTGTTCGTCGGCGATTGCGTGGAAGAAGACCACGACCGGCTCGCCGGTGCCGCCGGCGAGCTCGGGCTCCTGGGCGTCCCCATATTCGTCTTCCAGGAGGGGCGCGAGCCCCAGGCCGAGCGCGTGCTCAAGGACGTCGCCCGGCTCTCCGGCGGCGCCTGGTGCCCCTTCGATCACCGCAGCCCGCAGGCGCTCAAGGACCTACTGAGCGCCGTCGCCGTCTTCGCCGCCGGCGGGCGCAAGGCGCTCACGGACTTCGGCCGCCGCCGGGGCGGTGCCGTGCTGCAACTGACCCACCAACTGGAGAAGCGATGACCGCAATGCTGCTCGGACGCCCTGGAGGAGCACGCCTATGGGCCGGCTGATCGTCCTGCTGGCCATTGGCGTCGCGCTGTGGTGGCTCCTGCATTGGTTCCGCAACACACCGCCGCAGCAGGTGGCCGCGGTGCTGCGCAAGTCGCTCGTTTGGGTGGCCGTCGGCCTGCTGCTGCTTGCGGTGCTGAGCGGGCGGCTGAACCCGCTGTTCGCGGCCCTGGCGGCGGCGGTGCCGGTGGTGTTTCGGGCGCTCAACCTGTTGCAGGCGCTGCCCGCGCTGCATCGCATGCTGCAATCCCTGGGCTTGGTCGGGCCCGGACCCGTGGGCGGCGGCCAGTCCGGCGGCGGGCAACAATCGTCCATCCGCACCCGCTATCTCGACATGTCTCTGGACCACGAAACCGGCGCCATGGACGGCGAGGTGCTGGAGGGTCCCTTCGCCGGTCAGCAGCTCTCGGAGCTCACATTGCCTCAGCTGCTGCGCATGCTCGAGCTCTACCAAGAGTCCGACGCCCGCTCGGCGGCGGTGCTGACGGCCTACCTGGACCGCGAGCATCCGGACTGGCGCGAGGACGCGGCTGCCGCCGGTGCCAGCGGCGCGGGGCAGGGCAGCGGCGGTACCGGCCAGGCTGCGGCGCGCGGCATGACCAAGGACGACGCCTGGTCCATCCTCGGCCTGGAGCCGGGCGCCGAGCCCGACGCCGTCCGCGCCGCCCACCGCCGGCTCATGCAGCGCCTGCACCCCGACCGCGGCGGCAGTGATTACTTGGCCGCGCAGATCAACGCCGCGAAGGACCTGCTGCTGGAGGAGTGACGGCTGGCGCACAGCCGTTGGAGTCCGGAGACCGTTCGCAACGGTGTTGACCAATCGGGGTCGGTATCTGTATCGGAATCGAGATGACAGCTATAGCGTTTTTGATACCGATACCGATACCGATACCGATACCGAGTACAACGTTGCCTGAAACGCTCTACTGGTCCGGCGTCTGAATGACTTCCAGCGTTTCGACCCGAAACGCCACGTCGCCAATCTCGCCACTGGCGCTGTCGCGCAGCAGCAAGTGGCCACCGGTCTGAAGGCCGCGTGTGGGCGCCCGGATGTCGAGTCCTGCGGCGTCGATGTTGGCCGGCAGATCGACCCCGTCGAACAGGGAAGCCGTGGTATCGGCAAGGTTCATGTCCATCTGAAAGGGCGGCAGACCGTCGATGGCAGGACCGATCAGTGGCGGGCCGCAGGTCAGGGTGTAGGCGTCCACCTTGCCGCCGAAGCGGGCACTGTCGTTGAGCACACCGATGGTGCCCGTCTCGGCTCTGTACTCGGTGTCTCCGACCGACAGCTCGAGCTCCAGCACGGCCTCGTACAAGCCCAGCGCGCTGTCCGCCGGATTGAAATCCTGGGCAGTCGGATCGAACCGGTACTGCCCGCTTACAGCCGTACCGACCGGCACAGACGAGACACCCTCGGCCGCGACGACCTCGCCCGAGAAGCGTACTTGAATGCCCTGGTCCGGCGAATCGGCAGCGCCGAGGGCAATCGATGGGGCACAGCAGAGAAAGAAGAGAAAAACGGATCGGCTCGGCGTCATTGTTGCAGGCATGGCTTGTCGCTCTGGTGGATGGAAAACGCAAAAGGGGTCGTGGTACCGCTGCATCACCCGCCGGACCCAGAGCCCCGGCAGAAAGACCACGGCGCGCACGACTGCGAACAGGATGACGTAGAACATCGGTCCAAAGCGAGCGGCAACGGGGCTGGGTCCGGGGGGATATGCGTGCTGATGTGCGCCTGTGCTCCCGGTACTCGCCGGGGATCACCGCTCGTCGAGCTCCGACTGTCGCGGCCTGTTTGCGCCGTCGCTGACCTCTCGTACGCTCGATGCTTGGCGGGCGCTCACCCCGGCCGGGCTGCGGCGGGCGGCGTGTGCCAGTGCTTCAGGCAGTCACCGATGAGTGCCTCGAGTCGGCGGCGGGCGTCGGCGTCGAGCCCCGCCGGGTCGAAGCGGCTGCGATAGTAGAGCTGGACGGCCTGCGCCAGCGGCTCGGCGGTGTCGACACCCTCGCCGCCGAGACGGTGGGCCCACTCCAGCAGCGTCTCGTCGGCCCGGCGGCCGTGGCCGTGGCGGGCCGCCGCGCGCTCCAGCGCCGCGAAAGGGGTGGCTTGGTGCGCCGGGGCCGGCGGCTCTGTGCGGCGGCGGCCAGCGCCGCCGCGCCTGGCGCGCCGGATGATCCGCCAGGCGAGGAGCACCACCAGGACGGCCAACGGCAGCAGCAGCCAGTCGCGGTCCCCGCGGTCCCCGCGGTCTTCGCTGGCGGCGCCGGAGACGGCGAGCCGCAGCCAGGCGACGACATCGGCGGCATCCTGGAGCCAGCCGCGGTCGGCCGCCTCTAGTGCGGCCCAGTCTGGCGGTGTGGGATCGAAGTCCTGCCAGCGGCCGTTCAGGTATACCTGCACCCAGGCGTGGGCGTGGCTCTCGCGGGCGATCCAGGCGTCCTCCAGCGCGCTGTACTCCTGTACCGACCAGCCCCGCACATAGCGCGTGGGCAGGCCGATATCGCGCAGCACCAGCGCCGCGGCAGTGGCGAAGTACTCGCAGTGGCCGGCGCGGGCCCGGGTGAGGAAATGCGTCAGCGGGCCCGTATCCGCCGGCGGCTCGGGCAGTGTCAGCGTATAGCGGAAGTGACGCACGAAGTGGCTTTGGAGCGCAGCGAGGGCCTGTCGCGGTGTCAGATCGGCGAGCCCGAGCTCGGCGGCGAAGGCGGCGATGGCCGGCGCGTCCTGACCCAC
Source organism: Thiohalocapsa halophila (assembly GCF_016583825.1). GTDB lineage: Bacteria > Pseudomonadota > Gammaproteobacteria > Chromatiales > Chromatiaceae > Thiohalocapsa > Thiohalocapsa halophila. Next base: position 41,669 of record NZ_NRRV01000023.1, on the reverse strand, counting down.
CACGCGCAGGTCCGCTGCGCTCGGCGGCGTGGTTAGCGCAGCTCGGGCGCTGGCCGCTGACTCCCGCACCCGATAGCTCAACAGGGGCTTGGTGACGGGCACCTCATAGCGCACGGTGCCATAGTCGTTGCGGTGCAGCGCCGTGCCGGGCAGCCCGGTCACGAGTGCGGTGTCGCCGGGTAGCGGCAGCAGGCCCTCGGTGCGCCGCAGCAGCATGACGATGCGCGGTCCGCCGGTCCCGGCGGCGGCGGTGTCCGGTCCCAGGAGCGGGCGGCGTCCGTTGCGCTCCGCCACCGGCTCGAACAGCGAGCCCGTGGTGAACCAGGTACCGTCGACATAGCGGTCGTAGCTTGCGGTACGCAGCAGCAGGGCATCGTCCATTGGCGCCTGCGGATAGACGCGCAGCAGAATGCGCTCGGAGCCTTTGAGGCGACCCACTTCGCCGATGGCGGTGGTGGCGCGGTAGGGGTCCAGCTGCGTGCCGAGCCATTGCTCCATCCACCGCAGCACGGCCTGCTCGGTGATGTCATGGCCCAGGCGCAGCCCCGCCGCCAGCGCCACGGATGCGGCGAGCACTAGCGCCAGCAGCAGCGTGAACAGGCCGCGGCGCCCGCCGGCGGCCGGCGCCCAGGGCAGCAGCGCCCCCGCAGTCAGCAGTGCCAGCGAGGGCAGGAGCCAGGGTGTCTGCGGCGGGATCATGGCCGCGGCGATGACGCAGACGAGGAGATAGGCCCAGCGCAGGTCGAACAGCGTCTCGCCGCCCGGGCGGTGCCCGCTTGGCCCGCCGCGCAGGCTCAGGAACAGCACCGACAGCTCCAGACCGGGCCGCCGGCCGTAGAGCTGCACCGCCAGCAGCGGGAACAACAGCGCCGGCAGCCATTGGATGAGCAGGATCAGCGCGGCGCCGAGTCGGGGCTGGTTCAGGGTGAGCCAAGCGCCGGCGAGCACGATCATCAGGGTGCAGAGGTCGGCGACGCGACGGCGCTCGCGCAGTGCCAGCTCGAAGTGCCAGCCGCGCCACCCGGGCAGGGCCGCGAGCACGGTCATGGGTACGGCGAGCCACCAGAGCCCGGTGTGCACCCCCCAGAACAGGAGCCCCGCCGGGATCAGCCAGGGGGGCGGCGGTCGCGGCAGGGCGTCGCCGCCTGTGACCGGCGTCTCGCTGTCGGCCGTGGGCGCCGCGGATGGCGCTGCGCTGGGCACGGCGCTGTGAGCAGACGGACGCGGCGCGCTCAGCCCGGCGCCTGATGGCCGGTGCAGTCCAGGTCGTAGACCTTGATGGGCTTCTTGCGCCGCACGCTCACGGCGGTGAGGCTGCCGCCCCAGACGCAGCCGGTGTCGAGCGCCCAGACGTTGTGCTCGGCGATGTAGCCCAGCGTGGACCAGTGGCCGAAGAGGATGCGCGTTTCGCGGCTCGCGCGCCCAGGGACCTTGTACCAGGGCAGCACGCCGTCGGGCTCGGTGCCGGGCAGGGACTTCTCGTGCAGCAGCAGCCGGCCGTCTGCGGTGCACCAGCGCAGGCGGGTCAAGCAGTTGGTGATGAAGCGCAGGCGCTCCATGCCGCTGAGGTCGTCCGACCATTGATCCGGCTGATCGCCGTACATGGCATTGAGGAAGTCGATATGGCCAGGGCCGCGCAGCGCTACTTCCACCTCCTGCGCGCAGGCCCGCGCCTGAGCCAGGTCCCACTGCGGCGCCAAGCCGGCGTGGATCATGGCGAAGCGTTTGTGGTCACTGTGGTGCAGCAGGGGGCGGTGGCGCAGCCAGTCCAGCAGCTCGTCGCGGTCGGGCGCCGTCAGCACGTCATCCATGGTGTGCTTCTTGGCCTGGCGGGGGTTGCCGGCGGCCAGCGCCAGCAGGTGCAGGTCGTGGTTGCCGAGCACGACCACGGCGTTGTCGCCCAGCGCCTTGAGCCAGCGCAGCACGGCGAGGGAGCCGGGACCGCGGTTCACCAAGTCGCCGACGGACCAGAGCTTGTCGTTGGCGGGGTCGAATTCGATATGGTCCAGGAGCCGCCGGAATTCGTCGTAGCAGCCCTGGATGTCGCCGATGGCGTAGGTGGCCATGATGTCACTGCGAGCAGGCGTCGGGGGCGAGCCGCCTGCGGCGGCCGCCGGGTGCTGTCATGGCGGCAGCGCCTGGCTTCGGCCTGGTCCCAGCTTGGCGCCGAGCCCGGAGCCACGATTGCGTCCGAGCCTGGGTCCGAAGCAGGGGTGGGAAGCCGGCGCAGGCGCTGTCGCGGCGTCCGGCTCAGTATTGTCCAGCGCCGTGCGCGGTGATTGAAGGGCGCGGATCAATGCAGACGCCCACGGTCTCCCAGGGAAAAGGCGGGGATTTCCGCATCGAAGCGGGTGCCGTCGTCGGCGAGCATATCGTAGGTGCCGTGCATGCTGCCCACGGGGGTGGCGATCTGAGTGCCGCTGGTGTAGCGGAAGGACTCGCCGGGCTGTAGATGCGGCTGCTCGCCGACGACGCCGGCGCCGCGCACTTCCTGCTGCTTGCCGTCGGCATCGGTGACGATCCAATGGCGGTTGAGCAGCTTGGCGGGGATGCTGCCGTTGTTGCGGATGGTGATGGTGTAGGCGAAGACGAAGCGGTTGTCGGCGGGGTCCGATTGCTCGGCGATGTAGTCGCTGACCGCGCTCACTTCGATGCGATAGGGCTCTTCGGCTGCCATGTGCGGCTCCTGTCGGGTAGGTCGGTTCGTGTTGCGGCTGCCGCTTCGCGCGTGCGCTGCGCTGTGCCTCGGCACGCGCGTTGGCACCCCACGCGGCCCGCCGCCGGGTCAGGCGAAGCCGGTAATGCCGCGCTCTGAGGCGCGGCAGAAGGCGACGATGGCGTCGGTGTCCGGCCCGGGCAGCTCCCGCTCGGCGCGCGTCAGGGCCTCGGCGAGCCGCAAGCCGGAGCGCAGCACCAGTTTGTAGACCGCTTTGATATGGGCGCGGCGGGCTTGGTCGAAGCCGTTGCGCCGCAGTCCCACCAGGTTCAGGCCGATGATGCGTGCGCGCTGGCCGCTGGCGATCACGTAAGGCGGCACGTCCTTGGGCACGCCGCTGACGCCGCCGAGCATCACATAGGCGCCGATGCGGCAGAATTGGTGCACCGCCACCTGGCCGGAGACGAAGACATGGTGCGCCAGCTCCACATGCCCGGCGAGGGTGGCGGTATTGGCGAAGACGTTGTCGTCGCCGACGCTGCAGTCATGCCCCACATGGCTGTAGGCCATGAAGAAATTGCGGCTGCCGATGCGCGTGCCGGTGGCGGACTTGACGCCGTGGCTGATGTTGACGCCCTCGCGGAACTGGTTGTCGTCGCCGATGGTTAGCGGCTTGGCCTGTTCTGGCGTGTAGCCCAGGTCCTGCGGCTCCGCGCCCAGGGTGACACCGTGACACACCCGGTTGTTGCACCCGAGTCTGGTGTGGCCGTAGATGCGCGTGCAGCTCTCCACCACGCAGCCCTCGCCCAGCACCGCGCCGGACTCGATGATCGAGTAGGGACCCACCGCCACGCTCGGGTGCAGCTCGGCGCCGGGCTCGATGATGGCGGTGGGGTGGATGGACATGCGGAAGTACGAAGTAAGGGGCGCCGGTCTGCAGTGGCTAAGCGCAGCGTGATGGTGCGCCGTGCGGGGTGCGGCGCGGGGCTGCGGGGTCTGCCGTGGGTCCATCCTTCGCCCTCAGCCCTCAGCCCTTCTTCAATGCCTAAAATGCCGCATACTGGTGAACACCATCGCCATTTCGTACTCGTCGGCGGCGGCGATGACCTCCTGGTCGCGCATGGAGCCCCCAGGCTGGATGACCGCGGCGATGCCGGTGGCGGCGGCTTGGTCGATGCCGTCGCGGAACGGGAAGAAGGCATCCGAGGCCATGACGGCGTCCTGCACGCTGAGCCCCGCTTGCTCCGCCTTGATGGTGGCGATGCGCGCAGAGTTGACCCGGCTCATCTGCCCGGCACCGACGCCGATGGTCTGCTGGTCCCGGGTGTAGACGATGGCGTTGGACTTCACGAACTTGGCCACGCGCCAGCCGAATAGCAGGTCACGCATCTCGGCCTCCGAGGGCGCGCGGCGGGAGACCACCTGGAGCTCGCCGGCGAGCGCCAGATCCGCGTCCTGGACCAGTAGGCCACCCAGCACCCGCTTGTAGTCCAAGTAGGGCGCCGGTGCCGGGTCCCAGGTGCCGCAAGCCAGCAGGCGCACGTTCTTCTTCACCGCCACGGCGGCCGCCGCCTGGGTCGTCACTGTCGGCGCGATGATGACCTCCACGAACTGGCGCTCCACGATGGCCTGCGCGGTGTCCGCGTCCAGCTCGCCGTTGACGGCGATGATGCCGCCGAAAGCGGACTCGGGGTCCGTGGCGAAGGCGCGCTCGTAGGCGTGCTTCAGACTCTCGCCATAGGCGACGCCGCAGGGGTTGGCATGCTTGACGATGACGCAGGCAGGGCCGTCGGTGAACTGTTTGACGCACTCCAGCGCCGCGTCGGTGTCGGCGATGTTGTTGTAGCTGAGCGCCTTGCCCTGAAGCTGCTCTGCGCCGGCCACGGAGGCCGTCGGCACCGAACGGGCGGTGTAGAAGGCCGCGTTCTGGTGCGGGTTCTCGCCGTAGCGCATGGCCTGGCGCTTGGTGAACTGGAGGTTCAGCGTGCGCGGGAGCCCGGGCGCTTGCTGGGAATGCTGCTGCTGGGGGTGCTGTTGCTGGGGCTCGTCGACGACGGCGCCCAGGTAATTGGCGATAGCGGCGTCGTAGCCGGCGGTGTGCTCGAAGGCCTTCACCGCCAAGTCGAAGCGGGTGGCATCGCTCACCGCACCGTCGTGGTCCGCCATCTCGTCCAGTACTCGGCTGTAGTCGGCGGCGTCCACCACCACGGTGACGGCGGCGTGGTTCTTGGCCGCCGCCCGCAGCAGCGCCGGGCCGCCGATGTCGATGTTCTCGATGGCCGTTGCGAGGTCGCAGTCGGGCTTGGCGACCGCGGCCTCGAAGGGATAGAGATTCACGACCACCAGGTCGATAGGCTTGATCTCGTTCTCGTGCATGACGCCGTCGTCGATGCCGCGGCGCCCGAGGATGCCGCCATGGATGCGCGGATGCAGCGTCTTGACGCGCCCGCCCATGATCTCCGGGAACCCTGTGTGGTCCGAGACCTCCTTGATCGGCACGTCGGCATCCGTGAGCAGCTTGGAGGTGCCGCCGGTGGAGAGGATCTCCACCCCCTGCTCGGCCAGGGATCGGGCGAACTCGGCGAGCCCGGTCTTGTCGGAAACACTGATGAGGGCGCGGCGGATGGCGTGCATGGGCAGTCTCGCGAAGGCTTCGGCGAAGCGCAGCGGCGGTCTTGCAGGTGCGCGATGGCTGCCGGCGTTGCGGCCTGCAAGCACGGCGCTCCGCACCGGCGTGGAACGTGGCCGCCGATTATGCCACCGCCGGCGGGGCCGCGCAGTGCCGGGCCGGCTCGCTGGCCGGACTCATTCGCTAGCTCGCCCGCCGCGCCGTCGGGCGCACTGACACGGCGGGCCTGCCCGCGGCCCGGGGTTAACGCGCAGAGTCGCCGTCCGCCGCCGCATAGGCCGCGAGCTTCTTGCGCAGCGTGCTGCGGCTGATACTCAGCATACGCGCCGCCACGGATTGGTTGTTGCCGGCGGCTTCCAGCACTGTCTCGATCAGCGGCCGCTCCACCTCGTCCATGACGAAGCGGTGCAGGCCTTCCACGTCCTGCCCATCCATGTTGCGCAGATAGGTGCACACCGCGGCCCGTACGCATTCGCGCAGCGGCTCGCCTCGGTTGGTCGGGATTACGGTCAGTCCTGTCCAGTCAGCGTCTTGTTCTTCCAATGGAGCAACCTTGGCTACCGTCGCGATTGTCATGCCGCATCCTCCAAGTCCGCAGGGCCCAACAATAGGGCGCGGACCAGATCGGTTTGTTGTTGTGGCGTCTCGGCCCGGTTGATGCGGGCCAGATGCGCTTCGATGGTGTGGGGTGCGTCCGGTTGGGTGGGGCCGGCGGCGCACGCTCGGGTGCTAGTGCCGCTGCCCCGCAGCCCTGCGCGCCCGGCTCCAAGCCCGACGCCAGGTCTTTGCTGCGGGCCGGTCTGCTGGTGGGCGCGCAGATACCAGCCGATGTGTTTACGCGCGATGCGCACACCGCGCTCTGGGCCGTAGAAGCGATAGAGCTCCTCCAAATGGGCGAGCAGGGTTGAGCAGACCCAGTCGCTGGTGGGTGGCGGCAGGTGCTCGCCGGTGATCAGATAGTGGTCGATCTGCTGGAACAGCCAGGGTCGGCCCTGGGCGGCGCGGCCGACCATGACGGCATCGGCGCCGGTATAGGCCAGCGCCGCCGCGGCGCGCTCGGGGCTGTCGATGTCGCCGTTGGCCACCAGCGGAAAATCCGCGGGCAGGCCGGCCTCCGCGCGTAGCGTCCGCAGGCTGTCGAGCTCAGCCCGGCCGCTGTAGCCGCAGGCGCGGGTGCGCCCGTGCACGGCGAGCATGGCGATGCCGGCTTCCCGCGCAATGCGGGCGATGCGCGGCAGGTTACGGGTCTCGGGCGACCAGCCGGTGCGGGTCTTCAGTGTGACTGGTACGTGTACAGCGGCCACCACGGCTTCGAGGATGCGTGCCACTAAGGGCTCATCGCGCAGCAGCGCCGAGCCGGCGGCGGTCTTGCAGACCTTCTTGGCCGGGCAGCCGAGGTTGATGTCGATGAGCTCAGCGCCCTGATCGACGTTCATGCGCGCCGCCTCGGCGAGCCACTGCGGGTCGGCACCGGCGATCTGCACGGCGATGGGACCCGGCTCGCCGCGGTGGTCGGCGCGCTCGCGGCTCTTGCGCGAGCTTGCCAAGGCCGGGTTGGCCGAGAGCATCTCGGAGACCGCGAGCCCGGCGCCGAGACGCCGGCAGAGGCTGCGGAACGGGCGGTCGGTGACGCCTGCCATGGGCGCCAAAATCAAACGGTTATGCACCCGGATGCCGCCGATGGCGAAGCCTCGGGCGGCGTCCCTCCGCGCCGGGGCCCCGGCGGCGCCAGGGTTGACGGGCGGCCGCAGAGAGTTGCTTGCGCTGCCGTTGATGTCGGGGGTCGTCGGCATGCGGTCCATGGGTCAGCGAAGCGGCGGGGATCGGTACGGGATTCTAGCCAACTTCGGCGTTGCCAGCAGGACCCGAGGCGGGCTGTTATGACGGGTGTTGGTGGACAACGACACGGCTCGTGCCCGGATTTGACTGTGTCTGACCGACAGAGGTCGCCGGGATGCCGTCGCCGCATCTGGCGGAGACGATCCGTGCTCGATTTCCCTGGGGGCGAATCGGGCCGCTCGGCGTCAGTGCCGTCGCCCGGTGAGCAGGGCCCAATCGTCGCGGGTCTCGGGGGGCGCCATCACGAAGTAGGGCGCATAGCCATCGGCGACCCGTGCCGCCTGGTGGGCGAGGATGCCGGAGAGTCCGAGCTCGGCCGCCGGCGCGGCTAGCGTCGCCAGCGTGGGCGCCAGCTCCAACAGCGGGCCAGCGAGGATGTTGGCGACAACCAAGTCGGCGGGTGTCTGCGGCACTTGCTCCGGGCGGGCCACGGCGAGTCGCTCCAGCACGCCGTTGTCGAGGGCGTTGTCGACGGTCGCGTCCAGCGCCTGGGGGTCGTGATCCACCGCCAGCGCCGATGCGGCGCCGAGCTTGAGGGCAGCGATGGCGAGGATGCCCGAGCCGCAGCCGTAGTCGAGCACCCGCTTGCCCGCCAGGTCCAATCCGTCCAGCCAGGTCAGGCACAGCGCCGTGGTGGGGTGATGGCCGGTGCCGAAGGCGAGGCCCGGGTCCAGATCCAGGACCACGCCCGCCCAGTCCGCTGCGTCCGCCCCCGGTGGCCGCTCGCCGCGGGGGCAGACCCACAGGCGCCGCCCGAAGCAAGTGGGCGTGAATTCATCCAGCCAGACGCGCTCCCAGGGTCGGTCGTCCAGGCTGGCGATGCTCGGCGGTGTCAGTGCGACCTCCGCGAGGGCCGCCGCCGCCTGGTCGGCCGCCGCGGTACCGGCGTCGTCGTCATCGAAGAGCGCTGTAATCCGAAGCCGCCGCCACAGGGGCTGCGTCGCCGGCGCCGGCTCCCAGATGCCGCCGGCGGCGGGCTCCGCGCCCGGCGGCTCCGGCTCGTCCGCGGCGTCGTCCAGGGTCACCGACAGCGCACCGGCCTCTTCCAGCGTCGACTCCGCCTGCTCGGCGTAGTCGCGGTCGATGATCAGGGTGAGCTGGAGCCAGGGCATTTTTCAGGGGCTAGGGGCTAGGGGATAGGGACGAGGGACGAGGGGCGAGTATCGAGTAACGAGGAGCGAGGGCTCTGGGCGGCGAGTCGGCCGGGGAGCCCGCATTCAGTGGCTCGGTAGCTCATACCTCAGCTACAAGCAAACCGACTCGGAGCTCGACACTCGCTACTCGAGCCTTGCCCCTACAGTCCCAGCTTCTTCTCCAGGTAATGGATATTCGCGCCGCCCTGCTGGAACGCCGAGTCCTTCATGATTTGCCGGTGCAGCGGGATGTTGGTGTCGATGCCCTCGATAATGGTCTCGCGCAGGGCGTTGCACATGCGCGAAAGCGCGGTGTCGCGGTCCTCGCCGTGGGTGATGAGCTTGCCGATCATGGAGTCGTAATAGGGCGGCACGACATAGCCCGCGTAGATATGGGTGTCGATGCGCACGCCCGGGCCGCCCGGGGCATGGAATTCCTCGATGGGCCCGGGGCTCGGACGAAAGGTCTCCGGGTGCTCGGCATTCAGGCGGCATTCGATGGCATGCCCGCGCCAGTCGATCTCGGCCTGGCGGTAGCGCAGCCGCTCGCCGGAGGCCACCAGGATCTGCTCCTTGACCAGATCGACGCCGGTGATCATCTCGGTCACCGGGTGCTCCACCTGCACACGAGTGTTCATCTCGATGAAGTAGAACTCGCCGTCCTGATAGAGGAACTCGAAAGTGCCGAGCCCCCGGTAGCCGATCTGCTCACACGCTTTGGCGCAGCGCTCGCCGATGAAGGCGCGCTGCTCCGGGGTGATGCCCGGCGCCGGTGCCTCTTCGACCACCTTCTGGTGGCGGCGCTGCATGGAGCAGTCCCGCTCGCCGAGATGAATGGCGTTGCCGTATTGGTCCGCCAGCACCTGGAACTCCACATGTCGGGGGTTCTCCAGGTACTTCTCCATGTAGACCATGTCGTTGCCGAAGGCGGCACTCGCCTCGGCCTTGGTGAGTGAGATGGCATTGAGCAGCGTGGCGTCGGAATGCACGACGCGCATGCCGCGGCCGCCGCCGCCGCCTGCGGCCTTGATGATGACCGGGTAGCCAATCTCCCGCGCCAGGTCCAGGGTGTGCTTGTTGCTGCTGTCGATGGGGCCGTCGGAGCCCGGCACACAGGGCACGCCCGCCTGCTTCATGGCCTTGATGGCAGAGACCTTGTCGCCCATGAGCCGGATGGTCTCCGGCTTGGGTCCGATGAAGACGAAGCCCGAGCGCTCCACCCGCTCGGCGAAGTCGGCGTTCTCCGACAGGAAGCCATAGCCGGGGTGAATGGCGACGGTGTCCGTCACCTCCGCGGCGCTGATGATGGAGGGGATGTGCAGATAGCTGTCGCGCGACGGCGCCGGGCCGATGCAGACGGACTCGTCGGCGAGCAGCACATGCTTCAGCTCCCGGTCGGCGTCGGAGTGGACGGCGACGGTCTTGATGCCGAGCTCGCGGCAGGCGCGCTGGATGCGCAGCGCGATCTCGCCGCGGTTGGCGATGAGGATCTTCTCGATCATTCGATGACGAAGAGCGGCTGGTTGTACTCCACGGGCTGGCCATTCTCCACCAGGATGCGGCGTACGACACCGGCCTTCTCGCACTCGATCTGATTCAGGATCTTCATGGCCTCGATGATGCACAGCGTGTCACCGAGCTTGACGTCCTGACCTTCTTCGACGAACGCCTTGCTGCCCGGCGACGGCGCCCGGTAGAAGGTGCCCACCATGGGCGAGCGCACCATCGCGCCTTCGTCCGCTTCCGGCTCGGCTTCCGCCTCCGTCGCGCCCGCAGCGGTGCCTGTCGCCGGCGGCGCCGCGGCCGGGGCGGCGGCGGGCGCCTGCATCATGTAGTGCATTGGGGCGCTGCCATGGCGGCTGATGCGCACGGACTCTTCGCCCTCGTGGATCTCGATCTCGGCGACGTCGGATTCTTCGAGGAGCTCGATGAGCTTCTTGACCTTGCGGATGTCCATGATGTGGTTGTGCCGGGTCTCGGGCCTCAGTGTGTAGTGGGTGGGCGCCAGTGTGCAGGGCGGCTGTTGACCGCTCGCCTGAGCCCTGGCTCAGCCGGGGCGGGCGTCGAGTCGCCGCAGCGCCGCGGTGAGGGCGAGCTCGTAGCCGATGGCGCCGAGCCCGGTAATGGTGCCCTCGGCGATGTCCGAGAAATACGAGTGCTGCCGGAAGACCTCGCGGGCATGGACCTTGGACAGGTGCACCTCGATGAACGGGAGCTGCACGGCGAGCAGGGCATCGCGCAGCGCGACGCTGGTATGGGTGAGGCCGGCCGGGTTCACCAGCGCGAACGCGGCGCCGTCGGCGCCCGCCTGCTGCACGGCGTCGATGAGCACGTGCTCGGCGTTGCTCTGCACCAGTCGCAGGCTATGCCCGGCGGCCTGCGCCTGCTGCGACAGGCGCGCGCCGATGTCGGCAAGGCTGTCGCGGCCGTACTTGTCCGGCTCCCGGGTGCCGAGCAGATTCAGATTGGGGCCGTTCAGGCAAAGGATCTGGGCCATGGGCTGCGTGGGTGTTTGCTGGTCCGGACTGGGCGGCGGTCGTGATACGTGGACACACCCTTGCCGGCGCAGCGGGCTGCGGTGCTGGCGCAGGGCCCGGGTCGGGCTGCTGTGGCAGCGCGTCCGGGCGCCGGCCGCTCAAGCGGGCGAGCGGTGCACAAAATAAAGCTTTGGGTATGCAACGGCCGCGATCGGCCCGTGAGCGCACCGTTTGACAACGGCGCACAATGTAAGGCAATCGGGACGCGATTACAAAGACCAGACTGGTCGGACTTCGCAGCAGATGCCGGCGGATTTGCGCCGGATCAGCCGGTTTCTTGGTCTAGTAGAGGCAGGATGCGCGCCCGCACCAAGTCCGCGGTGATCTCGCCCGTATGGCTGAACACCCGCCGCCCCAGTGGATCGAAGACCACCGTAAAGGGCAGACCGCCGGTGCGGTTGCCGAGGCGTCGAGACAGCGCGACCGTGTCCGCATCGCCGAGCAGGATCTGGTACTCCACCTGGTTTTCGGCGAGGAAGCGCTCCACCGCCTCGCGCGCGTCGATGGCGATGCCGACGACCTGCAGCTCGCCGGCGTCGACACCGCGCTGGAGCTCGTCCAGCATGGGCATCTCGCGCAGACAGGGCGGGCACCAGGTGGCCCAGAAGTTGAGCACCACCACCTTGCCGCCCCAGGCGTTGCTGGCGATCTCCTGGCCCGAGAGGTCCGGCAGGCGCAGGTCGGGCAGGGTGGCGATGCGGCCGTCGTCTCCCCGCCCGCTGAGGTCGATGTCCTGTTTGGCGAACCAGCGCTCCCCGAACAGGGCCGCGCCGATGCTGAGCGTGCCCGCCAGCACCGTCACTACCAGCACCTTGGCCGGGTTCATCGGGCGATCTCGTTCAGATGGGCCGAGAACTCGTCGGCGGGTACGAAGCCCACTAGCCGATAGCCGCGCAGCTCCTCACCGCTCGCGTCGAAAAAGAGGATGGCCGGCGGTCCCGGGATGCCGAAGCGCTCCTGCATCAGGGCCTTGTCCTCGGCATCGTTGGCCGTGACATCCGCCTGCAGCACGACGAATTGCTCCATGGCGTCGATGACGGCCGGGTCCGGGAAGGTATAGCGCTCCATCTCTTTACAGGACACGCACCAGTCGGCGTAGAAGTCCAGCATCACCGGCTTGCCGGCGGCGCTGGCGGCGGCGATTTCGCGGTCCAGGTCCGCGCTGGTCTTGATGGGCGTAAACTCCTTGTGCGCCGCCGCCTGGCCGCCACCGGCGGCGACGATGCCGCGCAGCGGCTGGATGGTGTCCCGCCCGCCGGCGGCCGCGCCGACGATCATCAGCACGCCGTAGACCAGCAGCGCCAGGCCCAGCGCCTTCCACAGCTTGGTCCAGCCGCGGGCTTCCTGCGTGATGGTGGTGAGCGCGCCCATGTAGACACCGGCGGCGATGAGCAGCAGCCCCCAGAGGATCATGGCCACCGCCGGCGGCAGCACCCGCTCCAGCAGGATGATGGCCACCGCCAGCAGCAGGACGCCGAACACGGCCTTGACGGCGTCCATCCACATGCCGGCCCGCGGCAGGAGCTTGCCGGCGGAGGTGCCGATGGCCAGCAGCGGCGCCCCCATGCCGAGTCCCAAGCCCAGCAGCGCAAAGAAGCCGAGCACGGCATCGCCGGTCTTGCCGATGAAGATGAGCGCGCCCATCAGCGGTGGTGCCACGCAGGGGCCGACGATGAGCGCCGAGAGCGCGCCCATGATGCCCGCCCCGGCCAGGGTGCCGCCCTCCTGCTTGTTGCTCATCTCCGTGAGCTTGCTCTGCCAGCTGCTCGGCAGCTGCAGCTCGTAGAAGCCGAACATGGACAGCGCCAGCAGCACGAACACCGCGGCGAAGGCCGTCAGCACCCAGACGTTCTGGAAGGTGGCCTGGAGGTTGGCGCCGAAGAGTCCGGCGATGACGCCCACCACGGCGTAAGTCAATGCCATGGCCAGCACATAGGCCAGCGACAGGAAGAAGGCCTTGCGGGTGGTGATGCTGTCGCCCTGGCCGGCGATGATGCCCGACAGAATCGGGATCATCGGGAAGACGCAGGGCGTGAAGGCCAAGAGCAGCCCCAGGCCGAAGAAGATGGCCATGGCCCCGAGGATGCCGGCATCGGCGAGGCGCGCGGCGATCTGATCCTGCTCGGAGACGCGCTCGGGCGGGCCGCCCGCATCGGCGCCCGCAGCCGCCGCGGTGTCCGCCGGCGCCACCTCGGCCAGCGCCACGGTCTCGGTGGCCGCCGGCAGCGCCAGGGCGATGCGATCGGTGACGGGCGGATAGCAGATGCCGCGCTCGGCGCAGCCCTGGTACTTGGCCACCAGGGTGACCTCCGTGGGCTCGGCCCGAGCGCGCAGCAGCGGCACGTCGATGTCGATGGTCCCATGGAAAACGGCGACATCGCCGATGGTGCCGTCGGGGCGCACCGTGTCGGGCTTGACCTCGGCCTCCGGCAGCTCGAAGGCGCCGAGCTGCACGCCCTCGGCGTCCTCCAGCGCCAGCTCGATCTTGTCCGCGTAGAGATAGGTTCCCGGGGCGATGTCCCAGGTGAGCGCCAGGCGCTCCGGCGCCGCCACCTCGGCGTTGAAGCGGAAGGCCTCCTCCACAGGCAGGATGTCGTCGCCGATGCCGAGACCCAGCGACTGGGCGGCGCCGCCGCTGCTGGCGCCGCCGCCCGAGAGCGCCCGGGCCATGCTTTGGGCCGGTGCCGGCGCGCTCGACGCCGCGGCCTCGGCTGCCGGCGCTGAAGCTGGCGCTTCGCCGGCGCCACTGGCATCCGCTGCCGCCAGCTTCGGCAGCTCCAACAGGATGCGCTGCTTCTGCGGTGGGTAGCAGAGCCCGGCATCGGCGCAGCCCTGGGATTTGGCCTCGATGGCGATCATGTCGCCGGCGTCGGCGGTCCGCTCCACGGGCAGCTTGGCCTCGATGCGGTCGCGATAGATCTGTACCTCGCCGAAGAACTCGTCCTGCTTGGTCTCGGCTTCCGGCAGGTCGGGGCGGCCGAGGCTGATGCCGGGGCTTTCGCTGTCGAAGCGGAACTTGCTCCGATACATGTAGTAGCCGGGCTCGATATCCCAGCTCACGATCACGGCGTCCGGCCCCGCCGACTCCCCGGAGATGCGAAAGGCCTGATCCGGCTGCAGGAATTCGTCGTCGGCGGCAGCCAGCGCCGTCGGGGGCGCGAGCAAGAGCACTGGGCAGAGTGCCAACAGGGCGAGCAGCGGCCTGCCACTGCTCGGCGCGCGGCGCCGGTGCGAACTCTGAGCTTGACTCGGTTGTTGCAAGCTCCGCAGAGCGCGGGCGATCAGGTGGTGATAGTGGTGCATTGACGAACCCAATCGAGATAACTGTCGTGGCCGGCGGTGATGGGATGGGCGATGACTTCCGGCACGTCGTAAGGATGCAGCTCGCAGATGCGCTCGGTGAGCGCGGACAGCCGTGCGCCCGTGGTCTTGATCATCAACAGCGCCTCGCTGTCGCGCTCGATGCGGCCCTGCCAGCTGTAGATGGACACGGCGCCCGGCAGCATGGTGGCGCAGGCGGCGAGTCCCGCTTGGACCAGCGCGCCGGCCAGGGATTCGGCGACGGCGGGGTCCGGACAGGTGCAGAAGACCACATGGACATCGGCGGCATTGGTGTCGGACATGGGGGCGGCCTCCGCGGTCGGACGTATGGTGATCGGTGGACGCATGACGGGCGGGCCGGCCTCTGACGGGCGGTCCCGCAGCCGCTGCCGGCAGCGGGCGCATAGCCTAACGGAATTCGCGGGCTCGGGCGCCGGGGTTTGAATCGGCTTTTACCGGACAGACGTTCGGGGTTTAACCTTGCCTTTGGCCGCAGCGCATCGGCGTCCGCGCGCGCCGCCGAGACCTCCGCAGTGCGCGCCCGGCGTTGCGGCGCCCTTTTGTCTACGCTGACCGACAGCCGGCGCGGCCCGCTGCGGCACTGACTTCCGAGACCCAAACCATGTGGCTTTTCCTTCTGCTCTTCGTCGGCGCCCCGCTGGTGGAGCTGTATTTTCTGATTCAGGTGGGCTCGGTCATCGGCGCGCTGCCCACCATCGCCCTGTCGGTGCTGACCGCCATGATCGGCGGCGCCCTGGTGCGCATGCAGGGTCTGCACGTCCTGCTGCGTGTGCGCCAGGCCATGGACCGCGGCGAGGCGCCGGCCCTGGAGCTCATGGACGGCGCCGTACTCTTGGTGACCGGCTTCCTGCTGCTGCTGCCCGGCTTCATCACCGACATCGCCGGCTTCCTGCTGCTGATCCCGCCGCTGCGCCGCGCACTGATTCTGCGCTATGTGCGCGTCGAAGCCCTCGGCGCCGGCCGCGACGACGATGACCTGGGCGGCGGCCCCCGCCCGCGCATCATCGACGCGGACTGGCGCCGCGAGGATTGAGCCTCGGCCGCACCGACGCCGGGAGGTCCGGCACTCGCAGTGCCGCTGTCAACGTGCTCGGGCATCTGCTTTGGCTCGGCCTGCTTTGGCTCGGCCAGCGAAGCATGCCTAGCCGCGTGCCATGTACCACCTGCCGAGGGTCGGACGTAAAAGGCCCATCCTGCTTCCTTGCTGTTCCGCCGAAGCCTGCAGCGCTCGCTTCGAGCCGTCCCGCCCTGAGCTGGGTCCCTCGCCGGGTCCGTCACTGGGTCCCTGAGTGAGCTGGCTCCCTGAGCCCGGCCCGAGCGACCCCTTATTACCGGCACCGCCCGCCTTCCTTGGGGCAAACCGTACTTGACAGCAACAGCGTGCGCCCTATGATTAGCAGCCGCTATCGTTGAGTGCTAACACGGTCCGGGCGCCGGCTTCAGCGCTTGCGGCGCTGCCCGCAAACGGGCCGCTGGCACCCGGCGTCTCACACCCGCAACCCATCCGAAAAGCTGAGGGGAAAGCAACCATGAACATTCGCCCGCTGCATGACCGCGTCGTTGTCCGTCGTATGGAAGAGGAGCGCACCTCCGCCGGCGGCATCGTCATTCCGGACTCCGCCACCGAGAAGCCGATCCAGGGCGAGATCATCGCCGTCGGCAACGGCAAGCTGATGGACAGTGGCGACACCCGCTCGCTGGACGTCAAGGTCGGCGACCGTGTCCTGTTTGGCAAGTACTCGGGCACCGAGGTCAAGCTCGACGGCGACGAGTTCCTCGTCATGCGCGAGGACGACATCATGGGCGTGATCGAGTCCTGAGCTCGACCGGCGCCGGTACCAGAATCCCCAATCCGAACAGCGAGGTAATCACGCCATGAGTGCAAAAGAAGTCCGCTTCTCCACTGACGCCCGCAACCGCATGATGGACGGCGTCAACGTCCTGGCCAACGCGGTCAAAGTCACCCTCGGCCCCAAGGGCCGCAACGTCGTGCTGGAGAAGTCCTTCGGCGCCCCGACCGTCACCAAGGACGGCGTCTCCGTGGCCAAGGAGATCGAGCTTGCCGACAAGTTCGAGAACATGGGCGCGCAGATGGTCAAGGAGGTCGCCTCCCAGACCTCCGACGTCGCCGGTGACGGTACCACCACCGCCACCGTGCTGGCCCAGGCCATGGTCCGCGAGGGCCTCAAGGCGGTCGCCGCCGGCATGAACCCGATGGACCTGAAGCGCGGTCTGGAGAAGGCCGTCCAAACCGCCGTCACGCAGCTGGCCGAGCTGTCCAAGCCCTGCTCCGACAACAAGGAGATCGCCCAGGTCGGCACCATCTCCGCCAACGCCGACGAGTCCATCGGCGAGATCATCGCCGAGGCCATGGAGAAGGTGGGCAAGGAAGGCGTCATCACCGTGGAAGAGGGCAAGAGCCTGCACAACGAGCTGGACGTGGTCGAGGGCATGCAGTTCGACCGCGGCTACCTCTCGCCCTACTTCATCAACAACCAGCAGAGCCAGACCGCCGAGCTGGAGGAGCCCTTCATCCTCCTGCACGACAAGAAGATCTCCAACATCCGCGATCTGCTGCCGGTGCTGGAGGCCGTCGCCAAGGCCGGCCGTCCGCTGATGATCGTGGCCGAGGACATCGAGGGCGAGGCCCTGGCAACGCTGGTGGTCAACAGCATCCGCGGCATCATCAAGGTCAGCGCCGTCAAGGCGCCTGGCTTCGGCGACCGCCGCAAGGCCATGCTGCAGGACATCGCCATCCTCACCGGCGGTACCGTCATCTCCGAGGAGGTCGGTCTGACCCTGGAGAAGACCACGCTGAACGAGCTCGGCTCCGCCAAGCGGGTGCAGATCACCAAGGACGAGACCACCATCATCGACGGCGCCGGACAGGATGACGAGATCAAGGGCCGCTGCGAGCAGATCCGCGCCCAGGTCGAGGACACCACCTCCGACTACGACCGCGAGAAGCTCCAGGAACGCCTGGCCAAGCTCGCCGGCGGTGTCGCCGTCATCAAGGTGGGTGCTGCGACTGAAGTCGAGATGAAGGAGAAGAAGGCCCGTGTCGAGGACGCCCTGCACGCCACCCGTGCGGCGGTGGAAGAGGGCATCGTCCCCGGCGGCGGCGTCGCCCTGGTGCGCGCCCTGACCAAGATCCGCGGCACCATCCACGGCGCCAACAAGGAGCAGGACGTCGGCATCGACATCGCCTTGCGTGCCATGGAAGAGCCGCTGCGTCAGATCGTCAGCAACGCCGGCGCCGAGGCCAGCGTGGTGCTGCACAAGGTCGCCGACGGCGAGGGTAACTTCGGCTACAACGCCAGCAACGGCGAGTACGGCGATCTGGTGGAGATGGGCATTCTGGACCCGACCAAGGTCAGCCGCACGGCCCTGCAGAACGCCGTCTCCGTGGCCGGCCTGATGATCACCACCGAGGCCATGGTGGCCGAAGAGCCCAAGGAAGAGACCCCGATGCCCGCCGGCGGCGGCGGCATGGGCGACATGGGCGGCATGGGGATGATGTAACAGCGGATCTGTCGCCCCCTTTCGCAACAAGGCGGGCGACAACGCCGCTGAGCTCGCCATGGATGGCGGCGAAGAAAGCCCCGCTTCGGCGGGGCTTTTTGCGTTTGGGGCTTGGGAATGAATCGCGTACTGGCGGATTGTGCAGCCACGCTGGATGAGCTGCGCCGGCATCCCGCCGCGGTGCTTGCAACGGCGGGCGAGGAAGCCGTTGCGACCCTGGATGAGGACAAGCCCGCGGCCTATCTGATCTCCGCCCAAGCCTTCGAGGAGCTGCTGGAGCGACTCGACGACGCCGAGCTTGCGGACACCGTGCGGCAGCGGCACTGGGAGATCGGCCAAGCCGTCGATACGACCCTAGACGCGCTTTGAGCGCTGCGCACTCAGCACGATTCCCCCGGCGATCAGCGCTGCGCCCACGGCGTGGAACCATTGCAGCCGCTCGCCGAGTACCAATACGCCCAGTAGGATGCCGAATACCGGCACCAGGTGCATGTATTGGCCTGTGCGGTTGGCGCCGAGCTCGGCGACGGCGCGGTTCCAGAAGAGATAGGCCAGCACCGATGGGAACAGCGCCACATAGCCGATGGCCGCGAGGTTGCCCGCATTCAGCGTAAGCCCGATGCCCTGCTGTAGCTCCCAGGCGTAGAGTCCCGCCAATGGCGGCAGGCCGAGCGCCACCAGCGCGGTCAGGAAGCCCGCGGGGGCCAGCCCCGCCGGGCGCAGCCGCAGCAGCACGGAGTAGATCGCCCAGTCCAGGGTCGTCGCCAAGATCCAGGCATCGCCTGGGCGCAGACCGATGTCGAGCAGCCGGGCCGGCTCGCCGGCGGAGACGATGAGCCACACGCCCGCCAGCGACAGGGCAAGCCCCAGGAGCGCCAGCAGCCGCGGGCGATGGCGCAGCACCACGAACGACAGCGCAACGATCAGCACCGGGGTCGCCGACGACAATAGCAGCGCATTGGTGGCCGTCGTGTCCTGGAGGCCGATGTAGAGCATGGTGTTGTAGCCCGTGACACCGAGCAGCGCGAGGGCCGTTAGCAGGCGCCAATGCCTTGCGAGCAGGGCGCGCTGGCGCCACAACGCGGGCAGGCCGAAGGGCAGCAGGATCACCAGTGCCAGCGTCCAGCGCCAGAAGGCCAGCGCCAGCGGCGGCAGGTCCGCGTGTAGTGCCCGGGCGAGCACGAAGTTGCCGGCCCAGAACAGCGGGGGGAAGGCGGCCAGCAGCCAGACCGGGATGTAAATCATGGGCATCGTATGTCGGCAGGGTACTTGCGGATGACAGTCTGCGCGACCAATTTGCAACAAGCCGCTGCATTCCTGCCACGCTGCCCAGAAAGATGTGCCATACTGACACTGCTTTGCCTCGGAGAAACAGACGGCTGGCGGGAAGACTTCAGATGAATTCGCAAACCAAGGCACGCCGCATCCTCACCGCGGCCGTCGCGGTCTGCGCGTTGCTCGCAGGCATGAGTCCGGCGCTCGCGGGTCCGGACATTCGCTCCGCGGTGGCACTGATCATCGATCACAACGGCAACCGGCTCTACAGCCGGGGCCCCAAAGAGGTCCGGCCCATCGCCAGCATCACCAAGCTCATGACGGCGATGGTGGTGCTCGACGCCCAGGTGCCGCTGGACGATCCCGTCACCATCACCGAGCAGGACCGCGACCGCCTGCGCTGGAGCCGCTCCAGACTCTATATTGATGAAGCAACGCTGTCCCGACGCGACATGTTGCGTGTTTCCCTCATGTCGTCCGACAACCGGGCCGCCCATGCCCTGGGGCGCACCACCTTCGCCGGCGGCACCGACGCCTTCGTCGCGGCCATGAACGCCAAGGCCGAGTCCCTCGGCATGCACGACAGCAACTTCGCCGATACCTCCGGCCTCGACGCCCGCAACGTCTCCACGGCGGAGGACCTGGTACGGCTCATCCACGCCGCGTCGCAGTACCCGCTGATCCGGGAGATCACCTCCACCGGCGAGTTCACGGCGCGTCCCTACATCGAAACCAAGCGCGGCCCACTCCAGTATCGCAACACCAACCCCTTGGTGCGCGACAGCCGCTGGACCGTGGAGCTCAGCAAGACGGGCTACATCCACGAGGCCGGCCGCTGCCTGGTCATGCAGGCCGTCGTCGCCGACCGGCGGCTCTACATCGTCCTGCTCAACGCCCAGGGTAAGCTCACCCCGGTGGGCGACTCCAACCGGTTACGGGATTGGCTGCGCAACGGCGGCGAGCAGCTCACCGCCGGGCTGGACGCGGGCCATCGCTAGCAGCCCCCTCGGCTGGCACCGCCGCCGTCAACCCACAAATCTGCTTCGGTTCGGGCGCATGCGGCTCCTCGTCGACATCGGCAACAGCAGCGTCAAATGGGCGCTGCAAACGGGGCAGGGGGGACCCCTGGAGGGCTTCGGCTCCGCTCTGCACAACGGCGCGCTGCCGCTGGATCTGCTGGCCGTCTGGGACGAGCTGAGCCACATCGACGCCGTCATCGCCGCCGGCGTCGGTCCGCAGACGGTCAAGGACGCGGTCATCCAGGTGTGCGAATCCCGTTTCGCCCGCAGTCCCCGCTGGGTCCGGACCCAGGCCCGAGCCAACGGCATCCGTATCGCCTACACCGTGCCGGAGCGACTCGGCGTCGACCGCTTCCTCGCCCTCATTGCCGCCCACCAGTTGGCGCAGGCCGACGCAGCGCCTGCCGCCAGCCTCATCGTCGACGCCGGCACCGCCGTCACCTATGACCTCCTCGCCGCCGACGGCCAACACCTGGGCGGACTCATCCTGCCCGGCATCCGCCTGATGCGCACGAGCCTCCTCGCCGGCACCCAGATCCCGCTGCACGAGCCCGCCGAGGCCGACCTGGCCTGGGCCGCCGACACCGGCGAGGCCGTCGCCGCCGCCAGCATCCAGGCTCCGGCGGCGCTGACCGAGCGCCTGTACCGGCGCCTCGCCGAGCACACCGGCACCGAGCCCCGGCTCGTCCTCACCGGCGGCGATGCCGACCGACTCGCCGCCGCCGCGACGCGGCTCTCGGCTGAGCAGGTCCCGGACCTCGTGCTGCGGGGCCTCGCCGCCGTCGCCGCCGATTGAGGCGACCACTTGTCTGGCATACAATGCGGCGTTGGCTGCCGGCACTGCCGGCAGCCGTCCCTCCCACGCTGGCGTAGCTCAGTTGGCAGAGCAGCTGATTTGTAATCAGCAGGTCGTCGGTTCGAATCCGTCCGCCAGCTCCATAAAATCAAGGTCTTAGGCGATTCAGGCTCCGGCGCCCGTTCCTTGAGTCACCATAGAGTCACCAGCCGGGCGGATTTCGGGCCTTCCCTGGGGCTCCGGGAGCGCCGGCAGGTGGGCACCGCCATGGCCTCGACCCCCTGGGGCTCCGGGAGCGCCGGCAGGTGGGCACCGCCATGGCCTCGACCCCCTGGGGCTCCGGGAGCGCCGGCAGGTGGGCACCGCCATGGCCTCGACCCCCTGGGGCTCCGGGAGCGCCGGCAGGTGGGCACCGCCATGGCCTCGACCCCCTGGGGCTCCGGGAGCGCCGGCAGGTGGGCACCGCCATGGCCTCGACCCGCTGGGGCTCGCCGCTGCCCTATCCTCGCATCATGTCCGCTCGCGCGGTTAGGCCGGCAGCCGGGGTGTGCTTGCGCGTGCTTGCCGCCGCATCGAACACGGCTCGGCGCCGCGCCTCGGGCCGTTCCTGGGGTCGCTTGGCCGCCGATCCGGGCCGCCGGCAGGTCCGGGCGGGCGCGCTCGGGCGCTGTTGTCGCAGGCCAGCGTAACGGGTCGCAGGATTGTCCCACCTGTCCCACCTGTGTCCCACCAGGGGTGGGACGCGAAGGCGCGCGTAACAGACTGTTCCGACTGTGTTTTTTCGAGTGTCCCACCTGTCCCACCTGTCCCACCGCTATTTGCAGCAGTGAAGGGAAAACGACGCAGGATGCAGGCACAGGGTGAAACACAGGATGTGGCACGGGGTGTGTATATGTATGTGTCTACAGGGGAAACACACAGGGGGTGCAGTGGGACGGGTGGGACGCTGCATGCTTTTCCCGCCAACTGTGCAAAATCGGGTGGGACAGGTGGGACAGGTGGGACACGTCCGGCTTTCTCTTTATAGTCAGAGGGTTAGAGTGCTTCGCGCTGTCCCACCGCGGGTGGGACGCAGGTGGGACAGGTGGGACAAAGTTACGGCAGACTACGATGGGTTACGGAAACAGGGGGACAGCTTGAGCGTAACCCCTGGGTAGTTAGCACGGATCGCCGGTCTAGGGCTCCGCATCGGGTGGGCGTTGGATGCTCGCCGCGAAGGCCAACAGGGCCGCCGCCGCCTCGATTCGCAGGGCCAGCGGGGCGCGGGTGCTGGCGAGGGCATCGGTCAATGCGTCCAGGGCCTTCGGGGTCAGGGCCTCGACGCGGGCGCGGGTGTCGCCGTGCTCGGCAAGCTCCACCAGGCGCCGCAGCTCGGCGGTGAAGGCCGGGTCACGCCGCCAGCGGGAAACGGTCTCGGGCCGAACGCCGACGGCCGCCGCCGCCTCGCTGCCGCTCGCGCCGCGCACCAGTCGGCGGGCCGCCTCCAATTGCTGGGGGGTCAGCGGTCGGGGGGTGTCGGTCATCGCAATCAGCCTCAAGCCGGGCGGGACTGTTGCAGGGCGTTGCCTATGCTGCTGCCGTAGGGGCTAGCGGAATTTCGCGACTCTCGCGACCGCAACGCAGAAGGCGCAGAAGGACCCGCAACCCTGCAAGGCCATGCGGGGCATGTGCAACGCAAGTGCCGCAACGGCTGTGCAGCGCGGCGCAAGAACAACGCTCCGCGCCCAACCGCGCGCCGCGGGGCCTCGCTTCGCGGGGCTCAGAACGGGGGCAGCTCATCGTTTAGGGTCGGCGAGTCGGCGCCGTTGGCAGGGGCGGTGCTGGCGCTGCCGTTGCCGCGGGCGCCGCGCTTGCCGCCGGGGCGCACGGTGCGGGCAGACACCAAGGCATCGGCTATCAACTGCCAGTTTTCGCGCTCGTTGCCTTCGGCATCGGTCCAGCGCGACAGCTCGAAGCGCCCGGCCGCCGACAAGGTTTCGCCTTTCGCGTGCTTGGCTAGCGCGTCGGCTAGCCGGCCGAAGGCGACAACGCGGACCCATAGGGTCGCCTCGCTGTCACGTTGAGAAACGTCCACGGCAACGCTCGCCGTGGTCATCGGCTTGCCGGTCTTAGTCGCGATAGGCCGCGGGTCTTGCCCTAGGCGCCCGTGAATGCTGGCTTGCATCATGTTCGCGCCTCCGCCGAAAGGCGCGGGCGCAGCAGCGTTGCAAGCCTGTCCCGCACGAACTTGCCAGCGTCGCCGCCGTCGCCGCCGGCAGTTGACTCCCGCGCCGCAAGCTCACGCAGGGCGGGCTCAACGCACAGACGTTCATAAAGCGCTGCCATACTCGGGCGGTCCTCGGGCTGGGATAGGACGCACCAGCGCACCAGCCGATGCAAAAACTCGGCATCGTCGCGCGGGCTCGCGGCATCCAAGCGCACGACGGCCGCCAATGCCGCACGCTGGGTGTTCTCGCCTTCGAGCGCCGCGCGCAGTGTCGCCGGGTCGGCTTCGGCTAGGTAGTCATTCAAGCGTTCGGTCGCGGCATCAATCGCCGCCGCCGTGTCGATCAACGCTGCCAGGAACTCGCTTAGCGGGTGTTCATTCATCGTGGGGTTGCCTCGGTTGGTGATCCCGGCATGCGTGCCGGGCGTTGGGCCAGAGGGTCGGCGGGCGTCGGCTCGCCGGGGCTTGGATGCGGCAGGCGCCGAAGCCGGCCGCGGGGTTTGTGCGGTTCCGCCGAAAGTGCCGGCAAAACGCACAGGTGACGGGCGCCGCGCACTTGGGCTCGACGGGTGTAGGTGTCGGCTCGGGCTCGGGGTCGGGCTCGGCGGGCGGGGCGCTCAAGGCGAGCGCCAGGGCTGCCAGGACTTCCGGGCGGTCGGCAATCTCGGGCCAATCGGGGCCGGCCGCCGCCATCAGCTCGCCAGCGGTCAAGCCGCACCAATCCGGGCGGGTCTCGGCAGGATCGGGATGCAGCAGCGCCGCGCGCCGCTCGGCTTCGTATGACGATAGGCCGCCGTCGTGTTGCATGATTGCTGCGCGCTCGATGCGGGCTTCCAGCCAAGCCGGGGGCGCGCCGGTGTCCTCGCCGGGGGTCGGTGCCGCCGCGGGCGCCTCGGGGCCGGCAGGCGGCTCGGCGGGCGCGTTGCCGGCCGCGGCCTCGCCGCTGGGCGCGTCAGCGGGTTGGGGCCGGTGCCGGCCGAAGCGTTGGGCGAACCGTTCAAGGTCCATCAAACTCGCCGCCCGCGACGGAATCGGCCGTAAAAACGTAGACCCGCTGGGGATTCTTGGCGCCCGGCAGCCGTATTTTTTGGGTCGTCTTGCCGTCGCTGTCCGGCAGCAGCAGGCCGCGGCGGAGAAGGACGCGGGCCGCGTCGCGCGGGTCGTGACCTTCTACAACCTCGCGGGCGAAGGTCTCGCGCAGTACGTACAGCCAGAGCGTGCCATCGGCCTTGTCCTCTTTGAATCCAGCGCGCTGTGGCACTTCTGGCATGTGGTCGTCCAGCCGCTCGGCGCGATCTTTCCACGCGAGTCGGTTTGAATGCCGTTCAAACCAATGCCGAACCTGAGACAACAGGTCCCGCTCTTCGGCAGGGACCGGGCCGCCGCGGGCCTTCAGCCAATCGGCAAAGCAGCTCGCCGCGGCATCGTATGCCGCGCCTTCGGGCCAGCCGGTGATACCTTCCGCAGTCGCCAGCTCGCCGCCGACGGCTACCAGGGCGAAGCGTTGGGCAACGCGGCGCACTTGTCCCGACGGGTCCTTGATGCCGCGCAGGGCGTCGGAAACGAACAGGTCCCGTTCCCGCCTGACGATGCGCGGCAGCTCGGCGCGATGCTCCACCAGGGCGCGGACGAAAGCGACGAAGGGGGCGCCGTAGTAGCTCGCCGCCGCGTCGGTCAACCGCAGCGCGAAGGCGCCGCCGTCCGGGTCGTCGTGCAGGTCCTCGAAGCAGCCGAGTCCGGCGCCGGCATCGGCGGGCACCTCCGCCATGCGAACCTCTTGACCCGCGCGGGCGCGCTTGTTCGCCGCCTCCATGTGCTGGGTTAGGCCAATCTCACCAGACGATAGGAACAGCAAACGCCAACGCTTGATCGGCCGCCCGTCACCATTGCGGCTCGCGCGGACCTTCCCGGCGCCGGCCGCCAGCATATAGGCCGCTTCGCCGGCCGCGCGCGGCTCCATCTGCCCCAGCTCATCAAGGATCAACGGCGCGTCGTTATGCAGCTCGGCGGTCGCCTCCAAGCCGTTGTCCGTAGTTCGCCAGCGGTCCAGGAAATCAGGCGGGCCGCAGACGGCGGCCGCGACCCGCTGGGCCGTCGTCTTGCCGCTGCTACTGCCGTCGGTGCTGGACCCGCGCAGGTGGAAGCCGCCGCTCTCGGCGCCGATCAGGTGCAGCAGCGGGGCCGCGAAGGGGACCGACACGCAGAACAGCAATCGGCTGTTGCCGATGCAGAGCGCGCCAACGTGCCGCCGCCAGTCCTCCACGGTGCCGCGCGTCGCGAAGGCGGGACCTTCCGAAAGCTCGGCAGACAAGACGACGGGCTCGGGTCCGTCGCCTATCACTTGGCCGGGCAACACGAAAGCGCCGCCGGCCGTCCAGCCGGTGCGCGTCGTTGAAGTCGCGCGCGCGTCGGGGCGCCAGCGCTGCAACAGTTCAAGGAACGCGCGTCGGGCCTCGGGATGGGTGCTGACTTCAAGGCCAAGCCGGGCCAGCCGCGACCGCAAAGCCTCGCCAGACCCTTGCAGGTCCGCCGCGGGGATGCTTAGGCGCCGGGGCCGGCCGTCGGGGTCGGTGAACTCCGCCAGCCGGCCGAAGTCCTCGCCGCGCTCATCGCGGGTCATCGCGATAACTTGCAGGCCGGAACAGACCCAAACGGGGGCCGGCGTGTCGCCGCCTTTGTGGCGGGTGCTGTCAGGCTTGCGGTAATAGATGCCGCCGTCGCGCACCTCGAACGGATACGGCAGGCCGCCCGCATCGCCGGCCGCCGGGGCCGCGTCCTCGGGCGCGCGCGCGCGCTCGGGCTCGGGCTCGGGGTCGTCAAGGGGGCGCCAGCGGGCCGCCGCCGAGAAGGTCTCGGCGGTCCATCCGGCCTTGAGGGCGTCCGCCGCATCGTAGCCTTTGGGCAGGTGGCCAGTCCTCCTAGCTGGCATCGGCGGGCGCCTCGCTGATGCTGGACAGGTCCAGGACCTCAGCGCTTGCCGCGCCGGCCGCGCGGGCGAGCTTCGCCATCGTGCGGGCGTAGTTGGCGCCGGCCTCATCGGCATCAGGCCAGATCAGGACGCGCCGGCCGTGCAGGGGGGACAAATCCGACAGGGCCGCCGCGTTGGCGCCGTTCATGCTCGCGGTCGTCACCATGTCCGGCAGCAAAGCCGCCGCCGCATCGCTCGATTTCTCGCCTTCGCAGATGCAGACGGGGGCCTCGGGCCGTGCGGTGAGGGCTTGCAGGTTGTACAGGGGGCGCGGCTTCGGCGGGGCTCGCCATTGCCAGCCGCCCGCCTCGGTCCATGTCAGCGGGGCGAATACCTTTCGACCCTGGGGCGGATCGAACCGCAGGACGAAGGCCAGCGGGCGCCCGTCCGCGTCGGTATAGGTCCAGGTTGCGGACGGCTCGCCGTGCTTGGGGTGCGCGCTCGGGCGTTCGGCTAGGGCCTCGGGCGGGATCGGCGCCGCCGGGGTTGTCTTCGGCTCGGCTCGGGGATTGTTGCGTTGCGGGCGCTGCCGGGGTGCCGGCTTGGGATCGGCGCCGGGCTCGACGTGATACCGCTCAGCCAGGGCCGCGCGTGCGTCATCGAAGCTTAGGCCGTCGCGCAGCATGGCGAAGTCCAGGATGCTGCCGCCATTGGCCTCGCATCCAAAGCATCGGAAAGCGCCCGTGCGCAGATTGACCCCGAAACTCGGGGTGCTGTCCTCATGAAAAGGACAGCCGACGTTCTGGCTCCAATCGTCGCGGCCGGCCTTTATGGCCGGGCTATTCGGCAGCTCGTTGGCGTAGAACGCCGCGGGCGGGATGCTCGCCTTCAGGTGGTCGGCTCGCAGCAGGCGCCGGCCGTCGCTGGGGCGATCCTTGGGGGCCATCAATGGAGCCGTCCGGCAGGCTCCGATGCTGCCTGCGTCGCCGCCGATACCACCTTCAGGATCGCCACTAGCTCATTCTGGGTCGTCACAATTTGGTCAAGGTCGATTCCAAGTCGGTTCAGTTCGTACAAGGCCGCGGGTCCCTTGTCATCCGGGACTTGATCCAGCGCTGCCAGGACGGGCAGCAGGCGCAGGAAACGCGCGGGGTCCGCGCTTTCCCGGCGCACCAAATCCGCGGGAACCGTGACGGATGATCCGGGAACAGGGATGTTCTTCATGGGTTCCACCTCAAGCCGCCGCCGGGCCGTTGTCGCTGGTGTTCGCGCGGTTCTGATCCTCGACCCATGCCGTCAGGTCCTCCGCTCGATAGCGGACGTTCGCGCCAACCTTCACGTATCGCGGGCCGCCGCCGCGCACGCGCCAGCTCTGCAACGTGCGGGGGCTGATGGCCAGATAAGCCGCGGCTTGGCGCTCGGTCAGGAACGGCCGCAAGGGTGCCGCGTCGGCATAGGGGGCATGCTGGGTGGTGGGGTGGGCGTGCATCGATTGTTTGCCTGCTGTGTGTTGCGATGTGCGACACAGCATGCCCAATCGCCGCCCACCTTCGGCGGAACAACTGCGGGGCGTTTTGCGGGCTCAGTTGTTCCGGTTCTGCCGCGCGCGCGCTTCCGCAACCGCTTTGCGGGTGAAGGGGCCGCCAACGGCCGCCGACAGCAAGCGGGCCGCGTCCGCGTCGCCGATGTGCAACGGGGCGTGCAGGCTGTATTGCAGCCGGGCGAGTCGCCGGTCCAAGTGCCGGACCCAATGCGCAACGCGGGCGGTCTCGCGGTCGCTGGCGTGCTCGCCGCCGGGGGCGTTGCAGGCCGGTTCATGCTCGGCGAAGGCATCGGCGAGGGTGCGCACCAGCGCCAGCGGGTCGGGCAGGTGCTCGACATTGACGCCGGGGGCGTTGCCGGTCGTCAGCCAGGGGGCGCAGTGTTCGGCGAATCGATCAGGGCGCGGGGTGCGCATGGCCGCAGCGCTTAGCAGGGCCTCGGGCAACAGCGCCGCGTCCGGGGCGGTGATCCGGTGCCGCTCGGCGGTCTCACAATAGGTTGCCAACCTGTCGGCGAGGGCGTCGGCAAGGTCGGCGATCTCGGGGGCCAATGTGCGGCAGGCGTGCAAGGCCGCGCGGGCTTCCGGGTCGGTGGACTCGGGCAGGGTCCAAAAGGCGTCAAAGATCAGCCGCCAATCGGTGTCGGAGCGCCGGACCTTGGCCAGCCGCCACCAGGTGCGGGCGATCTCAGGCGGGCCGGCAGGGTCGCAGGGGGAATCGGGGGCAATGCCGAGCAACCGGGGCGCCGCCGCTGTCATCGCCGGGCTGTCGAAGTGCGGGCGCGCTCGCAGCTCGAGCCAACATTGCCAGACGGGCGCCGGAACATACTCCGGGCGGGCGGGGGCGTCGGCCATGGTCGCGCACCTTCAACGCGCGGGCCTTCAGGGGAAGGACCAAGCCAGGGCGGTGAAGGGGCCGCCCGTTCGGGGATCAGCCTAGGCTTGGTCGGTGCAGTGTAGCAGGGGCGCGGGGTCAGTCGTTCGTTGCTTCAACGGCAGCAAGGCCGGCATCGGTAATGGTCAAGTGCCAATACTCCGCGCCGTAAGGAATGCCGGTGGCCTCATGTATCGGCCGGTCAATCTCGATCATCCCGGCCGTTTCAAGTTCATCAAGCCAATCGGCAACCTCGGTGAAGTGTCGCCCGGCTTCGTCGCGCTCGCACAGTGTTGCCAGCTCTGCCAATGCAGGGGCGGGCAGGGTGTCGTTGCTTGTCATCGTCGTTTCTCCGTGGGTCTGGGGTCAGTCGTTCGCCGCGCGGGTCGCCGGGTTGCCGTAGTCGTCACGGGCGAAGCGAGTGCATGCGGCATCCTTCGCCGCACGGGGTTCGTCATAGAAGGCGGATCGGCGGTTGATACAGGCGCCGCTTGTGGCGTTGCTGTAGTCCTCCGCCCAAAAGCCGCAGGCGCCGCAACGGTTCAAGCGGGCCGGTGGGCTCGGGACCTCGGGCGGCAAATTGGTACGCGCGTCCGGATCTTCGGGCTTGGCGGCCGGGGCCGGCAGGTGGGCCACCTCCGCCGCGGGAGTCAGGCCGGCCGCGCCCATGATGCGGGCGCCGTGCTGTTCCAGGGCGTTGCGTACGCTGTCCTCGCCGAAGCGGGCATATACCTGGGTCGTGCTCGCGTTGCTGTGATTCAGAACCCGGCCGATCAGGTGCAGGCTGTTGCCGGATTGGGCGAGCCAGCTTCCAACCGTCCGCCGCAGGTCGTGAAGGCGCACGTCCTCGACGCCGGCCGCTTTGCGGACGCGCTGCCAGGGCTTGTCTATGTTCACCAGGTGCGCCGGGGCCGCCGCCCGTTCCTCGGGGGGCGCGCCGCGCGCGCCGCGACCGGGGAAGATGTACGGGTTGCCGTCCGTCCGCGGTATCTGCCGCAGCAGAGCCAGGGCCGGGCCGCTCAGAGGGATGTAGTGAACGCCGCCGGCCTTCGTCTCGGGCAAGCGCAGCTCCGCCCGCTCGAAGCTCACATCAGCCCAACGCGCGCGCAGCAGCTCGGACTTCCGCGCGCCGGTTAGCAGGTACAACCAGAGGGCATGCCGCGCGGCTTCGTTCGGTTCCTCGTTGATCGCTTGGGCCAGCCGGGGCAATTCCTCGGGGGTTAGCCAGCGGTCGCGCTTCGCCTCGCTGAACTTGTCAATGTCGCGGGCGGGGTTGCCGTGGTCCTCGGGGATGTAACCCCAGCGCCGGGCAAGCTCGAATATCTTCGAGAGTAGGGCAAGCGTGCGGTTCGCCTCATAGGGCTTGCCGGCCTTGCCGATCCGCGAATGCAGGGCCGCGACATCCGCGCGCTTAACCGCCTTCACCTTCAGGCCGCCCCATGCGGGCAGGACGTGTTGCCGGATGCGCCGCGCATCATCGCGCGCGCTCCGCTTGGCGTTGCCGTGCCGCTCCATGTACGCGGCGCACAGGTCCCGAACGCTCTCGCCGCGCGCTTCCCGCTGGCGATCCTCCAAGGGGTCGGCTGCGCCGGTCTCGACCTTGGCCAGCTCCGCCCGCGCCGCCGTTCGCGCTTGGTCCAGGGTCAGGACCCCGTAAGCGCCGATCGTCAATAGCCGCTTCCGTCCGCCAACTCGGTAAGACAGCACGAACGCCTTCCGTCCGCTCGGGTAAACCCGAACGCCGAAGCCGGGCGGGTCGCTGTCCCAAACAACAAAACGCTGACTGGTGACTCCCTGATAGGTTAGTGAATCAACAACCTTTTTCGTTAACCGCATGCCGCTCTCCACAATGCTGAGAACCCGAATTCAGCCGCCTTCGACCATCTGATAAGTCACCAATGCCGCCGAAGCCCAAGCCGCCGCCGGAAGTCACCAATAAGTCACCAGAAGGGGGCGAAAAGGGTGGTAACTCACCGCAAAGGATAGCACAGGGCGAAGCGTTAAGATGCTGTTTTATAGTGCTCTATCGAAATATGTCGAAACCGAGAGAAAGGCCGAATCTGTGATTTGTAATCAGCAGGTCGTCGGTTCGAATCCGTCCGCCAGCTCCATTAAATCAATCGCTTAGCGCTTTATCTCCGTTCTGCTAGACGATTTGGTGGGACTGAAAGTGGGACTTGCGGTAAGCATTGGATTTCCGGTCCCACCACAACGCCTCAGCGCCTAACCCAGCTCTCGGCAGCATCTTCGGGGCGTAGTGGATGCGTCTCGGATCGGCTGGCACCTCCCTCCTCCCTCCAAGGCACTTGGCGCACCGCGACGCTTGCCGCTTCAAACCTCGCTCCATGCCAACGACAACAAAGAACCTTTACATAATCGCGAACTTTGCATAACGACCCAAAGCCGACCAGCGACCTAGGACCGCAACGTCAGCGCCGCGCCTGACCCCGCACGTGCCTTGGGGCTGATCGGCGCGCGACCCCGAGTAGCGTAAAAGTGCCCTATCGGAAGCGTTCTGGCCAACCCCAGTTTCGTTGACTTCCGCCCCAGGGCATGACTTAGGATTTCCTGATACTTCAGCGTTAGAAAGTTTCCTGCAGCAAAAGCCGTGCGCGCTTTTCTCTACTCAATCCATAGACAGCTAACTTTTGCAACTACAGCGCCGCTTGTCCGAATAGTGATTTCCTCTGCTGGTGGCTGAACGATCCAGTCCTGAACGGCAACGTATCGTCCGGCTGGGCCTTCGGCGATGCAACGGAGCTTCCCGGAACGCTCTACACGAACAACTACGTTAGTAAAATCCGCGCCTGCGCTAAATACTCGCTCTACGGAGAATCCACGGCCACGAACCCCTTCTTCCCGTTTTTGCGCTAACTGCGCCTGGTTTTTCCTTTGCCGTTCCCTCTGTGCCCTCAGTTGTTCACCCGCCTGTTCAGCAATCTCGTCAGCGACCTTATGGATGGGATCATCGGGCGGGAAGGTTTCAATCTCGTCCAAGATCTCGATAGTTCGTCCTTCCGTCCGAAGCCTATCTGTCAACGTGTTTGTCTCAGACTCCGTATGCGGCTTGTATCCGCAGTTTCTGAGAATCAAATCCAGCAGCCCCTCCTCAAAAGATGTCCCAGGCGCTACCGCTACACACCCACCGCGGGAACCGCTGCTGCCGCACCAAATAGCGTAACCCTGTGCCTCCAAACGGTCCGTATAGTCGGCCGCGCATTGCTCCCAAACTGACCCAGTCAGGACAGTTTTCTCGCCAGAAGCTCCAAGCGAATCCGACTCCGTTGCGTGAGTAATAGCGCAGCCGGATATGAAAACCGTCATTACCACCGCAGGGCTGATAAGTGCTGGATGGCTCTTCTTGGCCATATTTACGTCCTCTACTGATTTCTACGAAACTGAGATTGCTGAGTCTACAAGCCAGCAGTGATCGAGAAATCCGCGTCCGTAGGCCAAAATGCGGTTCAGGCTTCTTGTTTCGTAGATATGGAAAATGGACCGAAGGGGGAACATGCCGAGATCTACAAAGCGGTCCTCCCAGCACTAGTCTTGCAATACTCGACGTATCTCATCCGTGGGAGCGCCCGGAGTTGGCTTTGGGCCGCAGATCCGTTCGAGGCCGAACACACATCCCGAGCCCATGCATTCCGGCCTTTCATTTCCTGCAGCAACAGTTGCCGGGTCAGGACTTCCACCCACTGAGAAGACGCCGCCTTATCACGGCGCACACCCGAAGCGGACCCCACGCCTAGAAACCGTCGCGACTGCGACAAGCGGCGCGTAGCACAGGACGACAAGAGCGTTACAGCCCCCTCGGAAGGTTGCGCCGGAGGTCATCCAGGGGCACGATACCTTCCTTCACCAATTGCTGATATCGCTCCGCCTTCGCAAGCGCAGTGATCAGATGCTCACCGTCTGCATCCATCACAAAGTTATCGTAACTCGTCTTTGATCTCGCGTAGTGAAACTCGACAAGATTCATTATCTCTCGAAGAATCGCGAGAGCATTTTCGCTCTCTTGCCGCGACGGCCCAGGTAGCCGGCTCTCCATGACTGCCTGCCGACTCGATACGTCCGTATGGGCTATAAGTTTGTTTCGCCGCTTCCGAAGTCCTCTGCATGCGCGTTCGAAACGCTCCAATAGCGGCCCCATGGCTTGGGCCGCCTCCCGCTCGCTCGCGTCTTCTAGTTCAGCCTGGAGGCGTCGCAAAGTAACATTCTTCTGTTGCCCCGCGCCGGCACCCTCCCCAATTCTCGCCAGCCGAAGCTGTACGTTGTCCAAAAGCGACGCATGAACAATCTCCGCGAAGCTGGACGCTGTGTTGATTAGCAAGTCAAGACGCTCTTTGTTCATGCCGAAGAGCTGCCGATAAATGCTCCAGTACCCATGCAACCAGGTGACATCCTCATAGAGCATTGCCCAAAGCTCTCGCGCCTCGGACGGTAAACAGTTAGCAAGAGGCGCTTGCACGCGGGATCTCCTATACGAACACGAGACACGAAGGCGCTGATGTGCGCGACAGACCAACAACCAGAAAAACTGACAGGTCGTACTCGGCGGTTCAGGGTCCGGGGCTATAAGAACACTGATCAGCGCCGGTCCAGCATTAAGTGTACTCTAGCCTTTGAGGTTATGGCTCTACTTCCTCAACGACGGGCTGCCGCAACAACGTTTTGCCCAGCTTCTTGACGATTAACCATCCCGCAGGAACACCGCCCATAAAATTCACTCTGCAGGTATATTCGTAATCGTCTCTTGTAAAGGTGTAATGATGATTGCCGCCACTACCGTCCGGTATCATAACCCCGTTAGTAAGGATCAAATTCGGCTGTTCCATGGTACTCTGGTTGCGACTCCACGCAGCATATCGAAACTCCCCGCTCGATGATCTGTCAATGCGTATCCTATACTCATTAGTCAGCCACTCAAGTACAGGCTCAGAATATTGCCTCAAACTATGATGCAAAGTGCTTTTCTCGGCCTTTATCAACGCCTCCCTCTGCTGTTCTTCACTCTCGGCTTCGTAGTTTATTGAGCGGAGCTTCCCGTCAGGTGTCAGCCACAACACTCCGTCCATGAAAACGATCCCACGATTACCGATTCTTTGCCAGTCCTGCAGGACGTCGGAGTTCACTATCTTTTGCTTCAGGTCCTCACCGAATATGGCATCAAATCTTTGCTTGAACTCCGTTGCCGTGTGTACACTCACCAACGGGTACGCTCTGCGAAGCGGGTATTGAACGAGACTCGACAGCCTCTCTTTGTCGTCGCGCTTTACCGCATCGACAAAGTTCCGGATCAAGCTTGAGTAGAGGGTAGCTGAACCGCTTGTCTCCGCGGACGACAAGCTGGCTTTCGCTTTCAACTCGCGCTGTACACACATTAACATGATCTGGTAGCTACCACCCGCCGTCTGCGCGACGCTACTACAGAAATCCTCGATGCGGGAGGGCGGGCTCAGGGCATCGAGCTTACGCATTGCCTCCGCCTCTTGCTCACGACAAGTCTGTTCAATTTGGTAGCTGTCTCGTGCGGCGTCGGCCACTTGACGACAAAAGGTATCGATTTCCTGTGCGTCCACGCTCGTGGCCACTGAGAGACAAGCAACCAGCCCAAGCTGTTTCATTTGTGCACCTCTGAATACCGGACTCAGCTTGCGAACAAAAACTATGGTAGGCATGATCCATGCCGCGGCTCGGATGGGTGATCACGGCGCCCGACAGCAGGCGTCGAGGCGTGTTCGATCCCAGCCGGGCGCACCGGGCCGCCCGAGCATGTGAGGGGAGCAGCGGGGCTGCAAAAAAGCACACAAAGGTGTTGCCTGCCACAATCTGACACACATTCGATAGACTAAACCCGATGCGCTTGAGTACGTCTCACAAAAATGGAGGGTTTCCGTGTCGAGATCGTCCCGCCGCGTCAGATCGCTAACTGCTTGCCTGACATTACTGGTCGCCGGCTGCGCGGCCTCGCCGACAGAGTCTGCTAGTCCCGCGAAGCAGCCAGCCGAGATCAGGACGCTTTCCGAATGGAACCAGTGCGCGATGGAGGTAGTCGATAACCTGGAGAATTATTGCGAGGATTGCTCAAGTGCGGCCGGAGAGCTTGCAACAATAAAGAAAGTGTGTGGTGATAAGCCGGGCGAGCGCCTAGACGAGCACCAGCGCCAATTGCTCGCTGACGTGTGCCGGCAGCAGCCATTCGACGATCTGGCGTTGGTCTATAGACGAGAGTTTGAGACGTATGGCATCGGGAGCCCCATCTGGAAAATGGCTGCAACGGAGTGCAATCGAATCTACACCGCAAACGCTGAGAACCGCAAGCCAGAGGACGAACGGTTCGCCCGTGACCGCTTCGAAGCGGACGAGACGCGCACAGACGACAAAGCTGCCGCTCGCAGCAAGCCGATGAATATCGAAAGGGCTTACCAGGCCAGTTCGGACTACGTGGGCATCGTCATCCGCACGAACGAAGCGCGGAGGCTGAAGTGCGCGCTGCTAAACGGGGGGGTGATTACCTTCGTGTCGAAGATGGTATCGTAACGCCTCCGGCCGACGAGATTCTAATACGGTCAGGAGGAATTATCTGGGATTCGGTACGCTGCTGGTATTGAAGCGGGATATAAAATAGTGGGACTCCGGCCAGGTCGCTTATTGTACGACGGTGCCGATGCCGGACGACCTCTCTTCCACTCCGTTGAGTCCGACAACAAGTGTGGTCAAGGCAGCTCGTTGAGCCGTTCTGCGAGGTGCTGCTCGACCTGCTTTGGATTCCACTCTCCGGAGATGCAACGCTCACTCGCTTCTTGCTGAATCTTTCCGAGAGTTTCACCGCGCCCGGCGTCGAGCAACTTAAGCTGAAGCTTCCAACCGGGACCTGACGAGATCGCCTCGTCGCATTTCAAGATGTGCGCGACCTTCGGCACGAAGCACGTTCCCGATATCAACGCAGCGAACACATTCAGCTCAAGTAAGCGCGCGTCTTGAACCAGGCCGTGATCGGCGACGAACGCGTGCAACGCGGCTCTGGTCTTAGGTCCGTCCTTGCCGTCAATTCCGCCCGGATCGTACCCTAGCTCTGTGAGACGTGTCTGCGTCCATGCTAGAACCTCTCGCCAGTCGGCCCCGTCAAAGGCGTAGATGGGCACCGTCTCGCATTCGGGTATTCCGCTCTTGTTCCAAGCGAACCATTCGTCCGAGCTCATCGCGAAACTGTGGTCACCTTCAAGAACCGGATTCTTGCCATCGGTTGGGAATCCGTTCGCTCCCTCAGAACTCCCGACATCAGGTTCCTGATTCAAACCAGGCAGCACGGAGCTGCCTGCAGCGTCCCGCGCAGAGCACGTCACGGTTTCCCAAGAACGTCCATGAGTGGCTACGATAACCTCGGTCGCCGGGGCATGGACCGTCCATGGCTGCGCCGCTATTGTGGTTCCGGACGCGTTTTTGAGGGCGCACTGCACGCGCAACTCCCCAGTCGTGTCGATAACGATCCTAGCGAACTCTCCATCCGCGAAGGCGGCGGAGACCTTCCACTCGGCAGCGTAGCAGGTGTCGAGACCTGCAAGAACAATGATTGCTGCGATGATACGTTTCATTACCGTGCCTCCAGCTCACCTTGCACTAGGCCCCTCACTCCAGGCTCACTATGGCTCAGATCGTCCGGGATGCTGAGTGCGGTGCCAGGCAGACCGTGGGACCGACAGGCGACACGCAGACTGCCCGC
This sequence comes from Thiohalocapsa halophila, assembly GCF_016583825.1. Lineage (GTDB taxonomy): Bacteria > Pseudomonadota > Gammaproteobacteria > Chromatiales > Chromatiaceae > Thiohalocapsa > Thiohalocapsa halophila. Next base: position 5,667 of record NZ_NRRV01000023.1, on the reverse strand, counting down.
GGCGCTGCCACCCAGGGCGAGATGGAGTACTCTGGCCATCAGTCAACTCGTCTCTGCGCCGTGTCGCGGTCAACGCGTCCAGCTTAGGGCGCTGACATTTTACGCGAGTCGAAGGAGCGGTAGCGGCTGACAGCCGCCTGACGGGGATGCTGGCCCGAACGTCTGCTCTGGGCCTGGCTGCGGACACTGCCCGACTGGGAGCCAGCGGCAGTTCCCGACCCCGAAGCCGTCACACGCTCTGGCGAGCGAGCGGGCCGTGCCGTCGCTCCCTCGACCCTAAAGGTCCACTGTGGGATCATAAGTCGGCCGAACCTCGTGTGTAGCCAACTGGCAAGGGTCGCCGAACATGGCGTTCATTGTGGACGACGTTTCGGTTGACGACACTACCGAAAGGTGGAGAAGAAGAGAATGACCGGATATCGAATTACGACCGGGGTTGCAATATTCTGGCTTATTGTAGGGAGTGCTGCCGCCGGACAAGAGGTAACCAGAGAACCCGGAGGATCGATTGGGACGGAACTCGGGTACGGAGTTCTCCTGAATGCCGGCTCATCTCTCACGCGCAAATGGATCACCATACATGACGGCTCGTTACCAGCCGACATCGATGGGACAGTAGGGATAAAGACAGCCTTCGACAAAGAAAAACGTCGCTACGAATACACCACTCGATACGCAATCAAAACGCAGGAAGCCCTCTCCGCCATTGAGGTTCGCTTCTTAGTCTTTGACGTGTGGGGGGCACACATTAGAACTCTGTCGTCGACAGATATCGTAGATATCGCGGCCGACGCCTATAAGCGGCTTGACGCTACATGGAGACTATACTCCGAGAACGAGGCGTCTGAATACTATGCGTCCATTGCTTGGATTGCCCGCATCAGAACCAAGGACGGGAGGGTTATCAAGACCGACCCCGAAATCGTCCTTGACGAAGCCACGAAATTTTCGGAGCAATTCTCGGAAGATGACCTAGAGCCGAAATCAGATACGAAATAGCAGCCTTTCCGACGCCCTTCAGCCCAAGTAAGGGCCTTGATCATAAGTCCGCCCAAAACCCCGTTCGCCGGTGGTGTCCCGCCTGCCAAGCCTTGAAAATTAGCTACTTAGTCTGGTGCGCCAGAGACCGCTGCGGCAGGTGGACGGAGTTATGATCAAAGCCCAAGTAAGGCGAAGCTACACCTAGTAGCCAAACCTCTCTAAGTGCACGGACCGAATATGTTGGTAATCCTTGCGAGCGCTGTCACCTAGGTCGTCCAATCCATTGTTCTCGACGCGTTCTACAAAATCGTTGAGCTTAACGCAGGGTTCGTACACCGGGTCTAGCCTCTTGTTTATGCCGATCGTCCCCGGTGGCAGCGCATCGCACATCACAGCACTCTCGTATGCCCGAACTACAGCGCTTTCGCTTACTGGAGGACTGGGGGTGTAGTCAACTGAGTCACCGCAACCACTGAGGGTTGCAACCATGCAAAGGCTCGTCGCAGGGATTGCCACGAGCCATTTCGCTTTGAACATCGTAACCTCCGCAGACATTTGTACGAAGAAAACAAAAGGTAGTTGAGCGGTACCCGAACGCTACCAACAGGCTTGCTTGTCCCCACCTGATAACCTACGAAATTCAACCGCCTCGCGCCTCGAGCTGGTAGCAAGTGTTTATTTCACCCTGGTAAACGCTCGCTCGACCTTCGCTTGGATCGGGCTGGGGGACACCAGCCAGATGACGACGCTGGTCCGCATTCGCAGTCCCCAGGTTTCTTATCTAAAAAACAGAACGCTAGCGAGGCTGGGTGTTGCCTGAGTCTTCTCGGTAATCAGGTGTCCTAAAGCCTATCCTGGGCGGTGAAGTCGCCATGCTACTGCGGGCTGTTTACTCCCGCTAAGCGGCCTTCGGTGGTCTTAGGTCTGAGCGCCGCCTACGCTCCTGATCGAGCCTCATGGGCAAAAGCGCCTCCTCCTCAATACATCAGAATTAAGGATACGGGGTCAAGCACAATCGAGCCGAAATCAGGGTGACATTCTCCGCGCCCGCTACAGAGAGGTCAACACATACGCGCTATCCTGCCAACGTACACGCCGCAGCTCAAGCTTCAAAGGTTCGACTAAATGTACGATGGCTGGTCGGTATTGGTCCGGAAACCGATCACCAAACACTATACCTTTCAAGGCATCCCTGATAGTGACAAAGACTTCTTCTGTCGGGTGCTGCATCTTGTTCAGATACACCACCCGATACTCACGCTCGTCTTCGAAGTCTCGTGCCTTCCGAAAGTAAAGCACATCTTTGTTATCCAAAACATATTGCAGGGCTACTTCGTAGAGATTGTGGTTGCGTATTCGCCGAGCATCTATTGGCAAACCCGGGATGCGTTGTTCATCTGGGTCCACATATGTAACCTCGGACTTCAAAAACTCCTGAAGATTGTTTTCGTCTCGCTTCAAGGACTTCTCCAAGTCGGTTTTCGACAGCACCAGGCATACTCCCCAGTGGTTCTCGCCATATTGCGCCCACATTCTTGGCTTCAAAAGTCCGCTTTCGCTGATGTCTCCATCGCGACCATATCTGTTGGTGCAAAATGCAAGGAATCTTGATTGCTGAAGAATCCTGTAGACCCACCAAAAGGCTTCGTCGAGCATCGTGTCGCGTCCACTTGGAGCGAAACCAGAAACTGTGGTGGCCTTTGGACGGTATTCCCATGGGTCGTTTGTTCCGGAGAAATGCCCGAACCTCAGGTGCGGTAATTCTCCCCCAAGTATATGCTCGATTACCGTTTCTTTTCGTGTGTAATGGAAAATGGCGTCTTCACTGTTCAAGAACTCTCTGCTTAATACTTGACCTTCATCGCAGATATTGCGCAGAAGCATAATGGGCACCTAAATGTGCGTCTCCCTCATCTCCGCAGTTTTCGGTTTCCCTAACGATGAGCGAGGCGGGCGAGTATAAAAAAACAACAACTGAAAACGCGCACGGGTGACAAGCCCTAAAGTCGGGCCGCTAACGCGTCGAGTTACGCCAGTCTTAGGAATACTGGCGGTGGTGAGTGGAAGCGTCAAGGTCTGCTCATGGCCGTTTGCTGCCAATCGGCAAGCCTAGATCCAGTGTCCGTTGCGTGACCGAATCGTGCCAATCGCGGCGCACGGCGGCCAGTACATCTGGCCGCAAGCTATCACGCGCCTGGGCGGTAAACAGTATGTGCCTAGTCTCAGACGGCTACAACAGCCCACGCTCAGCAAAGGACGCGCCTTCGCCTTCACCGATCACGATATCGTCGAGCACCCGCACCTCGATCAAGGCCAGCGCATCCTGCAAGCGCTGCGTGATCCGCAAGTCTGAGTGACTGGGCTCAGCGACGCCTGAGGGATGGTTGTGGGCCAGGATCACGGCGGCAGCGTTCGCGTGGGGCACCAGCCTTGCCACCTCGCGCAAATGCACACTGGCCCCGTCGACGGTACCCCGGAACAGCTCGTGGTACTGGAGCACACGGTGGCGGTTGTCGAGCTGGGGGACGTGATGAGCAGTGCACCTCCCTCGGACTGGGGCCTCGATGAATGATCCTGCTCGACACCCACCTCTGGTATAGGTGGACCAAGCAGATCAATGGCAAGCTCGACGCCGGGACGATCGCCCTGATCGAGGCAGCCGACGAAATCGCGGTTTCAGCAATTTCCTGCTTCTAAAGGGCATGGCTTCATACTCACGGCCGCATCGACCTCGCCATGTCGCTGGATGACTGCCTGACAGTCGTCGAGGCTTTTCAGACTGTGAGCTTTCTTCCTGTCACGCCGAGGATTGCGGCTCGCGCAGTCGTACTACCGGAGCATCACAAGGACGCACTCCCTGCTCGGCTAACCACTAACCACTAACCACTAACCACTAACCACTACCCTTGCATCCCCCCAAAGCCAAAGCCAAAGCCAAAGCCAAAGCTAAAGTACATCCAGCCCAGGATGTACAATCGGAGGTCTGCATGACTACCCTGACCACCCGCGTCTTTATGAACGGCAACAGCCAGGCGGTGCGCATTCCCGCGGAGTTGCGACTGGATACAGATCAGGTGGAGATTCGCCGCACGGCGGACGGGGACCTGATCCTGCATCCGCTGCGCGAGCGGCGGGGCGACGCGTTGCTGCGGATCCTCGACGGCTTCGACGACGAGCTCATCCGTGCGCTAGAAGAGGATCGGGCCGGTCAGACACCGGCGCAGGAGCGCAGCGATCTGTGACCTATATGCTCGACGCCAACATCCTGATCTATCTGATGAAGCATCGCCCACCGGGGATTGCCAAGCGGATCAACGACCTGCCCGAGGACGCGCTGCTCTGCATGTCGTTCGTGACTTATGCGGAACTGCTCAAAGGTGCCGAGCGCGGCACCCGCAAGCAGGACGTGTTGCAGCGACTCGGGCTACTGATCCGGCAGGTGCGCGTGGCCTTTCCGGTCGACGCGGGCATCTGCCGACACTACGCGGAGCAATCGACCCGCCTGAAGGCAGCCGGCACGCCGATCGGTGGCAATGATCTCTGGATCGCGGCACACGCCTTGGCGATGGACGCCGTTCTGGTGACCAATAATCTGCGTGAATTTGCACGGATCAGCGGGCTGGCCATGGAAAACTGGTCTGCCTAGTGCGGAGCGCCCCCATGGACTGGCGACGTATCGAGGGCGCGCTGGCCGAACGCTTCCACCACGACGGCCACCGCGTCGTCTTCTGGCATGACCCGGAGCGCGAGTTCGAGGTGGTGTTGGTCGAGCTTGCCCTTGATTGCGTCTCAGTACTGCGCCTCGACGAGCACTCGGCGCTTGAGGTGAAGGTCCGCCTGGAACAAGAGGACCCGAGCGGCCGCTACGTGTTCTATGCCCCGTTCGAACCGCCCGCACCCGACCAGGACTGGCTGCTCGACATCCGCCTGTATAGCGCGAGCTTCAGCGCGGACCGGGCCTCGATGCTGCTCGCCGAGCTGGGTCTCAGCCAACAGTCCCTGCGCCAGCACCTCGCCGACCGGGCCAAGTTCTTCGTCAGTCGGGAGCGGCTGGAACGGCTGAAGAAGCTCGTCAGCCCAGCGGATACCGAGATCTTATTGCGCAGGATGGGCGGTCCATCATGCTGCTGCGGGATGTGAAATGGGAATTCTTGCTCCCCGAAGAGGAGCGGGGCGTGAAGGTCTCCGATGAGGCCGAAAAAGAGGGGTATGACTGGCAAGAGAACTATCTTGAAGAGATCCGGCTCGGCAAGACCACATTGGAGCTCAAGAGCACCGCTTACGCACGCAAGCTGGATCTCAGAAAGCTGAGTAAGGCTGACTGGAAGGCCATGAAACGGGTGTTGCAGACGATGAACTTCGATCGGCGTTTCCGGCTAATCGAGGGCTGAGCCGGGAAAACGAGAAGGCTGAGGACCTGTCGCGGGAGTCGGGAAGGGCGGAACAAGTCTGCACTGTCGTAGCAGAGGCCAGTGCGATGCGTTGACGACAGACGCTGCCACCCAAGGAGGGATCGATCCCCTGTACGGGGAAGGCGACCAGTGCAGGGCGCGACTGCTTGTTAGCGGCTGAGCGAACCTGCGCATAAACGGTGAACAGTTCCGCGACGCCCGCCCGAGGGGCACGGGGTACTGGCTGCGAGGCTCGCTGCGAGGAGCAGGCTCAGAAGGGCATGTCGTCGTCGAC
>NZ_NRRV01000022.1 GCF_016583825.1 Thiohalocapsa halophila | reverse complement strand
GCCAGGGGGGTGGAGCGGATCAGCGCCGGCGGCAGCTCCCGGTAGATGAGGCCGAGGGGCGGGTGCTGCCCGATGGCCAGCATGCGTGCGCCGTTGGGATAGCGCAGGTGATAGGCCTGATAGAGGTGGAGCTCGGCATGAGCCCCGAGTAGGGTTCGGAGGCGCTGCATGACGGCGGGCGGGCACTGGCGCAGCGTCAGGCGCCCGAGCCGCAACGTCGCCGTGCCCACGTCCACCACGGCCGGCGGCGTTGGCATCCGGCTATGCAAGCGCATCGGCCTCGGCCAAGGCGTGCCGGGCTCCGCGGCGGGCGCCTGAGGGGCGTCCGCGAGCAGGCCGCCGAGGCCGTCGTCATCGCCGCCGCGCAGGCGCGTGCGCACGGAGGGGTCCAGCATCAGCCCCAACTGCGCCTCCCCCAACAGCCAGCGCAATCCCTGCCGGGGGTCCCGCAAGAGGTCATGATCGCCGAACGCCTGAGCCCAGCCCTTGAAATAGGCGCGATGGCGGCGCAGCAGGCGGGCTTCGGTCATGGCGGTGCTCCGTAGCGGTCGGTATGCGATTGGTTAGAAAGCTCATTAATAGTGGTGGAAACCGCTATGTTTGTCCAGAAAGTCAATGGTGGAATGCCACAGAGGCACAGGATGGCTTGCGCTAAATCAGGTGTTGCGGCGCAGGGGCTTGCATGCGCTCTGTGCCAATGTCGGGCAACGTGCACCGCGTCCCGGAGACCCGGCGACAGCCGGTGGTAACATCCACCCGTTCCGGGGCCTGACGGTGCATGCGCTGCGAGTGCAAGCCTTGGCGCGTTCGCGCCGCAGGCGCGGCGGCTCGCAGGGCCTGGACGTCATCGCCCCGCACCGGCTCTGCTGAGGTTTCTCTGATCAACCCCGCGCCATGTCCCGGCTGTCGGTCATTCGCTTGAGCTCCGCACCGCCGCCTGCGCCGGGTCCGGCGCGGCTATGCACGCCCCCCCGCCTGCTGCTCGGCCTATTCCTGCTCGGTCTCCTCGGCCTGTGCGCACCGGGGGTTGCGCAGGACTACGACTGGCTGGACGACCCTCAGCTGATCGTCATCAGCGCGAGCCTGGACCCGCAGACTAAGCTGCTGAGCATCGAGGGCGAGAATTTCGGCAAGCGGCTGCCGAGTGTCACCCTGGACAGAGAGCCCTTGACGGTGCGACGCGCCACCGAGACCACCATCGAAGCAGGTCCGCTCCCGCGCGGCATCACGCCCGGCAGCCATATCCTGCGCGTGGTGGCCGGCGATGACCGCTCACGCTTCGACGCCTTCAGCCTGCAGCTCGGAGAGGCCGCGGCGAGTCCGGCGCCGCCACCGCCGCCGGCGCTTAACGGGCGTGCCAACCGGATTCATGTCCTCGATGACGACGGCGACGTCGGCTGGTCGCCGGCCATCGCCATCGGCGCGGACGGCCTGCCGGTGGTCGCCTACCTGGACTACGGCAATCGGGACCTCAAGGTGGCGCACTGCAAGGATGCCGCCTGCACCAGCGCCAGCCATGCCCTGGTGGACTCACGCAGCGACGTGGGCTGGTCCCTTGGCCTCGCCATCGGCGGCGACGGCCTGCCGGTGATCGCCTACTTCGACAGCGATCGAGGCGTGCTCAAGGCCGCCCGCTGCCGGGATGCAGGCTGCTTCGAGGCGGATATCGTCGACGTGGACGCCTCCGGCGCTGCCGGCAAGTTCGTCGATATCACCGTACCCGAGGACGGCCTGCCGGTCATTGGCTACTACGACCGCGAGCGCAAGGATCTGCTGGCGGCGCTCTGCCGCGACCCGGGCTGCAACAGCGCGGCGCTGCGGCCCCTGGACACCGCGGGCGATGTGGGCTGGCACAGCGCCATTGCCGCCGCGCCCGACGGTACTATTCTGCTGAGCTACTTCGACGCCAGCCGCCGCGACCTCAAGCTCGTCCGCTGCCTCGACCGCGGCTGCCAAGAGACCGAAGCCGTGGCGGTCGATCTCGGCGGCGTCGGCATGGGCACGGACCTGTTGCTGGATGCGGCCGGGCGCCCCTTCATCGTCTACTGGGATTTTTTCAACGACGACCTCAAGGCTGCCCGCTGTAGGGACCTCACCTGCTCCGACGCCACGCTGAGCCGCATCGACACCGCGGGCTCAGTGGGCGCCAATCCGGCTGTCGCCCTGGGCACCGACAGCCTGCCGGTCATCGCCTACCACGACCACAGCAACAGCGACATCAAGGTGGCCCGCTGCAAGGATGCCGACTGCACCCAGGCCCGTGTCGTCACCCTCGACGCCGAGGGCTCGGTCGGTTGGCACATCGATATCGCAGTGGGTGCGGACGGGCTGCCGGTGGTGGTCTATTACGACGAGACCAACGGCGATTTGAAGGTCGCCCACTGTGGCGATCGCGGCTGCACCCGCGCTCCACCGCCACGGTAACGCCTCCGAGCCCGACACCTCGGTGCGCATGCGGCGGATACTGCGGTTGCTCGCGCTGGCGACACCGCAGGCGGCGCCCGCTGTGAGCACCGCGCGGTAGGACTTACACTTCAGGGTGATGCGGCGTTGGCCGAGTCAGGGCCGATGTCGGCTCCAATGATCCGTCCAGTGCCGGCACGGGGGAGTGATGGCGGAACAACGATCCACGAACGGCCCCGACTGGGTGCGCGAGGAAATCCTCGCGAGCTTGGCGCGGGTCGGCAGCCTGCTGCGCGAGGGCGGAGATACCGGCGAGGCCGTGACCCTGCTGTTCGAGATGCGCGCCATGCTGATGGCGCGGGCGCTGCCGGCGGCGGCCCTGCTCGCCGAAGAGATGCAGCGCACTTGCGAGCAGATCCTGAAGGACGCCACGGTCGATGCGGGTCAGGCGCGCGCGGCGCTGTCGTCGGCAATTGCGCAGCTGACCGAGCACCTGCGCGCCGGCGATGCCGGCGAGCAACCAGACCCCTTGGCGCTGCTCCCGAGCATCAACGACCTGCGCCATGCGCGCGGCGTCCCGCCGCTGAGCCCCGCGGACCTGCTGATCCCGTCCTCCGTGCCGGCGCAGAGCGAGCCGGTGGCGCCGGACTCCCTGGCCGCCCTGGTGCGACTGTCGCTCAAGGTGCGCCCGCACTTCCACCGCTACCTGGTGCGCTGGTTCAGCGACGACAACGCGCAAGCGGGCCTGCTCGGCCTGTCGCGACTGTTCAACCACGTGCGCCGCAACTTCAAGCAAGGGCCGGTACACCAGCTGTTCCTGGCGGCCGAGTCCCTCGTCGACGGCCTGCTGGACGGCCACCTGGAGGCAGATGCACCCACCAAGGCCCTGCTCGGACGCCTGGACAAGGTGCTCAAGCCGCTGACGGCGCCGGCGCCGGAGTGGCCGGCAGACCTGGCGACGGCGCTGCTCGGCGACTTGTCGTCGCGCATTTCACAGCTGCCGGCGGACACCGCCGCGATGCAGGAGCTCGAGCGCCGCTACGGGCGCGGCCTGAGCGAGCATGCCCAAGCCGAGAGCACCGGCGTCGCGCCGGCGGCACCCACCCACTCTGCCGTCACCCAGCGGGCGCCGGCGGCGGGGCAGGCCAGTGCTGCGGACAAGCTGCGCGAGGCGCGAGCCAAGCTCGGCAGCGCCCGCAGCGCCGTTGGCATCGGCGCCATGAGCCTGGGCCAGTCCGCGCAGCTCGCGGACACCTATCGCACCCTCCAGGGTCTGGCCGCCAGCCTCGGCAATATCGGTGAGACGGAGCCCGCGCGCCTGTTGGATGCGCTGGCCGCGCAGCTGCGCATCCGCTATCTGGAGCCGAGCCAGGTGCCCGGCGAGGCCGGCGTCGAGCTCATCGGACGGGCATTGGCAGCGGTGGACATCTACCTGGAAGACCGTCTGGAGCGCGAGGTGACGGACGTGCGCATGATCGCCGAGGCCGACTATGCCATCGAGCGCCTGTCCGGCCTGCTGCGCCCGGACAAGGAAGTGGACGGCGATTCCGAAGCCGCCGACTCCCTGCCCTGGACCGAAGCATCGCAGTCGGTGAACCTGGAATTCCTGAACCTATTCCTCGACGAAGCCCAAGACGAGCTCGAGAGCATCCGCCTCCAGCAGGAGCGCTGGTCCAGAGACCGCCAGGACGACCTGGCCCTGTCCATCCTGCGCCGCTCCTTCCAGACGTTGAAGAACAGCGGCAAGCTGGTGGGCGCACGCCACTTGGCGGACCTCGCGCGCTATACCGGCGCGGTGCTGGAGCGCCTGCTCGACCGCGACCTGCCCGCAGACGTGGCAGCCGCGGACTTCCTCGCCGATGTCGTGGCCCTGCTGCCAGAGATCATCGAGGCCGAATCCCAGCGCCGTAAGGCCCCGACGGCGAGCCTGATCCGCAGCGCCAAGACCTTGCTGGCCGCCGCCGACAACACCGGCTCCGACAGCGAGGCGCCCATGCGCATGTCTCCGCCCGGCGCCGACACCGCCGCTGCGGGGGCATCGGCCTCGGAGCACGAGGCGCCGGATGGGTCGGCGGCGTCGCCGAGCCTAGCAGCGGCTGCCGCGGAGCCGGGTGAAGTCGCCGGTGCAGCGCGGTCAGACGCTGGCGCAGCCGCACGCTCGGCCGGCGCGGACGACGACGACGTCGAAGCCCTGCTGGCAGGCGATGACCCACTGCCGGTCTTCGTGCACGAGGCGGGGGAGCTCATCGAGGCCCTGGACGTCCAGCTGCGCGACTGGCTGGCGGGCGGGCCGGATGCCGCGGGTCTGGCGCTGGCGCGCCGGCGCCTGCACAACCTCAAGGGCAGCGCCCGCATGGCCGGCCTCGCGCCGGTGGGGGACCTGAGCCATGCGCTCGAGTCACTGCTCGCGGATGCGGAGAACCTGCCGGCCGCCAACACGAACCGCCTGCTGGACCTGGTGCAGCGCAGCCTGGATACCTTGTCTGGGCAGATCAGCGCCGCCGGGCGCGGTGAGCCGGTGGTATTGCCGGACAAGCTCTTCGGCGAGATCGCCGCCGCGGGCCCGGACGCGCACGCCGCCGGCACGCAGATCACGCCAGAGACACCGCCGGCGGCTGCGGACACGCCGGAGGCCGCCGAGGCGCCGGCCGCAGCCGGTGACGACGCGGCCACCCAGCTGCGCGTCGATGCCGACTGGCTCGATGGCATTATCAACCGCTCCGGCGAGGTGGGCGAGTACCGCGCACGGCTGATGCAGCAAAACGCGCGGCTCGGCTTCCGGCTGGCGCAGCTGGAGGCGCTACTCAAGCGCGTCACCCGTCGGCTGGATGCACTGGACGCGCTCGGCGAGCCTGCGCTGACGGCGGCGGGTGACGACACCGGCGAGCGCACGCGCACGCTGAGCGAAGCGGCGGCGCTGCTCGGGGAGTCCCGCACGGTCACCGCGGCCGTCGGCGAGCTGCAACGGGACAATGCCGACCTGCTGCGCCAGCAGATGCGCATCGCCGAGTCCTTGCAGGACGACCTGCTGAGCGCACGCATGCTGCCCTTCGGGCGTTTACAAGCACGCCTGGCGCGGCTGGTGCGCGTGACCGCGGACGCCCTCGGCAAACGCGTCCAGCTTGCGCTGACCGGCGCCGATGTGATGCTCGACCGCAATGTGCTGGAGCGCTTCACACCGCCGCTGGAGCATCTGCTGCGCAACGCCGTTGTCCACGGCATCGAGCCGCCGTCTACGCGCGCCGCCGGCGGTAAGCCGCGGGTGGGCGAGGTGCGTATCGCGCTGACCCGCGAGGGCAATGACGTCATCTTCGATATCGTCGACGACGGCGCCGGCATCGATGCCGCCAAGGTGCGCGAGCGAGCCGTGGCGCTCGGACTGGTGGCTGCGGATGCGCAGCTGCCGGAGAGCGAGGTGCTGGCGTTGACGCTGCGTGCCGGCTTCTCCACGGCCGAGGCGCTCACCCAGGAAGCCGGCCGCGGCATTGGTCTCGACGTGGTCAGCACCCAGGTGGCCGCGCTCAACGGCGAGCTGACGCTCTCGTCTACGCCTGGCCGCGGCATGCGCGCCCGCGTCCGCCTGCCCCTGACCCTGTCCATCGTCGAGGCCCTGCTGGTGAATGCGGCGGATACCTTGCTTGCCGTCCCCCACGGCACCGCGCTCGCCGTGACCCGGGTGGCACGCGAGCACTTGCTCGCCGGCGGCGCCGAGGTGGAGTACCGCGGCGAGCGATTCCCGGTGGAGCCGCTGGAGCGGGCACTCAGCCCGGCGGCGGTCCCGAGTCCGCCGCAACAGCGTTGGCTGCCGGTGCTGCTGGTGGCTGCCGGCGGCGAGCGGATCGCCTTCCAGGTGGACGCGCTGCTGGCGAGTCAGCGCGTCATGGTCAAGCCCCTCGGACCGCCGCTGGCGGCGCTGCGCTGGCTCTCCGGCGGCACGGTGCTCCCCGACGGGCGGGTGGCGCTGCTCGCAGACCTACCGGCCCTGCTGCGCGCCCGGCGCCAGCCCGACAGCGTCGACGCCGCCGCCGAGCAACACCCGACGGTGCTGGTGGTGGACGATTCCGAGACCGTCCGCCGCGTGGCGCAGCGGCTGCTGGCCCGCGAGAGCCTGACAGTGGTCACCGCCCGCGACGGCGTCGAGGCACAGGTGATGCTGCGTCGCCGGCGACCGGATCTGCTGCTGGTGGATCTGGACATGCCGCGCATGAACGGCTTGGAGCTAACGCGCTGGGTGCGCGGCGCCGACGACCTGCGCCGCCTGCCCATCGTCATGATCACCTCCATGGTCGGCGAGACCCAGCGTGCCGAGGCCCTGGCGGCGGGCGTGGATCGCTTCGTCTCCAAGCCCTTCGCCGAGGATGCGCTGCTGGCGCAGATCGAGGCGCTGCTGCTCACCGGCGGCGCTTGAGTGCACGATGGCGACGCCCCTGCGGCTGCCCGAGCCCATCCAGGCGCTGGTCTGGCAGGACGTTGACGCCACGCCGCTGTGGCGCTGGCTGCTGCCGGCGGCAGCCGTCCTGGAGGTGTTGCGCTGCGAGGCCCGGCCGATGCCGCCGAGGCCGCAGCCGCTGGCGCCGGCGCTGGAGGAAGCCCTGGTGGGTGTGCTGCATTGGCATCAGCGACCGCTGCCGCTGCTGCGGCTCTCGGGCGCCGACGGCGGGACAAGCGCGGCGCCGACTCGCACCCGCGCCGTCGTCTGCCCGACGCTGGACCCCGCATGCGCACTGGACGCCGTCGCCTTTGCGGCCCAGGGCGTCCCCGGCCTGGTGACCCTGCGCGACGGTGAGCCGGCGCCGGTCACGGAAGCGCTGCCTGCGCTTGCGGCGACGGCGCTGCGCCTGGGCGAGGCGCACTTCGCCGTGCCGGACCTGGCCGCCATCGCCACTGCGCTGACTCCGCTGGCGGCGATCCTGGAAAAGCCCCGGGACGAAGCGGGATGATGAGCGCGCACGGAGCGACTGCCGCGCAGGCGTAAGCCGCCGGCGCAGACGGTGCTTTCAGCCGCGGAAATCCCCCCAGAGCGTCTGCATGGCCGCCAGTGCGGCGAGCGGTGCGGTTTCGGTGCGCATCACCCGGGGTCCGAGGCGCACCGGCACGAAGCCCCGGGCTTGCGCCGCCTCGCGCTCGGCGGGGGCGAGCCCGCCCTCGGGGCCAACCAGCAGGGTCAGCGCGCCCGCCGGCGCGGGCAGCTCGGGCAGCGCGCGCGCCGCCGCGTGATGCAGCAGCACGCCGGCATGCTCCGGCGGCAGCCCAGCCAGCCAGGTGCCGAGCTTCTGCGGCGCTGCCAGCGACGGCAGCCGCCGTCGGCCGCTCTGCTCGCAGGCCGCCACCACCACGCCCTGCCAATGGCGCAGGCGCTTCTCCAGGCGTTGGTCCTTGAGTTTCACCAGGCTGCGCTCGGTGAACAGGGGGACCAGGGCCGCGGCCCCCAGCTCCACCGCCTTCTGCAATGCGAAGTCCATCCGCTCGCCGCGGGAGATGCCGAGCGCCAGGGTAAGGGCCAGGGGCGGCTCCGGCTCTGGCGGGCCGCTGTCCAGCACCTCGGCGACGGCGGTATCGCCCTCGGCCGCCACCAGCCGGGCGGAGTAGTCCCGGCCGTCGCCGTTGAACAGCACCAATGCATCGCCCAAGCCGAGCCTGAGCACCTGGGTGACATGTCGGCGGGCCCCGCCCTCCAGCTCGGCACTAGCGCCGACGGCGAGGGGCTGAGGCGTGTAGATGCGATCACGGCGCATGCGGCGGTCTCGGGATGTATCCGGGGAGCTGTCCAAGGGCGGGCTGTGGCGCCTTAGGTGCTCGCCTCAGCCCGCGCCGCGCTCCCGCCCGAAGACAGCGGCGAGTGCCAGTGCGCCCCAGCCCACGGCCAGGGCGAGTCCGCCGAAGGGCGTCACCGCGCCCCAGACCGGCGTGTCCGTCAACACCAGCAAGAACAGGCTGCCGCTGAACACCGCAGCCCCCGCCGCCAGTGCCCAGCCCGCCACGCTGAGCAGGGTGCCGCTGCGATGGGCACCGAGCAGGGCGACGGCCAGCAGCGTGGTGGCATGCCAGCCCAGGTAATGCGCACCCGTCTCCCAGACGGCGAGCCGCTCGGCGCTGACCTTGCCCTCCAGGCCATGGGCACCGAAGGCCCCGAAGAGCACGGCGACGAGCCCGAATAGGGCGGCGATGACCAGCAGGGAGCGATTCATGGGCGAGGGCGTCCGAGGAGCAGCGAGGAGTTGTGGATGGTATTTGGCCCGTAAGCTGCCTTCGCAAGCCGTTGGGGAAGCGCCGATTGTTTGGCGATTCCCGTGTGGGCCAGGACGGTTGATAATCGGCATCTCGTTAGCGCACGCGATGCTACGCGCCCAAAGCCCATGGCTCCAGGGCCGAGGCCAGCACGCGGCCAGGCTACCGCTAAGCAGCCCCGCTTGGCTGCGAGGCCCCGCCCCATGGACTCCGCTCTCCGAACCGTGCGCGCGAGGTTTTTGGGCACCCCGGCGCAGCAGGCGCCGCCTGTGCGATGCCCGCCCTCAGCCCCGCACCATGGGCACGAAGGCGACGGGCAGTACATCCCGGCGATGGAGATCGCCGTCGGCTTCGCGATGCAGCACGCTGAGCACTTGCCGGGCGCCGCGCACCACCGGGATGACCAGATTGCCGCCGTCGCGGAGCTGGCGCACCAGGGTCATCGGCACCTGCGGTGCAGCCGCGGTGACCAGGATGGCGTCGAAGGGTGCCTGCTCGGGCCAGCCGCCGTAGCCGTCGCCATGGCGGACGTCGGCATTGTCGTAGCCGAGTCCTGCCAGGCGCTGCGCCGCCGCCTCCGCCAACGGCTGCACCACCTCCAGCGAGAAGACCTGCGCGCCCAGCGCCGCCAGCACCGCCGTCTGGTAGCCGCAGCCGGTGCCTACCTCCAGCACCCGGCTGCCTTCGCCGGCCCCGAGCAGGGTCGTCATCAGCGCGACCATATAGGGCTGGGAGATGGTCTGGCCATTGCCGATGGCCAGTGGCATGTCCGCATAGGCCAGGGCCTGCTCGTGACCGGGCACGAAGCGGTGCCGCGGCACCCGGCGCAGGGCCTCCATGACCGCCGGCGGGACCTCGGCGACGCCGGTCTCGGCGGCGGTGACTTGGAACAGCTCGCGGATGGTGGCGAGCATGCGCTCGCGCTCGGCGGTGCGGTCGGGGTCGTCGGGCATGGCTGACTCCAGTTTGCTGGGCCGGGTTAGCTCGTCGGCCCCCACAGCGCGTCCAGACCGCGAGGTCGGGCACGTCGACCTCGCTGTCGCGGACGAAGTGCAGCTCCGGCTCATCGATGATCCACCACCCGCCGGGGCCGCCGCGGCCCCGCTGAAAGGGCCCGATGAGGTCATAGCCGAGGGATGACGCGGCGAACCCGTGGGGCCCCGTCGGCCTTGGGTGCACGTGCAATTGACCATCCAGGATCTCGCCGACGACGCCTTCCGGGAGCGTCAGCAACTGGTCATAGAGCGTGGGTCGGGAGCGGGCGTGCATTGTCCGGTGGCTCCATGCGGAGGGGGTCTAAGCGCTTTGGGCGACGCTACCACCGCAAGTCTGTGCCGGAAAAGGGCGGCGTGCCAAGATCCTGCCGTGCAGCCCCCCGCTGAGCCGCCCGCCAAAACCCCTGTCGGCCGCCGGGATAACAGGCCGGTCACCGCCGCCGGGCCCGCACTATCATGGGCGCTCGGGCATCGGCCCGAACAAGGCGACAACAACCAACCGGCCCGCGACCGGTGCACCGCGACCTGGAGGATGATCCGATGCCACAACGCTCACCGACGGCCTTCCCAGTCTCAACCGCTGTCCTGCTCGCCGGCGCGCTGGCGGCCGGCGAGGTTATGGCCGCCACCGAATAGAACGTCTCGCTGTGGGGCAAGCGCCGCGCCTTCACGGAGAATGTCGAGAAGCTCGCCGATCCAGCAGGCCGTGCACGAGCATCCCATCGTGGCGCAGGGCCTCGCGCGCTGGAATGCGACCCTGCTGATGCCCACACCCCTGCCGCAGTACAAGCTGGTGGGCAAGGGGGCGGCGCTAACCGGCCTGGATGACTTCTCGGGGCTGCGGGTGCGCGGACCCGGCGGCGTCACCGGCGTGCTCGGCAAGCTCGGCGCGCGTCGGCCATCCTGGTCATCTACGCCATCATTGTCGAACAGGATGTCGGCGCCCTGCTCATGGCCGGCTTGCTGCCCGGCGCCGTGTCGGCCCTGATCTACGGCGCGCTGGTGGTGCTGCTGGCCAAGACCCGCCGCGACTTCGGGCCGCCGGTGACGGGCTTCACCTGGGGCCAGCGCATGGCCGCGCTGCCCGGCGCCCTGCCGGTGTTCGTCGTCGTCGCCATCATCGTCGTCTTCATCTACGGCGGTGTCGGCACCCCCACCGAGGCGGGTGCCCTGGGCGCCTTCGTGATCCTGCTGATGGCGCTCTACCGCGGCGCGCGCTGGCCGGCGCTGAAACAATCCCTGATGGAAACGGCCAAGCTCACCGTGATGATCTTCACCATCATCTGGGGCGTGCTCATCTATGTGCGCTTTCTGGGCTTCGCGGATCTGCCCGGCGCCTTCGCGGACTGGCTGGTGGGTCTGGAGCAGAGCCCCATGCTGACGCTGGTGCTGATCCTCTGCGCCTACGCCGTGCTCGGTATGTTCATGGACGCCATCGGCATGCTCCTGCTGACGCTGCCGGTGGTCTTCCCGGCGGTGATCGCGCTGAACGGCGGCGAGGCCGTCAGCGCCGCCGACTCGGCCTTCGGCGTCTCCGGCGTCGGCTGCGCCATCTGGTTCGGCATCATCGTGGTGAAGATGGCCGAGCTCTACCTCATCACCCCGCCCATCGGCCTGAACTGCTTCGTGGTGGCCGGCGTGCGCCCGGAATGCTCGGTGCAGGACGTCTTCCGCGGCGCCACGCCGTTTTTCATCGCCGACGTGGTCACCGTCGCCGTGCTCATCAGCCTTCCCCGGCATCGTGCTCCGGCTGCCGGGGCAGATGGGATATGCGTAGTACAGCGTTTCAAGCAACTCCGCACTCGGGATCGGGATCGGGATCGGGATCGAACATGCGCGTACGCTCACGCCCCCAACAAGGATCAGAGACTCCGACCTGATTCTTGGCCGGAATCCAGCACTAACCAGCCTGCCGCTGCTGGATCTGGCGGTTTACACAAGCACCCACAACAATCGAGCCTGTGGCGCTGGATTGCGAATGGCCCAATAGCTATAGACCGCTCACCCAGCTTAACAGTCGCACAATGCGCTTAGTCCATTTGAGGCTTAATGCATACTCTCCGCAGCATCCCACCTCGGGCGATGCAAGGGTAACATCGG
Source organism: Thiohalocapsa halophila (assembly GCF_016583825.1). GTDB lineage: Bacteria > Pseudomonadota > Gammaproteobacteria > Chromatiales > Chromatiaceae > Thiohalocapsa > Thiohalocapsa halophila. The sequence continues at coordinate 73,442 of NZ_NRRV01000022.1, read as the reverse complement.
CGGAAGTTACATTTCAGTGAAGTCCGACTCAGGATGATCGCCTTCTAACATTCAAAGCTATTGCCTTGCAATGAGGAAAATTCGCCAACCCGGATACTCCGCCGTATAAGTGGTAAAATGAATATAAGCCACTGAAAAGAGGAAAATAAATAATAAGAAGTAGCATCCGTTTAACCCGATATTCATTCGGCTGTAAGACTCGGCCTCCACACTACAGGTGGCATTGCTGCAACGCGGCTTTGCTGCATGACCCAATGCATCAGCATCGTGGAGGTAAACCGATGTATCGTCATTCCAACAACTGGAGATACTACACGACCGCTATCCTGCCTCTTGTCGCCCTGGCGGCACCGGCCCAGGCTCAGCAAAGCGACGAGATGGCCGCCCTCGAGGAGCGGCTTGAGCGGGTGGAGCAGGAGCTCGAGGACGCCGAGGGCGATGAGCTGCCCTGGGATCAGTACATCAGCGAGCTCGGTGGCCGGGTTCAGCTCGATCAAACCTTCAACCTGGATGCCAGCGACGACTTGGAAGACGTCATCAGCGACCCGCTGGAGGACGGCGCCGAGTTCCGCCGTCTGCGCCTTTACGTGGAGGGTGCGGTGGCGCCCTGGCTGGACTACAAAGTGCAGCTCGACTTCGCCGGCGGTACCGAGCTCCAGGACGTCTACTTCAAGATCCATGACCTCGGCGCCTTTCCGACCACCAAGATCGGCAACTTCAAACAGCCCGTGAGCCTTCAGGAGCTGACGTCGAGCAAGTACATCACCCTGATGTCGCGCAGCATGCTGACGGACTTCTTCTCGCCCGGCCACCGCACCGGCATCCAGTTCAGCAAGTCCTTCGCCGACGAGCGCTTCAACATCGCGGCCGGCGCCTTCAACAGCAACTTCGACAGTGGCGAGGCCGAGACCACAGGCATCACCAGCAAAGGCCAGTGGGACATCTCCGCGCGCATCACCACGCCGGTGATCTACCGCAACGACGGCCGGCAGGTGCTGCACCTGGGCGGCAGTTATCTGCACCGCAGCTACGAGGACGAGCTGGAGTTCGGCCTCGAGCCCGAGGTGCACAAGACCGACGACTTCGTCGCAGGCACCATCCTCGACGTGGAGCACAGCAACAGCTTCGGGCTGGAGCTGGCGGGGGTGCTCGGGCCCGCCCACCTCCAGGGTGAATACGCTCAGATGGACATCAGCCGGACCACCGGCAAAGACCCCGATGTCGACAGCTGGTATGTCCAGGGCGGCGTCTTCCTCACCGGCGAGATCCGCCCCTACGACAAGGGCGACGGCGACTTCGGCCGCGTCAAGCCGAACAGCCCCTTCACCGGCCTCGGCACCGGGCCCGGCGCCTGGGAGCTCGCGGCACGCTACTCCACCATCGACTTCACCGATGTGCAGGATCTGGCGCCCGCCGGGTTCACGCCTGCCTTCGGCACCGCCGAGCAGGCCGCCAGCGAAGTGGACGTCTATACCCTGGGCCTGAACTGGTACCCGGTGGCCCACGCGCGCTGGATGCTCAACGTCGTGCAGGCCGACCAAGACGCCCTCGGCGACGCGACCTACATCACGACCCGGTTCCAGGTGGACTTCTGATCGCCGCTCGGCCAGGGACGCATGGTCAAGGCGGCTGCCCAGCCGCCGTTCGGCAGGGACGCCCATTGCCCGGGTCGGCGCCGCTCGCTCGACCGATGCCGGCTATCGGCACGGGCGGATTCGCCGCCGACCGCACCGGCTGACTCGGCGTCCGCCAGGACAGGAATGCATGAGGGTTTCGCCTACGCGAGACTCTGTACACCGGACTCTAGCGGACACAGGAGCCGCCACTGGTGCAGACACTCGCCCAAGCCTGCAAGCCCCGCGACAGCATGGAGTTTGCCCGGGGCCTGGGCGTGCGGGATTACCGGTAGATGCTGCACAGCGGTCGCGCCAACCAGACCCGTCTCAACACCGCGGGCGAATTCCAGCGCCGGGAGTGGGGCACCGAGGGCTTCGGCAGCACGGCCCTGCGCCATTGTCTCTATGCCATCTACCAGACCGCCGCCGGCGACGACCCGGCGGTGGGCCGCACCTATCTCAAGAACGAGCTGGCCGCGGACTACTGGCCCCAGCGCCTGCACCTGGTGGCACTTGCCGAGTACCTGGCCAGGCTGCCTATGGAGCACTGGCGCCGCGACGCCGAGGCCGCCCGGCTGCTCGCGGGCCTGCTGCGGCAGGACAGCGTGTAGCATGGCAGCAGGATGAGCAGGTCTGAGTTTGTCGATCACATCAATGGCCAAGGCAGAGAAGCTTCTCCACCGCCGGCAAACATACCGTGGCGGTCTGATCGAGATGGTGATCTGGCGGCTCCCGGAGCGCTCTGAGTCTTGGCCCCATGGCCTGAAATATCGTTTGGTCTATATTCGTGACCGAGCGCGCGTGATCGGGTACGACAACGAGCGCGGCAAGGGAGACCACAAGCACTTGGGCGAGCGCGAGGCGCCCTACCACTTCACCGACGTGCGGACCTTGCTTCGCGATTTTTGGGCCGATGTGCGGAGCCTTGATGATGACTGACACTGAGACTCGTGTGCTGCGTGTCGAGGTCTCGACACCGCAGGCGGCGATGGAAGCTTTCGCCGACACCTGGGAGCGAGCGGAGCGGGGCGAGTCGCTCGCGCCCATGGAGCACATCGGCTTCGAGAGTCTGGCCGAGCTCCTGGCCGTGCTGACGCCGCAGCGCTGGGAACTGATCCGGCTCGTGCGCCAGCACGGCCCTATTCCCGCGGCTGACCTGCCGGCTTTGATCGGCCGGGCCGAAGAACCCCTAGCGCAGGATCTGGCGCTGCTGAGCGAGCTGGGGATCATCGAGGTCTACGCAGGCGACCAGGTCCGCGTGCCCTGGGACGAGATCGATCTGCGGGTGCCGTTGGCGGCTTGAGGGCAACGAGCCCACGCGCTCGGTATCGTGGGGTGTCCGCAAGTACACTCCGCGCACGGTGACAATCATGAACCCAAGTAACTCCAAGCTCTTCGACGACGCGCTCGCGCTGCCGGTGGACGAGCGCATGCGCCTCGTGGACACCCTGCTCAAGAGCCTGAACCCCGGCTCGGACGACCTCATCGATGCGGCTTGGCACGAAGAGGCGGAACGCCGCTTGGCGGCACTTGATCGAGGCGAAGCAACGTTGGTGAACGGCGAAGAGGTGTTCGAGCGGTTGCGCGCCAAGTACCGACGTTGAGGTTCTTTCTGCACGACGAGGCCGACGCGGAGCTGGATGCCGCCGTCGCCTTCTACGAATCCTGTCGGCCCGGGCTGGGGCTCGATTTTGCTGAAGAGGTCTATCGCAGCATCCAGCTCGCCTGCGAGTATCCCGCGGCGGGCGCGCCGGTCTCGTCTCCGCCGGCGCCTGGTGCGGCGATTCCCTACTCCGTCCTGGAGCATCCATGCCCGAGCAGCGCATCACCATCGACCCGACCGTCTGCGGCGGGCGGCCCTGTATCCGCGGCATGCGGATTCGCGTCAGCGATGTGCTGGACATGCTTGCGGCGGGCGCCAGCACCGACGAGATCCTGGATGACTATCCGTATCTTGAAGCCGAGGATATTCGCGCGGCCCTGTCCTATGCCGCGCGGCTGGTGGAGGTGCGCGGCGATTCCGCCCGAGCTTGAGCCGGACGCTCGATCCAAGCCCGACACGCGATGGCTCTGCACGGTTCCGGGCCTATGATCACCCGCCACAGCTCCCGCCTCACTCCGCTGGACCGGCACTTCCTGAACGACCGGCTCGCGGGGGCGCTCGCCTACGACCGCATTGCGGGCTTTTTCTCGTCGTCCATCCTGGAGGTGGCCGGCGAGGCGCTGGAGGGCATGGCGGGGCCGGTGCGCATGGTCTGCAACTCCGTGGTGGACCCGCGCGATGTGCAGACCGCCCAGCGCGCCGCGACGGCGGCGCTGCGCCGGGAGTGGTGCGCGAGCGAGCCGGTGCTGATCCTGGCGCCCAAGCCGCTCATCTGGCAGTGGCAGCGGGAGATGGCGAGCCTGCTCGACATGCTGCTGCGGTTCCCGTGGGACATCGCCCCGCGCACCAGGAGCCTGCTGCTCGCCACGGCCACCCCAGTGCAGCTGCACCCCATCGAGGCCTGGGACCTATTGGATGCCCTGGCGCGAGGCTGCGATGCGGTGCTGGGCGGTATCGGCAGCCCCTGGCGCAAGCCCCGGCAGGCCATCGAGCTGCTGCTGGGCGAGGCCGAGCCGCCCGCAGATGAGCTGGGCCAATGGGCCTGGATGCGCAACCCGCTGCCGCCGGCGGCGGAGGGGCCGGACTACACCGCCCTGCGCCGGGCGCTGCGCCTGCCGGACACCGAGTGCTGCGCTGACGGCGGCAGCTTCCAGCGCCTGAGCGCGCCGGACCGCGCCCGGTTGCGCCGGGTCTTCCCGCGCTTTCACGAGCACGGGAATCCGTTCATCCGCCACAACGAGTCCTGCTGGAGCGCTTCCTGAAGGCGCTGGCGGCGAACCGGGAACAGGACCCGAAGCTGCATGCGGTGCGCCGCCTGCTGCTGGATGACGGCTGGCTGGAGCTGGGCTGCATCCTATTCAGCCAGTACTACGACTCCGCCTATTGGCTGGCGGAGCAGCTGAGTGCGACGCTGCCGGACGAGCCCGTCGGCATCTACGCCGGCGCCGGGCGCTCCGGTCTCATGCAGGGCGGCGCGTTTCAACGCCTGCCGCGGGACACGCTCAAGGCGCAGGTGCGCGACGGCGAGATCCGCCTGCTCATCGGCCTGGAGATGCCTGAGCCCTGGCTCTGCTCCTTCGTGACCTGTGCGGCGCCCTATGCCCCGGGCGTGGGTCAGCCGTTGGCGGGCGATCTGCTCTGCGCGCGCATCCACCGGGTGCTGGCCATTGCTCGGGCCCATGGCTATCGCGCCCTGGTGCTCGGCGCCTGGGGCTGTGGCGCCTTCGGCAACGACCCCGAGCGCACGGCGCGGGATTTCCGGGGAGCGCTGACGGGGCCCTTCGCGGGCGTCTTCTCGGATGTGGTGTTCGCGGTCACGGACTGGTCGCCGCAGCGGCGCATCCTCGGCCCGTTTCGGGCGTTGCTCGGGGCCTGACGGGGCTGACATCGACGTTGCGCAGGCCGATGCGCGGCGCTCGCATCCCCTCAAATGCTTTATTCGAGCCACCAAGAGCACGAAAGCCCGACCGACCAGCGCTCTGCGCTCTGCGCTCTGCGTCTGAGCACCCTGCGGCGGCCGTCGCGGCAGGGATGCCGCTCCCACATGCGAGTGCCGACGCAGACTGATTGCTGAGACAGCAGGTCTGTGCCGCCCGGCGTTGCGCGCTCTGTACCGCCGGCCGGGGTCAACACCGCAGCACCCACTGCGCTGGTCCCGCCACCGCGCAACCCCCAACCCAGCCGCCGCTCTGCGCCGGCGCATTGTCGGCTGACCCGCACACGGCGCGTCTGGTGGTCCCAAACGAACACAGGGCCCTGTTGAAAACTCGACCGAGCGGACTGTGGATAACGTGTGAGCGGTTTTTGGGCCGCGTTTTATCGACAGGTTATCCACAAGCTAGGCGCCAAGACTGCACAGCAAATCATTTCTTCAAATTACTGATAAATAATACGTTGTTGATCGATCTGGAGTTTTCCACAGGCGTTATTATTACTACGGTGGTGATATCTCCTACCAGTAATAGGCGCGGGCGCTGCGGGCTAGCCGGCGCAGCGCGGATCGTGCTTATCCGCGTCTGCCCGCACCCCGCCCCAGTGCACAGCCGTTAGAATCCGGAGATCCCTTGCAATGGTGTTGCCCATGCGGGGTCGGCATCGGTAGCGATCAGCAAAAACAACCGCGTCCGGTCCCAAATCGAGCCGTTCGATACGCCCATCAGCGGGATTTCGATGCGCCGGTGGCGGCGATTTTGTAGGCTTGCGTCTGGATAGGGCCGCTGGCTTCATGGAGCAGCGCAGCGGACATGCCGCCGGTCGGCGGCCATCGCGAGCCGATGCCGACTTCAGTCACTGAGCAGCCGGCACCGAGCCGCCGCCTTCGCCATGTCCGAGCGCCATAATCCAGCGTTGACCTCGCAGAGCGCGGTGTCCGTCCCGCAGGCGCGGGCCGACCCTTGAGGCCCAGGCACGCGGGGATGTGCCCGAGCCCGAGCCCGAGCCCCAGCCCGAGCAGTGCCTGGGCTATTGACCTGAGTTATTGACCTGCGCTGGGCCGCAGCTGGGCCGCCGGGGCGCCCCGGGCCTTGGCCCAAGACGACAATCGCTTCGACGAGAAAACACGAGAGGGGACAGCCATGACCGCGAAGAACGCCTTCTACGCCCAATCCGGCGGTGTGACGGCCGTGATCAATGCCTCTGCCTGCGGCGTCATCGAGACCGCCCGCCAGCACAAAGACAAGATCGCCAACGTCTACGCCGGGCGCAACGGCATCATCGGTGCGCTGACGGAGGACCTCATCGACACCAGCCGGGAGTCCGCCGAGAACATCGCCGCCTTGCGCTACACGCCCTCGGGCGGCTTCGGCTCCTGCCGCTACAAGCTCAAGAGCCTGGAAGCCAACCGGCGCGAGTACGAGCGCCTGATCGAGGTCTTCAAGGCCCACGACATCGGCTACTTCTTCTACAACGGCGGCGGCGACTCCGCGGACACCTGCTACAAGGTGAGCCAGCTGTCGGAGAAGATGGGCTTCCCGGTGCAGGCCATTCACGTGCCCAAGACCGTCGACAACGACCTGCCCATCACCGACAACTGCCCGGGCTTCGGCTCAGTGGCCAAGTACATCGCCACCTCCACGCTGGAGGCGAGCTTCGACGTGCGCTCCATGGCCGCCACCTCCACCAAGCTCTTCGTGCTGGAGGTCATGGGCCGCCACGCGGGCTGGATCGCCGCCGCCGGTGCGCTGGTGGCGGACCAGGGCATCCCTGTGGTAACCCTGTTCCCGGAGATCGAGTTCGACCACGACAAGTTCATAGCCGCCGTCGAGGCCAAGGTGGAAGCGCACGGCTACTGCACCGTGGTGGTCTCCGAGGGCTGCCATTACCCGGACGGGCGCTTCCTGGCCGAGCAGGGCACCCGCGACGCCTTCGGCCATGCCCAGCTCGGCGGTGCCGCGCCGGTGGTGGCCAACATGGTCAAGGAGGCCAAGGGCTACAAGTTCCACTGGGCGGTGGCGGATTATCTCCAGCGCGCCGCGCGCCACGTGGCATCCAAGTCCGACGTGGAGCAGGCCTATGCGCTCGGCAAGGCGGGCGTGGAGTACGCGCTCCAGGGCCACAACGCCATCATGCCGACGGTGGTGCGCAAATCCTCGGACCCCTACGTGTGGGAGGTCGGCGAGGCGCCGCTGTCGGAGGTGGCCAACGTCGAGAAATTCATGCCGCGGGACTTCATCAGCGAGGACGGCTACGGCATCACCGAGCCGTGTCGGGAGTATCTCTACCCGCTGATCTCAGGCGAGGACTATCCTCCCTACGAGAACGGCCTGCCCAAGTACGTGACGCTGGACAACGTCGGCGTGGAGAAGAAGCTCGGGCCGTTCGAGGTCTGACAGTGCATTGAGCCCGGCTTCCAGTGGGCTCGCCAGTCGCGTCGGCGGGGGTCGCGTCGGCGGGGCAAAGGGGTCGCGGGCGCGCCTCCGCCGTGGTGCTCGACCCCCGACCCCCGACCCCAAATCCCTGGACCAGCGGCGGCCCATCACCTGCCGTTGTGGAGACGTCTGCAAGCCGTCGATCCCTGTGCCGGTTGGCGGCGTCAAAAAACCGTTGCTGCAAAGCGCAAGCATTTCCGTTAGCGTATCCCCCAACGCGGGCGCTTGGTCTCGCAGTCCCATTGGCGCAGTCCCACGGGGGTATCGATGAGCGATTATCGGCTGTACCTGTCGCTGATCCCGGAGGCCCTGATCGCCTCGCAGCTGGAGCCGGCGGCTTTTGGTGCCTACTACTCGACGGGCCGCCACCTGCACGCCCACGACCAGGCCCTGTTCTTCGAGGTGGACCCGTCCTTCCGCGGCGGGGACTTTCCGTTCCACCTTGCGGACGAGCGCTGCGTCACCCAGCCGAGCGGCGCGCCCAAGTCATCGGTGTACCTCGGCATCTACACCGCCCTGGCGCGGGTGCCGGTGTCGGCGCTGGGCAACCTCTATCTGGTCACCGACGACGGCCGCACGCTGGAGCTCACGCGCGGCGAGTACACCGCAGACAGCGCCTACTCGCTGCATCTGTATCAGGAGTTCTGCCCGGTGCGCCCGCTGGTGGCGAGCCGGCTGGAGCCGCAGTCCTTCTGCCGCTCCATCACGGACCCGCAGCACCCGGTGAACGTCCCGCGCATCGCCTTCGCGGAGCTGAAGCTCGGCGAGCTGTGGAGCGACCCTGCACACGGCAACGCCGATGACCTGCCATACCCGGCCATCGGCCATCTGCGGGACGTGCTCCTGGACTTCGAGCACAACACCAAAGAGAACAAGCTCGTGATGCGGCAGGTAAGGCAGGGCATCATCTACCGCATGGTGGAGCGGGGCTTCTATGTCGGCGACCACAAGGACTTCGCCTATTATCCCTTCCCGAGCCATGCGGAGCTGGAGTCCAAGCACTACGACTGGTGGCGCTCGGCGCAGGTGACGCGCTTCGACTGACCCCGACGACGACTGACCGACACCGCCCGTAAGAGGCGGTGCGCTCCCAGAGATCACCCTGAGGTTTTTCGGCAATCCAGCATCGGGCAGGAGGCCCGGTGCCGCCTGGGCGTGGCACAGCGCACCGGGCGAGCAGCAGTCCGGGCGCCGCTGGCGTCCCGGGCATGGCGCTGGTGCGGCCGCGGACGGCGCGTGACCGGCATTCGATTCAGTCCCTCGCCCGATCACATCTGCGGTACCGATGCCATGACTGAGCCCGTTTTCTGGATCGCCCCGATCGCCGCCATCGTCGCCATGATCTTCGCCTGGCGCTTCTACAAGGAGATGCAGGCCGAGGACGAAGGCAACGAGAAGATGCGCACCATCGGCGGCCATGTGCGCACCGGCGCCATGGCCTATCTGCGCCAGCAATACAAGATCATGCTGGTGGTCTTCGCGGTGGTGGCCGGCCTCTTCGCCTACCTCGCCTATGGTCTCGGCATCCAGAACGTCTGGCTGCCCGTGACCTTCGTCTTCGGCGGCTTCTTCTCCGCGCTGGCCGGCTACTTCGGCATGCAGACCGCCACCCGCGCCTCCACGCGCACCACTGCCGCGGCGCAGACCTCGCTGGCCAAGGCGCTGCGGATCTCCTTCCGCAGCGGCGCCGTGATGGGCTTGGTGGTGGTGGGTCTGGGACTCGCCAATCTGGTGTTCTGGTTCATCCTGGTGGACCTGCTCACGCCCGGCGATGCCATCGACGGCGCCCGGCTGGTGCTGGTGACCACCACGGTGCTGACCTTCAGCATGGGTGCCTCCTTACAAGCGCTGTTCGCCCGTGTCGGCGGCGGCATCTACACCAAGGCCGCCGATGTGGGCGCTGACCTGGTGGGCAAGGTCGAGGCCGGTATTCCGGAGGACGACCCGCGCAACCCGGCGGTGATCGCCGACAACGTCGGCGACAACGTCGGCGATGTCGCCGGCATGGGGGCGGACCTGTTCGAGTCCTACTGCGGCTCCATCCTCGCCGCCAGCGCGCTGGGCGCGGCGGCCTATGTCGCCGAGCCGACGATGCAGTTGAAGGCGGTGGTGGCGCCGCTCGCCATCGCCGGCGTCGGCATCCTGTTGTCGGTGCTCGGCGTTTATATGGTGAAGACCCGGGAGGGCGCCGACCAGCGCGAGCTGCTGCATGCGCTCTCCCGCGGCATCAACGTCAGCGCCGCGCTCATCGTCGTCGCCGCGGCCGGCGTGCTCTGGCTGCTCGGCATCGACAACACCTGGGGCATCTGGGCCGCGGTGGTGACGGGGCTGGTGACGGGCATCATCATCGGCCGCTCCACCGAGTACTTCACGTCGCCGTCCTACCGCCCGACGCGCAGCATCGCCCGCGCCGCCGAGGGCGGCGCCGCCACCACGGTCATCGCCGGCATCGGTGTCGGCATGCTCTCCAGCATCCCGCCGGTGGTGGCGGTGTGCGCCGGCACCATGCTGGCCTTCCTGTTCGCGTCCGGCTTCGACGTGGCGCAGATGGGCCAAGGGCTCTACGGCGTGGCTATCGCCGCGGTGGGGATGCTCTCGACGCTTGGCATCACGCTGGCCAGCGACGCCTACGGCCCCATCGCCGACAACGCCGGCGGCAACGCCGAGATGAGCGGTCTCGGGCCCGAGGTGCGCGAGCGCACCGACGCCCTGGACTCCCTCGGCAACACCACCGCCGCCACCGGCAAAGGCTTCGCCATCGGCTCAGCGGCGCTGACGGCGCTGGCGCTGATCGCCTCCTACGTGGAGGTCATCCGCATCGACCTGATCGCCGCCGGCATCACGACGCTGGTGCTGCCGGATGGCGCCTCGGTGGCGACGGCGGAGGCGAGCCTGCTGCAGTTCATGGCCTACTACAATGTCACGCTGCTCAATCCGGTGGTGCTGATCGCGCTCTTCCTCGGCGCCATGGTGGCCTTCGCCTTCAGCGGGCTCACGGTGCTGGCGGTGGGCCGCGCCGCCCAGCTCATGGTGGACGAGGTGCGCCGGCAGTTCCACGACAACCCGCACATCCTGCGCGGCAAGGCGGACCCGGACTACGAGCGCTGTGTGGCCATCTCCACCGTCGGTGCCCAGCGCGAGATGATCCTGCCCTCGGTGATCGCCATCGCGGCGCCGGTGTTGGTGGGCTTGCTCTTCGGCGTCGCCGGCGTGGTAGGGCTGCTGGTGGGCGGTCTGGCCACGGGCTTTGCGCTGGCGGTGTTCCTGTCCAACGCCGGCGGCGCCTGGGACAACGCCAAGAAGCACATCGAGGCCGGCCACCACGGCGGCAAGAACTCGGTGGCACACCGGGCCTCGGTCATCGGCGACACCATCGGCGATCCCTTCAAGGACACCTCCGGCCCGAGCCTGAACATCCTCATCAAGCTCATGAGCATCGTCGCCATCGTCATGACTGGTGTGACGGTTTCGTTCTCGCTGCTGTGATGGGGTCGTTGGGATGGGGTCGTTGGGCGTGGCGGCTGGCTGACTCCGCCCGTGCTGGTTGGATAAGTATCCAGCAGGAAGTACGGAGTACGAAGTACGGGGCGGACCCCGACCGCAGCACTCCGTACTTCGTACTCCGCACTCCGTACTCCGTACTTTTCCCATACCGGCCGACGCCGGTAGGCCCGACAATCTTGCTGGTGCTCCGCGCCTCTTCGCCTTGCAATCCTCAGCGGGCTGACCGAACAATGCCGCGCGGCGGCGCAAGCCGTCGTGGAGCACTGCTGAGGAGATAACAAGACGATGTCCATGGGCCCGATCTTCGCCATCCTGTGCGCCCTGGTCGCCGTGGGCTACGGCATGGTGTCCATTCGCTGGGTCCTGGCCCAGCCTCAAGGCACCGAGCAGATGCGCCAGATCGCCGGGGCCATCCAGGAGGGCGCCGCCGCGTACCTGAATCGCCAGTACCTGACCATCACCCTGGTGGGACTGCTCCTGATGGCGGCGCTCTGGCAGATCCTGGGGCTCGAGACGGCCGTGGGCTTCCTGGTGGGCGCCACGCTCTCCGGCGCCGCCGGCTACATCGGCATGCTGGTGTCCGTGCGCGCCAACGCCCGCACCGCGCAGGCCGCGCACAAGGGCATGGACGCGGCGCTACAGGTGGCCTTCCGCGGCGGCGTCGTCACGGGGCTGCTGGTGGTGGGCTTTGCGCTGCTGGCGGTCGCCGGTTACTACCTCTGGCTGGCGCCGGCGGATCCGTCGGATATGGACGGACAGATGCAGGCGCTCTATGCGCTGGTCGGTCTCGCCTTCGGCGGCTCGCTGATTTCTCTGTTCGCGCGTCTGGGCGGCGGCATCTTCAGCAAGGGGGCCGACGTCGGCGCCGATCTGGTGGGCAAGGTGGAGGTCGGTATTCGGGAGGACGACCCTCGGAATTCAGCGGTGATCGCCGACAGCGTCGGGGATAATGTCGGCGACTGTGCGGGCATGGCCGCCGACCTCTTTGAGACCTACGCCGTTACCCTGGTGGCGGCCATGCTGCTCGGGGGCCTGCTCCTCGGCAACCATGGCGCCAGCGTCATCGCCTATCCGCTGGTCCTCGGCGGCGCAGCCATCATCGCCACGGTCATCGGTACCTACTTCGTCAAGGCGAAAGACGGCGACGAGCGCATCATGGCCGTGCTCTACAAGGGCCTCACCACCGCCAGCATCATCGCTCTGCTGCTCTTCATCCCCGTTACCTGGCTGATGCTGCCGCCGACCCTGGCGCTGCCGTCCACCGGCGAGCTCGTCAGCCGCTGGGGCGTGCTGGGCGCCGCGGCCGTCGGACTCTCACTCACCGGTCTCATCGTCATCATCACCGAGTACTACACCGGGAGCGACTATGGTCCGGTGCGCGCCATCGCCAGGGCGTCCGCCAACGGCCATGCGACCAACGTCATCGCCGGCTTGAGCATCGCCATGAAGGCCACGGCGGCGCCCGTGATCGTCATCTGCCTGGCCATCTGGGCGGCTTATTCCCTGGGCGGGCTCTATGGCATTGCCATCGCCGCCACCGCCATGCTCAGCATGACGGGGATGATCGTCGCACTGGATGCCTATGGCCCGATTACCGACAACGCCGGCGGCATTGCCGAGATGGCGGGCATGGACCCAGAGATCCGCAGCATCACCGATCGGCTGGACGCCGTTGGCAATATCACCGAGGCGGTAACCAAGGGCTATGCCATCGGCTCCGCCGCGCTCGCGGCCTTGGTGCTCTTCGCGGACTTCACGCATATCCTCGCGCGGGCGGGCAAGGCACTGGCGTTCCAGTTGGATGATCCAGCCGTCCTGATCGGCCTATTCATCGGCGCACTGGTGCCCTATCTGTTCGGCGCCCTGGCCATGGAGGCCGTGGGCCGGGCCGCCGGCGGCATCGCCAATGAGGTGCGCCGGCAGTTCCAGGCCATGCCCGGCATCATGGACGGGAGCCAGAAGCCGGACTACTCCCGCGCCGTGGATATACTAACGCGCTCGGCCATCACGGAGATGCTCTTGCCCGCGCTGCTGCCGGTGCTGGTGCCCGTGGTGGTCGCCTACGGCCTGCAGTGGCTCATGGGCGGCAATGCAGGCGCCTTGGCGCTGGGCGGCATGCTCATCGGCACCATTGTCACCGGGCTTTTCCTCGCCATCTCCATGACCGCCGGCGGCGGTGCCTGGGACAACGCCAAGAAGCTCATCGAGCAGGGCAGCTTCGGCGGAGCGGGCTCGGACGCGCACAAGGCATCGATCACCGGTGACACCGTCGGCGATCCCTACAAGGACACCGCCGGCCCGGCCATGAATCCGGTGGTCAAGATCATCAACATCGTGGCACTGCTGATGGTGCCGCTGATCGTCTGACGGCCCAGCAGGCAAGCCCTGCCGCGTCGGGCCGGCCGCCTGGCGCTGCCGTACGCATGCCGCGCCACAGCTCGGGCGCAGCGCCGGACCGCGGCGGCAGTTTTGCTGCACCTGCGTTAAACTCCCGGCCTCTTCACGTCACCTTCCATGTCCACGCCCCGCACCCGCGGCGTCCGGACAGCACGCCAACCACTGAGGAGCCACCATGGATCTGCAACGCGTCACCCGCGGCGACCGCATCCCGAACGAGATCAACGTCATCATCGAGATCCCGTCCCACTCCGAGCCGGTGAAGTACGAAATGGACAAGGAGACCGGCGCCATGTTCGTCGATCGCTTCATGTCCACGGCCATGCACTACCCCTGCAACTACGGCTATGTGCCGCACACCTTGTCCGCGGACGGCGACCCGGTGGACGTCATGGTGGTCACGCCCTACCCGCTGATCCCGGGCTCCGTCATCGAGTGCCGGCCCATCGGGGTGCTCAAGATGACCGACGAGTCCGGGGACGATGCCAAGATCCTGGCGCTGCCCATCGACAAGCTGTTCAAGGGCTATCGCAACATCACCAGCTTCCGCGACATGCCCCCGCACCTGCTGGACCAGATCGCGCACTTCTTCGAGCACTACAAGGACCTCGACGAGGGCAAGTGGGTCCGCGTCGACGGCTGGGGCGGCCGCGAAGAGGCCCGCGAGGAGATCATGGCCAGCGTCGCCATGTTCGACGAGGCGCCGGAGAAGCCCTACTTCTGACGCCTGCCGCCCTGCGCCCCGGCCGCTCCATCTGCGCCCCGACCGGGGCTGCGACCCTCCAGGTCGGCCGGTGACGCGCCCATCGTGCTCCAAGCTCCACACACCCCCCGGCCAAAGGTGACAGCCGAAGGGCATGCATCCTAGAAAAAGGGGCCAAACTCGAATCCTGCTAGACTTTCCGCAGCCTGGCCCGAATGGCACTAACTTAAGCGGCGTCTTCATAAAAACAGTCACTTAGCGAAGCGCTTGGCCTGCAACCCGAACAGCTCCAGGCCGTCCGACATGCGAAGACCGCCCGCTTGTGCCGCAGGAGAGCTTGGATCGTCGTATCGTAGTCAACGTAAGTGTCTGATTCATATCGCGGAGTGGCTTAAGTTACCGCCATTCCAGCCTGGCCCCTTTTCTGCTTTTTGGAGTCATCCGCGATGCAATGGTCCGATGTCATCAATGATCCGAGCCTGCGCGACCTCCCGTACAAGATCGAGCTTGATGCACGGGGACGGATTGTGATGAGTCCCGCATCCAACCGTCATGGAATACAACAGGCTAAATTGGTTCGCTTACTGGCGGGTGTGCTCACGCATGGCGAGATTGCAACGGAATGCTCCATTGGCACCCATGCGGGGGTCAAGGTGGCGGATGTGGTGTGGATGTCACCCGAGTTCCTGCGTCGGTACGGCGATAGTACACCCTATCCACAGGCGCCCGAGCTCTGCGTCGAGATCCTGTCTCCATCCAATGCCAACAGCGAGATCGAGGAAAAGATCCGATTCTACCTGGGCTATGGCGCCCAAGAGGTCTGGACCGTGGATGAACAAGGCCAGATCCGTCTCTTCGGCGCGGAAGGTCAGCGTCAGGTGTCGGCGCTGCCCGGTGTTACCGGACGGCTGGCGATCTAAAAAGCGGGAAAAGGGACCACGGGAAAAGGGCCAAGGCTCAAATCCTGGGCCTTGATCATAACTCCGACCGCCTTGGGTGCTGACTGGGTAGGCAGGCCATCTTGGCCAGACGAAATCAAAGCTGGCAGCCCTGGCTACGCAGGGTGTGCCCGCGCGGCTTGATCGTTAGCGCGACCAGTAGTGGTAGGGTGGACGAGCGACAGCGAAGTCCACCCCGGGAGCGCCGGTAAGCTGGTGGACTGCGCTGCGCTTGTCCACCCTACGCCCTACGCCTGCTGAGCTGTCCGCGCCGCCCTCGGTTGAGCCTTGACCAGCCCTGTGGTCTTCGCTAGCGTTGCGACAAGAAGCTGCCTTGGGCTCGCAGAGGCGGGCGAATTTCCAAATCCACCACCGGCTACTCGGCCACATGGCATGAAATATACTCCCCTCCTTATCGTCTTGGCTCTCTTCGCCACTCAAGCGCCAGCTCACCTCTATTTCGAAACCTTCCCGGTTGAAAGTCAGACGCCGAACGAAGCAGGTTGGAAGTCCTACACGGGCTCTACTGCCCAGGATTTGTCGGACGAAGCAAATGGCACCGACGGCGGCACCTGGATTACCACCGGTTCCGATGCAATTGGAAGCTATATTTTCGAGGGCAACGGTTGGACCGAACAGCCGAATCTGATTTTCGCGAACAATCTGCCTTCGGGCAGCAGTTCCATCAATGTGTCAGATATTACGGAAATCACCTTTCATTCCCGTGGAGATGGCAATGCCGGAGATTTTTACCTGACGGTTGAAGTGGGCGGAAGCTGGTACCGCAGCACAGTCGGGTATAATGGCGGCCCCGAGTGGATGGAGCACACGCTGATGTTCAATCCCGGCCCCGCTAATTGGTACGCAATGGATTTCACTGCTGGGGGAACCACCGCTTCGGGAGGCGATTATGGCGGGAATTTGTATTTCGGCGGAACCACCAACCCCTCCAGTGCATTGTCGGGAACCTTAAACCATCTTGGATTCGCGATCGATCCGCAGACCGCCGGCACCGGGTCCGCGAATCAGCGATTTGATGAAATCACGGTGATGCCCGAACCCTCCTCTCTGCTTTTGATGGCAACTACGGGTTTGGCCGCGTTTGGACTAGCTGCTTGGCGGCGCAAGACCCGCTAAGCTCTGGCCATCGGAATTTCCCCCCGGCTGTCCGTCGCATCGAGCCGCCTCGCGGCAGCCCCGGTCAGGCGGCGTCGCGGATGGCGAGCCGCCGCCCGGCGAGCCACACCAGGATCAGCACCGGGATGCCGATGAGGGTGGTGAAGATGAAGAAGCCGGGGTAGCCGATGCCGTCGACGATGCTGCCGGAGTAGCCGCCGAGGGTCTTGGGCAGCAGGGTCATCAGGGAGCTGAAGATAGCGTACTGGACGGCCGTGAACTGGACGTTGGTGAGGCTGGAGAGGAAGGCGACGAAGGCGGCGCTGGCCAGACCCGCCGCCAGGTTGTCGGCAAAGACCGTCCCGTACATCAGCGGCACGTTGTGCCCGACATAGGCAAGGCCGAC
Organism: Thiohalocapsa halophila; assembly: GCF_016583825.1. Lineage (GTDB taxonomy): Bacteria > Pseudomonadota > Gammaproteobacteria > Chromatiales > Chromatiaceae > Thiohalocapsa > Thiohalocapsa halophila. Next base: position 56,792 of record NZ_NRRV01000022.1, on the reverse strand, counting down.
GAAGGCGAGGTTGGTGGCGGCGGACAAAATGGCGCCGAGCATCAGGATGCGCATGACGCCAAAGCGCGTCGCCAGCAGGCCGCCGAGGAAGCCGCCGACGATGCTCACCAGGACGCCGAAGGTGTTCACCGCCCTGGCGATCTCCGGCTTGGCGAAGCCGATGTCCTGGTAGAAGACATTGGCGATGACGCCGAGCACGATGTCCGAGATCCGATACAGCCCCACCAGCGCCAGCAGCAGCAGCGCGGTGGCCAGCCCGTAGCGGCGGAAGAAGTCCAGCACCGGCGCCACCCAGGTCTCGGCGGCCATCGCGCGGTCCACGGCGCCGAGCTGCACCAGCCCCCAGCCCACCAGCCCGGCGACGCCGATGGCGAGCGCCAGGCGCACCGCTTCCACCAGCAGCGTCACGAAGCCGCCGCCGCCGACGGCGTCCTTGAGCATTGCGAAGGCTCCGCCGCTTAGGAAAAAGGTCCCGGCGAAGGCGGCCGCCGCGCACAGGAATACCGCCACCAGCCGGGCATAGGCGATGGCGGGGTAGGGATAGTCCACCTGGCGGCTGCGCACCGGCTCCGGCACCAGCAGGGTCGTGGTGATGCCCACCAGCATGGTGCCCGCCATGATGCTGTAGGTCAGGCTCCAGGCCTCGAAGGAGTAATGCTCCGGTGAGGACAGAAAGGCCGAGGCCAGAAACAGCGCCCCGGCGCCGCTGGTGACCATGCCGATGCGGTAGCCGACGATGTAGGACGCCGAGAGCATGCCCTGGAGCGCCGGCGGCGCGGATTCGATGCGAAAGGCGTCGATGCAGATGTCCTGGGTGGCCGCCGAGAAGCCGAGCATCACGGCGGCGAGCGCCATGCGCACCAGCGCCTCCTGCCCCTGTGCCGGATCGATGGAGGCCATCAGCAGGATGGCGGTGACGATGGCGAGCTGCGCCAGCAGCAGCCAGCCGCGCCGGCGCCCGAAGCGCCGGGTGAGCCAGGGCAGCGGCAGCCGGTCCACCAGCGGCGCCCAGACGAACTTGAAGGAGTAGCCCAGCGCCGCCCAGCTGAAGAAGGTGACCGCATTGCGCTCCACGCCGGCCTCCCGCAGCCACAGCGACAGGGACGAGAAGATCAGCAGCAGCGGAATCCCGGCCGAGAAGCCGAGGAACAGCATGGTCACCACGCGGCGGTCGCGGAAGGCGGTCAGCGCGTCGCGCCAGCGCCCGGCAGCCGCCGCCCTGCGGTTGCCGCCGTCAGCGGCGCCGGCGGCGGCATTCGGCTCTGCGGGCTTGCTCATGCGGCTGCGGCTCTCTCTAAGCGAGCGGGGCTGCTCTGGTCTGGTCTGGGCTGGGCTCGACTGGGCCGGCATGCTAACCCGAAAGCCGGCCCCGGTTCGGGGCCGGCCGCGAAAGGGCCGGCACATGCGATGGCCGCCCATTGATCGCGCCGCGACCGCTGAGCCAGCGGCAAATCCCTATCCGGACCGCTATGGCTGGCGGCATCGGGCCCGCCGCCCGCGCACCTTCACAGTCTGCGCGCCGCCGCACCTCACGGATGCCGTAGAATCCGGGGCTTGCGACGCCGGTGCGAGATGGCTATGCACCGCAAGCGCCGCGTCGTCCGGCAATCAACCCCAGGAACAGACCATGCCACGCCGAGTGCAACGACTCATCGTCATCACGGTAGTCAGCCTGCTGACCGTCGGCTGCGCCAGCAAGCCCCGGCAGCTGATGCCCACACCGGTGGTCTACCAGGCGCCGGACGGTGAGCCGGTGGTGACCCTGCCGGCTGATGTCCGCAGCGCCAGCACCGACGTGGACCTGCTCTACCTCACCGACCGCGCCCCGCAGACGGACCCGCAGAGCGATCTGCCCTATGGCCAGGACCGGGCCAAGCGCATCGAGTTCGGCTCCGCGCGGGTGGAGATCGGCCCGGACGTGACCTGGCCGGTGCTCGAGCGCGAAAGCCGGCTCGCCGAGCGCACGCGGGACATGGATCTGTCGCTGGGTCGGGTGCAGCGCCTCGGCGCCTTCCCCGAAGAGCCCTACGCCATCCGCCTCGGCCCCGACGGCAATAGATACCGGGATGACGGCACCCTGGCCCAGCACCTCGCTGCGCGGCGGCAGTTGCAGGAGGAGGTCCAGGCGCGCCTCGTGCGCTCGCCGCGCAAGGAGGTCATGCTCTATGTGCACGGCTTCAACGAGACCTTCGCCACCTCGGCCTTCACCGCCGCGGAGCTGTGCCATTTTCTGGGCCGCGAGCCGGTGTGCGCCTTCTTCACCTGGCCGGCGTCGTCCACCGGCAATTTCCTGATCTCCTACACGTCCACCACCGAGTCCGCCGACTACGCCCGGAACCACCTGAAGAAGGCCATCCGCACCCTGGCCACCACCCCCGGCGTCGAGCGCCTGCAGTTGCTGGCCCACAGCCGCGGCACGGCGTTGTTGCTGGGCGCCCTGCGGGAGTTGTTCAGCGAGGTGGTCTCCGCCGGCAAGGAGCCGGCGGATGTGTTGAAGGTGGACAACCTGGTGCTCTTTTCGCCGGACATCGACGTGGAGGTGGCCACCCAAACGGTCACTGCCTTTGCGTCCGACCCGGACGTGTTCAGCGTTTGGCCCAGCGGGCGGCTGCCGGACCCGATGCGCGGGCGCTTTACCATCTATTCCTCGCCGCAGGACCGCGCCCTGCTCGTCTCGCGCATCCTGTTCCGCAGCGAGAGCCGGGTCGGCAACCTGCGCCCCGAGGACGTGCCCGAGGACTCCCAGCGCTACCTGGACAAGCTCGGCGACGTCGACGTCATCGTCTACGAGGGCAAGCGCACGGACGCCTTCGGCCACTCCTACTTCACCACCAACCCCAGGGTCAGCGCCGACGTCATGCAACTGCTGCGCTATGACAAGGCGCCGGGCGAGCCCGGCCGCGACCTGACCCGACGCGGACCCATCGTCTGGGAGTTCCCGCAGGGGGCGCAATGACCCGGCACCGTGCAAACGCCAACGCGGATGAAAAAAGGCCCGCCCAACGACGCAATGCCAGCACAGAGGCCGGCCTGTGGTTGATCTGGCTCTGGCCGTAGGTCGGCGCTGAGCGACAGCGAAGCCCGACACCTAGCGCTAGGTCTCGACGAGGCTCTCGTCCCCCGGCTTGGTCGCCGCCAGGATGGTGATGGGCATGGCCGGGCGCCAGCCGTCGAAGCGCCCGAGCGGGGCGGCGTCTGCCGCCTGCACGCGAGTCAGCGCGCCGCCGATCTCCGCCCGCAGCGCCGCCAGGGCCGCCTCGCTCTGAAGCGTCACGGCATTGGCCACCAGCCGCCCGCCCGGGCGCAGCGCCGCCCAGCAGCGCTCGGCGATCCCGGCGGCGGTGAGCCCGCCGCCGATGAACACGGCATCCGGCGCCGGCAGGTCCGCCAAGGCGTCCGGCGCCCGACCCGCCACCACCACCAGCTCCGGCACGCCGAGCGCCGCGGCGTTGTGCGCGATCATGCCGCGGCGCCCGGCATCGGGCTCGATGGCGAGGGCGCGGCAGCCGTCTTCCGAGCGCATCCACTCGATGCCGATGCTGCCGCAGCCCGCGCCCACGTCCCACAGCAGCTCGCCCGGGCCTGGCGCCAGCCGGCTCAGGGTCAGGGCCCGCACATCGCGCTTGGTGAGCTGGCCGTCGTGGCTGAAGGCGTCGTCGGGCAGGGCGGTCCGGCGCGGTCGGGGTCTCCAGCCGGCGGGCGCCCGGCACACCACGGCGATGAGGTTTAAGGGATCGATATCCGACTCGGCCCAGTGGTCCGCCGCGGCCTCGCGCCGCCGCTCCGCCGGGCCGCCCAGGCGCTCGAACACCGTCAGGACGCTCGCCCCCCAGCCGTCGCCGCGCAGCAGCTCGGCCAGCAGTCCGGGTGTGCGCGCGTCGGCGGAGAGGATCAGCAGCCGGGCCCCGTCGGCCAGGTGCAGGCGCACCCGGGTCAGGGCCAGCTCTGGGGCCAGCGGCGGGTCTGCGGACACCGGCCGCAGTACCGTCGCATCCTGCAGGGGCCAGCCGAGCCGGGCCGCCGCCAGCTGCGTCGAGGACAGCGCCGGCAGCACCCGGTACTCGCCGGGCGCGAGCCTCGCGGCGAGCTTGGCGCCCGCCCCGAACCACATGGGGTCGCCGCTGGCGAGCACGCACACCGCCGATCCCCGCAGGGAGAACACACGCTCGAAGGCGAGGTCGAAGGGTTGGGGCCAGGGCTCGCGGCGCTGCTGCGCGCCCTGGCCGTCCAGGTGCGTCGGCAGCAGCTCCAGATGGCGCCGCGCACCGAAGACCCATTCGGCCGCGGCGATAGCGCCCAGGGCTGTCTTGCCGAGGCCGGCCGGCCCGTCCTCGCCGATACCGACGATGCTGAGCCAGGGGCCGCCGCCCGCCGTTGGGGCAGATTGCGCATTCGTTGACATGAATCCCTTTGTTCTCCGGTGTGCCCCACTGGTGGAGTCCGCCACCAGCCGGTACAGTTAAACGTTTCCGCGCAGACCGACGCGCTCGGGCCCGAGTGCCAGCCCCTACTCGAGCCCGAGCCGCCGACCCGCGCCGCCGTCGAAGCCCATCGCCGATGCTGCCATACAACCGCGACGCCGACGCCATCTACCGCGAATCCTTCGCCATCATCCGCGCCGAGGCGGACCTGGACCGTATCCCGCCGGACCTGGAAGCGCTGGCGGTGCGCGTGGCCCATGCCTGCGGCATGCCGGACGTCATCGACGACCTGCTGTTCTCGCCGGATGCCGGCAGCGCCGGCCGTGACGCGCTGGCCGCCGGCGCCGCCATCCTCTGCGACGGGCGCATGTCGGCGGAGGGCATCACCCGCCGCCGGCTGCCGGCGGATAATCCGGTGGTCTGCACCCTGGATGACCCCCAGGTGCCGGCGCTGGCCCGCGCCCTCGGCAACACCCGCACCGCGGCGGCCATGGAGCTGTGGCGGGCGCAGCTCGCCGGCGCCGTGCTGGTCGTCGGCAATGCGCCGACGGCCCTGTTCCGGCTGCTGGAGATGCTGGACGACGCCGCGCCGCGGCCGGCGCTGATCCTGGGCTTTCCGGTGGGCTTCGTCGGCGCCGCCGAGTCCAAAGAGGCGCTGGCCGCAGACAGCCGCGGCGTGCCCTATGTGACGCTGCGCGGTCGCCGCGGCGGCAGCGCCATGGCCGCCGCCGCCGTCAACGCCCTCGGCCGGGAGCCGGCAGCCGCGGGGCCGCACGCCGCATGAGCCCCTTCGACGCCCGCCCCGACGGTCCGAGCCACCGCCAGTCCGGCGCACCCGCCGCGGACGGCGCCCGGGGCGGCACGCCCGAGCAGGCCCTCGGCCGGCTCTTCGGCATCGGCGTCGGCCCCGGCGACCCGGAGCTGCTGACGCTGAAGGCCCTGCGGCTGCTGCGCGCGGCCCCGGTGGTGGCCTACTACGCCGGCCCCAGGAAGCGGGGCAACGCCTACACCACGGTGGAGGAGCACCTGCGGGCGGATCAGATCCTGCTGCCGCTGGTGTACCCGGTGACGGGACGCATCCCGGCGCCGCCGTTCGACTACGAGGGCACCATGCGCCGCTTCTACGACCGCGCCGCGGACCTGGTGGCCGGCCACCTGGCTGCCGGCCGCGACGTGGCGGCGCTGTGCGAGGGCGATCCCTTCTTCTACGGCTCCTTCATGTACCTGCACGACCGCCTCGCCGGGCGATTCCGGGCGGAGGTGGTGCCGGGGGTGTGCTCGGTGGTGGCCAGCGCCGCGGCGGTGGGCACGCCGCTGGTGTACCGCGACCAGAGCATGCTGGTGCTCGCCGGCACCCTGCCGGAGGCGGAGCTGGAGCGCCGGCTCGCGGACGCCGACGCCGCCGCCATCATGAAGCTCGGCAGCAATTTCGAGAAGGTCCGCCGGGTGCTGACGCGCCTGGGACTCGCCCACCGGGCGCTCTACGTGGAGCGCGCCACCATGCACGGCGAGCGCATCGTGCCACTGGCGGAGATCGACCCGGCGTCGGTGCCCTACTTCTCCATGCTGCTGCTGCCGGGCGAGCAGTGGCAGGGCGCGTGAGCGAGACAGACCCGGACGTCGGCAGCCTCGCCGTCGTCGGTCTCGGGCCCGGCAGCGCTGCCCAGCGCACCCCGGCCGTGAGCGCGGTGCTGGCCGCCGCCACCGATGTCCTCGGCTACCAGACCTACCTGGACCTCGCCGGCCCCTTCGCCGCGCATCAGCGGGTGCATGCCTCGGACAACCGCGAGGAGCTGGACCGCGCCCGCCACGCCTTCGCGCTGGCCGCCGCCGGCGCCCGGGTGGCGATGGTCTCCTCCGGCGACCCCGGCGTCTTCGCCATGGCCGCCGCGGTGCTGGAGGTGCTGGATCAGGCCGACGACCCCGCCTGGCATGGGGTGCAGCTGCGCATCCTGCCCGGCGTCTCCGCCGCCCAGGGCGCGGCGGCCCTGGCCGGTGCGCCGCTGGGGCACGACTTCTGCGCCCTGTCCCTGTCCGACAACCTGAAGCCCTGGGCCGAGATCGAGCGCCGCCTCGCCCTGGTGTGCGAGGCGGACCTGGTGCTGGCCCTGTACAACCCGCGCTCCAAGGCCCGGCCGGACCAGTTCGCACGGGCGCTGGCGGTGATCCGCGCGCAGCGGGCGGCGGCGACGATCGTTGTGCTCGGCCGGGATGTGGGCCGCCCGCGCGAGCAGCTCACCGTGACCACCCTGGCCGAGCTGCAGCCCGAGCAGGTGGACATGCGCACCCTGGTCATCGTCGGCTCGTCCCGCACCCGGCGCATCGAGCGGGCGGACGGCGGCTGCTGGGTCTATACGCCGCGGTTTTATTGAGGCCCTTCACCGGACCGAGCTTCATCCATCTGGTCAGGCTGAGGCACGAAGCCCGGCGCTGCGCTGGCGGTCGCCGCCCGATTGTCGGGCCTCCTGAAGTCGACCCGACCTACGCCGAGGCGCCCGCAGGCCGCTGGGACTGCCGCCCGGCGGGTCACTGGCACTGCGACCCCCCATCCCGTCCGGCGCCCATCCGTAATACACTACGGCGACTCGCACGCTGCATCCGGACCGCCATGCAAGCCTTCCGCTTCCCGCCGCCTGCCATTGTCCTGCCGCTGCTGCTCGGCGGCTGCATCGGGCTCGGCCTTTGCGCCACGGCCGCCGCCCAGCCGCCCGCCCAGTCGCCCGCCCAGCCAGAGGAGGAGAGCCCCTTCCTGTCCGCGCCGGCGGTGCCTGTCCCGCCGACACAGGGCGAGCGGGTGGAGCCGGAGGTGACCATCATCGAGACCGATGAAGAGGTCATCTACGAGTACCGGGTGAAGGGCCAGGTGTACATGGTCAAGGTCGAGCCCATCGCCGGCCCGCCTTATTACCTGATGGACACCGACGGCGACGGCACCCTGGATGTCCAGGACAGCCGCGAGCCGAACCTCGCGCTGCCGCAATGGCTGTTGTTCAGCTGGTGACGACGGGTGCCGCAGTGGCCGCCCGGGTCTCCGGCCGGGGGCCGTCGGCAGCAGGGGGTGATCGCAGCGCATGGCGGAAGACGGGCCATTGGCGCAAGCGGGACTGAAGGCGCGGCTGCTGCGGCTCGCCGGCTGGCTTGACCTGGTCAACCACTGGGTCGGCCGCGTCATCGCCTGGCTGGCGCTGGCCATGGTGCTGGTGACCTTCCTGGTGGTGGTGCTGCGCTACGGCTTCGATGAAGGCTCCATTGCGCTTCAGGAGTCCGTCACCTACATGCACGCCATGCTGTTCATGCTGGGGGCCGCCTTCACGCTCCAGCAAAACGGCCATGTGCGGGTGGACATCTTCTATCAGCGCTTTTCGCCCCGCGGTCGCGCCTGGGTGGACCTGCTGGGCACCCTGTTTCTGCTGATCCCGGTCTGTCTCTTCATCCTGACGGCCTCCTGGGACTATGTGCGCGAGTCCTGGGCCGTGAGCGAGGGCTCGCGGGAGGCGGGCGGCCTGCCCTATGTCTACTGGCTGAAGACCCTGCTGGTGGTAATGCCCGTGCTGTTGCTGCTCCAGGGCGTTGTCTGGGTGCTGCGCAGCGGACTCTTCCTGGCCGGCGTGGACGCGGCTGCCCCGCCGGCGGCGCCGAGTCGGGCGGCCATCGGTCAGGGGGCCGCCGCCGCAGGCAAGGGATCGGCGCAGGGCGAATCCGTCGGGGGAGTGCCGCCCGATGGCTGAGCTGATGCCGCTGCTGCTCTTCCTGGCCGTCGGCGCCGTGCTGCTGCTGGGCTATCCGGTGGCGCTGTCGCTGGGCGGCACGGCGCTGGTGTTCGCCTTCATCGGCGAGTGGTTTGGCCTGTTCGACCACGCCTTCATCGAGGCGCTGCCGAACCGGATCTACGGCGTCATGACCAACCAGACGCTCATCGCCGTGCCGCTGTTCGTCTTCATGGGCGTGATGCTGGAGCGCTCCCGGGTGGCGGAGAATCTGCTGGATACCATGGCGCTGCTGTTCGGGCCCATGCGCGGGGGGCTCGGTATCTCCGTGACCGTGGTAGGCATGCTGCTGGCGGCGAGCACCGGCATCGTCGGCGCCACCGTGGTGACCATGGGGCTTTTATCCCTGCCCACCATGCTGCGGCGCAACTATGACCCGAGCGTCGCCGCCGGCACCATCTGCGCCTCCGGCACCCTGGGGCAGATCATCCCGCCGTCCATCGTGCTGGTGCTGCTGGGGGATGTGCTCTCGGCGGCCTACCAGCAGGCGCAGCTGGACATGGGCATCTTCTCGCCGGACACCGTGTCGGTGGGGGATCTCTTCATCGGCGCGCTCATTCCGGGGCTGCTGCTGGTGGGGGCCTACATCGGCTACATGGTGGGCGTGGCCATCTTCCGGCCCGCCGCGGTGCCGGCCATTCCCGCCGCGGAGCGCCCGGAGCACGACTGGCGCTTCTGGCTGCGGGTGGTGCGCGTGCTGCTGCCGCCCTTCGGGCTCATCGTGGCGGTGCTCGGCTCCATCCTCTACGGCATTGCCACGCCCACGGAGGCGGCGTCGGTGGGTGCCGTCGGTGCCCTGCTGCTGGCCGCCTTCCAGCGCCAGCTGAATCTGCGCACGCTCACCGCGGTGGTCCGCCAGACCACGGTGGTCACCAGCATGGTGTTTTTGATCTTCATCGGCGCGGCCGTCTTCTCGCTGGTGTTCCGCGGCTTCGGCGGCGACGAGGCGGTGACGGACTTCCTGACCAATCTGCCGGGCGGGGTGGTCGGCGCCGTGGCGCTGGTGATGCTGGTGATGTTCCTGCTCGGGTTCATCCTGGACTTTATCGAGATCACCTTCGTCGTCGTGCCCATCGTCGGCCCGGTGCTGCTGGCCATGGGGCTGGACCCGGTCTGGCTGGGCGTGATGATCGCCATCAATCTGCAGACCTCCTTCCTGACGCCGCCCTTCGGCTTCTCGTTGTTCTACCTGCGCGGTGTGGCGCCGCCGGAGGTCACCACGCCCCAGATCTACCGCGGCGTGCTGCCCTTCATCGTGCTGCAGCTGCTGATGCTCGCGGCGCTGGCGCTGTTTCCGGGGCTCGCCACCTGGCTGCCGGATGCCGTGTATTCTTAGCATTCCCCCCGCTGGCGTGATGACGCCTGCGGTATCGACAGGGCGCACGCCAGAGACGAGGACGCAGCGAAAAACCTATCCGGGCCAACGCCATGACAGTCAGCGCAACCGTACCGCCACGGGCGTCGAGCTTCGGCCAAGCCGTTCGTTTCAGTGTCGAGGATTATCACCGCATGGGCGAGGCCGGCATCCTCGGGCCGGAGCTGCGCACCGAGCTCATCGACGGGGAGGTCGTGGAAATGCCGCCGATCGGGCATCCGCATGCGGGTACGGTCAAACTGCTGTCCAACCTCCTGAAGGAGCATTTGGGGCCGACCGCCGTCGTCTCCGTCCAGGACCCGGTCCGGCTCGACGACCACACCGAGCCGCTGCCGGATATCGCGTTGCTGCGCCCGCGCCCGGACTACTACCGCAACGGCCATCCTGAGCCCCGGGATCTGCTGCTCATCATCCAAGTCGCCGACAGCAGCCTCGCCTATGACCGCGACGTGAAGCTGCCCCGCTACGCGCGAGCGGGCATCCCGGAGGCCTGGCTGGTGGACCTGGACGGGCGGCGGCTGGTGCGCCATCGCCGCCCCGCCGGCGCCGCCTATACCGAGGTCGCCGAGACGCCGGACCTGACGGCGGTGCAGCTCCCCGTTGCCGTGGCGGCAGCGGCTGCGGTGACGGGCGGGAGCATGTCCGTGGCCTGCATCAGCCCCCGAAACAGCTCGGCCTGGGGCTCACGGAACATCACGCCGATGCCCGTATTGTCGCCGCCCACGACCACGGCCGGGATCAGCCAGTCGCGGCCGAGACAGGAGAGCTCCAGCTCGATGAGAGTACCGGTCGGCAGGGTCAGGGATTGCACCGACAGGAACATGCCGCTCACCGACAGATCCCTGGCACAAGCGCCGAGGAAAGGCCGGCGACCGTAGCGGATGTAGACGGGCACCTGGAGGCAGTGTCGGGCGGCGTAATCGCGCTTCTCGTTCATGGCTGGTTGTCCTGTCAGGTCGATTTGTCTTGAATCCCGACATCCTAGGATATGTTCTTGACAGCGAAATTCCGCTTTTGTGACCAAATGATGTCCCCGGCAGCCAAATCTTGACGCACGCGGAGCGCCGCGACAGGCGCCATGGCGGCCCGGGCGGACCATCATGCCCACCGCCGACTGGTGCGCGCGTCCCGCCCCGGGGTGCGAATCCTGTGCCCCCGGTCGCGGCAAGACGGCCGGCTGCGTTGTATGTTTCCGAAGCGCCTTTGCCCTTGCTCTGGGCGCCCGCCCCGTTGGCGAGTGCGGAACGAGGGGCGAACAGGCCGCATCGCAATAGCATGACGGAGGACGCAACGTGGACCGCCAACAGGCCGCCAAGTACATGCTGGATTGCCTGCGCACGATGCTGCAGCGCAAGGGCTCGGACCTCTTCATTTCGGCGGAATTCCCGCCTGCGTGTAAGATCGACGGCAAGCTCACGCCGCTGACGGACCAGCCGCTGAAGCCGGACCAGACCGCCACGCTGGTGCGCTCCATCATGAACGACCACCAGATCCGCGAGTTCGATGCCACCAAGGAGTGCAACTTCGCCATCAACCCGGCGGGTATCGGGCGCTTTCGCGTCAACGTCTTCGTCCAGCAGGGCCGCACCGGTGCCGTGCTGCGCATCATCCCGACGGATATTCCCAAGATCGAGGATCTCAATCTGCCGCCCATCCTGCGCGATCTGGTGCTCACCAAGCGCGGGCTCATCCTGGTGGTCGGCGGGACCGGTTCCGGCAAGTCCACGACGCTCGCGGCCATGCTCGGCTATCGCAACGCCAACACCCGCGGCCACATCATCACCATCGAAGACCCGGTGGAGTTCGTGCACAAGCACGACCATTGCCTGATCACGCAGCGCGAGATCGGCGTGGACACCGAGAGCTGGGACAATGCCCTGGTCAATACCCTGCGCCAGGCGCCGAACGTCATCCTGATCGGCGAGATTCGCACCCGCGAGACCATGGAGCACGCCATCAATTTCTCCGAGACCGGCCACCTGTGCCTGTCGACCCTGCATGCCAACAACGCCAACCAGGCGCTGGACCGGATCATCAACCTCTTCCCTGAAGCGCGCCGCGCGCAGCTGCTGATGGACTTGTCGCTGAACCTCAAGGCGGTCGTCAGCCAGCGGCTGCTGCCCAAGGTGGGCGGCGGGCGCATCGCTGCGGTCGAGATCATGATCAATTCGCCGCTGATCCAGGACCTGATTTTCAAGGGCAAGGTGCACGAGATCAAAGAAATCATGCAGCGCTCCAAGGAGTCCGGCATGCAGACCTTCGACATGGCGCTGTTCGATCTCTACGAGGCCGGCCAGATCACCTACGAAGATGCGCTGCGCTCGGCGGACTCCATGAACGAGCTGCGCCTCCGGATCAAGCTGGAGGGCAAGGACGCCGACGAGCACGATGTGCTCGGCGACGTGGACGGGCTCTCCATCGTCGGCGAAGACGAGGACGACGGCAGCTCATCCATGAGCTTCGGCCGTAGTTGAGGGGCGGGCAGCCGGCCATGGATTTCACGCCCTATCTGGAGATGATGATCCGCAAAGAGGCGTCGGACATCTACGTCACCGCCGGCTGTCCGGTGCGCATCAAGATCGACGGCCGGCTGCACGACATCGGCAGCACCGTCTACACCCCGGACATGTGCCAGGAGGCGGTGCAGGCGCTGATGGACCAGGACCAGATCGCGGTCTTCGAGGCCGAGCGCGAGCTGGACTTCGCCGTGGGGCTGGAAGAGCGCGGGCGCTTTCGCGTCAACGCCTTCCACCAGCGCGGGCACGTCGGCATGGTGATCCGCTATCTCAGTAACAGGATCCTCTCCTGCGACGAGCTGGGGCTGCCGGCAGTGCTCAAGGAGCTTGTCATGCACAAGCGCGGCATCGTGCTGATGGTGGGCGCCACGGGCTCCGGCAAGTCGACGACCCTGGCGGCGATGATCGACCATCGCAACAAGCACAGCTCCGGCCATATCCTGACCATCGAAGACCCGGTGGAGTACGTCCACCCGCACCAGGGCTGCGTCGTGAACCAGCGCGAGGTGGGGCTGGACACCAAGTCCTATGCGGCGGCGCTCAAGAGCTCGTTTCGCGAAGCGCCGGACGTCGTTCTCATTGGCGAGATTCGGGTCCGCGAGACCATGGAGACGGTCATCGAGCTCTCCGGCACCGGCCATCTGGCCCTGTCCACGCTCCATGCCAACAACGCCTACCAGGCCATGCAGCGCATCATCAGCCTCTTCCCGCAGGAGCTGCACAAGACCCTGTATCTGGACCTGTCACTCAATATGCGCGCCATCATCTCCCAGCGCCTGGTCCGCACCGTGGAGGGCAAGCGCATCGCCGCCATCGAGATCCTGGTGAATACGCCGCACATCGCCGACCTCATCCGCGAGGGGCGCATCGACGAGATTCAGGAGGCCATGGCAGGCACGGCAGAAGGCGGCATGACCACCTTCGACAACGCCCTGCTCGAGCTCTACCGCGCCGGGCGCATTGACTTGGACGAATGCCTGCTGAACGCCGACTCGCGGGCGAATCTGCAGGCGCGAATCAACTTCGGCTGAGGCCGCGCGATGGGGCTTGGTCGCGCACGCGCGCTCGAGCAGATGCCCAGCGCGAAGCGACATCGGACCGAGCGTACCGGTTGGCGACGCGTCCATGCGGTGCGACATCGGGCACGATGCCGGTGACGCTGAGCAGCAGGGAGAGCCAGGTCACCCCAAAAGGCAACGAAGGCGCGCGGCGGGCAATGAAGATTATCGATCATTGACGCGCCGCACGGGCCCGCTGCACCAGCGCGTCGTTGATGCGGAGCAGGTCCTCGTAACCGCGCACGCCTTCGCCGACGACCACATAGCGTCCGTCCACAATGATGCGGGGCACCGCGTCCACCCGCATGCGAGCTTCCAGGTCCCGTGCACGCCCGAGTGCGGCCTCCACCGCGAAACTGTTGAAGGTCTTGCCGAAAGCATCGGCGTCGAGTCCTTGCTGGTCGATCCATTTCAGGATGTTTTTCTCGGTGTAGAGGTTCACCCGGTCTTGGGTGACGGCGTCGAAGACGGCCTGATCCAGCTGCGCGAGTGACCCGTCCAGCTCGAGCGCGTAGTACAGGCGCGCGAGGTTGGCCCAGGCCGCGCGACCGAAGGTGACCGGCACGCGCCGGAAGGCCACGTCGTTGGGCAATTGCTCGGCCCATGCCTTGATCAGCGGATTCAGCGAGCCGCAATGGGAGCAGCCATAGGAGAAGAATTCGAGCACCTCGATCTGCGCTTGGTCCGCGCTGGACTGCGGCGGCGACATGGCGCGCCAGTCTCGGCCTTCGACGAGGTCGTCATCGGCGCGTGCACCCGGCATGATGGCCGCCGCGACAAGGGCGGCCAGGCCGACGTGAAAGTCTCTGCGTGTCATCGGCATGTTGGTTCTCCGCAACGATAATAATTGGCCAGCGTGATGCGGCGGTGCATTGCCGGGTGACGGTAGCGGCTCGAATGGGCGATTGCGCTCAGTCTCGACCGGCACCCCGGCGCTGCGGTCGCAGCAGCCACAGGGCCGACAGGCAGATCAGGGCAAAACAAAGCAGCGCCCATTCGGCCAATGACAGACCCAAGATGACAAGCCCCTCGTCTTCGCAGAAGCCAGTGGCCATGAACAGCGTCGGCTGTTGCATGCCGAGCCATTCCACGAATTGCTCGATGGGGCCCATATCGGGGCCGATGCAGGAAACGCTCCCCTCGGGCTGGCCTTGCAGCCAGGTCTGATAGCCGGCGGTGGCCGCCCCGCCCGCGGCGGCCAAGGCGGTCAGCGCGCCACTGATGCGCCGCGCGAGGCCGGTGGTCAGGGCTGCGATCAGCGCCAGCGGCGCAATCAGCATGTAGAGCAGGCGCTGGAAGATGCACAGGTGGCAGGGCGCGAGCGCCAGCCATTCCGTCAACAGGATGCTCGCCAGGGCGAGTGCCGCGCTGGCGCCGGCGATGAGGAGCCAGAGCCGGCGATGGGTGATCACTGCCATAAAGAGGGATTCTCATTGAAGCTGCGGCAAGGGGCAGCCCGTCGAGCGGCACCAGGCTCGGCACTGTACCGAGACCGAGCGCGAGGATAATCCCGGCACGGCCGATACCGGCAGGTGCTGGGGCCCCTGGCGCGCCCGGACCGGCTGGTGCAGCCGGCGCCGCCTCGGGCTTTGCCGCCAGCCAGCCGAGGATCACAGGCGCCGCGGCCAGGCGGCAGCGCCTGGGTCAGGTGCTCGCCGGGTCCCAGGTGGGGCGCCCGGCTGCGCCAGCATCGGTGCGCCGGCGAGGGCATGGTACAGGGTGGCGAGGCTGCCCATCAAAGCTCCGCGGCCGGCTCGCCAGGATCGGCACCGCCAGCATCAGGATGATCAGCGGCTGGGACAGGATCTGCTCACCTTGGAAGCGAAGAGCCAGGCCAGCAGCGCCATCGAGAACGGCTTCACCGCCCAGTTCACGAACAGGGTCACGCCGATCACACTGGGTGGTCATCGGCACTCTCCCTTAGGTGGCCGCGCACGCCCTCGCAGACCCGCTCCGGCAAGAATCGGTGTGTGCAGCAGGCTCCTGGCACAGATGGCCAGGACCAAGAGCGCAAACATGCTGGGGACATCCATGACGAAGCAGTGCAGCGCCGCGCCGGCGCCGGAGTCGGCAACCAGGCCGAACAGGGCATAGGCAACCAGGTCGCCGAGCCAGGTAGAGGGGTCGTGCATCAGGGGCTCCCGCGGTTGTCGGCCCGCGGCGGCAGACGCGCGGGTCGATGTCGATCGGCATCAGCCATTATCCTATATGTGCTTTGCAAGATATAGGATTCAACGCATGTAGAGGGAGCAGGCCGATCGCGCTGCCGCGGCACCCCCAGCGGTACAGCCATGCATCTCGGGTATCACGACCTGTGCCAGCTTGACGACGCGTACCGCGAGGGTCTGACCCCTGTCATACGGGTGCGCTGTTGCCGAGTCGAGTCGGCTCGGGGTGTGCTTGGCTGGCGGCGGTCGCTGCGCAGCGGGCGCTGCTGCTCAGTCCGCTGCTGCGGCGCTCGGCGGCTCAGCGCCGATAATGGCCGCCGCCACCCGTTTGCGGGCGTGCTGGAGGAAGAGCCATCCGGCAAGCGCCGGGGTGGACCCGAGCAATAGCAGCGCACCCATCAGATACAGCGTCATGACGGCCTGAAGCGCTCAGCCCAGGGTCAAGTCCTGTCCGCCGGGTCCGATGATCAGCGCCGCAGCCAGGGTGACGGTGCACAGCACCGCAGTGAACACGCCGAGCCTCGACCAGAGCCGTTTGAATTGATCCGTGGGCCGGCGCTGCGCTCGCGGCGCGCGCCGCCAAGGCCGGATGGCCTGTTCCATCAGCCAGAGCAAGAACCCCAAGCCACCGAAGAGCCGCAGCGCGTTCTGCTCGAAGGACAGGTCGCCGCGCCACACGAACTCGACCCAAGCACCGTCAGCGACGGAGAACAGGTGCCCGAGGATGTCCCGGATGCTGGAGCCCTGCTCGTTGATGCCGCCGACCACCAGGCCCAGGCCGAGGGTCCCCAGGACCAGGATGGTGTAGCTGATGACCACGGGGCTCAAGCAGGAGTAAGCCAGGATACCAAGCACATGGGCGACCAGCCGCGCCGCCAGCACCCGCAGCGGGTTGGAGCGGGCTCCGAGAATGCGCGTGTCGGCGGGGTCTCGCATCTGGGCTCGTAGGTCTTGGATAGGCGTCGTCGCGCAGCGTAGCGCACCGGCTCCACCCTTCCTGCGAGGACAATCCTACGGCCGCAACGGCTTCACTGAGCGCATGTAGCGCTCTACTGCGTCAACGCGGCTCACACACCGGCGCCGAGCGTCTGCACCCGGGCGATCAAGGCGCGAGCCGTTCGCGGAGCAATCGCACCGCCGCCGTCTGGCTGGGCGCCGCTATGCACTCGGCAAT
The DNA here is from genome assembly GCF_016583825.1 of Thiohalocapsa halophila. Taxonomy (GTDB): domain Bacteria; phylum Pseudomonadota; class Gammaproteobacteria; order Chromatiales; family Chromatiaceae; genus Thiohalocapsa; species Thiohalocapsa halophila. Next base: position 40,313 of record NZ_NRRV01000022.1, on the reverse strand, counting down.
GAGGGCGCTAAGGTCAGGCGCGGCACGGCCGATTCGCCGCGCAGCTCGTCGAGGCGTTGGTAATCGGTCCAGGTGGCGTGCTGGAGCAGCACGCGCTGCTCCGCCGGTGCCGGCTCGAAGCGGGCGGCGTCTTCGCGGATGTGCTCGGCGGTGGTCGCCATGGCTTGCCTCCGGTTTGGACAGTCCCCGGCCGCGCGCAGCGAGCGGTGCCAGGCTGCCTGCAAGCGACAGCTTAGCAGGTGTGTGCGGCGGCTCGAGAACCCAAAAGCACCGCGCGGGCGCCTGCACCGGGATCTGCGCGGGACGCCGGTGCGCATGATGCCATGGCTCAATCGACGCCCAGGATCTCCCCCAGGTCCGCCGCCGCGAGCCGCTCGCGCACCCGGTGCAGGTGCGCGAGCAGCGCCGGCTCCAGCCCGGCGTAGGCCTCGGCATCCGGCACCCGCTTGACCACGACACCCAGCAATTCGGTGATGGCGTTGCCGATGGAGTTCTGGCTGATGGTCACGAACAGCCGGCCGTCGTCGCCGCGATAAATGAGCTGCTTGAAGGCGGGCTCCCAGCGGATGGCATTGGCATAGGCGGGCTCGTGGATGCAGCGCTCGCGGATCGTCTTGGCCGTGCCCATGAAGGCGTCGTTGGCCAGCAGGATGCGCTCGACGGCGGCCGGGAAGTACAGGTCCGGCAGCAGGTCCGCATTGCGGCTGGATACCTGGCTGAAGAAGCTGCGGTAGAAGTCCAGGAACCCCATCAGCAGGGCATCGTACTCGTGCCAGAAGCGCATGTCGCGCAGGGCGGCGGCGCCGCCGCGGATCTCCCAGCAGGGCAGGCCCTGGGGATAGCCGGTCAGGGCCAGCGCCGAATCCTCGCCGCCCGCCGGGCACAGCAGCTCCAGCTCCAGCGCCGTGGCGAAAAAGGCCCGGTAGACATCGCGCATGTGCGCCTGAAAAAGGCTGTGCTGGCCGCCGTCGGTGAGGTTGGGGTTGCTGGGGTCGGCGGGCTCGGCGCTGCGCAGATCCGCCTGCGGAAAGACCATGAAATGATTGTGCAGCATGCGAATACTGGGCACGCCGGGCGCTGTCAGCGGCCAGGTGGCGTCCAGGCTCGCCTCGCCCGCCAGCACCAGGGCCTCCGCCGGCTCCGGCCACTGCTCCAGCATGTAGCCGATGATGACGGCGTTCATGCGGTTCCAGACCCGGCGCACCCGCTCCGGCACCTGGGTGCGGCGCACCGGCCGGCCGAGCGGGTTCAGAATCTCCCGGGCGGTGTTGTAGATGATGGAGCAGTCGAAGGTGCCGGAATGGCCGAGGGCCTTGCGGTACAGCAGCAGGTGCTCGGGATTGCTCAGCAGACCATTGTTGTGCACCAGGTCGTTTAGGTTCTCGGCGCTGTTGAAGAATTCGTTGGGGGCCATGCCCTCCGGCACCTCCAGCGGGATGGGGCGAAAGGGCGTGACGAGCTGGCGCGGGCCTGTTTGCATGCTGGGCTCCTCGGCAGTGGCGCGGGCGATTCGGCCCGGGCAGTGTACCGCCGCGCTGCGCCCATGCCCCATGCGCGCAGCGGTTTTTCCGCTCGGCAGCCGCGCAGGGCCGCCGACCGCCCGTGCTGCACAAGGCTGCCCACCGACGCCAGCATGCCCGCCCACCGACGCCAGCATGCCCGCCCGCCGGGCGCTATGCTGATGCCCTGATACCTCGCCCGCGCCGCGCCACCGACTTCACGAGAAACGCCATGCTCATCACCTTCAAGACCCCCGCCTATGCGGACATCACCATGTTCGGCGACGTCGCCAAGGCATTGATCAAAATGATGGGCCACAGCGGCACCATCCCCGGTGCCATCCTCGCCGAAGACGTGCCCAAGGCCCTGGAGACGCTCCGCGCAGCCGTGGCTCACAACCCCAATGCGCCGCTCAATCCCCACCGGGACGACGACGACGAGGACGCCGCCCGCAGCGAGAGCGTGAGCCTGGCCAAGCGTGCCCTGCCGCTGCTCGAGCTGCTGGAGGCCGCCGCACGGGAAGAGAAGAACGTCATGTGGGATCAGACCTGAGCGGCGGTGAGCAACCCTCCCGCCGCCAGGCTCGCGGCCGCGGAGCCAGGTAAAAGCGCCGGTGTCCGGCTCAGCCGCTGAGCCGGGCCACTGACACGGGGTAGGCTGACAGGGCTTCGAGATGGCCCCGGAGGTCGTATCTTGCGGCAAGCACCTGCTCGCGCGCAGCGGGCGGCAGGCAGGCGGCGAATTTCAGCTCGGCGATGAAGGCCTCGTCCAGGGGCACCGCGACCCCGTCGAGCGGCGCGCTCAAGACCCGCGCGATCACAGTGCGCAGCTCGGCGACGTCGACGCCGCCGTCGAAGCCGATGGAGAGGTTATCGGGCCGCACGGTCGCCGCCTGCTCCCTTAGAGCATGGGCCAGCGCGGCATTGACGAGCTTGCCGGCGAAGGTCCACCAACGCACCGCGCCATCGTCGTGGCGGATCAGCACCGTTTGTTCCGGCGCCACCCAGGCGTAGCGCTCGCGCAAGCGCTGCATGAAATCGAGCGCCCGTCGCGAGAGCCGCACTGGCTCACCGTCCCTCGCCAGGACCCGCATCATCGCCTGACACAGCGCAAAGTGCAGGGGCTGCCCGACGCTCTGCCAGCGCGAGCGGCCGGGCTCGTCCGTGGGCTCCACATAAGCGTTGCGGCGCGGCCAATCCACGTGCTTTGCGCGCCACGCGCGCCCGCCCAGGGTCAGCACTGTCGGAGCGTCCTGCTTCACCATGAACGTGGACTGGTGAACCTCACCGATCTCCTGGCGACCGTGACAAACGCGCACCAGCGGCGGGCTCAGGAACACCGACAACAGCTCCAGGAAATGCTTGCGGCCAAAGCGCCGCTCGCCCTCGGCGCCCATGCCGAGCAGGCCCTGGTCTCCATGCAGGATGCCCGTGTCGAGCATATACGCGAGCAGGGCAGCGAGCTGACCGGCCTCCACCTCCGCCAGCCCCGGCAGCCGCCCCAGCCAGTACGGCCAGTCGGCGGCCGTGATGCCGCCCTCCTGCAGAGCCAGCGCCATGATCTGCTGGGCGAAGATGTGCAGCGGCAGCGGCGGCGGCGTCACGGGCTCCAAATAGCCTTCGGTCCAAAGCTGCAGCAGGGCTGCCGCATGCAGGAAGGCGTCTTCCCGCGTCACCAGGAACAGGCAATTGCGTCGGCTCCCCGCCCGCCGCCCGGTGCGGCCGATGCGTTGCAGGAAGGACGCCACGGTCGCCGGCGCGTCGATCTGGATCACGCGGTCGAGGTCGCCGACATCGATGCCGAGCTCCAGCGTGCTGGTGGCGACGATGACGCAATCGCTGCCGGCAGCAAAGGCCGCCTCCGCCGCCCGGCGCTCCGTAAGGCTGAGGCAGCTATGGGAGACGAAGGTCTGCACCTCGAGCGCCCGCAGCGCCAGTGCCAGCTGCTCGACCCGCGCCCGGCTGTCGCAGAAGACCAGGCGCTTCTCGCCCCGGTGCAGCCGCGAGATCACTAGCGCGGCATTCTCCAGGCTGCCGACCCAATCCAGCGCCACGTCGCTGTCGGCTGCGCCGCCGCCGGCCGTGACCCCGTTGGCCTCGGCCGGCGGATCGAGCACCCGCCGCGGTCGCTCGCAGCCGCCGGCGAGCCAATCGCACAGCGACTGGGGATTGCCGACGGTGGCCGAAAGGCCCAGGCGCTGGAGCTCCCGGCCGGCGATGCGGCTCAGGCGCTCCAGCAGGTACAACAGATGCCAGCCCCGATCATCGCCGGCGAAGGCATGCAGCTCGTCGATGACGACCGTGTGCAGTCCGCCGAACAGCCGCCGATGATCCACGCGGCGGGAGACCAGCATCCCCTCCAGCGACTCCGGCGTCGTCAGCAGGATATCGGGCGGCTCGCGCAGCAGCCCACCCTTGCGGGACGCCCCGACATCCCCGTGCCACAGCGCCGCACGGCGCCCGAGGAGTCCGGCATAGTGGGCCAGGCGTGGCTCCAGGTTGTTCAGCAGCGCCTTGATCGGACAGAGGTACAAGACGCCGAGACCCTGCCAGTGCTCGCTCAAGCTCCGCGACAGCACCGGCAGGATGGCCGCCTCGGTCTTGCCGCCGGCCGTCGGTGCCAACAGGAGCGCGTGCTCGCCGGCCAGGATCGGTGCGATGGCCGCCGCCTGCAGCGGCCGCAGCGAGCGCCAGCCCAGGGTGTTGACGATGTGGTGCTGCAGCGCCGGATGCAGCTGGTCGAATGTGCTCATCTCAGTTCGGCCCCACCGTCGACGAGACTACCTGATAGGCTTGACGGCGAATAGTTGCCCGATCTTTGCAGCGTGGGAGCCATCAGCACAGACCGGCCCAGCCGACCGACCCGCATATCCGAACACCATCAAGCCCGGGGGTTGCGCGCTCGCAATCGTTATGTTCGTATGACAGTCATACATAGAAGCCACCCCGCGAGGATCTGATCATGCTGTCCGTCCGTCTCGATAAGGACACCGAAGACCGTTTGCAGAGCGTCTGTGGCCGGCTTGGCCTCACCAAGAGCGAGGCCGTTAAGCAAAGCCTGGAGCAATGGCTTCGTGGCTTCGAGCCCGCGCCCGATGCCTTTGACCTGGGGGAGGATCTGTTCGATCAGGGCGCGGCGGCGGAGCCGCCGACGGACCCGCTGCGTCGTCAGATCTGGGAGCGATTGCATGAGAAGTACCGTCCTGGTTGATACCGGCTTTCTGGTCGCGCTCTTCGACCAGACCGATACACTGCACGACAGCGCGAAGACCACGCTGGCGGGGCTGACGTGCGGGCGTCGCACGACACTGGTCAGCGTCTGGCCAACGGTTGTCGAGACCTGCTTCTTTCTGAATCCGCGCGGCAAGCGGGCGCTGCTGCAGTGGATCGAGCGGGGTGCGCTGCGGCTGCGCCAGATCGACAGAACCGACCTGATGACCATTGCCGCGGTGATCGAGCGTTTCGCGGAGCACGATATCGACCTCGCCGATGCCACACTGGTCTGGCTGGCCGGTGTCGAGGGCACCCGGCAAGTGCTGACCACGGATCGGCGGGACTTCGACATGCTGCGCACCGCCGATGGGCAGGCCTTCGAGCGCCTGTGGGTGAGGCCGTAGCCAGAGCCGCCGACCCGACCCTGATACAGTGCCATTGGTGCCCGGGTGGACATGCTGACGGCGCGCGTCCAGCCCGCGGCGCAGCGAAGCGGATCTTCGATTGGCTGCATGCACTGCGGGCCGGTGCCGGACCCACGTCGTTGACCTGATTCTCCTGGCGAGATGGTCCTGGACGCCACGGTGCCCGACCTCGACGCATCCACGAGCATCCACCGCGGTTCAAAGATCCAGCTCGATATCGTCCACACCGCCGGCGGACCCTGCCGCACGCTCCACCGGCGTCAGCTCCCGCTCGTCCAGGGTCAGCGCATAGTGCTGCCGCGGGTCGAAGTCGTGGAACTGGTCCACGCGGTCGAGCACGTCGCCAACCAGCTTTTTCAGGAACACGCGCGGGGCGATGCCGACCTTGCCGCCGAGCTGGCCGGTGACGGCGGCGGCCAGGGAGGCCACCAGCGCGTCATCGACGACCTGCCCGACCCGTGCCGACCCACAGCCGGCTGCGTACAGGTCCCGCACCTTGCAGCCCACCTCGCACAGTGACTGAACATCGAAGCCCTTCAGGCGAATCTGCACCGCCCGGGGGTTGTCGAAGCGCGCATCGGTGTTGAAATCCACGGCCAGTCGCTGCGCCAGCGGCGGCAGGCGCTGCACGCCCATGGGCCCGTCGAAGAAGGCCGTGGTGCCCGTGATCAGCAGGTACAGCCCGGGGAAGCGGCCGCTGTCGATCTCGTCCATCAGCTGGCGCAGCGCGTTCAGGCTCTTGTCGCGCACGTCCGCGCGCATGCGCTGCAGGGTCTCGACCTCGTCCAGCACCAGCAGCAGGCCGGGATGGCCGGAATCTTTCAGGATGGTCAGCACGCCCTGTAGGAAGCTCAGGGCCCCGAAGTGGTCGATGTCGCCCTTGATCTGCGCATAGCGCTTCACCTTGGCGGCCACATTGGGCTGGCCCGCCATCCAGGCCAGCAGGCCGTCGGCGATGTCGTCGGCGCCTTCGAGCAGCGCCCGGCGGTAGGCGCGCAGGGTCAGGGCAAAGGCCGGCGCCGAGCGCACCACGGAGCCTAAGCGCTTCTCCATCAGTGCGTCGGTGGCCGCGATCAGCGCCTCGGCATCGTCCGGGTCCAGGTCGTCCTGGGTCAGCACGTCTTCTTCCAGCGTGAAGAACCAGGACTCGATGACATTGCGAAAGGCCCCGGAGGGCGTGTCCGCCGTAGTCAGGCGCTCCATCAGGCGGCGGTAGACGGTCTCCAGCCGGTGCAGCGGGGTCTCGGTCTCGGAGATCTGTACCTCGGCGCAGGCGAAGCCCTGCTCATGGGCGCGCTCGCGCAGCCAGCGGGCGAGAAAGGTCTTGCCGCTGCCGTACTCGCCGCGCACGGCCTTGAACTGGCCGCGGCCCCGGCTGGCCCGCTCCAGCTCGGCATCGAAGGCCGCTGCGAAGGGGTCCAGGCCCACCGCCAGGGCGTCCAGCCCGTACTCGGGCACCGTACCGCGCCGCAGCGCATCGATGATATCGGCCCGGCGCTGACTGCTGATGGCCATCAGTCGAGCTCGAACTGGACCCGCAGCGACGCGATGTCGAGCTTCACGGTTTTCGCCGCCCTGTCCACGGACAGCACCGGATAGCCGTCCAGGTTCAGCAGCTTTTGCACCCCGGCAAGGAGGCCCGGCAGGCGGATGCCCGGAATGCCGAGCCCCTGCGCCAGCGCCTCCATCATCTGCTGCCCGCCGCCCTGTGCCAGCAGCCCGAGCAGGCGGCGCAACTGCTCGTCGGTGATCGGCACGCGCCCGCTGCGGCGCTTCATGCGCGCATAGACAGGCGAGGCGAGCAGCGCGTCGATCCACACGGCAGCGCCGGTCTCGTCGGCGGGGGCTGCGGGCTTGTCGCCGGCGAAATCCAGCGCGAGCTGACCGGCCGCGGGCGCCCCGGTGCCCTTGGTGTCCTTGGTCGACGGCGCCGCCGCCGTGACCGCGGGCTCGGCGATGGACACCCCGGCATCGAGCGCCCACCAGTGCGGCTGCCGGCGCGGCATCTCCTGCCAGCCCGCCACCGGCTGCAAATCCTCGACGCTGCGGAAGACGCCGAAGGGCACCAGCACCTCCTGCGGGGCGCCGCCGCCGTGGTAGCCCATCTTCTGCGCCCCATAGCGCAGCCGCTCCGACCAAGGCAGCATCACGCTGTGATCCGGCAAAGCCACGCGCCGCCCCTGGATCAGGACTTCCTCCGACGCCGGCTCGGCGCCCGGTGGCAGCTCCGTTGGGGACCGGTAGCGCTCCGCCTCCGTGGCGGTCTGGACCAGACGCATGTCGTGGTCCAGCACATGGCCGTGGTCGCTGGTCAGCACCACCAGGCGCCCGGACTCCTTCGCCGCCTCCAGCATCTGCCGCAGCACCGCAACGGAGGCCAGGGACCAGGGCACGCCCAGCTGGGCATTGCTGCTCAGCTGGTCGTCGATCACGTTCACCACGACACCAATGACCCGCGGCTGCTCAGCGGCGATGGCCGCCCGCACGCCACCCGCCAGCGCCCCGGTACCCGGCTCCGTGAGATCCGCCTTGTGGAAGAGCCGCGGCGGTGCCTTGGGGCTCGAGACCTGCTTGAGCGCCGCATGGGCCGCAAAAGCCTGCTTCTCGTCGGTTTGCACACCCGCGCCGAGGTTGCCGGACAGGAGCGCATAGCGGGAGAGCTTAGTGATGGTGGGCAGCGCGGCCAGCAGGCAAATATCCGCAGCGGCCTCGGCGGGCTGCATCTCCAGCCAGGAGTGGCGCAGCAGATCCTCCGCCAGCTCCCGGTAGACCGCCTGGCTCATGCCGTCGAGCACCACCAGCAGCACCGGGCGCTCGCCCGCCAGCGGTGCGATCAGCTCCGACAGCGTATCTTCGATGGGCACGATCCCGTCGGCGATGCGCTCGCCGCGGGCGATGGCGGGCAGGTGCCGTGCGAAGCCCTGGTTGAAGGCCTCCCGCCGCTGCGCGAGCCGCGCCGACAGGCGCTGATAGAGGCGGCTCAAAGGCGCGTGGGCATCGCCGCGCCAGAGCTTGCTGCGGGCCCAATCCAGCCAGCCGCCGTTGGCTACGTAGTCCTGGATGGCCGCCGCCGGCGTTGCATCGCCCGGGGTGTCCGTTGCCAGCCATTGGCAGGCGCGCAGGGCCATGCGCGCCGTCAGCACTTGCTGCGCCCGAACCCCACCGCGCTGATCGGCAAGCCGATGACGCTCGAGCCGCGCCAGCGCGTCTAAGCTCGCCGCCATGGCCTTGGCGTGCCCGTTTTGCTTCGGGGGCTGCTGCGCAGCCTGTTCCAGGACCTGTTCCCGGGGCTGGTCCAGCAAGCGCTTCAGGGCCTGGGTAAAGGCCGCCACGCGCAGGTCGTAGCCCTTGGGCAGCAGGTCGGAGTCCGCGGCCAGGTGCGTCAGGTCGAGGCTGGCCAGCAGGTGCTCGGCGGCGTCGAGCACCGGGCCGATGTCGAGCCGCGGATTCGCGGCCAGCGAGCGCTCCAGGTGCGCCACTGCTGCCGACCCGAACGCCGCCAAGGTCGCTTCGGCAATCGCGGCCCCACCCAGCAAGCGCTCGCTGAATCGCCCGCGCGCCAGCAGCAGCGCATCCATCGCCTGCCGGCCCGGTCGGCGCTCTTGGGCATACAGCAGTGCGCAAACCAAGCCGCTGGCGAGCATCTCGCCGGCCTGTCCGTTGCGCCACAGGGCCAGGATCACATCCACCTGCGGTCCGAGCCGCGGGCGCAGCCAGTCCTCCAGGTGCCGCTCCACCGGTTCCGGAAGTGCCGCGACCAGCGCCGCCGCGTCCGCCCGCCGTGACCAATCCAGCAGCACGTCCAAATCCACGCTCTCGCAGTCGAGGTCCAGCAGCGCCGTCGCCAGCGCCCGCCACGCGAGGTCGAAGTCCAGTACGTCGCCGATAGGGACCCGGTCGCGGTAGCACTCGTATTTGTCGAGCAGACAGTCGCCGATCCAGCGATAGTCCTTCGTGGTCAGGCGCGGGTCGATCTCCCGCAGGTGCAGCAGCTGCTGAAGGGTGCGCCAGGCACTGATCCGCTTCGGGGCATGTCCCCACAGCCGCGCGAGCACGTCCTGGGCCAGGCCGCGCTCGTCGAAGGGCGACAGCAGCACCAGGCGCCGCTCGCCCGATGCCTGCTCCCGCTCATGGGCAACCAGCAGCTCCCGGATCGCCAGCTGCGAGGCGCACCAGACGACACGCAGCTCGGTGCCGTCGACCCGCTGCAGCGCATCGGCAGGCCGGATCGGGTGCGGCCACACCAGCGCCATCCGGTCCGCGTCCGCATCCCGGCTCAGGATGGCGCGGACCTGGGCCAGGATGGGCTTCGGGAGGGCCGCATCGTCCAGGTGCATCAACGCCAGCCTCCTTCAGAGCACCGTCTGGCAGAATGCCGCTGGCTCGATGATCCGGGCTCGCCCGACATGGCCGCGCTCCAACAGGCCTGCGCGGCGATCGCCGGTGACGAGGTAATCCACATCGCCGGCTTCCGCCATCGCTATCAGAAGCGGCCGGAACGCCAGGCGCGATAGATCGCATGCGGACACCCGTGCGACGAGATCAGCGCACTGAACAGCACATTGGTGTCCAGCACGACATGCATCGTCAGCGCTTGGCCCAGTCGAGGGCCTCTTGAACCATCGCTTCCAGCTCGGCGGGGTCCACAGCGGCGTTCTCGGCCTTGGCCTCCTGCGTGGAGATCTCCAGGATACGCGCCTGCACCGCCTCTTCGATAAAGCGGGACAGATCACCCTTACGCGCTCGGCCGTGGCGCGCCAGGAACAGCCGCACGGCCTGGTCGGTTTCCGGTGAGATGGCAAGGTTCCAACGGGTCATGGAGGCGTCCCAGCTAGATGTTTATGCGCTTATACACCTAACCAGCCGGATCGAGCAATCCGCCCCGGTCACCCGCGGTTTCACTCAGTGTCCAGACCGCCAGGTGTCCGCCCGCTCCGACCGCGGCCTCGATGGGATGGAGCAGGTTGCCGCGCAACTGAAGATCACGCTGCTCGACTAGCCACGGGCTGGAGATCGCGACCATGAAGGCATTCACCTACTCCGAAGCAAGGCAGAATCTGGCGAAGATCCTCGATTTGGCACAGGAGGAAGAGATCGAGATCCGCCGCCGCGACGGCACTGTGTTCTCACTGTCCGTCAAGCAGCGACCTGCCGCATCACCGTTCGATGTTCCCGGCATTCGCACGGACGCAAGTACGCAGGACATCCTCGATGCGGTGCGGGAAGCGCGGGCCGAAACCTGACGGCCGGCGGGCGTCCGAACGTTGCGAAGCAGAGCTTCGCAACGAGGGTGAGCGGGCGTTGTGCAGCAGCGTCCGAAACGGGTGGAAGAATGATCGCTCCCACGCCCCAGCATGAGAGTACATCCCCGGCCGCTCCCGCGGCCCGGGCCACGCGAGGCCGGAGCTGCGCGGGCCGGGCTCTCGGGCTGGAGCCTGGAGCCGCCTAGAACCGCCTAGAACCATCAGGGTCGCCTCAGTCGTCGCCGACGATCCGATAGCTCAGATCCACCGTCACGCCGTCGCGGAGCAGCGGCGCGATCTCATCCAGCACCCGCTTCGCCTCGTTCGCCGAGAGACCGCTCTCGACACCTTCCTTGACGACCTTCTTGCCCGCGGGTGGGTCCACCGCTGGCTTCGGCGGCGGCACGACCGGCGGCTCCGGCTCCGGCTCCGGCGGCGGCGCCGTCAACAGACGCGTCGCCTCCGCCTGTGCCCGCTTCAGTGCCGCGGCCAGCTCGGTGACCAGCTCATCGGCCGAAAGCGCCGCGGCCACCGACTGCTTGATGCGATGGCCGTCGGGATGGTCTCCGCTCCAGACCTTGGTGAGGAGCGCCCAGTTGTTGTCCGCCAGGGTATGGCTGACCCGGCTCGCCGAGGCAATGCCCTTGGCCAGGGCCTGCATGCTGGTGACCGGCTGGATGTCGGCCAGCGCCTCCACCAGCGCCGGCCCTTCCTTGCCCTGAAGCCCCTCCAGCACCTGCACCGCGAGCCGGGCGTTGGCGAGCCGGTTGCCATCCTGCGGCAGGCCCAAGGCGCCGAGCTGCGTCTGTAGGTCATCCACCAGGGTCCGACACGGCGGCAGCCTGGTCGCGACCGCGTCGCGCACCTCGTTGTGAAGTGCGTTCTGGTTGTTGGCCGTGCGCAGCGGATTCACGGTTACGCCGAACAGTGCCCCGGCATTCGCCAGCCCTTGCTGCCAGCGCGCCGGGTCTGCCAGCGCCTGCTTCACCAGCACCAGGTCGTCGCGGATCTCCTTCAGGGTCACCTGCTCGAAGGGCCCGCCATGCAGGGTGAAGGCATACTGCCCCTGCTCGGCAAAGACCATGATCAGCAGGTTCTGCACCGGCACCGGCAGGCCCCGCGGCCGCGGCTGGTCCATCGCGCGGCGCAGCCGCGCCACGGTGATGTCGCCGCCGTTGTCGCCCCCAGTCTGGCCAGCGCCCTTCGCCACCTCGCGGCTCAGGTGCTGCGGCCAGTCCGGCTTGAAGATGAAGTGGCGCTCGTGCATCTCACCGAGGCCCAAGGGCTGGGCGATGCGGCGCATCAGCGGCCGCAGTGGGCTGTCCACCTCGATGCGACCATTGGCGGCATGGAAGGCCCGGCGCAGCTCGCCGAAGACCCGGCCCAGCTCCGTCGTGCGCACCTCCTCTTCGAATTCCGGATGATCCGGATACTGAAACGCCAGTGCCTGCCCCAGCAGCTGCTCCAGTGCCTGGGCCATGGTCGTCCCCCGGGGCGGGCGCGGGCTGAAGCCCGGCTGTAGGGACATGATCTGCGTCTCCAGCAAGCCCACGTTTGCCAGCGACCCCGGCGCCGGCTCCGCCACGCCGTAGGCGCCGATCAGGGTGTCCTTCAGCTGCGCCCGCAGCTGGCTGCGCTGGTTGTCCAGCAGCGTGCGCGCGCTGGCCCGGTCCTGCGGGCTGAGATGACCGCTGTAGCGGCTGAAGCTGTCGTCGCTTTTGAGCACCTGCTCCAGCACCACGAGCTTGCCCAGGCTCTTCTGCATGGGCTCACTGAAGAAATACGGCAGCCAGCACAGGGTCAGGGACTGCCCGCCCGCGGCCTCGTACTCGCGCACCCGCGCCTGATCGTCGGAGGGGGTATGCCCGCCGGCATCGAACGGGAAGTCGATGATCAGCTTCCACTGCTCGCCGCGGGCCTCGAGCACGCTGTCGTCCGTAATCTCGATGACGTTCTGGAACACCACCTCCACGCGCCGGCGCGTGCCCCGCCACAGGAATTCGTGCTCCACGAAGAGCTGGCCATCGTCGCGGATGCCGAAGGCGTCGAACACCATCTCGCGCATCAGCCGGCGGCGGTTGCCGTCGTTGTCGTTGATGCGGGCCTGCTCCAGGATGCCCTCGGTGTCCACGCCGGACAGGGCCAGACCGATGGTCGGGCTTACATCGTCGGCAATCTTGATCTCGCCCACCTGCCCGGCCCACTTGCGGCACTTGGTGAGCACCGTCTGCGCCTCGCGCCCCGGCACCGGCGAGCGGATGGTGCCGTGGTTCAGCGCCGCCAGCTTGGTCGCCGTGAGCTGCTTGAAGCTCTCCACCTCCGGCGCCAGGGCCGCCAGCACCAGGGTCTTCAGCAGCCGCAGGTCATTCGTGAACGCCATGCGCCGGGCGTCGTCCGCTGGCAGGTCGGTCAGCTCCGCAAAGCGCACCTGGTGCTCGCCCTCCAGCATCGGCACCAGCTTGCGCTCGAACAGCCGCTTGGCGTTGTCGAAGTGCGCGCGCATCAGCGAAGAGAAGGGCTCCGCCTCGGAGGCAATGACGTCGTAGAGGTCCCCCACCGGGATGACCTGGCCCAGGGCGAGCCGATCGCGCTGCTCCACCAGCAGCATCAGCATTACCTTCAGCGCCGTGCGCTCGCGCTGCAACGCCGACGACAGCGCCACCAGGGCCTGCACCAGCGCCGGGCTGAAGGGATAGAGCCTGCGGAACATCTCGCGGTCGCCCTGGCTGGTCAGCAGCAGGTTGAACGCCTCCTCGCGCATGCGCTCGGTCTGCGCGAAGGCGGCGTCGATCTGTGCCTTCGCAGCCGCATCCACGGGCGCCAGCAGGCGGCGCTCGGCGATCACCGGCAGATTGCGGTCCTCCAGCGTGATGGTGTGGAAGCGACCCTCCCAATACTGCAGGGCATCGCTCAGGATTTCCTGCTGCATGCCGCTGTATTGGTCGCCGACGAATTCCCGCAGATCCCGCTGACGGGCGATGAAGCTCACCATCGGCAGCTCCCGCGGGAGGCTCGCCTCCACCAGCTTCACGATCTTCTGAATCTCGCGGCTGATGAAGCTCTGGTCCGACAGCCGCGTCGCCAGCCACAGGATGAGCTCGTCCAGGAACAGGATCACCGCGTCGTAGCCCAGGGCCTTGGCGTGGCGCGTGAGGATGCGCAGCCCCTCGTCGAAGTCCACGTAGCCCGCACCCCGGCTGGCTGCCACATCGGCATAAGACTTGAACAGCGTGCCCACCAGGGCCGAGACCAGCGCGGCTCGGTCGTCGTCACTGGCCTCGCCGCGCACGACGGCGTCGAAGCTCGCGTCACCCCAGCCGCCGGCGGCGTCACCCCAGCCGCCGGCGGCATCGCCCAGACCAGGGTCGGCGCGCGCCGCGCTCAGCGCGGCGAAAAAGGTCGTGTCGCCCATATGGCCGCGCAGGCTCTCGGCATCCGCAAACAGCCGGTCGGCCACGTAGAAGCCCGGCGCCGGCGCCTCTGGATGATGCCGCGCCACCCATCGCGCATAGCCGCCGAGCACCCCCGCCTCCATGCTCGGGGCGTTGATCATGTGGTAGGGCACCAGCAGGATGTTGTAGCGCTGCATCCAGTCGCTGTGCTTGGCCACCGCCGGCGCCAGCTCGGGGATGGCCCGGGCCTGCGGGTTGCCTTGCAGCAGCAAGTCCAGCACCGCCATGAAGTGCGTCTTGCCGCTGCCGAAGCTGCCGTGCGTGTAGGCGCCCTTGTTGCGGGGCTGAGTCCCGCCCGGGCCCTCGCCGATGGCGTCTTTGATGAACCCCAGCGCATCCTCGAAGCAGCGCGCCAGCTGCGGCGTCACTACATAGTCGGCCAGCGTCTGCGCCACAGCCTCCGGCTCCAGGCCATGGGCCAGGTTCAGCACGAAGTCGTTGCGCTGCACCCGCTCCGGGATCGGGATCAGGTCTTTGATCAGGGTCGTCATGGGGTTGTCCGTGTGCGTTCCGCGCTGGACTCGGTACCGCTGGGGGCAGAGGCTAGCAGAAGCCGGTATTGCGCGCAGGCCGTCCAGACGCTGCGCCAGCTTTCGGCGGCCAGGCCCGGGATGGGCGCACGCTGTCGATGGCGGTCCACACCCGCGCATCTTCGGTGAACAGCGCGGTAGATCGCCATTGAGGACGGTGAAGAGCGCTTGGGTGGTGTTCGGTTGGGGAGGTCGGTGGCCGGCCCCCCTAGCGGGGTGAGCGCGGGAAGGAGTCGGGAGGGCCGCAGATCCACGAACATGGGAGAACGGGCTGGAAGTCGGCAAGTGCCCGAGGGGCTTTTCGCTGGAGCAGGCCGCCGCCCTGCTCGAGGACGCCATCCCGGAATACAAGAAGCGGCAACCTGACCAGCCCTTTCGGCTTTGGAGCTACTACGCAGGTGCCGTGTACCAGGCACGCACGTCGGACGGCGGTCTGACCTGGCACGGCTGGCCGGTGCAGGCAAAGCACATTCCACTGAAGATTGAGCGCCAACTCACAGAGCGCGCACAATCCCGCGGCGATAGCAAAGAGCTGAAGCGATGGCTGAACCGCAAGTTCTAAACGACCCACTCGTCATCGGCGGCGCCGATGGGCTCCGGTGTGTGCTCAGCTGGCTTGACGACTACGGCACCAACGGTCCCGTCGCGCGTACCTGGGGCGACCTTCAGCTCTGGGTGCGGGATACGCTGATCTGGGGGAATCCCGCGGGCAACGGAGGGCGACCGCAAGGCATCCGCTGGAGCTGGATCGATCTCCTCGAATATCTTGCAATCGCCTGGCCTTATCTCGAAGAAGAAGAGACCCACCCCATCGATTTCGCGACTCTCTTCGAGGCCCCAAAACATCTCGGCGAGCTCCGCGGCAGAGCCAGGCTGCGCTGGCGCAGCCTACCGGAAGAACAGGTCGAAGAAGAGGAAGAACAGCTCGACGACTTTCTGCTGGCTCACGACTTGGGTCAAGCCCTCAAGGGCGCATACCCACCGAGTCTCTTGCTGTTGCGGCACGGACATCAAATGCGGGCCGCAACCAGGGAGAAGGAATGGGCCTTGCGCTATGCGGACAGCATGAGCACGCTTGAGGCTCTGAGTGAACGGATCGCGTATCGACTGTCCGACCTCGATGATACTCGGTCCAAGCTCGCGCTGGAACGCTGGCAGGCGCGTGATCAGCTCCAGACCCTATCACGCCTGGAGGCCGCCACCGGCTTGGATCAAGAAACCCTGGAACAGGTCTGGCCAGGTGCAATCACTGATGCCAATGTCCCCTATCGGCTGAAGGCCGCGGCGAGGATGGCAGGGCCGTATCTCACCGAAGACGCCCTGCGCGCCTTACTTGCCGAATTGGCGCAGGTCCCCGCCGGTGCAGCACGGGGGCTCTCGCACCCGCGACGCTTGGCCGCAGAGGTCATGGCGACACACGAAGCGGATGAGCCCTATGTGCAGGGTTACCGGCTCGCCGGTTATCTGCGCGAGAAGCTCAACTTGGGAGACGACCGGGCCGATCCCGAGGGATTGCTTGGGTCCTGGCAGGTCACTGTCAAAGACATTCACCTGCCGACTGAAGCGCTCGACGCAATCGCCGTCTTGAGCCAAGAGCACCAGCCGATGGTCTTCATCAACACTCGGGGACTGCGCTCAAGGTTCCCGACGGGGCGCCGCGTGAGCCTTGCCCATGAGCTATGCCATCTCTTGATCGATACCCAAGGAGCACTGCCCGCGGTCGAGGTGCTCGGTGGTCGCGTGCCGCAGGACGTCGAAAAGCGTGCCAATGCCTTTGCCGCCGAATTGCTGCTCCCACGGTCACGAGCCCGCGAGATCACCAGAAAACAGCTCGAGTCTGCTGATACCGAGGAGACTCGCCAAGCCGCGATAGAGGCCGCGCTGGATGATCTCGCACAAAGGTTCGAAGTGAGCCACGAGACCGCCGCCTGGCAAATCCGAAATTCGACCGTCCTGCCCGAGGCGCAAGCCGATTCCCTGCAACCTTATTTGAAATCGCTTTGGCAGCCGAGCTGAGCAGACGCACGTCGCAAGCCAGCTCAGGCGAGCTCGAGCGCGGCGCGTAGATTCTCGGATTTCTTCCGCAAGATCACCTCGTCATGTGAGCCCTCTTGCCGGAACTGGTACTCCCGGTCCGTCGTGTGGCGCTTCTTGGCGAAGCGGAGCCGTTCCAGGAGTCGCACGACCCGATGCTGCTCGAGCAGGGCGATCAGCTTCGCGCAGGAAATGCGGCTTGTCCGGCTCAGTGATGACGTAGCGACTGCGGCCCATCAATGTCCTCCTTCCTTCACACGGGCCGCTGGAGCGGCCAGGGACGCGTTCCCACGCGGGAGCGTGGGAACGATCAGCCCGGGCGCACGCTCATCTGCGCCGGCGGCCGCGGGTGGCGCCCGGGGGCTGCCAGTCGGTGAGATCACTGCGCGGGCGCTCCAGGCTGCGCAGCTCCTCCAGCAGGAAGCCGTCAAAGTAGTCGCCCATGCGGGTGCCGTAGGTGGGGTCCAGGGCGTTGTGCCATTGCTTGAGCCAGGGCACCAGCTCGTCGATGGCCACCAGCATGGGCGTGAGCTGATCGGCGTCCCAGCCATCGCGCTCCTTGCGCTCCACGTACCAGGCGGCGATGGCCTGGGCGCGCTCCAGGTGATCCAGGCCGGCCCAGCCGATGACGGGCGTGGTGTCGCCGGGCTTCTCGCAGCCGGGCAGTGAGAAGAAGCGCTCCTTGGGCACGTCCAGCTTGCCGCGCAGGCCCCACCAGCTCGGTTTGCGGAAGTCGCCGCTGGCGTACTTCGGCGGCAGCGGGATGTCGCCGATCTGCTCGGCCTTGAGCTGCGCCGCCTGCTCCGGGGTCAGGTGGTCGGGGTCGGTGTCCGGCAGCGCGGTGCGGGCGTCGATGGCGTCCTCCAAGCGCTGCTTGTCCCAGGTCTCCTGCCAGGCGCGGAATTTGGGCATCGCTTTGGGCTTCAGGCGCGCCGCGGCCATCTGCGGCACGCTGTCCTCCGCCACCAGCTCCACCACCAGGGCCTGCGGGTCGAAGGTGTCGCTGCCGGTATACAGCGCCGCGCTGTGCCGGAACATGTCTCGGCTGGCTCCGACGTTCGCTCCGCGGAACCGGCCGCTGAAGCCACCGCCCAGTCAGTCAGGCTGACACACTGAGCCACTTCACCACGTTTCTCCGCAGCCACAACTCCTCTACCATTGCTGGACAGGTCGCCAAATTCATCGAATCTCTTCTCCGAACACATCGGCCCATTCCGGAGGTGTTGACCCTTCTCTCGCAACCGCGCTTGCGCCCCATCTGTTACCGAGCCGTACACTTTGCTCGATACTCTCGCCTCTGACCAAACCCGCCAGCATGCCGGCAGCAAAAGCATCTCCTGCACCGGTCGCGTCTTTTACAGAAACCGATTCGGCCGGTATATGTACTTCACCTTTTCGTGAGAGCATTCGAACGCCCTCCTCTCCATGAGTCACGATCACCTCCTTACAGGCAACCGCATTTCGCATTGCGGCTGCGTAGCTCGAAATGCCCCCATTTTCTTCAAACTGTTCTTCAGAGCCCAGCAGATAGTCAGCTGCCTCCAGCGCCTCAACGCCACTTGGCACGGACACTACGACTGCTCCGGAATTCCGTAGCTCCTCCAGGACCGACGGCTTTGCGGGAGCAGCAGCGGAAAAAAATACAATGTCCCCCCTGCTAACTCTCGCGCACGGGAAATTAAGCGACCCCAGTGCGTCCTCATGTGCGCCCACCATGGTACGCTCGCCCTCGGAATCCACTAGTATTGCTACTTCTGCCGTCGGCACCTGCCACCTTTGAATGTAGGATGTCTCGAGACCCAATGTCTCCAGCCACTGTAGTAAGGAATCTCCCGTTCCATCCCGCCCAACGTAACCTACCAGTAGGGTGTCAACGTCCGCACTGGCAAGCCCGACTGCCGTGTTGAGCCCAGTTCCCCCAGGCCTAACCTCGAAACTCCTGGCTTCTGCAAAACCCCCTCTCGCTGGCACCGCATCAACTGCGTACACCCTGTCCCATCCGATGGAGCCCACGACCCACACTCTACCGGTAGTGTCCACAACGCTCCGCGCACAGTCTTTGCGCGACCGTAGCGATTCGCTCCGCATCTGGCAGCCTCGCTTTTTCTTGCCATGCCAAGACCCCAGGAGTCGGGCCGTAGATCGGGGCGAGGATGCCGCCAACCAATGCTGCCCTAGTATCCGTATCACCACCGTTCTGCACGCTTTCCAGTAAGGCATCCTCCAGTGAGCGCGCCCCCACAATTATCCGGATCACTTCGCTCACCATTCGCACTGGATCCAGCTCGGAATTCTCGGAAATCGTTTCATACAGAGAACGCCTGCCACTCAGAATTGCCCTTTCGGCTTGCTCACTAAGCCACCCATGCCTGCGTAACCATCGACTCTCTCCTCGGCCTGCGGCAACAACTGCGTCACGTGAAGCACTTTCAACCGACAAGCTAGCCATCGCAGCGATAACGCATGCGCTCGCGACAGCATGCATATCGCCATGGGTTACCTTAGAAAGCCGATATACCACCTCCCTTCGCAGGCTCGCCTTATGACATGGAACAATCCACCCTATTGGCAACGCGCGCATCGCAGCCCCGTTGGTGCATCCTCCATTTGCGCCCACGCGGCCCGTATCGATAAACGCCTGGACTGCCGCACGTGTGCTGGGCCCAACCCCTCGCATGTTCGGCAATTCCCTCGCCAGGAGAACTACGAATTCCCGCGCGGTCACCTCACAGCCGGATTCTGCCAGCAGCTCTGCAAGGACCAGCAGCTGCGCAGTATCATCGGACGTTGCCCCACTCTCCCAGTCTTCTCTCCGGGGGAACATGCCAATTTCTTTCGAGTTAACATCACGGCGAGAACACCCTTCCCAGGGTACTCCTAGTGCATCTCCTAGTGCGTAATACCTAATACCCGTGGCGATTACCTCCGGCTGTATTAGCCTTGCAGCAGGGAACATTTTGTAGAGTGCATAGAATTGCCCCGCTTCAATCATACGCCGGGCTTCCTCCAGAAACACGTGCCATCGCAAGTGTCGTCCACGCTGTCGCCAATACTCCGCCAAAACCAGCATCGTATGCGCAATGTCATAGGGCGTATCGCAGTGCCGAAAAAGGCTGAGAGCACGACGGAGCCTTATCAGGGCATCGAAATACTGCCGTTTCCCGATCAAACATTCAGCTTGCGTCAAATAGACCTTGCCCAAGAGCACCAACTCTCCAAGCGTGGATGCGAAGCGCTCGGCCTTTCCGAGCCAACCCAACGCCTCCTCATATTGCTTCAAACCCCGATAAGCCTTCCCAATCCCATGCAGCGAGCATATTTCGCCTCGGATGTCGCCCGTCGCCCTTCGCAGATCTGCCGCCTTCTGGTGCAGAGCCAAAGCGGCTGCCCATTGATGCTGTGTCTCCCGTATGAGTCCCGCTAAATGCGACAAGAGACGCGCCTTCAGTGCGAGATCCGTCGGCAGCGCGGAAGCCTCTGAGTCTTGAAGTGCGCCGGTGAACTCGCGCGCTGCTTGCTCGACGTCGCCACCATAGAACAGAAACTCCCCAAGAACATTACGCCAGCGCACAGAATCCGGCGCACTGGTGCTGGCTCGTGACAAAGCCTTGCCAGTTAGCGAGAGCTTCACGCCCTCGCGGAATTTGCCCAGATATAGCTTTATCTCCGATAGCCGATACAGTAGATCGCCCTGATCCTCGGGGCTCGCCGAACGCAATGCTTGGAAGGTTAAGCGTTCCGCCTCTTGTAGCTGGCCTTTGACCAACAAGAGCTCCGACTCAATTAGAGCACGGCAAGCCGAGCCTGTCGGCAAGCGTTCGCGCGTTTCCTCTACCTCCTGAAGGTTACCTAAACCGAGATTCGCGCGCGCCAACAAGTACCACAGGTCACCTCTGTCATACGTCTCTGGGATCTGGATGTCCGTGAGAAGTGCAATGATCGTGCGGCACCGATCATACCGGTGAATCTCTACTTCCGAACGAAGCGCTGACACCAACTGTCGCAAGCCTTTCACAGGCGCAATCTGGTTCACGTGATAAACCGCCTCAAGGCGCGCTAAGTAATCACCAAGCTTAGCTTTTCTGTTGTAGTAGCCAATGAGGGACGTGTGTGCTTCTTGGACTTCGGCTCTGCGGACTTTGGATAGTATCCGCCTCAGTAGCCGATGCATCTCGTAAACCGGTCGACCTCCGGCAAGTTCACTTGGAGGGGAGCGGCACGCGATAAACGAGTACGGGATGACCCTCTCAAAGTCGAGGGTGGTGCCGGCAAAGCACAAGTCTGCGGCTAGATGCTGATAGAGAGGGAGATCGAACGTCCGCGCGGCCGCAAGGAAGACAACCGCCTTCTCCACGTTGGGCTCGATCCAATAAAGAAACCGACGAACCATGGCCATTTCCCGCTCGGCCAGAGAAGGAAGACGCGCGAAGGCGTCGCAGTCCAGGTGTTTACTGTGACGTTGTGCGGCACCGGCAGCATCTGCACATAACGCCAAAAACTGTGGGTGAACCTGACCGGGACAGACCGATGCGTATTCGGCGATAGCCCTGCGCAGGGGCGCCTCTAGCACGCCCGAGCTTTGAAGATAGACGTCCGCGTCATCGTCCGAGAGATTGCCAACTGTAAAAACTTTGAGGAAGCTGTCCGGAATCCGCGCGTCTGCGGCGTCGGCCCATAATGGCCGATCCCGCCCAGAAACAATCGGTAGACACCCGGCGTGCAAGTCCAAGTGCCCTAGCAGTCTTCGTAGCCAGGAATCCTGGGCCAGGTAGCGGCCCGCGAGCCGTGTACCGTAAACGCGTGCAGTTCCTTCCCAGAAGGATTCGTGGGTATCGAACATCAGCACGATGCGCTGTTGCTCCTCCACGTCATGCAGTGCTTGATTGACGTCCTCAGCGAAAAGCTTGGGCAGCATGTTTGCCAGTTGCGGCTCGGCCGGCATCTCGAGTATTGCAAGGGCTTCGTCCTTAGCCAGCCTCCGAGCGAATAATTTTTCAGAAAGGAGTTGGTCTGTGCGTCTGTCGATTAGGTCAAAAACGGCCCTGCCGGTTTTTAGAATTGGGAGGTCGAACAGAAAGTCGGCGATATCCGAGGCAAGGCCCAGTTCGTTCTCCGGGAACAGCTCGTGCAACCTGTTTCCGAAATTAAGACCAGATTTCTTCAGATAGCAAATGGCACCGAAGTCGAAGCGGGGAAATCGAATGCCGTACCCAGCAAGCTGGCGCTTAAGCATTAGCAAGGCAGAATGGCATTCCTTTGGACGATTTTCCTCCCTAGGCTCCTGGCCGAAATCGATCTGTGCGGCGGGAACCGGCTTCCCGGTCTGAGAAAGGTACGAGACCAACGCTTTCGCATCAGTAGTCTGGGCGCACGCCGCATTCCATTCGTCAGGTGCTATCCGCATGCAACAGTTGCGCAAGAGAAAGCGTTGCAGAAGCGACTTTCCGGATCCCCCCGAGCCGGCGAGGAAGATAATCTTCGGTCTCGGATCAGCCTCGTGGATCGCACCAAGAAAATGACGAATTACTGTGTCGCGATTCTGGAATAGGTCAAGCTCGCGGTCAGCCAGCGAGTGTTGTGTGGGTTGACCTGTTTGCTCGAAGATCGAAGGCATGGCTCACTCCGGGCCGTTCGAAGGTAGCTGCGCGGCCAATTCTGTAGATACCTCAGCACGAAGCATTAAAAAAGCGGTCAATGTCGGCGGCCGCGGGTGGCGGCCGGGGGCTGCCAGTCGGTGAGATCACTGCGCGGGCGCTCCAGGCCGCGCAGCTCCTCCTGCAGGAAGCCCTCGAAGTAGTCGCCCATGCGGGTGCCGTAGGTGGGGTCCAGGGCGTTGTGCCATTGCTTGAGCCAGGGCACCAGCTCGTCGATGGCCACCAGCATGGGCATGAGCTGATCCGCGTCCCAGCCGTCGCGCTCCTTGCGCTCCACGTACCAGGCGGCGATGGCCTGGGCGCGCTCCAGGTGATCCAGGCCGGCCCAGCCGATGACGGGCGTGGTGTCGCCGGGCTTCTCGCAGCCGGGCAGTGAGAAGAAGCGCTCCTTGGGCACGTCCAGCTTGCCGCGCAGGCCCCAGTAGCTCGGTTTGCGGAAGTCGCCGCTGGCGTACTTCGGCGGCAGCGGGATGTCGCCCACCTGCTCCGCCTTGAGCTTGGCCGCGTGCTCCGGCGTCAGGTGGTCGGGGTCGGTCTCGGGCAGTGCGGTGCGGGCGTCGAGGGGGTCCTCCAAGCGCTGCTTGTCCCAGGTCTCCTGCCAGGCGCGGAACTTCGGCATGGCCTTGGGCTTCAGGCGCGCCGCGGCCATCTGCGGCACGCTCTCCGACGCCACCAGCTCGACGACCAGGGCTTGGGGGTCGAAGGTGTCGCTGCCGGTGTAGAGGGCCGCGATCTGCTGGAACAGCGTGGGAGCGAGGGCCCGGTCCGTGAGCTGGGCGCAGGTCAGAAGCGCCGGGCCGGCGTTGCGGGCGGCCTGCTCCAGGTGGTCCAGCAGCCAGTCCCGCAGCGCCCGCTGCTGGCGCTTGGCCCAGGGCTCGCGGTTCCAGCGGCGCTTGTACTCGGGCTGCTCGACCAGCCTGATCCACTTGTTGTCTGCGATGGCCTGGAGCCGGCGCCGGGTCAGGTCCAGGTAGTCCGCGGGCCAGTGTTCGGGCGGCTCGGTGATGGGTTGGCTTCGGTGGCGCTCGAACCAGGTGGTCTGCTGCTCGCCCGCCGCGATGCGGCGGGCGAGCTGGATCTCAAAGGGGCGCTCGCCCAAGGCGACTTCGGGCGGCTCGCCTGCATGGCACAGGTCCTCGTCGGTGAGGCCGTAGAGCCGGTAGCAGCACCAGTCCAGCTCCTCCTGGAGCGCGATCATCCGGCGCCGGATGCCGTCTGCGTCGCGCTCCGCGGCGGCCAGCGCGGACCTGATGTCGATGGCGGCGTCCGCCGGGCTCGCCGCCAGGACCTCGGCCGGGTCCAGCTTCGCGAGGTCCTGGGCGAGCTGGTCGAGGGTGGTGGCGAGGTTGCGGGCTTGGTGGCTGGGGTCCGGTGCGATCGGGAAGTGCTTTAGGCCGGTGCCGGTGTGCTCATAGAATTTTTCCCATTCCTCGCTCGCCAGACCGCCGCCAATGCCGCCACCGCCCTTGTCATGCAGTACCTGCTTCATCCAGAAGCATCCCGTGGAGCTGTTCAGCAACCCCAGCAACGCCAGGTGATCCGCCTCGCTCGCAACCGCCGGCAGCTTGATCACCGGCGCGGACTGCTTGAAGACCTTGCCGCCGCGGTCCAGGACGAAATGGTTGTGGGTGGCGACGAAGGCGAAGGTGATGGTCAGCGGCGTTCGGAGCTTGTCGCTGTAGAGCTCCTGGTATTCGTACCATGTAAGGCCCCGCTCCAGCATCGGTGTCCCGAAACGCTTGCGCTTCGAGATCGCCGCTCGGTAGGGCCAGAAGTGGCGAAGTGTGTTCGGCAATGATCGGATGGGGATGAGGTCCAGCCCCTCATCGTAGAGCCATACCGCTTGCTCAGCGCTGCGCTCCCAATCGCGGATGCCGTCGCCGACGACCAAACCGCGAACATGCTCGATATCCAAACGCCGTGCGTTGCTGGCGCTTCCGACGATGAACAGCTCGTCTTCGCCGGTAACCGCGCTGATGCCGACGTGCTCTGCGGTGGCGCCGATAATGGTTTCGGCCGCGGCTTGAACCACCTGCTTCAAGTCCGTGGCGCCACCGCCCCCCAAACTCCATGGATGACTTCCGTAGGACTCCCGTGGTTGGTCCACGACGCTCACATACTCGTTCTCACTCCCCGGCCTCTCCAGCAATTCGACGATGGACCGCCAGACCTGGCCCTGCGCCGCATCGTCCGGCGTGCTCGGCTCGCCGCGGATGCCGAGCACGGCGCGGATGTCGCCGCCGGTGGGCCGCTCGTTGCGGGCGAGCAGGATGACCGTCGGCGTGCCGTGGCCGGGAATGTAGGCGCCGGCCGTGTCGATGACGTGGGTGAGGGCCTTGGCCGGAAGATAGTCCTCGATGAGCTTCTTGCCGAACTCCCGCTTCATGAAGCTGTTGGCGGTGATCAGGCCGACGAAGCCGGCGGGTCTGGCAGATGGCTGATCGTTCCCACGCTCCGGCGTGGGAACGCGTCCCGGGCCGCTCCCGCGGCCCGTTTCCGCGGACGCGAGGCCGGAGCGTCGCGGGCTGGGCTCCCCGGCTTCCGCGTGGGAGCCATCACCCCCTGAGAGGCACAGGTCGAAGAAGCGCTCGGTGAAGGGCACACCGAGCGAGTACTTCATGTGGCAGGTGGGGTACTTGTCCCGGTAGGCCTGATTCAGCGCCCTGTCCTTGACGGTGATGTAGGGCGGGTTGCCGACCACCACGTGGTGCCGGCGGCCGAGGATGGCGTCGAGCCGGGCCTTGTCCTCCACCTGAAAATGATGCTCCAGCCCGTCGTCGAAGGCGTTGCGCTGAATGCCCTGCCCCTGCCACTCGTGCCGCGGGCCGTGCAGCAGGGCGTCGCCGACGGCGAGGTGGAGCTGGAAGTCCGGGGCGTCCTTGAGCTGACTCGCACCGCTCGCCTGCATGGCCGCGATCAGCAGGCGAAAGCGGGCGATGGCGACGGCATAGGGGTTGATGTCGACGCCGTGCACGGCGTCCAGCGCGCGCTGGGCCAGGGCGCGGGCATTGGTGGCGGGCTCGCGGCGCTGCCAGGCGTCGAACAGGCGCCGGAACGCCGTCAGCAGAAAGTGCCCGGAGCCGCAGGTGGGGTCGATGAGCCGCACCGCGGGCAGGCCGAAGGCGGCCAGGGCCGGGGTCAGGGTGTAGTCCAAGATAAAGGACTCGACGAACTCCGGCGTCTGCAACAGCGCATAGCGCTTGCGCACGGACTCGGAGAGGTCCTGGTAGAGGTCGCCGAGGAAGCGGGTGTCCCAGTCCGCGCTGGTGAAGTCGTGGGCAATGGCGCCGGTCTCCGGGTCCAGGCGCTGGAAGAAGTCGATTAGGGCCTTGGCGCCGTCCGCCGAGACGGGGAGGTTCCACAGCGGGTTGTGGGCGCGGTCCAGCAGCTCGGCCATGGCCGGCAGCGGCGCCAGCGACTCGAACACCCAGAGCAGATAGTCCCGCTCGGCATGGGTGGGATGGGCGTCGAAGTAGACGGTGAGCCGGTCCCGCGCCTGGGCCAGCCCGCCCCCTGTGTGACCAAGCTCGGCGCCGTCGGTGGGGCCGGACAGGTAGGGCGCGTCCAGCAGCCCGTTGTCCTCCAGAAAGCGCACGAACACGCAGGTCAGCACCCAGGCCGCGGCGGCCTGGGTGATCTGGGCCGCGCGCCAGTCCGTGAAGTGCTCGGCGGTGCGCGCCGCGGTCTTGGCCTGGCGGTATTCCTCCCGCAGCGCCGCTTCCCGCGCCGGGTCCGCCTGCGTGAAGTCCAGGATGTCCTGCTCCAGCCGGGGCAGCAGGCCCTGGAGGTCGGCGAGGAGGCGCTGGGGGTCGATCATGCTGCGGTCTCTCCTTCAGCCTTCTCGTTCCGCCGCTCCAGCGGCGGAATGCGTCCCGGGCCGCTCCGGCGGCCCGTCTGCGCGGGCGACGCTGGAGCGTCGGGCGATGGGTTCCCTCGCTGGAGCGAGGGAACCATCACGCCCCCTGTGCGTTCACCACTCGACGTGATCGGCGAGGCGGCGCGCCGCGCGCTGGGCGAAGGCCGGCTCGGTGGCGCCAGCGTCGGCTACGACGGCATCAAGCCGATCCGTGATGGACTGCGGGTCGTGACGTTCGGCGTATTCCTGGACCGCGAGCGCGCATAGGTCGGCGATCGATATGCCCAGTCGTGAAGCCACGCGTCCCGCAGTCTCGGCGGCGGGATCAGGGAGTTGGATCTCGATGCTCATGAATGCTTGGTCCTCGACATGTTTGATTCAGATGCGGCAGATCTTATTGGCGGCGCCTGGCTGTACTGGGTTACCTGTATTCGAGTGCCGACGGGGACAAGTAACAGGTCAG
The DNA here is from genome assembly GCF_016583825.1 of Thiohalocapsa halophila. GTDB lineage: Bacteria > Pseudomonadota > Gammaproteobacteria > Chromatiales > Chromatiaceae > Thiohalocapsa > Thiohalocapsa halophila. The sequence continues at coordinate 13,944 of NZ_NRRV01000022.1, read as the reverse complement.
AAACAACGTGAAGACCGCAGGGCGCGCAAACGTCAGGCGCCGACGAACCAGTTCTCCATGCGAAGCCCCTGGAAAGCGGCAAAGTCGTCGACATTGCGCGTGATCAGCACTAGGTCGTTCACGGCGGCGATCGCGGCGATTTGCGAGTCCGGGCAGGATGGCATCCTGCCCTCTTGCCGAAGCCGTGCGCGTTGCTCCGCCTGCCATTGGGCGGCGTTCTCATCGAAACCGATGATCGGCAACGTGGGCCGGATGCGCCGGAACAGATAGTCCTGGACCTGATCCCGGCGCTTGCCCGCGGGCAGCAGGTGCATGCCGTAGAGGACCTCCTGCCAGGTCACGGCGGAGATCGCGAGCAATCCGTCATTGGCCTCGAGCTTGCCCATCACCGATACGTTGGGACGCGCGACGACCGGCTCGGACAGGATATTGGTGTCGAGCAGATAGCTCACTCGGGCCATTCCAATACCGGCGCCGGGCGACGATCACGCCAGGCATCCACGGTCTCCTTGGGCCAATCGACCGGCTCGAACTCGGGATCTTCCCGCATCTCCGTGACGAGCGCCCAGAAGCTCCGCTGCCCGTGTCCTTCGAGCAAACGCACGTATTCGTCCCTGGCCAACAGGACGGCGACGGGCTTGCCGCGCCGGGTGATGTGCACGGTCTCACCCTGTTCTGCGCGGTGGATGAGGCGCGTCAGTTGCGCCTTGGCCTCGGCGATGGAGGTTTCGGACATCACGGTTCCCTGATGGTCATTTTTATAGTCATCTTAGAAGGCCAGACGCTGGATGTCACGCGCGGTCGGGCGTTTCCGGCATCGCGGCAAACAGCACATTCGCGTCCAGGAAAAGCCGCTTCACGGCGACCGGGATGGGTCGGCCCTGCCCGGCCGCGCCTCGATGCGCGCAGGCTCGTCGCCGCTCAGCGCAGCCGCTCCACGCGCCGGCCCCGGGTGGCAGAGCCGCCGGACGGCGTGCCGAGGCAGAGCCTCGGCGCGAGACAAGGCTCGCTGCACCCGTGCAGACGGACTAGACTTATAGGGTCTAGTTCAACAGGTACGGACATGCAGCAAATCAACATCCATGAGGCCAAGACGCATTTGTCCCGTCTGGTCGAGCAGGCGGCCCGGGGCGAGCCATTCATCATCGCGAAGGCCGGCAAGCCTTTGGTGAAGGTGGTGTCGCTGCAATCGCCGGCACCGCAACAGGAGCGACGGCTGGGCTTCCTGCGCGGGGATATCAGCGTTCCCGACGATTTCGACCGCATGGGCGGGCCGGAGATCGAGGCCCTGTTCGGTGGCGATGCCGAGCCGTGAACCTCTTGCTCGACACCCATCTACTCCTGTGGGCCGCGGGGCAGCCTGAACGGTTGTCTGCGCAGGCGCGGGCGCTGATGGAAGACGTTGACAACCAGCCGCTGTTCAGTGCCGCAAGCCTATGGGAGATCGCCATCAAACGCGGGCTCGGCCGGGCGGATTTTTGCGTCGATCCACGGCTGCTGCGGCGCGGCCTGCTCGACAATGGCTACCAGGAACTGCCCATCGACAGCCGGCATGCCGTCGCAGTGAACGATCTCCCGCCCATCCACAAGGATCCCTTTGATCGCATCCTGGTCGCTCAGGCTGTGGTCGAGGGCATCCTGTTGTTGACCAGCGACGCGCTGGTGGCCCGCTATTCCGGCCCGATCCGCGCCGTGTGAGCCGATCTGGGCGCCGATGCCCGTCACGCGGACCCAGCGGCAACATCAGCGGATACCGCCCGCAGCCATTGGCTCGGAATCGCCGCATGCTCGCGGCGGCCGGGGCCGTCCGGCACGCTGACGCCCTCGAGGCTGGCGCCGGGGCCGGTGCTGTCGCTTGCGATCAGCAGCAGCAGCGCGTGCGGGATCTCGCCGTCGGCGAGGCGCCGGCGGATCTCGGCGAGCCAGTCGTCCACGAGACCGTAGCGGCCGATGAGGCCGGTGTCGGTGAGCAGCACCGGGCCGGCGGCGGCGCCGTCGGGCCCCAGGATCTCGTTGGTGAGGGCCGGCAGCACGCGGCCTACCAGGCCCAGCAGGCGGGCGCGGTCCACGCTGCCCGGGTCCGCCGCGTCCGCCCGGAGCACGACCTGCCAGTCCGGCGGTCGGGCCATGCCGTCGCAGAGCTGGTGCAGGTGGCGCAGCAGCAGCGCATCGAAGCTGATGCGCTCGAGCCCGAAGCGCGCCACCAGCTGCTCGGCCGCGAGCCGCGCCCTGGACGGGCGCACGGTCAGGGCCAGGAAGCGATGCTCGGCGAGGGCCGTGCGCAGGGTGGCGTCGAACTGCTCTTGGTGGCGCTGCGCGACGAGCGCCGCTTCGGCCCCGGTGGGGTCCAGCCCCGCGGACGAGCCGGACAGCACGGTCCCGACGCGGCTCGGGTCGTACAGGCTGGTCACGGCGGTGAGACCGGCGTGGGGCAGGCAGTAGGCGCCGCGGGTGCCGTCGGGAAAGGTGAAGGCGCCGTTCCACTCGAAGCCGAGATCGAGCCCGCGCATCAGGGTATCGAGCCCCGGGCGCCCCGGCAGCGGCTGCGCGTCGGGATAGCGGCCCTGCACGCGGTTGTGCACCTCGGCAACGGACAGGGCGCGGGTCCCGAGCAGGGCGCCCTGGGCCAGCTCGATGGCGCGCTCGGCGCCGAGCCCGCGCGGATAGAGCTCGGCGCGGCTGGACAGCGCCGCGTGCTGGGAGGCGGCCGCGGCCAGGCGCAGCAGGCGGTGGTTGCTGAGCCCGGCCAATGCGTGCTGATCGGAGACCGGGGGCGGTACCGCCCGAATCAGCTCCAGGGTCCGCACCGGCGACAGCAGCGGGTCTTTATCGGCGCACTCGTCGGCCAGCTCGCCGAGGGCCTGCGCATAGTCGGCCAGCTCCTCGCCGCGCAGCTCGCGGTTGTCGGCCACCAGAATGCGGCGGCCGGCACGGCGAATGATCCAGCGGGATGCTTGGCGCTCCAGCTCGGTTTCGACGGCGGCGCGGACCACGGCCTGGGCCCAGCGCTCGCGCAGCGGCGCGGCCTGCACGCAGCCGCGGCGCAACAGCACGGCCTCGGCCAGCTCCATCGCGGTCATGACGCCGCCGTGATCGTCCAGCAGTGCGGCGATGTCGTGGCGCAGCTCGGTGATGCGCTTGTGCTTAGCCCACAGGGCGACGGCGCGGGATTGCAGCTCCCGCACCCGGCCCGGCTCGAGACCCGTCTCGGCGGCCAGGGTGACCAGCGTCGGCCAGTGGACGCCGAGGTCCGACGGCTGACGGTCGCTGTCGAGCCGCCCCAGGTACTCGCTCAGGAAGCGGCGGCGCTCGGCGTCGCCGGCCTTGGACGCCGGCGGCAGGATGGCTCGGAAGAGCTGATCGACGCTCGCCGGATGGCCGGCCGCGGCGGCGTCGCCGGCTGCTTTGCCGCTGTCGGCGGGCGGCGGCGCCGCATCAAGTGGCTGTCCCAAGCTGTCGCGGAGCTGGGCGATCAGCTGCGAGAGCTCGCGGCGGGTCTGGATGCCGACGCCGGTCATGCGCACCAGCTCGTTGCGGGGCAGGGCGAGCAGGTCGCGCACGGTGTTGACGTTGAGGCGGCTCAGGGTGTCCAGCGCCTGCGCGGACAGGGGCAGCAGGCCGATTTGGGTGTCGGGCTGGGCCTCGGCAGTCGAGCACGCCGGCTCGCACGCGTGCGCGTCCGCGGCGGCCGCGGGATGGCGGGTGGTCTGCTGCTGCGCGGGCAGGAAGACCCGGCTCCAGGCGTGGCGCATGTCTTCGGCATTGCCGAAGCGGTCCTTGACATCGCGCGCCAGGGCCTTGGCGAAGAAGACGGCCATGGCGTCGCGGATGCCGGGATCGAACAGATTGGGATCGATCTCCAGCGCGCCGTCGATGAGCCGCGGCAGGCCCTCTTGGGCGGCCCAAGCGGGCAGCGTGCCGGTGGCCATCTCATAGAGGGTCAGTGCCGCGGCAAAGCGCTCGGCGTAGTCGTCCCAGCGCCGGCGGCCCGGATCGCGGATGAAGGGGTCCAGGTAGGCAGCGGTGCCGGCGGTGATGTTGGCGTCGCCGACCCGGGACAGGGAGAAGTCGAACAGCACCAGGTGCAGGCGATTGCCTTGCATCGTCAGGCCGATGTTGCCGGGCTTGATGTCACGGTGGGCGATGCCGCGCTCTTCGAGATGGCAGAGGGCGCTCAGCAGGTCGTCGCCCAGGCGTTGCAGCAGCTCGAGCTGGAAGGCGCCCTCGTGTCGCAGCCGGTGCTCCAGCGAGCCTTCGGCCGCGTAGTCGATGATCAGCGCCTGGTGACCGAGCAGCTCGCGGCTGTCGTGCAATGCGATGACGGCCTGGTGGCGGAGCTTGGCGAGGGTTTCGCCCTCGTGGCGCAGACTGGGGTTGTGCTCCGGGTCTGCGGCGAGCTTGAGCACGCGCTGCTCGCCCCGCTGCGCACCGAGCTGCTGAACGACGAAGGTGACGGCACTGGCGCCGCGGCCGAGACGCCGCTTGACCTCGATGCCGCCCGGGAAGGTGTCGCCGGGGCCGGCGCCGGCCGGGTCTTCGCGCCGCTCGCTGTCGGGGCGGGTCAGCTCCTTCTCGACGTCATCCAGGAAGCGCAGAAATTCGTCGATGGTGCCGATGCGGGCGCCGAGGTCCGGATGGGTGGCGTACTGAACCAGGTCCTGAAGCTCTTGCGAGGCCCCGTTCAGCACGTCGGTCACCTGCAGCCCGGTACCGCGGCCGAGCTTGTCCTGGAGCTCCAGGTCGTTGCCGGCCGGCGCCTTGCCGGTGAACAGCAGATAGGCGATGGCGCCGAGGGAGAACACATCCAGATAGACGCCGTCGACTCCGGCGTCGGAGCCACCACCGGAGCCACCACCGGAGCCAGCACCGCAGCCAGCACCGGCGCCGATTTGGTCGATGGCCGAGTGGGCTTCCAGCGCGAGGTAGGGGCCAGCCTCTTCCTGGATGATCTGGCTCATGTGGCTGAGCACCGACTGCTGGACGCTCTCGCGCTCGGCGGCCCGTTGCGCCGTGGCCCAGTTGGCGATCTTGGCACTCAGGCTGCCGTCGGGCTCGGGCCGAACATAGATGCTCTGCGGGCTCAGCGCCCGGTGATAGAGACGATGGGCATGGGCGAAGTGCACGGCCTCGGCCAGGCGGCGCATCAGCGCCAGGGCATCGGCTGCGTCGAGCCGCCGCTCGGGACCGAGCCGGAGCAGATAGTGGTCCAGCCGCTCGGCGGCCGGGTCGTGCTCGTAGACCAGGGCCGGCCCCTGGTCGTGCTGCTGGTATTCGCGCGCCCGCAGAATGCCGGGATGCTCCAGCCCCTCGATCAGGCGGAATTCCAGTCGGGCCGCCTTCTGTAAGGTTTGGGCCTCGGACTCGGGCTTGCCGCGGGTCAGATAGATGCGAATGCGGCGCTTGAGACCGGTCTCGGCATGGGTCGCGAGCCAGTCCTGAAAGTGGTCGGCCTCGTCGAGCAGCTCTCCCAGCTCGTAGAGCCCGACCCGCCGGGCACGCTGGGACTCCTTGATGCCGGCCTCCTCCAACGCCCGGGCGACGAGCTTGGACGTGGGCCGGTCGATGTTCTTGTCGCGGCCGTTGCCGTCGAGATGGGTCAGGGTGTTGAGGAGATTCTTGCGCGTACAGACCTGGAGCCGAGCCGGCCCCTGAAGCCGGTTGACGACGTCGTGCGCAGACAGAAACACCAGGGAGGTGATAAACGGGATGCGTGCTCTGCCGCTGCCGGCCAGTGCGGCGCGCTGCGTCTTGAGCAGCGAGGCCAGCTTCTTCGCCTTGCGGTCGGCGAGCAGGCGCGGGTTGTCGAGCACGCGCCGACGATCCTGGAAGGTCCAGAGCCAGCTGCCGGCGTCGCCGCTGATCTCGCCGGGATGGGACTTGATCTCGACCAGGTACAGACCCTTAGGGGTCAGCACCAGGGCGTCCACCTCGTTGATGGAGCCATCCTGGGCGATGAATTCGAAGTTGGCCCAGGCTCGGTAGGGCTCATGGTCCGGGAGCTGACGCCGCAGGAAGTCCAGGCCGGCCTGCTCCCACGCGTAGTCGGAGGGGGTGATCTGCTTCCAGAGCTTGTCCATCGTCTCCGCTTGTTCCGCTGCGCTCGGCGTGCGCGCGATTCGGACACGCGCGAGCGCCCGCGTCAAGCCGGCCCGGCGCGGCTACGCGGGTGGACACGCCCGTTGCAGCCCGCCCCACGCGAAAGCCGAGCCGGCGCCTGCGTAGCGACGCGGGCGCCGGCTTGGTGAGCCGCGTCGGTGAGCGGCGTGCGTGGGCCGCGTGCGTGGGCGGTAGGGGCTCAGTCCGCCGCCGCCTGCTCTGCGTCCGCCGTCTTCGGCGGCTCCTGGTTCACCGGAGATTCCGGGTCGAGCAGATAGGCCATGACGTCCGCGATCTGGGCCTGGGTCAAGGTCCCGTGATGCCCGAAGCGCGGCATGGTCGTGCACGGAAAGAACAGGTTCGGGTTGTAGAGGATCTGGTAGGTGTGCTTGAGCATCGCGTCGCTGGCGCCGCGCAGTCGGCCGTAGCCGGTGAGGCTCGGGCCGACGGTGCCGTAGGCGATCTCGTTGGGGTCGAGCTGGTGGCAGGCGTAGCAGTTGCCACCGGGGGTGCGGCTGTCGTGGTCGTCCACGCGGTGGCCGATGCGGTAGCCGTAGCCGGAGCGGGCGATCTCCTCGCCGCGCTTCCAGTCGCCGAGCTCGACGCCGCCGTCGGGATACTCGATGGAGTCGTCGGCGAGGGCGCTGATCTTGGCCGCGGTGGCGCGGTCGAGGTCCTTGCCGCTGCGGGCGATGGCGGAGCAGACCTTCTGCGTGCGGTCTTGGGTCATGCGCTCGCGGGCGGTGCCGCCGTCCTGGGTCTGGGCGTCGAGGTCGAAGCCGCCGGCCTCAAAGATCAGGTAGTCGGCGAGCTCTTCCGGGCTCATGGCGGTGTAGGCGGCCTCTGGTGCCGGCGGTGCCGCCGTGGTGGCGGTGGCGAGCATGAAGAGCAGCGCCGCGGTGGCGGTCAGTGCGAGGTGTCGGTTGGTCATCGCTGGGATCTCCTGGCTGTTACCGGTGCTCAACGCTTCTTGTCCGGCAGGATCGCCGGCGCGCCGCGGGCCGCGTCGGTCCAGAAGGACATCAGCGCGATGGCTGCTTCGGAGCCCGGGATACTCTGCGGCTGGCGCATCTGCCAATAGCAGCCGCGGATGCGGTGGTTGCTGCTGCGCACCTGTTGATGGCCAACGCGGAAGGCGGGCCAGGAGATGGCCTTGGTCCATTCGTGCGGCTGGTTGATGCTCGGCAGCACCGAGGCGCGGATGCGGTTGCCGGTGTTGGTGTGGCAGGTGCTGCAACTGAAGTCGGAGGTCCCGGCGCGGCGGTAGAACAGCACCTCGCCGGCATCGCGCATGGCCTGCTCCAGCGGATGATCCATGGGCGGATTCCAGGGCAGGCCGCTGGAGCGGCTGGCGATGAAGGTCTGGAGCTTCATCATGTCCGAGTCCGAGCCATGGCGCTGCTTGACCTCGGGGTCGTCGGGCGCGAAGCCCTGGATGCTGGTCATGCAGTAGACCAGCCGGCTCTCCAGGTCCATGACGCGGCCGGTGTCCTCGAAGAAGCGGGGCAGCTCCACATAGGCGCCGTCCACGACGCCCGGCCCCTTGCCCAGGTCGCAGGTCTCGAGAGATTCGTTGTTCGGCCCCCGCGCCTCGAAGAAGAGCTCTTTGCCCTCCTCGGCGGTCCAGAGCGCGGCGTTGTCCGGCATCATCATGATGTTCTGCTCGCTCTGGGTCAGATAGGCTGATTCGTTGTCGTCGATCAGCGTCTGCAGCACGTCCTCCGGCGCGCGCAGGTCGCCGGCGAGTACCGGCAGGGTCAGGGTCGCTGCCATGCCGGCAGCAAGGGCAGATCGTCTTGGCATTGGGATGGCTCCTCTCCACTCCGGGGCTTATCGTTGTCAGGGTCTGGCGCCGACAGCCGGGAGCGCGCCGGGAGCGCGGTGCGTCGGTACTTCGCGCTATGTCGCCGTCGGCGTGCGGTGAAGTGCGGCCGCTGCGCTCATTGCAACAACGGAATCATTGTCCGCAGACAACGGATTTTCCGAGCCGGCTCGGTCCGGTTTTTGGCGATGGCCAATAAGGCGGTCCCTCCTCAGGAGCAGACCCGCAAGGCTGCCGAGCCGGCTATCCAGAGACGCGCGTTGGGGTTATGCTCTATCCCGATACTGCCGGCACCCAGAGCCCAATGAGCAGCCAGGACAGCCGCCGCGGCGGGAGCATCGAGCCGCAACAATCCGTCAGCCCCGAGCCGTCGCTTCGGCAAGGCCGTGACACCGGCCCAGACGCCGATCCAGCAGCGCTCTCGGCGGCGCGGCCGAGCCTGAGCGAGCCGGGGGGCGCCCTCGTGGATACGCTCGGCTTCGAAGTCCTGTTCCACGCCTCGCCCATGGGCATTGGCTTCTCGGTGGACCGGGAGCTGCGCGAGGTCAACGACCGGCTCTGCGCAATGACTGGCTATGCGCGGGAGGAGCTGATCGGCCAGTCCCTGCGCATGCTGCATCCGTCCGCTGCCGCCTTCGAGGCCATCGGCGAAACCGTCTATCCGCGGCTCTGTGAGGAGCCCGTGGTGCGCGTGGACGCACAGCTCAAGCGCAAGGACGGCCACATCCTGGACGTGGCCCTGTGTCTGGCGCTGGTCGACCCGAAAGAGCCGGCCCGCGGTGTCATCGCCACCGTGCTGGACATCACCCGACGCAAAGTGGCGGAGCAGGCCGTGGCCGAGCTGAACCGCACGCTGGAGGCCCGCGTCGCCGAGCGCACCGCCGAGGTCCAACGCCAAGCGACGCAGTTGCGGGCGCTGGCCACCGAGCTGACCCAGACCGAGCAGCGCGAGCGCAAGCGCCTCGCCACCATCCTGCACGATCATATTCAGCAGCTCATCGTCGCGGCGCAGATACAGACGGGCCAGCTGGCCCGCACCGCCGGCACCGAGGCCCTGCGTGCGGCCGCCCAGGCTGTCGGGGAGACATTGGCGGAGGCGCTCGCCGCGTCGCGCTCGCTGACCGTGGAGCTGAGTCCACCCGTATTGCAGGAGCGCGGCCTCGTCACCGCCCCCGGACTCGGGGCCTCCGTGACGCTCTTCGTGCCCGGGGGTGACAGGCTCCCGGCCGCGGCGGACCTGCAAGCAAGCGCAAGCCGCACGGGGGCCGGTGCCTACGCCGTGCACCAGCAAGCGCCGCGCTGGCGGGTGCTGATCGTCGACGACCATCGCATCGTCCGAGAAGGTATCGCCGGTCTGCTGCGGGTAGAGGCGGACATCGAGGTGGCGGGCGAAGCGGAAACCGGTGCGCAGGCCCTTGCCCTGGCTGCAGAGCTGAAGCCCGATGTCATCATCATGGACATCAACCTGGGCACCGGCATGGATGGCATCGAGGCCACACGCCGAGTGCTTGCCGCGGCGCCGAAGATCACGGTAATCGGCCTGTCCATGCACGTGGACCGGGATGTCGCCGACGCCATGCTCGCCGCTGGTGCCGCCGCCTATCTCACCAAGGGCGGCCCGCCGGAGGACCTGATCAGCGCCATTCGCACCCATGCCGGCGGCCGCGGCCCGTGAGGGCTGTCGTCAGGGGATGCGCGCCGCGTCGGTGACGCGCTCCACCGGCAGCAGCACTGTCCCCGGGGTACAGGCGGCGAGCCCGACCTCCGGCTCGGCATCGGCGCCGTGCAGCAAGACCCGAAACCGCGCCCCGCCCGCCGCCGGCACCGCCGCCGCCAGGGCGCAGCGGCGCCCGTCGAGATGCAGCAGCAGGCAGCGCCAGTGCGCCGCGGGCGGGTCTTTCTGTGCTGCCTCAGCGTGGCGCAGCCGAATCCGCGCGGGCGCTGCGCCAACGAGCCGGAAGCCGAAGCTCGCAAGGCCCATGGCGAGCCCGAGCCCGTGGGCCTTGACATAGGCCTCTTTCAGTGTCCAGACGGATCGAAAGGCCAGCGCTTGCGCGTCGGAGCCCGGCGGGCCTGCGGCGGCGATGGCAGCGGCCTCGTCGGGAGTGAAGAAACGCTCGGCGATGGCCTGCGCATCCGGCAGTGCGCGCGCGCATTCGGCATCGACGCCCAAGGGCTGATGCCGGGTCAGCGCGCAGCACACCAGCCCGCGGGTGTGGCTGAGGTTGAAGCGCAGCGCCCCGGCATCCGGGCAGGCGGCCGTGTCGATCTCCGGGCGCCCATGGGCGCCGCGGCGAAAGCGCCAATGCCCCGGCGCCGGGGCCGCCTCCCGCGACAGCGCATAGCGCAGCAGCACATGGGCCGCTCGATAGGCCTCGCGGTCGGCATCGAGGCGAAAGCGCGCCGCCCGGGCCTGCTCGTCTGCATCCAGCACGGCTGCCGCCGCCGCCAGCTGTGCCAGCGCCGGCGCCCCACGGGCGATGTGCAGGGTCACAGACTGCACCGCTCAGACCCCGACAGACCGGCCGCAGCCGTGCGGCCGCGGCCGGCTCCAGCGGCCGGGGCTCCAGCGGCTGGGGCGCCAGTGGCGGGGGCTGGGCAGGTGTTTGAGGGGCGGGCTCGGCGGCGGCGCAGGCATCGGCCGTAGTCGCAAACCGCGGCGGGCGGCGCGGGCGCTGGCGGAGTATGTCCGCATCGGCGTGCGGCCTGCAAGCTGTCGGACAAGCAAGCAATCAATCAGGATAAGGGGCGCGCATTGCCCGTTGGCACTGCTCCGGCCCGAGCCGGCGCCGCTGGTCGCCCCGCCGGCTGGGCGGTGGCTGCCCCGACTGCGCCAACGCAAGCAAAACCCGCCGCCCGCTTGACCGGAAAAAAGCTGCGGGATAGGTTCCAGCGTTGCTGTCACCAGACGCGCTGTCTGGTCCGCGTCGGCCGCGGGCTCGCCGCAGCCGGTGCCAGTGCAGCCCAAGCTCGGAACAACTCTCCGCATCAACGCCCCGGACCAGCCCCCGGACGCTCACCCAGGACCATCCCTATGCCGGCCGCCTTCCCGTTCTCCGCCATAGTCGCCCAAGACGAGATGAAGCTCGCGATTCTGATCGCGGCGACGGACCAGAGCATCGGCGGTGTCTTGGTGTTCGGCGACCGCGGCACCGGCAAGTCCACGGCCATCCGGGCGCTGGCGGCGCTGCTGCCGCCCATGCGGGTGGTCGAGAAGTGCGCCTACAACTGCGATCCTGAAGCACCCGAGGCCGCGCTCTGCGACGCCTGCCGGGACACGCGTGCCAACGGCGGCAAGCTCAAGGTGCGCAAGGCGCCGGTGCCGGTGGTGGACCTGCCGCTCGGCGCCACCGAAGACCGCGTCATCGGCGCCCTGGACCTGGAATCCGCGCTCACCCGCGGCGAGAAGCGCTTCGAGCCCGGCCTGCTGGCCCGCGCCCACCGCGGCTTTCTGTATATCGACGAGGCCAACCTGCTGGAGGACCACCTGGTGGACGCCCTGCTGGACGTGGCCGCCAGCGGCGAGAACGTGGTCGAGCGCGAGGGCCTGAGCGTGCGCCACCCGGCGCGCTTCGTGCTGGTGGGCAGCGGCAACCCCGAGGAGGGCGAGCTGCGCCCGCAGCTGCTGGACCGCTTCGGCCTGTCGGTAGAGGTGTCAACGCCGCAGGATCTCAAAAGCCGCATGCAGGTGGTGCGCCTGCGCGACGAGTTCGAGCGCGACCCCGCCGCCTTCATCGAGAAGCACAAGCGCAAGGACGGCAAGATCCGCCGCCAGATCCTCAAGGCCAAGGACACGCTGGATCAGGTGGAGGTGCCGGACGCCACCCTGGAGCGCGCATCGCAGCTGTGCATGAAGCTCGGCACCGACGGGCTGCGCGGCGAGCTGACCCTGATCCGCGCCGCCCGCGCCTATGCCGCGCTGGAGGGCGACGAGAGCGTCGAGGACAAGCACCTCAAGCACGTGGCCCCGCCGGCGCTGCGCCACCGGCTGCGCCGCAACGTGCTCGACGACGCCGGCTCCACCACCCGCGTCAACCGGGCGGTGGAGGAGCTGTTCGGGGCATGAGCGCCACCGCCCCGGCGCCGGGGCAGCTGCCGCCCGGGCAGCCGCCGGCAGACGCGGCCGCGACGCCCGCCGCCCCACCGGCCGAAGTCGAGCAGGCCGAGCAGGCCGAGGCGCAGCGCCGGGCGCAGCTCGCCGCCCGCTGGGACGACGCCTGCCTCGCCGCGGCGCTCTTCGCCGTGGACCCGGTGGCCGCCGGCGGCATCAATGTCCGCGCCCTGCCCGGTCCCGTGCGCGACCTCTGGCTGGAATTCCTGCGCGAGCTGCTGCCGGCGGACGAGCCTTTCCGCCGCGTGCCCCTGCACATCGCCGACGGCCGCCTGCTGGGCGGGCTGGACCTCGCCGCCACGCTGCACGCCGGGCGCCCCGTCGCCGAGCGCGGCCTGCTGGCGGAGGCCGACGGCGGCGTGGTGATGCTGGCCATGGCCGAGCGCGTCGCCCGCTCCACGGCCGCGCACCTGAGCGCCGTGCTGGACACCCAAGAGGTCCTGGTGGAGCGCGACGGCATCACCGCCCGCACGCCCACGCGCTTCGGCGTCGTCGCCCTGGACGAAGGCGCCAACGACGAAGAGCAGGTGCCGACCACGCTCAAGGACCGCTTCGCCGTCCTGCTGGACTTAAACGACATCCCCTACAACGCGGCCATGCCGCCGGATCAGGACGCAGGCAGCATCCAGCGCGCCCGCCGGCGCCTGCCCGGCGTCACGGTGCCCGCGGACATACTGGAGGCCATCTGCGCCACGGCCCTGGCGCTCGGCGTCGACTCCCTGCGCGCCAGCCTCTTCGCCCAGCGCATCGCCTGCGCCGCCGCGGCGCTGGACGGCCGCGACGCCGTCGAGACGGACGACGTCAGCACCGCCGCCCGGCTGGTCTTCGCCCCCCGCGCCACCCGGCTGCCCATGCCGGATACGCCCGAGGACCAGCAGCCCGAAGAGCCGCCGCCCCCGGAAGAAAACCAGGACGACGAGCAGCAGGACGACCAGACCCCGGAGCAGGACATCGACAAGCCGCTGGAGGACGTGGTGCTGGAGTCCGCCGAGGCGGCCATCCCGGACAACCTGCTGGCCATGCTCAAGATGGGCGCGCTGCGCACCCGCTCGAACAGCAGCGGCAAGTCCGGCGCGAGCCAGAGCGGCTCCCTGCGCGGGCGCCCCGCCGGCACCCGCCGCGGCGAGCCGGGCGCCGGCAGCCGCCTCGCCGTCATCGACACCCTGCGCGCGGCGGCCCCCTGGCAGCGGCTGCGGCGCCAGGAGCGCGAGCAGCAGGCCCGGTTGGGATCAGGCGGGGGCGATGTCCTGGTGGAAGTCCGCCAGGACGACTTCCGCATCACCCGCTACAAGCAGCGCTCCGAGACCACCACCATCTTCGTCGTCGACGCCTCCGGCTCCGCGGCCCTGCACCGCCTCGCCGAGGCCAAGGGCGCCGTGGAGCTGCTGCTGGCGGACTGCTACGTGCGCCGGGACCGGGTGGCCATGGTCGCCTTCCGCGGCCCGGGCGCCGAGCTGCTGCTGCCGCCGACGCGCTCCCTGGTGCGGGCCAAGCGCAGCCTCGCCGGGCTGCCGGGGGGCGGCGGCACACCGCTCGCCGCGGGCATCGACGCCGCCGTGGAGCTGGCCGACGGTGTGCAGCGCCGCGGCGGGACGCCGGTGGTCGTGCTGCTGACCGACGGTCGCGCCAATGTCACCCGCGAGGGCATCGGCGGCCGCGCCCAGGCCGCCGAGGACGCGCTGGCCTCGGCCCGCGCCTTCCGCACCGCCGAGCTCAAGGCCCTGGTGGTGGACATGTCACCCCGCCCGCGCCCCGACGCCGAGAAGCTCGCCCACGAGATGGGTGCGGTCTATCTCCCGTTGCCGCATGCTGATGCCGCCGCTTTGTCGGGGGCGGTGCAGGCTGTCGCCTGAGGAAGTGACGAGTGACGAGTGGCGAGGGTCGAGGCACGGACGCTACCCCTTCGCCCCTCGCC